>JAGYLP010000014.1 GCA_018401015.1 Bacteroidales bacterium
CTGTAGGAAATAACCGTATTGTACCCATCGGGGTTATTCATCCCTTCGCCCATAAGTGTGAGGGGTTTGCTCATGGTGATACCTTCATAAACTGTTTGCGAACCGGACAGCAACAACGTATCGCCCGGCGAAGCAGCATCGTAGGCCGCTTGTAAACTGCTAAACTGAGCCGGACGTGTTGGATCGTTGCTTACGGTCCATTGAGTGGCGCTAACTGAAAAGAGGGATAGAATGATGCTTATGCTTGTTAAGAAAAATGTTTTCATACCTAGAGAGTTTTCCGGAAGTGATTAAAGAATACAAACTGATTTAGCAATTACTTAGTTACGGGTTTTAGCTTTTACCTGAACAGGTAAATTTCCTCCCACCGGAACCGAGGTGCTGGGCAGCGTAAGCTCAGTTACCACCGGAATGCGTGAGTAACCCGGAATATTGTTAATTGGTGCATTGCCACCGGTTAAGCCAATATTCGTTCCGTTGGTTCCCGTACCAATGGCAGGCGAACCGGCTTGTAATCCAAAATCGTAGGCCCACGACCACGAACCACCCAAAGCAGGATAATCGACATAGAGCGGGTTCACATTGCTTAAGTTACCCGAACCTGCATTGCTCCCGTAAGGCAAGGTGTTGTTATTACAGAGATAGGTTATGTTGTTGTTGAAAACGGAGTTCTGCGCACCGGTGGGTTCCGATTTATAGAATATGCAGTTCTCGACAATAATCTCAAACAAATTATTGGCATCAAATGCATTACTGGTACTTTGATTGAACAGGCAATTTCGAATGATTACCCCACCGCCCAAAGGATAGTTCGAGCCCGGACCGCTGATATCACCGGAGTTCTGATGAAAGAAAACCGAATTGGTAACTACAACACCGGAGTATGGACCCTGACTGCTGAAGGTAATCCCATATTGGAAATAGCAATGCCGAAATAGGATCTGTTCAAACATACCATCCGAAAAGCCTGGTTCATACTGGAAAGTGCAACGTTCAAATTGAATATCCGACAACCTATTATTAACACCGGCCGTTTGTCCGGTAAAATTGCCGTACAATCCCACACCATACAGTGGCCATGCGTACCCCCAGGCAATACCAAAAAATTTACTCCCCGACGAACCGAGACTACTATTCAGATTTTTAAGACGTAATCCACCAATGGAAGTCGAAAAGCCATCGGGATTACTCGCTCCTTCGCCAATCCAAACCATCGGGAAGAACAATTCAACCCCGGTATATTCCGTATTGGATCCGGCAATTCGCAGGGTATCGCCAGGCGAAGCTGCATCGACAGCATCCTGCAGGTTGGTAAATTGTGCAGGACGGTTCGGATCGTTGCTAACGGTCCAAACAGTAGCTAAAGCCCTCGACTGAAAGTAAATGAGCACCAGAAAGATGAAGGAAAGACGTAATAGTGTTTTCATGCTGGAATAATCAGTTTATTAAAAATGGTAGTCAATAACACGCTAAAAGCGATTCAATTAAGGTGAATTCAATTTTTAAGCGTTCAAAAGTGACCGGATTGAGAGGGAGTTCCAATACTCAAAAGTGAGTATTTTTTATGCGAGCAATAGGTAGTACTTTAGAGTTTTAAACTACCCATGCTGAAACGGTTAATCTTCTTCTTCGGGCTATTACTTTCCTACACTGCGGTTAGCTCCGGTCAGGCTAATATCTTGGTGTTGGATGACGCATTTTCACGAACGCGAATTACCGGCGAAGCTTTCATGTTACCAGCGATAAAGGAAACCGACCAACTGGAATCAATCCTACTTATCGACCAGGATGAATGGGCTCCGGTGTCGAAAAAAGGATTCGCCAAACCCTACACCAACCAAGCCTGGTGGATTCGATTTCATGTTCAATCGACTAAACCCCGAACCCTGATGTTTGAAAATCAATACCCCATGCTCGATGAATATTCCATCTACTTGCATCAGGAATCGACCGGGGAAATATCCTTTCTCGGAAATTTGGGAATGAACCGGGATTTACCCGACAGCCTGAATCAAACAAAGCTACCCACCGTGGAATTTCAGGTAGATAAAAATCATCGGTATACCATTTACGTCTACCTCGACAAGCGTTTTGGAACCTCCTTCCTGCCGTTCTACCTCTGGGATGCGGAAAGCTATCGCGACGATCTTGCAGACCGACGATTTAATGAAGGCTTCATTTACGGAGTCTTCTCGCTATTGTTCCTGGCAGGCCTATTTCTAAGCCTTTACCTGAAACAAAGAATTTACTTCCTGTATTCCCTCTACCTACTCAACCTCTGCGGAGTGCTACTCATTTCCGATGGCAGCTTTCGCATCTTACTCGACGGAAAAACCTACAAGCAGCATACTTCTCGCTCTACTATTTCATGCTGATAAGTTATTACCTCCTATTCCTTATGCTGTCGGAAATCCCTCCATACCAAAACACTACTACCTCATGGCATCGAATGGTGCGCATGCTGATCGGATTTAGACGCAATAACCCTGGTTTTCATTACCATCGCCTATTTTTACATTCCGGGTGTTCCACTGCTTGTTTTCAAACTCGCCCTCTTTCTGCTAACCCTGGTTCCTATTGTACTAACCATCATCAACATCAAAACTTATTTGCTAACCAGAGATGCCGAGCCCTTACTCTTTCTACTCTTGTTTAGTGTGGCCCTCATCTTTGCCCTTACGTTCTCCCTTTTGCCTTACCTGAAATACGACTTCGAAAAATTTCTATTCTTCCAGTGGCTCTTCCTCTTCGAAGGAATTATGCTTCTAATCATCATTAGTCGAGGACTTTACCTCTTAGCCCTACGTAGCTTTGAATTAGAAAAAGCCTTACTCCTCAGCAAAGAAGAAGCCTCTAAAGTGTATCTGGAAGGACTGTCGGACGAGCGCAAACGAATTGCTCAGGAACTCCACGATGGAATAGGACTTAAATTACTCAGTCTGAAAATGAAATTGAGTAAAGATGTGTTCTCGTCGGAAGATCTGAAACGAAATCGACTTTCCGAAATCGATCAAATTCATGCCGATATCCGAACTAGTTCCCAGGCTATCAGCCCCATCTTACTCCGAGAAAAAGGCTTAATAGCCGCAATGGAAGAAATTATTCTAAGCCTGGAAGATGCCTACCCGGAAATGATTTTCGATTTTGAATGGTCGGATAAATTGGAATTCCCAAACCGGCAAATCGAAGAATATTTCTACTGGACCTTTATGGAGCTCATGAATAACAGCTTAAAACATGCGCAGGCAAAAACAATTACCATCGTCCTAAAACCCATCGACTCCCATTGGGTATTATGCCTGAGCGACGACGGAATAGCTTACTCTTTGGATGAAAATGCGGAGGAAATGCAGGGTGGCAGCGGACTAAAAACCATTCGACGAAGAGCTAAAATTCTTAACGGAGTATTCGAAGTAGAACGACCCAAGGCCGGTGGAATCAAGCAATGTTTTAAGATACCCTGTCAATCGAATCAATCCGATTAAGCTGCTAAAAATTTTGCTAAATCTGATTATTCAAAGCAAATGAAACTAACTCCCCAACGCCTCGCAAATTCAACTTCCGATAAATATTCCTCCGATGAGTTTGCACCGTGGTAATGCTTATGTGAAGCTCATCGGAAATCTTTTTATTCGGATATCCTTTTACCAAACAACGGATTACCTCTTTCTCTCTTTCGCTTAAACTTTCTATAAGTTGAAAAGGATCATCGAACTCCGATTGATTCTTTTTCGGAGCTCCGCTTACATACACCTTACCGGTCCAAACAGCATGCAACGCTTCCAGAATCTCTTCGCGAGGTGCCGTCTTGAAAAGATAAGCATCTACCTTCTCCTGGATAGCTTTCCGAATGATACCGGGCGAATCGTAAGCACTTAGAATGATGATTTTACAGTCGGGATGAATTAAACGGATGTCCTTGATTCGCTCCAACATATTTACCTTATTCACATTGATATCGAGAATGATGACCTCCGGCAACTCTTTTCTTAAACTCTCAAACAGCGCACCAGCCGTGCGACTCACACTAATACGCTCGATAAACAACTCTGATTCAAGCATGTAAACCAAGCTCTCTGTAATGAGTTGATGATCGTCGCAAATATGAATTTTGAAAGACTTCATGGGGACTCGAATAGCGATTCTGACTCAAGCAATGCTATCTGGACAACTACTTGGAATTTGAAGGATGTTTAAACGTTAAAACGACATTTTGGTTCGATTCTGATTGCTTGAAAATTAAAGCTTTGAAGATAGCTACAGGCAAATTAAATCTTTTTTTCACTTCAGCCCATAAAAACTTGCACCCCTTCGAAAAATCACTTAGCTTTATGATATCATTTTAATACCAAAAACACATCATCATGGAACAAGAAAAATTACGTAAGCCGTTGAACGGTTACCTCATGCTTAGCGCCATCCTGGCAGTCTTTGCCATCTCGCTCTACATCCTTATCGACGTTGAAAATCTTTGGTTTCTGATTGGAATCTTTCTCAGCGTATTTTTCGCCATTGGATTCACCATTGTTAATCCAAACCAAAGCGTCGTGATGACCTTGTTCGGAAAATACGTCGGCTCCATCAAAATCAATGGCTTTTACTGGGTTAATCCTTTCTATGTGAAGAAGAAGATATCGCTCAGAGCTCGAAACTTCGACAGCCAAACAATCAAAGTGAACGACAAAATCGGAAACCCGATCATGATTGGCTTAGTACTGGTTTGGAAAGTTGAAGAAACCTATCGCGCTGCCTTCAATGTCGACGATTTCGAACAGTTTGTAATCGTTCAAAGTGAAGCTGCCCTCCGAAAACTGGCTGGCATTTATCCATACGATAATTTCGAAATCGAAGAAAGCGACCTAACCCTCCGCTCGGGTGGCGAAGAAGTAAATAATGAACTGGAAAATGAAATCCGCTCCCGCCTCGAAATTGCAGGTATTCACGTAATCGAAGCACGCATAAACCACATTGCCTACGCTCAGGAAATTGCTCAAGCAATGCTTAAACGACAACAAGCAACAGCCATCGTAGCCGCTCGTTTTAAAATAGTAGAAGGGGCTGTTAGCATGGTCGAAATGGCTTTGACTGAACTCAGTAAAAACAAGATTGTTGATATGGACGACGATAAAAAAGCCACCATGGTAAGCAATCTGATGGTAGTTTTATGTGGCGACAAAGACGCCACACCGGTTGTAAACACCGGAAGCATTTACTAAAACGTGTATGACCAAGAAAAAAGCATTTGTAGTTAGGCTCGATCCTGAGCGGATGAAAGCATTGGAGCGATGGGCTGCTGATGAATTTAGAAGCATCAACGGTCAAATGGAATGGATAATCGACCAAGCACTAAAAAATGCCGGACGCATGAAGAAATCGAACCCATCGGAAGAGAAAGAAGCTTAAGGATTCTTAAGCTTCTGCTTCCGAAATCTTTTCCTCCATCTCTTTCCAAAGTCGAATGGCTTCCAATAAGTAAGGCCCCTGGTCGAGTAAAAAAGCATCCATCGAACGTAAGAAATAGCGATCCGACAGTTCGCTGCGATTCCAAAATCCAGACTGAATAAAAGAATCGAGTACGCCAGTAGCCAAAAATAGTGGCAAACGAGCTTTTCGAGCTTCTTCCATGATTCGTTCCTGCCATATACCTAAATTTGACGGACCTCCTTCCGAAACCAAATCGCCCCGCGCTATCATTACCGAACAGGGAGGATTCTCGACACAAGCTGCTATAATCGACGACAACTGAGCCATCGCCTCTCGGGTTTCAATCTTGATATTCATGGCTAACTCGCTTCGATTCCGTTGAATCAGCAATTCGCGAAACGTCTTCACTTCGTCGCCACTGCGTGTAAAGGAAAAACTAACCACATCGGCGTACTTTGCGGCCCATTCCAAATCGCGTAAATCCTTGTCGCTTAAGCCACGACCAATCGTATTGGTTTCGGGAAAATTAATGCCCTTCCCGACGGCCAAGGAATATGCATGGCCAAACACTCGCTTCACTTCAACCTGCCAAACTCCTCCCTGCTGAGCGATCAGGATTCCTTCTACCCGGGCATCGTCGAATCGGATTAGTTCCCCTGCTTTTGCCCGCGATAAAAAATCGTGGTCGGAACACTGAATCAAGGATCCTGCTTGCACGGTTGGCTCGGAGCTCAAGAAAGCGAATTGTCCTTTTCGCAAAGGAAGAGCATCTACTTGTTTTCCATCGATATAAAGCTCCTCGACCCGATTCTTCGGACCGGCCAAATCGAGCATCAACTTGCCGGAATGACCTCCTTCGATGTTAATTCGATTCAGCTCGCTGCGCACCACCATCCAATCCCCATGGGTGCCAAAAGCAGCATTGATGCGGAACAAACCCACACCGGCATGCAATAAATCGTTTAAATATGCCGGATTCGCCGCAATCATTTCAGGACGAACATTCACCATCAAGGACAAATACCTCGGCGCAATCCAGGGCGCTAATCGTTTATCTATCATGGGTTAAGCGTATTCAAAGGTAACGAGTTGTGCTTCCTCAAGCGAATAATGCGTATCTCCTGAACGATCCAAAAAACAATACCTGTCGCTACGATATACAAGAAATTCAACCCATTCGATAAAATACCAAAGCTCAATCCGGCTTGCTCACTAAGTCCAAAGACCAGGAAAAGCTGCAGGATGAACCAATGCGTGGTGCCAATGCCTCCGGGAGCAGGTAAAGCCCAACCTATGCCACCTATAAATAAGGTAACCGCAGCAAAATAAAAGCTATATCCGGCGGTCAAACTCAAGGCTTGTAAAAAGCCATAATTCATGAGTATGAGCAAGAACCAAATAAGAAAAGTTAACAGTAAGAACCGTGGATACTTTTTAATTTGAAAAGTAAGCAAAACCGTTTGAACCACTTCCTGAACAAAATACACTAAACGCTGAATAATAGCCACTTGCATCAGCTTTTTCCGAAACAGAAAAAAGAAACCAGCCATGGCGATTACAGCAATCGCCAAATAGAGGTAGGTAGGCCACGAGGCTGAACCGCCTTCGAGCGTTGAACTACCAATTTGCAGGAAAAACTCCCAAAATTTATCGAGCTCAAACAAGCCAACAATCAACACCCCAACACCTAAAATCAAGACATCCCAAATACGCTCGCTTACCCCGCTCCCAAACAATTGAGAAAATTTATAATCGTGGGTTCGCTTTATATTCGTGCAGCGCATAATCTCGCCAAATTTGGGAGTAAAGGAGTTTACGAAATATCCAAAAACAACCGAGTTGAGAATATCGGTAAACTTGACTTGCATACCGGAATTTTCCAGTAGAATCTTCCAACGTTCAGCTTTCAAATAGAATACGATTAAAAGCATGGAGAAGCTAAAAGCCATCCAGGCAGGATCGGCGGTGCGGAGGCCCGCCCAAATTTCCGATAAATCTTTATTGTGGAGTGTGAAGTATAAAAATACCGAAGCTACGATTAGTCCGATGAGTAGCTGCAGGATGCTTTTGAACGATTTCGACATTTTATAAGAGTATGGCAGATGCAATAATTTAACGGACAAATGTAATGTTTTGATGCTGCTAAGTGCATGAACTTTTTTTCGTTAAAAAGAATTAATTCAATTCACGAAAACTTTTAAACCAAAAAAGTTTTCTAGTTTCGCCGTACCAAAATCATCCAAATGGACATCAAAACAAAAATACTGGAAACAGCCTCGGAAAAGTACTTGTCGTATGGTATTCGGAACATCACCATGGACGCACTTGCTCTCGACCTCGGCGTTTCGAAACGCACCATTTATGAACATTTTAGCGACAAGGAAAATCTGGTAATCGAGGTTTTTGCTCATCTGTTTTTAAAACAGAACCAAATCAATTTCGAAATTGTGGAGCAAGCAGAGAATGCCATCGAGGCTATCTTCATCATCATGGCCCGACAGAAAGAAAACATGGAGAATCTTACGCCTATTTTCATCGAAGACATGAAGCGCTACATTCCCAAAGTGAATCGGATTTATTTTGGGAACGACGAATTCATCAAACAGCACTCGGCTTCGTATCATTTATTGGAAAAAGGTCTGAAAGAAAAAGTGTTTCGCAACGAATTGCGCATCGACCTGATTGACGTATTCATTCAAGAGCTTCATCTTTTCATTTTCGACAACGACCGCATCAAGCTGCAGCAACCCTCGGAAGAAGAAATACGCGACAATATTTTTATGCCCTATTTACGCGGGCTTTGCACGCCAAAAGGCATGAAACTAATTGAACATTATTTCGAAAAATCGCACGATTCAAAAACAAACGAATAAGTTGAATCATGCCGGAAAAAGAATCCAATCAATACCATTTACCATCAATATAAAGAATCAACAAAAGCATCTACTGAACCAATTTCATTGCTCTAAACATCAAAAACTATTAAACATAATCAGATGAAAACCAAATCCATCCTTCTCGTCCTTACCCTAAGTTTGTTCGGATTGGCTCCTGGAAATTTACAAGCTCAACAGTCGCTGAGCCTGAGCCTTGATGAGGCTCGTCAGTACGCCCTTGAACACAACCGCACCTTAACCAATACCCAATTCGAAGTAGAAAAATCGCAGTGGGCCGTTCTGGAAAGTATTGCCGCCGGATTGCCCCAAGCCAGCGCACAGCTCGATTATCAAAGCTTCATGGGTGCCGAAATGCTTATCCGTTTTGGCGAAGGAATGCCCGAACAGTACATTCCGCTTCGTCCTCAAAGTAATATGAACATTACCCTGAGTCAGTTGGTGTTCAACGGAAACTACTTTGTGGGAATTCAGGCTGCACGTATTGCACAGGACATGGCTGCCACGAACCGACAAAAGTCGAAACTAGAAGTGGAAACTCAGGTAATCGATGCCTACAACCTTGTTCTCATTACCCAGGAATTACTTCGAGTACTGGAAATGAATGTCGATAACCTGGAAGATTTATTCAAGAAAACAGCCGCTCTGGGCGAAGTGGGAATTATTGAACAAACCGATGTCGATCAGCTCGAAATACAGCTCAATTCGCTCAAAAATGCCGTTAACCAAACACAACGGCAAAAAGAGCTGGCCATGAACATGCTCAAGATGCAATTGGGAATCGACCCATCCGACGAAGTAATCCCAACCAATACGCTCGATGAAGTGCTCGCAACCATGGATCTCGACTACTTACTCATGACCGACCTGCAACTGCGCCAAAACTTCGATTATCAGCTCATGCTGAAACAAGAAGAACTCAGTAAAAAAATGATTAACATGCAATATGCCAACGCCTTACCAACCATTTCAGCCTTCTATCAACACACAATTAAAATTATACGACCCGACTTCGACATGGTTCCCAACAATGCAATCGGATTCTCGGTAAGCATTCCAATTTTCTCGAGCGGCCAACGCTATTCGCAAGTCAAGCAAGCTTCTATCGATTTCCAAACAACTCAAAATAATCGTCGCCTCCTGGAAGATCAGCTCAAAATTCAGGAAAAGCAACTCAAATTCAATTTCAGCAATGCCTACGAAGCCTTTATTAATCAAAAGAAAAACATCGAAGTCTCGGAAAGAGTAAACAATAACATTCGCATCAAGTACGAGCAAGGAATGGTTTCAGGACTGGATCTGATTAATGCCGACAATAATTATCTCCGTGCCGTGAACGAGTACATCAGCTCCATCATGGAAATGCTCAATGCTTCCACCCAACTAAAAAAATTATACGGACAAATTTAATTTCCCTTCACATCTATGAAAAACATCCTCAACCTGCTTGTCCTGTTCATGGCACTTAGCTTGATCAGTTGCAACCAACCAGCCGAATCAAAAACCGAAACGGCTGTCGATGAACCCAAAGTAGAAAACATCAAAGTAGTAGAACTAAAACGCCAGGAGGTTAGTCGCACCATCGAAAATACTGCGACCTTGCTCGCATACGAAGAGCTGCATTTATCACCTTCTTCGCCCGGTCGAATCGATAATATTTATGTCGAAGTCGGATCGAGGGTTAACAAAGGAAGCCTCCTCCTGGAAATGGACAAAACGCAATTGCATCAAGCCGAACTGCAGTTACAACTACTGGAAACTGAATTTAACCGACTCGATACTTTACGAAAGCTTGGCTCCATTGCGCAACAGCAGTTCGACCAAACCCAATCGCAATACGAAATAGCTCAATCCAATGTAGCCTTCCTTCGGAAAAACATTGAACTACGAGCTCCTTTCAGCGGAATCATTTCGGGTAAATATTTCGAATCGGGCGAAATGTACTCCGGTACACCAACCACCCAATCGGGCAAATCGGCTGTTGTTTCGCTGGTGCAAATCAACAAACTCAAATCGATGGTCCCCATCTCAGAAACGTACTTTCCTTCCATTCGAGTGGGAATGGAAATCGAACTGGTGAGCGATGTGTACCCCGATAAAGTATTCAAAGGCAGCATCTATCGGATTCATCCAACCATCGACCCTGCCACTCGGAGCTTCCAGGTCGAAATCATGGTCGATAATGCCGAAGAATTAATACGACCCGGGATGTTCGCTCGAGTAAGCATCGCCATCGACCGCATCGAATCGCTCTTGCTTCCTTCGCTTGCCGTATTGAAATTGCAAGGATCGAACGAACGATACCTTTTCAAAGTTGAAAACAATCGGGCAGTGCGGGTCGTTGTTACGATGGGCGCGCGCTACGACGATTTAGTTGAAGTTTTCTCCAATAACCTGAACGAAGGCGACCAGGTGGTCATTTTTGGTCAGAGCCGTTTAGTAGATGGAGTACCCGTTCAAATCATTCCCTAAAACTTTAATAGCTAAGCTATGAGCATTTACAAAACCGCTGTCAGTAAACCCATTACAACCGTAATGATCTTTACGGCCATCGTCGTAATGGGCCTGTATTCGCTAACCCGAATACCCATCGACTTATACCCGGAACTCGATCCTCCTTTCCTTTCGGTTATTACCACTTATCCGGGTGCCAACGCAACCGATATTGAACAAAACGTTACGAAAATCCTGGAAGATGCACTTAACTCGGTCGATAAACTGAAGGAAATCACTTCTACCTCATCCGATAATCTATCCATCATCACCCTGGAATTTGATTGGGAAGCGAATCTCGACGAAGCCACCAACGATATCCGCGATGTAATCGACCGAACCTTTCAGTTTCTGCCGGAAGATGTAGAACGGCCAACCATCTTCAAGTTCAATACGAACATGATGCCCATCGTTTTCTATGCAGTTACCGCCAAGGAAAGCTATCCGGGCATTGAGCGAATTCTCGACGAAAAACTCATCAATCCTCTGAATCGAATCGAAGGAGTTGGATCGGTCGGGATGATGGGTGCTCCCAAACGAATCGTTTATGTTGAAGTCGATCCACAACGTCTCGATGCTTACAACATGAGCATCGAACAATTGGGAGCAGTTATTTCGGCCGAGAACATGAACTTGCCCTCCGGCAGCATCAAAATGGGCCTGATGGATTACCAATTACGGGTTCAAGGGGAGTTCAAAGAAAGCGCGGAACTGAATCACCTGGTAGTTGGAACCTTCAATGGCAAACCCATCTATTTGAGAGACATAGCCGATGTTGACGATCGCGAAAAAGACATTTCGCAAGACGAGAAGATAAACGGGGAAACCGGTTTGCGCTTCTTCGTTATGAAACAATCGGGTGCCAACACGGTGCAAGTAGCTCGCGAAGTACAGGCGATGCTCACAGATTTAAAAAAGACCTTACCGCCCGATATCGAAATCAACCTGATACTCGACACCTCGCACTTCATTAAAGGTTCCATCAATAACCTTTCGTCCACCCTGCTCTACGCTCTATTCTTCGTCGTTCTGGTGGTCCTGTTTTTCCTGGGCCGATGGAGAGCAACCTTCATCATTGTGCTTACCATCCCGATATCGCTCATTGTTTCTTTCATTTACCTTTTTGTGAGCGGAAACAGCATCAATGTAATCTCCCTTACCTCGCTTTCCATTGCTATTGGTATGGTGGTCGACGATGCTATTGTGGTATTAGAAAATATTACCCGACACATTGAACGGGGTAGTAGCCCGCGCGAAGCAGCCGTTTACGCCACCAACGAGGTGTGGCAATCGGTCATTATCACAACCCTCGTAATCGTAGCCGTTTTCTTCCCGCTCACCCTCGTAGGCGGGCTAACAGGAGTTATGTTCAAACAGTTAGGTTGGATTGTTACCATCACGGTTATTACTTCGACCTTTGCGGCCATTACCTAACACCAATGATGGCAGCACAGCTTTACGATTGCGTCCGCTTAATGCCGATCGGAAAAGCCTGTACGAACGAACCATCGAACCGCTACTTGCTTGGCTAGAAGACACTTACACAGGCACCTTGCGCTGGATGCTCAAGTACAAAGCCATGATTCTGATTGTGGCACTGCTCCTTTTTGGTTCGTCCCTCGTGTTGCTAAAATTTATCGGAACCGACTTCATGCCGCAAACCGACGAATCGAGTATCACCTTAAATGCTGAATTACAAACCGGTACCCGTGTGGAAGAAACCATGAAAGTGGCTCGTAAAATTGAATCTTTCGTCTTTGAGGAGTTCCCCGAAATCCAAATCCTGGCTACCTCGGCCGGTTCCGACGACGAAGGAAGCATGTTCTCGCTCTTCCAAACCAGCGGTTCGAATGTGATTAACATGACCATGCGACTCAAAAACCCCGACGAGCGTGCCGAAGATGTGTGGCAAGTTGCGGCTCGACTCCGGGAAAAAATCGATGTGATTCCCGAAATAGTTGTGTACGATATTTCAACTACCAGCGGTTTTGGAGGAATGACCGGCAACACGGTTAATGTGGAGATTTATGGCTACAACATCGACAAAACCAACCTGATAGCCAAGAATTTAGCCGATCGATTCGAAACCATTCCCGGAGCGGTCGATGTACAAATAAGTCGTAAAGCGGATAAACCGGAACTACAAGTAATTCTCGATCGGGAGAAAATTGCCGGACATGGGCTAAACACGGCCAACGTTTCCTCTCAAATCCGAAATCGGGTATCGGGTCTTACCGCCGCCATGTTCCGCGAGGAAGGAAGCGAATTCGATATCCGCATTCGCCTCAAAGAGGAATACCGTAATTCCATCACCGACCTCGAAAACATCAGCATTGTGAACCAAATGGGACAACGAATTAAACTGAAAGAGATTGGCGAAGTAGTGGAATATTTCTCGCCACCATCCATTCAGCATAAGAAAAAAGAGCGTTTGGTTACCGTTATGGTGAAACCCGAAAATGTTTCGTTGGGCGAATTGGCCAATTCAATCAACGCGAGCGTGAGCGAAGTGGAAGTCCCCGACGATGTTAAAATTGTAGTGGGTGGTGCCTTTAAAGATCAACAAGAATCCTTCATGGATTTGGGCCTCCTGCTGCTTCTGAGTATTGTGCTGGTATTCATCGTAATGGCTTCGCAGTTCGAGTCTTTCATCATGCCATTTGTCATTATGTTCTCCATTCCATTCGCGTTCTCGGGAGTATTTTACGCCTTAATCTTAACCAATACCACCCTTTCCATTATTGCGGGTTTAGGAGCTGTCTTGCTCATTGGAATTGTAGTTAAAAACGGCATTGTGCTCATCGACTATATCAATCTGATGCGCGACCGCGACAATCGATTGGAAGATGCCATCATCATGGCCGGAAAATCGCGTTTGCGTCCGGTTCTTATGACAGCCTTTACCACTACCCTCGGTATGCTGCCTTTAGCCTTGAGCAGTGGCGAAGGATCGGAGATCTGGAGCCCAATGGGTATTTCCGTCATTGGAGGATTGCTTTTCTCAACTTTAATTACCCTGGTGCTTATCCCTATTTTATATGCGATGATGGCAAAAACTGGTCAACGCGATAAAACCGGCCGCTTACGGGCAAAATTCACCGAATTAGAATAAACTCAAGTGTTAATCCAAGCCGATAAAACTTGCTAAACCAAGCAAGTTTTATCGGCCCAACATACTTTTTAACCATGATGCAAGCTGTTTTTATTGTATTCAATCAAGCCAATACCGAGCGCGTGGAGTATCTGCTCGATTTACTCGAAATTCGTGGCTATTCCTGGTGGAGCGACGTAAAAGGACGCGGTAGTGTGAACGGCGAACCCCGCATGGGCACACACACCTGGCCCGAAATGAACTCGGCAGTCCTTACCATTATCCCATCCGACAAAGTGGATCCTTTGCTCGAAAAAGTGAAGAAACTCGACGAAATTAACCTCGATGTAGGCGTTCGGGCCTTTGTCTGGGAGGTGGTAAAAAGTTATTAATTCATAAAGCTCTCCTTATCCATCGCGACCCTGAAACATTCTTCCCTTCCGCACCCTGCTCGTTTCAAGAAAAACTGTAATTTTGTCAGTCCCCAATATTGAAATCGTGTCATGGAACTTCAGAAGATAAAGCAACGTTTTGGAATCATTGGCAACTCCGAAGGCCTTAACCGAGCCATCGATACTGCCGTGCAAGTAGCCCCAACCGACCTTTCGGTCCTCATTACCGGCGAAAGCGGAGTGGGAAAAGAAGTTTTTCCAAAAATCATCCATCAAAATAGCATTCGCAAACACGAAAGCTACATTGCGGTCAACTGTGGAGCAATTCCCGAAGGAACCATCGACTCCGAACTGTTTGGTCACGAAAAAGGATCTTTTACCGGAGCCACCGAATCGCGGAAAGGCTATTTCGAAGTAGCCGATAAGGGAACCATTTTCCTCGACGAAGTGGGCGAACTCCCGTTAGCTACTCAAGTGCGCTTGCTGCGAGTACTGGAAACCGGCGAGTTTATCAGGGTTGGCTCTTCGAAAGTGCAAAAAACCGATGTGCGTGTAGTAGCAGCAACCAATGTGCAACTCACCGATGCCATCCGAAAAGGGAAATTCCGCGAAGACCTTTTCTACCGGCTCAATACGGTTCCCATCAGCATCCCTCCCCTCCGCGAGCGCCAAGCCGATATTCACCTCCTATTTCGAAAATTCGCCTACGATTTCGCCGAGAAGTACCGAATGCCTTCTATCAAACTCGACGATTCAGCGGTCAACCTACTCAATGCATACAAATGGCCGGGAAATATCCGCCAACTCAAAAATATCACCGAGCAAATATCCATCATCGAAGAAAAAAGACTCATCTCGGCCGATAAACTGCGCAGCTACCTGCCAACCACCGCACATAACGACCTGCCGGCACTCTACAAACCTATCGACGAAAAAACCTTCTCGTCCGAACGCGAAATCCTGTATCAAATCCTCTTCGACATGAAACGCGACATGAACGATTTGAAAAAACTCGTCAACGAACTCATGGAATCCAGCGGCCGAACCGACCTCGCTTTTCAAGAAGAGAAAACGCGTGTTATTCAGGATTTTCGGGATAATTCTCTACTAGTTCCTGCCAAACGCACAGAAAGGGAGAACGTCGATTACGAACCGGAACTCAACATCGATCAGGATATTCAGGAAGCCGAAGCGGAAGAAGTGCGCGACGAAATCCTCTCGATGGCCGACATGGAAATTGAACTCATCAAAAAAGCGCTGGAAAAGCACCAGGGAAAAAGAAAGCTGGCAGCTCAGGAATTAGGCATTTCCGAGCGAACCCTCTATCGAAAAATTAAAGATTACGACCTCAACCTATAAGCTTCCGGAGATTCTGCTATGCACCGTTCTATTCTTGCTCCTGCTAACCTTTCTCTCAAGCTCAAAACACTTGTGCGTTCGCTGCTGCTAATCATGATTCTTCTCGCAGGAAATCAGTGTGTGAAGATTAAATACAGCACCTCCGGCGCATCGATCCCGGTCGAAGCGAAAACCTTCTCGGTGCAACCGCTGGTGAATACAGCTACCATTGTTAATCCAAACTTAGCTCAGCTCATTACCGATAAACTGCGCGACAAAATGGAATCGCAAACACCCCTGAAATCGATCAATGGAATGGGCGATCTGGATTTCGACGGAACCATTACAGCCTACGATGTACGACCGGTTTCTATTCAGGGCGACGATTTAGCAGCCAAAAACCGACTTACCATTTCCATTCGAATGCGCTACACCAGCTTATACGAGGAAAAATTCAATTTCGACAAAACCTTTACTCGTTTCGAAGACTTCGACGGAAACACCGAATTCAGTTCGGTCGAGGACGGCCTGGTCGAGCTCATTGTGAATCGCTTAATCGAAGATATTTTCAACGAATCGGTTGTGAATTGGTAAAAGCATCTTTAGGGAATGAATAAAACGGAATTCTATCATCTTTTGCAACATCCCGCAGAACTCAATGCATCTACCTTGGTGGACTTGCGTGAATTGCTCCGTTCTTTCCCTTATTTTCAGGCTGCTCGCTTACTTTACCTCAAAAACCTTTGGATCCTCGAACACCACGATTTCAAAAAAGAACTGCGCATTGCTGCCGCCCACATCCCCCAACGTAAAGCTATTTATGAATACTTGCATGGAAGCGCGATCGCTGCCGAAACCAATAAAGCAGCTCAGGACCTTCGGCCTAAGGAACAGGAACCCAAAAAAACCGACTATAATTCCATACAGCCGGAAAAAGCGAAGCTTCCCACCCTCAAAAGAGAACGGAAATACCACGAACGCATGCGCAGTAAGCTGCTCATTCTGGTTTCGGAAAACGAAAAAACCGGTCTCGATTATTTCGACCAACTTGCCGGTGCTGTTAATCCACTCAACGATTATCTCGAAGCCTTTCTGAACGATAGCAAGCCTCAGGATAACAACGCTCCCGTAAACCAAGAATCCTCCAAAGCAATCGACTTGATAGACCGATTCATCGAATTAAATCCAAAAATTAAACCCACTCAAAAGTCCGGGCAACCAACCCCCACACCACCAAAAGAACCTGAATTTTCGAATGATTCCGAGATAGAATCCGATCACTTCATGACGGAAACCCTGGCCAAGATTTATCTTGCTCAGGGTCATTACGAAAAAGCCCTACTAGCCTATGAAAAATTAAGTTTGAATTATCCCGAAAAAAGTGTTTATTTTGCTCGCCAAATTAAAAAGATAGAAGAATTAAAAAATCGCTCAAAAGCCTAATATTATGTACGTTGTAGTTTCCATCCTCATTTTCATTGCAGCCTTGCTGCTTATCTTAATTGTTCTCGTACAAAATTCGAAAGGTGGTGGATTAGCATCCAACTTTAGTGGTGGAAATCAAGCCCTTGGAGTTCGGAAAACAACCGATTTCCTCGAAAAAGCAACCTGGTCGCTGGCTATTGCCCTGTTGGTTTTCTCCATTGCAGCTAGCGCAACCATCCCTCGCGCCGAAATGAATACCAATCAGGCAATTATGGAAGAAGTCGATTTTTCGCAACGCGATAACATTCAAGACTTCAGTAATTTCGAAATGCCGGCCGAAAATACCGAAGCTCCTGCCACCCAGGAATTAAACCTCGAAACTACCCAACCAGAAGAAACGCAAGAATAATCTTTATTCTCTTAAGACATTATTTAAAAATGTCAGGTCGCACAAGCTTGCAACCTGACATTTTTTATTTACAACCCTCCCATTCAGTTCATTTTTGCCAAAAATTCAGTCTTAACCTCATTTCTCGCCCCTTTAACCCCCCTTTTTGATAAACCAACTGCAATTTTTACAGCTTTTTGCTCTTGGCACACATTTAGACAATGCCCCACCCGTAATAACCAACCATGTTTAACTTAAATTTACGGATATGTCTGAACTAACCATTAAACCACTTGGCACACGAGTTTTAGTGCTACCCATCGAAGCTGAAACAAAAACCGCCTCCGGCATCATTATCCCCGATGCAGCCAAAGAAAAACCACTCCAGGGAGAGGTCGTCGCCGTTGGAAATGGAACCGAAGGAGAAAAAATGGAAGTAAAAGTAGGCGACAAAGTAATGTACGGTAAATACACCGGAACCGAAATCTCCCACCAAGGTAAAGACTACCTCATTATGAACCAATCCGACATTTTGGCAATTGTCTAATAATCCTATCGAATCAACTAAAAATCAATATTAACCTTTTTAATCATTTAAAAAATGGCAAAAGAAATCAAATTCAATATCGACGCTCGCGATGCGCTGAAAAAAGGAGTCGATCAATTGGCAAATGCTGTCAAAGTAACCCTCGGACCCAAAGGTCGTAACGTAGTTATCGATAAAAAATTCGGTGCTCCTCAAGTAACCAAAGATGGTGTTACCGTTGCGAAAGAAATCGAACTATCCGATATCTTCGAAAACATGGGTGCCCAAATGGTAAAAGAAGTGGCTTCGAAAACCGGCGACGATGCAGGCGATGGAACAACTACGGCTACCGTTTTAGCTCAATCGATTGTTACCGTAGGACTTAAAAACGTTACCGCCGGCGCAAACCCCATGGATCTTAAGCGTGGTATCGACAAAGCAGTCGAAAAAGTAATCGAAAACCTCCGCGCTCAATCGAAAGAAGTTGGCGACGACAACGATAAAATTGAACAAGTAGCAACCATCTCGGCCAACAACGATCAAGCTATCGGAAAATTAATCGCCGAAGCTATGATGCGCGTTAAAAAAGAAGGGGTGATTACCGTTGAGGAAGCTAAAGGAACCGACACCTCAGTGGAAGTGGTAGAAGGAATGCAATTCGACCGCGGATACATTTCGGCCTACTTCGTTACCAATACCGAAAAAATGGAATCGGTACTCGATAACCCATTCATCCTCTTGTACGACAAGAAAATATCGACCATGAAGGATTTACTTCCCGTACTCGAACCAGCCGCTCAAAGTGGTCGTCCTCTCTTAATCATTGCCGAAGATGTCGATGGCGAAGCCCTGGCTACCCTCGTGGTTAACCGTCTCCGCGGATCGCTCAAAGTAGCTGCGGTTAAAGCTCCCGGATTCGGCGATCGTCGTAAAGAAATGTTGGAAGACATCGCTATCCTCACCGGTGGTACTGTTATTTCCGAAGAAAAAGGAATGAAACTGGAAGGCGCAACCCTCGATATGCTTGGAACAGCCGAGAAAGTAACCATCAATAAAGACAATACCACCATCGTGAATGGAATGGGCGAAAAAGAAATGATCGACGCTCGCGTTGCTCAAATCCGCGCCCAAATGGAGACCACCACTTCCGATTACGACCGCGAAAAATTACAAGAGCGCCTCGCTAAATTAGCCGGTGGAGTAGCAGTAATCTACATTGGTGCAGCTACCGAAGTGGAAATGAAAGAGAAAAAAGACCGTGTGGACGATGCGCTTAGCGCTACTCGTGCAGCTGTCGAAGAAGGAATCATCCCCGGAGGCGGTGTAGCTTACATCCGTGCTATCAAAGCGCTGGAAAAAGTAAAACCTGCCAACCAAGACGAAGAAACCGGTGTGAACATCATTCGCCGTGCACTCGAAGAACCTCTCCGTCAGATTGTTGAAAACGCAGGACTCGACGGTGCTGTCGTAGCGCAAAAAGTAAAAGAACTCAAAAACACTTTTGGATACAACGCACGCACCAATAAGTACGAAAACCTGATTCGTGCCGGTGTAGTCGATCCTACCAAGGTAGCTCGCGTTGCGCTTATCAACGCTGCTTCGATTGCCGGTATGTTCCTTACTACCGAATGTGTGTTAGCCGAAGAAAAAGAAGAAAACCCAATGCCAATGGGAGGAGCTCCCGGTATGGGCGGTATGGGTGGAATGATGTAATCTAACCCATCACAGCATTATCCTAAAGGAGGAAGATCGTCGATTTTCCTCCTTTTTGTTTTTGGGCTAAACCATCCATTCTCTTTTCAACCAAAAGAATAAAACTCCCAATTTGAATGATTTTCGAGCTTTCCCGTGAGCTTCACCCCCTCGGCTTAACCTACAGGAAAACGAATCGTAAATTGAGTTCCCGAACCCGGATCGGTCGTGAATTCAATACTCCCGCCCCACTCATCGACAATCCCTTTCACAATGGCTAAGCCTAAACCCATTCCACTCGATTTAGTGGTAAAATAAGGTTGAAAAATCTTTTCCTGTACCTCGGGCGAAATACCCTTTCCATTGTCGCGAATGCTAATCTCCACTTCGGAACCCAAGGCACGTAAACGCAGCTCAATCCGACCGGGCCGATCGGGCAAGATCGACTGCAAACTATTCTTAATCAAATTAATAAGCATCCTTCGTATCTGTTCCGAATTAGCTTCAACGATATATTCTTCGTCTTTCTCGGCTTGCAATTGAAAACTTGCCTGCTCGCTCGGACGATACAAATTCAACACCTCCTCTGCCACCCGGTAAAGCGATACAGACTCACGACGCGCCTGACGAATGGACGCAAAGTTGGAAAAATCGGTCGCTATCTCATTCAAACTGTCTATCTGATGAATCAAAACCGCCGCAGTATTTTCAATCCGACTCCGGTAATCGGCTCCCTCATCTTGCATCAGCTTTTGCAAATACTGAATATGCAAACGCATCGGAGTGAGCGGATTTTTAATCTCGTGGGCAATCTGACGAGCCATTTCCCGCCAGGCCGATTCCCTTTCCGATCGAGCCAGCAGCTCTGCACTCCGCTCCAACTCCTCTACCATCCGATTATAATCGTGAATCAAATCGCCAATCTCATCCTGCTGCTCGTAAACAATCTTCTCGTTCCGCTTGCGCAAATCGATACTCCCCAATTTTTGTTGCAATTGTTCCAGCGGACGCGTAATCTTTTTCGAAACCAGTAAGGTAACCACCAAGGTAAACAAGATAAGTAGCAAATAGATGTTGGTAACCGCCGTCACTAACCCACTTATCTCCTTGATTATAAGTCCTTGCCGTGTAAAATAAGGCAAGTTCAAATAGGCTAAAATCTCGTTATTCTGATTCCGAAAAGGTACGTAGGCCGACAAGTAACTCAACTGGCCGATTGATTCCTTATGTACAAACAGCGCTTTATTCCCCGAGTGCAAAGCCCGATAAGCTTCGGGGTTCATCACACGCCCACTCAGGCGCTTGTCGAAAACCTCACTACGCGAGGTAGCCAGCAATTTCCCATCGAGCCGATACAAATTAATGTCGGAATAAAACACATTACTAAACTTGATGAGCAAGCTCGTAATGTAATCGATTTGATCGGACTCAAGGCTGTTTTCGCGAGCCAGCTTATGTTCCAATTCGACTAAAACGGATTGAATCTTCTCATTTAAAATATCATAATGTTTATTATTGAACTGCTTCACACTGAAGTAAACCGTTCCTCCTCCAATGAGCAACATGGTTAAAACCACCACCATGATCATCGAAAACTGAATGCGGGTTTTGAAGTTGAAACGAAAATCGCGCAACTGACTGGTAAAATTCAACAAGAAGTATAACAAGGTATAGCTCAAGTGAAAAATCACAAAGGTGTATGACAACAACACAAGTAAATCGAGCCAGGTAACAGCCTCGCTGCTAACTAAAATCACATTATCGGCATCGATTCGATACACCCGATGAGCGTAACCCTCCCACTCAATGCGGCTCCAGGCGTCCTGACTCTGGTAAAAAAGGTCGCCCTGCAAAGGATAATCGAAACTACCCGATTGCGTAATCAATTGTTTATCGCTGTACTTCGCATAGGAAAAACCATATCGGTCGAGTTCATTGTTCTGTTCCCCCTCAATTAACAACTCCGGATAACCTAACTCATTCGTAACCAGCCTACTATTCAACTCCAGAATAAGTACTCCCTCCAACTCCGGATAGTGAATTTTCCCTAAATACGTAATGGCGCCATCGTTGTAATCGATGTAATGAAAAGATTGCTGACTAACCTTGATGGCATTCTCCTGAATCAGCTCCTGAAAAAAGGAAATGCAGGGAACCACCCGTTCCTCCGGCTCAACGTATAAACTATCGCCGGGCAAGCACCAAAATCCTTGTAACAAGTATCGATTCCAATAACCGGAAAAATACTCCTCTTGCACATAATCTAAAACCTTCATCCAATCGGTTTCAGATACAAGTAAGTTGGCCAAATATTCATCGCGATCTATACGACTTTCAATCTCCATAAGAAACATCTCGGCAATCTGGTCGCGTTCGTTCGCCAAATTGGAGGCATACACCGTTTTGAGTTCATCTTTCTTCCGCCCCCCCTCAATCTGAATGACTAAAGCAGCCAATACCGCACTCAAAACCAACAAAATAAGCTTCGACGAATAACTCAACCATTTCGCTGTGCGCCTACCCAGAAACAGCACGAACCATAAACCAAAACCCAATACAGCTGTGTAGGCAAAAGCTTTCAGTTGAGTCACAACCATTACTCCAGCCAAAACCGCAAATAAAACAACCTGAATAAAGACCCAATTCTTTCGCGCATGTTGAGGAATCCAAGAGATAGCCACATTGCTCAATATCAAATAAATAACCACCCAAAGAGCCATAATCCAAAAGGCGATAAGGGTAAAGGAATTGGTCTCTAGAATCCGATTCACCTCAAAATGAATGGTCGAATTTTCAATGAGTAAGTGCCACTGCAGCATCAAGGCATAAAATCCCAGAATGGGCAATACGAGCGATAAGCCTATTTTTAAAAAGCGATGAGCGTTTTCTTGCTTCGCTAATAAATGGTAACGTAGCCAACCGAAGAGTAAGAGGAATAGCTGAATGCTGGTTATAAAATAATGCCCCAAGGATGCATACCAATCGGAATAAGCAAATTGATAGGGTTTAAACAACTCAAGTTCCAGAACAACTCCTGGCCAGGAGAAACCAAACAAGAGTATTTGCATCGACAAGTAGGCACTGGAAAGCCCTATGAAAGATGGCCAAAACCGACGCGTTCGCGCCACCCGCTCGCTCATCCAAACAAACAGCAAAAAGATGAATAAGAGGTAAGGAATTAAAGGACTAATCCACCCTGAGTTACCGGAAGAATGCTCTTCGTCGAAAACCAGCGAAAAAAGATAATCACCCGATGAATCGTAAAAAGGCATGCCCGCTTCCTCGAACTCGACCAAATAACTACCCTCGCAACTCGATGGAAAACCAGCAGGATAATGATTTGTCAGAAATTCATTTTCATAAGCATATTCTACCCGAACCTGTACCAACAACACCCAGGTATAGGATTTCAATTCCTTCCGATAGGCAACATACCAGGTATTTCCAAAGAAGAGTAATCGCTCCGATTTCGAAATTTCATTCAGCGACTCCGGCATAAAATCACGATTCGTGTTCCAATGAACGAGTTGCGATTCGTAATACGTTAACAGACTCACTTCCTCGTCGAGTAGCCCGAGGGTTAAGGCGGTGTATGCTTCAGAATGCCATAAAGAATCGGGGCTGAAATCCGCAAAATTGGCTAAGTCTTGCTCGATAGATTGGAGCAATTGCTCCTTTTCGTACCACCTTTCGGTTAAGCGATCAAAACAAACCGATTCAGCATCGGGCAAATAAGCCTGCGTGGAAGAAAACCACCATCCTCCCAAACTCAGTAGGAAAGCGATTAACCAATAAATCCCGGTAGTTCGAAAATACTGCTTCATGTAATCTTCCTTATTCGTGATGATACGGGTCGCCATTTAAAATGCTCAATCCACGATACAACTGCTCCATAAAAATAGCCCGAACTAATTGGTGCGAAAAGGTCATCCGCGACAAGGACATTTGCTCATTGGCCCGCCGATATACCTCGTCGGAAAAACCATAAGGCCCTCCTACAACAAAGCAAACCGAACGATACGAAGCGTTAAACCACGTATTTAGTTTAGAAGCAAAATCGACCGATGATAGCATTTTCCCCCCTTCGTCGAGCAAAACCAAATACGATTCCCCCACCACTTGCAGGATTTTTTCCCCTTCTTTCTTTTTCCTTACCTCCTCGGGCATTTTGGCAGCTTGCTTCACTTCCGGAATAATGAGCATACTAAAATTCACCTGTCGTTTAATCCGTTTTTCATAATCGACTACTGCCTGTTGAACCCAATCGATACTCGTTTTTCCTACTAAAACCAGTTGAAGCTGCATGCCCGAATCCTGTATTTCGTGTATTGAAGTTTTGCTTTAAAGGTAAAAGATTCCCCTGGATTAATCGAAAGCCCTCGTAAGTTTTCCCAAATGAGATAATAATCAATTACTTTTGTAGAGGAGTAATTCCATCAGAAGTTCATGGTAATGAGATACGCCTCCCTAAACTCTGATTGGAAAGCCTAAACTTGAAAAATCGTATCATGATGAGCCATTTAATAAAACCCTTCCTCTTGTTGCTGCTCATGCACACAGGAAACTGGACCCTTCAGGCCCAACCAATTCAGGAAAGCTTGTTACAGGATTTAGCTCAACTCTTCGAGCGAGCTGCCATTGACGAGCTAGCGGGCCATTTCGACTCCAATCTGCAATTAAACCTGCTCGACCAGAAAAATTTCTACAGCAAATCGCAAGCAAGCATCATTCTCAAGGAATTCTTTGCCGACAAGTCTATCAAATCATTCAGCATTCAGCATAAAGGAGGAGGCGAAACCAATTGGTTCATGGTTGGCCTGCTCCAAACTCAAAAGGATTCCTATCGTATCTCGCTGCATTTGCGCGAAGTGGATCAAAAAAGACTCATTTCCTTTCTCAGTATCGAACCGAATAAACATTAATCCCAAAATAGAAGCTATCCATGCATCATCCTCACCAACAAAAAATTGCCGACTACAACGAACTGCTCGACCAACTCATTCGCACTGCATTTCTCGAAGACATTGGCGATGGCGACCACACCAGCTTGTCAGTTATCCCGGAAAATTGGACCGGAGCAGCCGAGTTACTCATCAAAGATGAGGGGGTGATTGCCGGAATAGAGGTCGCGAAAAAAGTGTTCCAAACCTTCGATCCGGAACTGCAGTTTGAAGCCTTCCTAAGCGATGGCAGCACTGTAAGCAAAGGTCAAAAAGCCTTTCGGGTTAGCGGACGAAAAGTTTCTATTCTGCAAACCGAGCGACTGGTGCTCAACATCATGCAACGCATGAGCGGCATTGCCACACAAACAGCTGCCTACTGTGAGCGAATTGCTCCTTATAAAACGCAAATCCTCGACACCCGGAAAACAACTCCCGGCATGCGCATCCTCGACAAAGAAGCCGTTCGACTCGGTGGCGGCGCAAACCATCGCATGGGCTTATACGATATGATCATGATCAAAGACAATCACATCGACTTTGCCGGGGGCATCGAAGCAGCTATAACACGCGTTAAAACCTACCTACGCGAGAAGGATAAAAGCCTTGCTATCGAAGTAGAAGCCCGCAACCTAACCGATGTGAAAGAGATTGTTCGCATTGGCGGAATTCACCGCATCATGCTCGATAATTTCAGCTTGGAAGAAACCCGTGAGGCGGTACAATTTATCCACGGTCGCTACGAAACCGAATCGTCGGGAGGAATTACATACGACACTATTGCCGATTATGCTGCCTGCGGAGTTGACTTCATTTCGGTTGGCGCACTCACGCATCAAATTAAAAGCCTCGACTTAAGCCTAAAAGCAAGCGAATAAATGAGAGAGAAGGCATTGGCATGGTTTAAATCGGTCGAGGAAAAATCGAAAAACATCAGCTTCCCCGGTTTAGACGGAATACCCTTGTACGACGTAGCGGTATTTTTCATCAGAGGGTTGATGAAGGGCGCACTCACCACGCGCGCCTCGGCAGTAGCATTTAGCTTTTATTTGGCAATTTTCCCGGCAATCATCTTCGTATTCACGCTCATACCCTACATTCCAATCGATAATTTCCAGGAAAACCTGATTGCGCTCCTGCAAGATTTAATGCCCACTAATGCTTACGCTACTTTTCAGGAAATTTTGGAAGACATCATTACCAAACCCCGTGGCGGGTTATTGAGCGTTGGTTTTGTGTTGGCACTGGTCTTTTCGACCAATGGGTTCAGCTCTTTAATCGATGCCTTCAATGCGACCTACCACGATATCGAAACACGAACCTGGTTCGCCCAACGTGCGATCTCTTTCGCACTGGTAATCATCATCTTCCTGCTTTCATTTACCGCCGTAATCCTCATCACCTTCGGGCAACAATTGCTTGAACTCATGCTCACCAAAGAGCTGCTACACGATTCATTTTCGCGTATCATTTTTTGGGCAGGAAAATGGGTCGTTGTCATTGCTCTCTTGCTATTTGCCTACTCGTCGCTCTTCTACCTCGGTCCGGTCCGAAAAAAAGGATGGCGTTTTATCTCGGCCGGCTCAACCCTGGCAACCACCATTTCTATCCTAATTTCCGTTGGATTTTCTTATTACATCAATAATTTCGGTAACTACAATTCGCTCTATGGCTCGATAGGAACCGTTTTAGTAATCCTCATGTGGCTTTATCTGAATTCAGTGGCATTACTCATTGGATTTGAGCTAAACGCCAGCATTCGCAATGCACGATCGGGAAATCAAACGAGCGTCTAAGCATTTATTTTCTTCACCGCCTAAAATTTCGATTCAATCGTTACATTTGCACAAATTTGAAAATTATGAATGAAGTTTCAGCTTCAGGGAAATTCATCGACATAGAAAAAGTGTTCAAGCAAAAAAATGCTGGCTTGGGAAAATGGATCCCGGGTTTCGTTTTTAGCTTCATTCGCCGTATCATTCACGAAACTGAAATAAACGCTTTTTTAGAAAGGAATAATAATGAGTGGGGCATCCCTTTCCTGAAACAGGTAACCGGATATTTCAATGCGAGCTACGAGCTGGTTGGGAAAGAAAACTTGCCGGAATCGCCACGGGTGGTCTTCGCCGCCAATCATCCCTTAGGAGGCATGGAAGGGATTGTACTTACCGAAATCATTGCCGATCAATATGGCGATGCTCGCGTTCCGGTAAACGATATTCTTTTGAGTATCAAAAACTTCAAACCGCTTTTTATTCCTATTAATAAGCACGGAATGAGTTCCAAAGAAGCCATTCTCGAATTTGATGAAAACTATAAAAGCGATCGGGCCATGCTGATGTTTCCGGCGGGCTATGTCTCCCGAAAAAATCAAGGAGTGATTCGCGATATTCCCTGGAGAAAAACCTTCATCAGCAAAGCAAAAGAACATCAGCGAATGATTATTCCAACCTTCGTGGAAGCAACTAACTCCAAGCGTTTTTATCGGGTAGCTTCCTTTCGGAAATTTTTCGGCATCAAAGCAAACCTGGAAATGTTCCTGCTTCCCGATGAACTCTTTCGTCAGAAAAACAGTAAGCTTCGGTTCTATTTCGGTCAAGCCGTTCCTCCCGACTTTTTCGACAAACGACACCGACCCCAGGATTGGGCCCTTTTGCTCCAAAACTATGTGTACGAACTCCCCAAAGGAGAAAAACGAAGTTTCATGGAAATGATTGATTCCCAAGCCCTGTCCTTGTAAGTGATGTTAAACCTTAATGTGTACAAACCCGCGCAGCCAACACTCAACCGTTTGTAATCCAATGAAGAAGATAATAGCACCGATTCCCGTTGAAGTCCTCAAGTCTGAGCTGACCCCGGAACGTTTTGTTCGATACACCAACAATTCAGGAAACGAAATCTACATCATTAATCACCATAATGCTCCGAATGTAATGCTCGAGATTGGCCGACTGCGGGAAGAATCCTTCCGTGTTGGCGGTGGAGGTACCGGCGAAGAAATCGATATCGACTATTACGACACGAAAGAAAACCCCTACGATCAACTCCTGGTTTGGGATCCCGACAATGAATTGATTTTAGGAGGATACCGATTTTTCAATTGCCAAGGATCGAGATGCCTGAACCCCAAGAAAAAACCCGATTTAAGCACCACGCATCTCTTTCATTTTAGCGACGATTTCATCCAAAATTACTTACCCCATACCATCGAACTCGGTCGATCCTTTGTCCACGCCGACTACCAAAGCGGGAAAGAAGGCAGAAAGGGTATTTACGCACTCGATAATCTTTGGGACGGACTGGGAGCGCTCATCGTTGAGCATCCCGAAATCAAGTATTTCTTCGGAAAAATTACCATGTACCCTGGATTCCACACACTCAGCCGCGACTTGATTCTCTATTTCATGCACAAGTATTTTACCGATACCGAACGCTTGGTTGTGCCCATACATCCTGTGCCCTTTCTACACAACCGGGAAATGTTAGATGAAATCCTTACCGGAAGCTCTTACGAAGAAAACTACAAAATCATGTCGCAGTTCGTTCGATCGAATGGAAGCACCATTCCGCCCTTATTTAGCTCGTACATGAGCTTATCGGCTAGCATGAAATGTTTCGGAACGGCTATTAATCCCGAATTCGGATCGGTGGAAGAGACAGGTATCCTAATTACAATTGGCGATATTTTCGAAGGGCGTATCGACCGACATGTGCAAACTTATCAGAAGCCGGGCGAGAACAACGACTAATACGCTCTTCCGGATTTCCCTTCGATGTAATTGATAAACGACTTACTTACCACCTTATTCCCGCCGGGTGTGGGATAATTGCCCGTGAAATACCAGTCGCCATGGTGAGCAGGACAAGCGCGGTGCAAACCCTCTACATCCTGATAAACTACTTCTACCTCAGCACTAATCTCTGGAGCCTTCAGCATTTGAGCAATCTTAGCACTGATTTCTTCGTTGGAAAACGGGGCGTAAATCTCTTTTACATAGTTGACCATTTCTTCCTTGGGCAAATGCTCTTGCGCTTTGCACTTAGCATACACCTCGTTAATGATATGCTCCATTTTTCGATCGTGCAATAATTCAATGGCAGCATTAAAGGCAATAAAATCATTCAACACAGCCATGTCGATGCCATAGCAATCCGGGTAACGGATTTGTGGTGCAGAAGAAACTACCACAATCTTTTTCGGATTCAATCGATCCAATATACGAATGATACTCTCGCGCAAAGTGGTGCCCCGAACAATGGAATCGTCGATTACAACCAGGTTATCCTCATAAGAAACCACTGTTCCGTAGGTAATATCGTAAACGTGGGCCACTAAATCGTTCCTCCCATCGTCCTGACTAATGAAGGTGCGAAGCTTCGCATCTTTTACCGCAATTTTTTCTACACGAGGCCGCTGACTAATCAGCGCATCCAGTTCTTCGTCGGTTAAAGCATTACCTAACTCTTTAATGCGAGCCTTTTTAGCCTGGATCATCGCATTTTCAATCCCCTTTATCATTCCGTAAAAGGCTGTTTCTGCCGTGTTCGGAATAAAGGAGAAAACGGTATGCTCCAAATCATGGTTAATCGCTTTTAAAATTGAGGGAACCAGGTATTCGCCTAAACTCTTACGTTCACGATAAATATCCTGGTCGCTTCCGCGCGAAAAATAAATGCGTTCGAAGGAACATGGTGTTGGGGTAAAGGCCTCACGGATAGTTTCAATTTGAATTTGACCATGATTTTTGATAATGATAGCCTTACCGGGATCAAGCTCTTTGATTTGATCGGCGGTTAAATTGAAGGCGGTTTGGATCACCGGTCGCTCCGAGGCAACTACTGCCACTTCGTCGTCGTGATAGTAAAATGCCGGACGAATCCCCCATGGGTCGCGCATCACAAACGCATCGCCGGCTCCAATTAATCCACCCATTGCATACCCACCATCCCAGTCGCGCGAAGCAGGCCGTAAGACCTTGGCTAAATCCAGTTCCTCTGCAATTTTCCTGGAAATCTCATAATTCGAAAATCCTTCTTCCTTGAGCCGATTGAACAAACGCTGATTCTCCGAATCGAGGTAATGCCCCACTTTCTCCAGAACGGTAACCGTATCGGTATAACCGCTCGGATGCTGACCAAGCTGAATGAGTACATTGAATAACTCATCGACGTTGGTGAGATTGAAATTGCCTGCTAATACAAGACTGCGCGATTTCCAATTGTTCGAACGAATAACCGGATGAACCGATTCAATTTCGTTCTTCCCAAACGTACCGTAACGAACATGGCCTAGAAATAACTCCCCGGAAAAAGGCAAATGTTGCTTCACCCATACCGGATCGCGCAATAAATCAGGGTTGCGCTCTTTTGTTTTTTCGAAATGAGCATGAATCGATTCAAATACCTTCCGAATCGGTTCGCGCTGATTGGTGCGCTCGCGACAAATGTACTTGCTACCTGCCGGCTGGTCGAGTTTGATATTCACTACACCGGCTCCATCCTGTCCCCGATTGTGTTGCTTTTCCATAAGAAGATAGAGTTTATTCAACCCATACATCCAGGAACCATATTTAAACTGATAGTATTCCAGCGGTTTTAAAAGGCGGACCAGTGCTATACCGCATTCGTGTTTTATTGCGTCGCTCATGAGTAAATTTTAGCAAGCCAAAAGTAAAAATTGATTGTATATCGACTATAAATAACCTCCTATTAAATTCGCCGAAAAGAGAATAATCACCACCACCAAAAACCAGCGGATAAATTCAGCCCCTTTTTTAACGGCCATCTTCCCGGCTAAAATTCCTCCAGCTAAATTTCCAACAGCCGAAATGGTTCCCAGAATGTACTCTACCTCCATGTTCCACATGAATACAAGTAAAGCAAACGGACTATACAAAAAAACCACAAAAACCTTAAGAGCATTGGCCTTTACCAAGTCGTAACCGGATATTAATACCAAAGCCGACAGCAAAAAGATTCCTACTCCAATATGGATGAAGCCTCCGTATATTCCAATGAGGAAATAAACTACTATTTGAACCAAACCGGGCTTCTCGCTGCGCATTTCAACCCTACCCTTAACCCATCGCTCGGGTTTAAAAAAGAGGGTCAGCAACATGAATAGCATCACCCCGATGACGATTCGCTCAAAAAAAGCTTCGTCGATGTTAACCGCCAAATTAGCACCCAACAAGGTTCCGGCTATCAAAGGCAAGCCAATCTTCAAACCAAATCGCCAGTCGAGCATGCCATGTCGGTGGAATAACCACGAAGAAGCTAATGTTTGCAAGACCACCCCTAAACGAACTGTCCCATTAGCCAATCCTGCAGGAAAACCCAAAAGGATAAAAACCGAATAGGTAAGAATACTGCCCGTTCCGGCAATGGTATTAATGATTCCGGCTAAAAAGCCCGAAGCAACCAGCAGGAAAATAACCCACGGAGTGCTAAGGCCAGTATCGACCACGCTTAACCATTCACTCATTTTGTTTCTTTTTCAAATCCTCCTGGAAATAACGACACCAAGCAGTTAGGCCACACTGTTCGCACAAAGGTTTTCGCGCTTTGCAAACATAGCGGCCATGCAGTATTAGCCAATGATGAGCCCGGGCAAGCTTCTCTTCCGGAATATGCCGAACAAGTTGCTTTTCGGTCTCCAACGGAGTTTTAGCATTCAGCGTTAATCCTAGTCGGGCCGAAACCCTAAAAACATGGGTATCGACAGCCATTGCCGGTCGATTAAAAACGACCGAAGCAATTACATTAGCCGTTTTCCGACCAACCCCGGGTAACTTGACCAATTCCTCGATCTCCGACGGTACAACCGACCCAAAATCCTTAACCAGCATTTGTGCCATTCCCAAAAGGTTTGCAGCCTTGTTATTCGGATAAGAACAGGATTTGATTAACTCAAAAACCTCATCGCGTTTAGCAAGCGCCAGATCCTTTGGTTCAGGAAATCGTTGAAACAAGGGCGGGGTAAGCAGGTTGACCCGTTTATCCGTGCATTGTGCACTTAAGATTACAGCAACCAATAATTGATAAGGATTAGCGTAGTGCAACTCTGTTTCTGCCACCGGCATTTCACGCTCAAAATAGGCTATTACTTCCCGGTAGCGATTGCTTCTTCTCATGCTTTTTTTTGTGCCCCGAAATTACTAAAAATGTTCATCGGTCACTAGAATCGAACATGCTACAGAATACCTGAACAACATCCATTTTGATTGCATTTTTTTGTATCCTTGAAAACCAATGGAATCCGACAGGCAAAACAGATTCAGCATAATTTAAATATTATCAATCAATTAAATAGACCTTTATAAAACTAAACGCGTTTAGTAAAAATGAAACTAATATGATCCTGGATAAGCTTCAAATCGACTATTTTCTTACCAGAACGAATCGGACAAGTAAGAGCGCACGTTGCCTGAGTCTGTTCAGCATCGGTTTAACCCTTAATCAGATTTATCGAGCTAATCAGCATGTTAATTAGCCAGCCCCTAAGATTCAGCCAATGAAAAAAACATCCTTAAACGACATTGCAAAAAGCTTGGGCGTATCCAAAACCCTGGTTTCAATGGTTTTAAATGGTCATGGAACGAAAAATGGCATCAGCAAGCAAACCCAGGAAAGGGTCCATGCCAAGGCGCGCGAATTAAATTACAAACCCAATCAGATTGCACGGGGCCTGCGTACCGGAAAATCCAATACCATTGGACTAATCGTGGCCGACATTTCCAACCCCTTCTACGCTAAGCTCGCCAGACACATCGAACATTACAGTAGCGAAGCAAACTATAACGTCATATTTTGCAGTAGCGAAGAAGAACCCCATAAGGAGGCTGAACTACTCGACATGCTGGCCGACCGGCAAATAGATGGAATCATCCTTTCTGCTACCGGACAAGACTCCAACCAAATACTCAAACTCAAACGCGATGGAATTCCGTTTGTACTCATCGATCGGTATTATCCGCGGCTCAATAATAACTTTGTTGGAGTCGATAACTTCCAAAGTGCATACAATCTTACCGACCACCTCATCCGCCTGGGTTACAGTCGAATTGCTCATCTTACGGTCTCGCCCTCGCACGCCAGCTCACTGCGCGATCGCTATAAAGGATACCGGGCCGCTCTTAAAGATGCCAACATACGATACTCTAGTCAATACTATCAGGAAGTGTCGTTCGAAGAACCCGAAGCGGGAGTCACACGAGCCATTCGTGAATTATTGGAACCACCGCACATTGTAAATGCTATTTTTGCAGCCAATAATCGCCTGGCTGTAACAGCCCTGGAAGTATTCAACAAATGGAATATCAAAATACCTCAAGATGTGGCCTTAGTAAGTTTCGACGACATGGATCTTTTTAAATTCTGTTTTCCACCTATTACCGCCGTAGCTCAACCCATTCAGGAAATTGGGAGACATGCTGTTGAACTCCTTATCCGTCACATCGAAAACAAAGAAAAAAACCCACCAACCCAGCAAATTATCCTTCCCACCAAGCTCGAAATTCGTCGCTCTTGCGGGAACTTCCTTACCCCATTGGAAACCTTACCTATTAAAACCAAGTAATCTCTTTTGTAGAATAAACATGAAACAACAACTCAGCGTCGGAATCGATATAGGCGGAACAAACACAGCCTTCGGCTTGGTCGATCATCAAGGAAATGTCATTGCACATGGTAGTATTCCAACTCAAAATCAGGAAAAAATCGAAGATTTTGTCAGCGACCTGTCCCACGAAATCAAAGCATCCTTGCAATCCATCCCGGAAGAAAGCGAAATAATCGGAATAGGGATTGGGGCCCCCAATGGTAATTATTACAGCGGAACCATCGAATACGCACCCAACTTACGCTGGAAAGGAGTTATTAACCTCGCCCAGCTCTTCCAACAACATTTCAACTGCCCGGCTTGGGTCACCAACGACGCCAACGCAGCCGCTATGGGAGAGATGATTTACGGCAGTGCCCGAAACATGAAAAATTTCATCATGATTACCCTCGGCACAGGACTGGGCAGCGGGTTTGTCGTTAACGGAGAACTGGTGTATGGTAACGACGGATTTGCAGGCGAAATGGGTCATGTGATTGTTGAAAAAAACGGACGACTTTGCGGTTGCGGCAGGCTTGGTTGCCTGGAAACGTATTGTTCGGCCCCGGGAATAGCTAACACCGCTCGTGAACTGCTTCAACAGTCGAAAATCAACTCCTTGCTTCGGGAGATTCCCATCAATGAAATCGGATCGAAAGAAGTATCGTTGGCAGCCGCACAAGGCGATGAAATCGCTCTCGAAGTATTCGAGAAAACAGGAGAAATTCTAGGTCTGGCCCTCGCAAACGCCGTGGCGCTCACCAGCCCGCAAGCAATCTTCCTGTTTGGTGGCCCCACCCAAGCAGGCGATATCCTTTTTCAACCTATTCGAAAACACTTCGAAGCAAATCTTCTCGAAATCTTTAAAAACAAAATCCAAATTCTTCCATCCGGCCTGCCAACCGGAAATGCAGCCATCGTAGGGGCTAGCGCATTAGTATGGAATAACCTGAAAATCAACCCCTAAAATGAACTTTAGTTTACCCAGCATAATTCATTGGTTTCTTCTACTGAATCTACTAGGAGGGTTGTCGGCCTGTGAACCAAACCAGCCTTCGAAAGCAATCGACCAGGTGGATCCTTTTATCGGAACAGGAGGCCACGGCCATACCTATCCCGGGGCAACCTACCCCTTTGGCCAAATCCAAGTAAGCCCAAACAATGGACGAAATGGCTGGGATTGGTGTTCCGGCTACCATTACTCCGACTCCCTCCTCGCAGGATTCACCCATTTACACCTAAGCGGAACCGGAATCGGCGACCTCTGCGATATTGCTATCCTGCCCGGATTAAAATCACTTCCGTATGGAACTCCGGGAAAGAATCGCGATTTAGTCCCACAACTTTACACCACTTATAAGCACGAAAATGAACAAGCTGAACCCGGATTTTATCGGGTGAAACTCGATAACCAAGTCGATGTAGAACTCACTGCGACTCAAAGAATGGGAGCTTACCGAATTCATTTCCCCAAAGCCTCCTCGAAAACAGTCCTCCTCGATCTCGGTTTTGCCATCAATTGGGATAAAACAACCGACACCTATCTCCAAGTGGAAGAAATGAACACGCTTACCGGTTATCGCTTCTCTACCGGTTGGGCCGAAGACCAAAAAGTCTATTTCGCCATCCGATTCTCATACCCCTTTTCCAATTGGACTGCCAAATCGAATGAAGAGTGGTTCCTGAATTCACCCGATGGAATCCAATCGGACGACCTGCTGGCCTTCTTCCATTTTAACGAAGACATCGATAGCCTGAAAATAAAAGTAGGGATTAGTGCAGCCAGCATCGAAGGAGCTCTCGCCGCAATCGACCAAACAGGAGGATGGAATTTTAACCAATGGAAAAGCAGCACACAAGCTACCTGGGAATCACACCTCGGACTCATCGAAGCTAAAAGCGACAACAACGACATTCTAAGCAACTTTTACACAGCCCTTTACCATGCTCAAGTTGCCCCAAACCTGCATTCCGATTGGTTGAACGAATACGGATTCCACGATGGAAAATTCCTGCGCTCCGACTCCTTCGACTTCTACTCAACCTTCTCGCTTTGGGATACCTACCGAGCGCTGCACCCACTCCTTACCATTATTCAATCCGAACGAAGCAATCACTTCATTCAAAGCTTCCTGGCTCATTACGAACAGCACGGCAAACTACCCGTTTGGGCGCTGTTTAACAACGAAACCAATTGTATGATTGGCAACCACAGCATTCCGGTTATTGTCGATGCCTACCGAAAAGGAATTCGGGACTACGATACCCAAAAAGTCTACGATGCAATGAAGCATAGCCTCATGACCGACGACTTTGGTCTTGATCACCTAAAAAATTACGGATACATCCCTTACAACCTTGAAAATGAATCGGTTTCAAAAACGTTAGAATACGCTTTCGACGATTGGTGCATGGCGCAAATGGCTCAGTGGATGGGAAAAGACGAAGATTATCATTACTTCTTGAATCGCTCAAAAGCCTACCAACAGCTTTTCGATTCGGAAACCGGATTCATGCGGGGAAAAGATAGCCTTGGAATTTGGAAACCCGATTTCAATCCGCTATTCGCCAACCATCGCGACGACGAATATACCGAAGGGAACGCCTGGCAATATACCTGGTACGTCCCTCATGCAATCGATTCGCTTATCGCTTTGATGGGAGGAAAGGATCCTTTTGTCGATAAACTGGATCAACTTTTCGATCAAAAAACAAAAGTGGAAGGAGAACACGCCTCACCCGATATTTCCGGTCTCATTGGTCAGTATGCACACGGGAATGAGCCGAGTCATCATGTGGCGTATTTGTACAACTACGCCGGACGACCAGACAAAACGCAAGAACGAGTTCGGCAAATACTCGATGAGCTGTATGCTCCAACGCCCGATGGCCTGTGCGGAAACGAAGACTGCGGTCAATTATCCGCCTGGTATGTCTTTTCTGCCATGGGTTTTTATCCGGTCAATCCAGCTTCGGGAATCTACCAAATCGGCTCTCCCATTTTAGATTCCTATCGCATTCATCTACCCAACCAGAAACAATTCGAAGTAAGCACCGAATCGGCCGGCGAGCAAGCAATCTACGTGAAAGAAGTTTGGTTGAACGACCAATTGCTCGATCGTTGGTGGATTACCCACGAGGAAATAGTCTCAGGAGGAAGACTGAAATTCGTGATGTCTGCTGAACCACCTAAATAAAGCAGGAGTTATTCTTCGATGTTTTTAGGAACATAGCCCGGTAAATTCCGATGTTCATTATCGCAAAATGGTAAATCCTTACTGCGTCGGCAATCGCACCATTTCACTTCCTGCTTAAAGCGAATTTTAACCGGAATGGGTTTAAACGTCTCGGTTGCCCGATGACTCCCATCGCAGAAAGGATTGTTCTTACTCAGCCCGCAAGCACAAAAGTAGTATTCGCCCGGTTCCATTAACAGTCGGAGGCTTTTGTAGCCCCGTATTTTAGGTAAATCCGATTCCATCGTATTGAGTTTTAATTTTTCTTTTAAAGATTTTTACCGCCAAATTGTTGAGTCGTTCGAAAAAATTAGGGTCGTTCGAGGGGAAGCAAAACCGATTTTCGATACAGGAGAGAAAGCATTAAGCCGCGTGATAGTAAAAATCCCAATAAGGCTAACCATAAGCCATGATTTCCGAAAGAACTAGAACTTGCATAGATTACCGGCAAGAACACAAATAAAGAACTCACAATCATGGAATTACGAAGAGCTACACTCGCCAGCGCCCCAATATAAATTCCATCCCATACAAAGGCCGCAAAGGAAATAACCGGCATGAGCCAAATCCACCAACGATACTGTCGCACTTGTTCGAGCAAATCAATTTTATCCGTCAAAACGGAAAATAAATCGAGGTAAAAGAATCCGTAAAGAAGGCTGAACATCGCGCTTAAAAAACCACTAATGATAAAAATGCGAAGCACCACTTGCCGGAGCATTCTCGACGAACCTGCCCCATAAGCCCGTCCAACCAGGGATTCGGCAGCGTAAGCAAATCCGTCGATAAAATACGACAAGATCCACAAGAACTGAAGCATCAAAGAATTAACAGTGAGGATGTTATCGCCCAATTTCGCAGAATAGGTGGTGAAGTAAAAAAAGGTGCCGGTGAGTAAGACGGAGCGGATCAAAATATCTTTGTTCACCCGAAAGAAAAGCTTGAAACGCTCTAGCCTCATAATTAAGTTTAAAGACCAATACTTCAATAACTTACGATAATAGCGAAAGAACATAAACAAAGCGGTGATCAATCCACCGTATTGCGCTACCACCGTACCTAAGGCTACACCGTTCGATTGCATGCCACCATGGAGAACAAAGAACATACTGAATGCAATGTTCAGCAAATTAACCACCAGAGCCACAACCATAGGCGACCGGGCATTCTGCATACCAATGAACCAACCCGACAAAACGTAATTGGCCAAAGCGGCCGGCGCGGCCCAGATCCGAATCGAAAAGTAAGCGCCTGCCAATTCTTCTACATCCGGACTTCCCTCCATCCATTGAAAGGACCATTGCTTCAGAGGCGTTTGAAGCAGTAATAACAGTGCGGCTCCGGCTAAGGCCACAAACATCCCTTGACCCAATACAGTTACCGTTTCGTCGAGCCTGCGTGCCCCATACTGCTGTGCGGTGAATCCGGTAGTACTCGCTCTTAAAAATCCAAAGACCGAATACAAAAACATAAAAATAACCGAACCCAAAGCTACCGCACCGATATAAATGCTATCGGACAAATGCCCCATGAGCCAGGTATCCACTAGCCCTACCAAGGGAATGGTAAGATTACTGACAATATTGGGAATAGCTAGCCGTAAAATTTTTCGATTCAACAAGGATTCTCCTCGATTAACATGAATACGCTCAGGAATATTTTCATAAAAAAAGGCTGCAGCTTTTTTCTGCAACCTTTTTATTTTGTGTTGTTTATTTTCTTAGAACAAACGCTCGGCTAGATCGACTACACGTGCGGAGTATCCCCACTCGTTATCGTACCAGGATAAAACCTTCGCTGTTTTGCCAATTACCATAGTACTCAACGAATCGAAAATCGATGAGTGTGGATTATGAACAATATCGACCGATACTAATGGATCTTCGGAATATTCTAAAATACCTTTCATTGGACCTTCGGCAGCAGCTTTCATTGCAGCATTAATTTCTTCGATGCTTGCTTCGCGCGACAAGTTAACGGTAAGGTCAACCAAGGAACCGGTTGGGTTAGGAACCCGTACAGCCATTCCGTCCAATTTACCATTCAATGCAGGTATCACTTTCCCAACTGCTTTTGCAGCACCAGTGGTAGTAGGAATTTGACTGACAGCAGCCGAACGAGCACGACGCAAATCCTTATGCGGAGCATCTAAAATTTGTTGGTCGTTGGTATAGGCATGAATCGTGGTCATGAAACCTGTTTCGACACCAAAATGATCGTTCAATACTTTAACAACCGGAGCGAGACAGTTGGTAGTGCAGGATGCATTCGAAACGCACTGATCTTCTGGACGTAATGCTTCATCGTTTACTCCCAGAACAATCATGTTATCGATTTTATCTTTAGCGGGAACGGTCAAGATTACTTTTTTGGCTCCATTTTTTAAGTGGTCGCCATAACCACCTTTAGGACTCTCTTTCGAGGTAAAAATACCGGTCGATTCAATAACGATATCCGGGTTAGTAGCCCAGGGAATATTAATGGGGCTGCGCTCGGCACTTACTTTATACTTCACACCATTCACGATGATGTTTTCGTCGTCGTACGATACTTCGCCGGGGAATTTGCCCTGAGTGGAATCATACTTTAAAAGATGGGCAAGGGTCTTGGTATCGGTTAAATCGTTAATCCCAACAACCTCTAAGGAGGGGCGCTCCAAAGCGAGTTTAAACACGTTTCGTCCGATTCGTCCGAAGCCGTTAATTGCAATTTTAATTTTCGACATAATGCTCTCTTATTAAGGAGTTAAAAATTCATATTTTAGTCCCGCGAAGGTAATAAAAAAAGCCTCAAGAGCTGGCTGTTATACACCATTAAATAATCCTAAATACCTAGGTGTTTCCAATGTTAAAAAAGACTTTCAAACTGCCACTTGAAAGGCTAACTTTGCCGCAAAATTTATTTGTTTGAATGGGAAGAATTACATGCTCAAAGCCTCGAAAGGCCTTTTCTAAAACTCTCTTAAGCACCTTGGGTTTAATTATAATTGCCTCTGTTTTGGCCGAGCTGTTTTGGGGGTTCACCTCCAACTCAGCTTCCACCGTTTCGACACCAAAACGAACGCTGCCCATCATCATCTCTCCTAGCTTACCCGATAAACTGGTTTTCGTCTCGGAAAATGTCCCTCTGAATGAATTCGACGTTATCGAGAGTCTCGACCGGGAACTCATCTCCAACACCTTCTTTCATTCGCAAACCATCAGCTTCATTAAAAAAGCAACCCGATTCCTTCCCGAAGTGGAGAAAATTCTCCAGGAAGAAGGAGTCCCCGACGATTTCAAATACCTGCCCTTTATCGAAAGTGCCTACTCCAATGTGGTTTCGCCTGCCGGAGCAGCCGGTTACTGGCAATTCTTAAAAGGGACAGCCTCCGATTACGGCCTCGAAGTGAATAAATACATCGACGAACGGTATCATTTCTCCAAAGCCACCCATGCAGCGTGTGAGTTTTTGAAGGAAAGTTACGAAGAGTTTGGATCCTGGACTTTGGCGGCAGCCTCGTATAACATGGGACGGCGTCGTTTACGAGAGGCTATTGAAGAACAAGGAGTTAACTCCTACTACAATCTCTATCTCAACGAAGAAACATCGCGCTATGTATTCCGGTTACTGGCCGTCAAATTAATCCTGGAAGAACCACGCTTGTACGGTTTTGCTATCGATAAAGGCGAAAAATATCCGCCTATTCCAACACGCAGTATCACCATCAATCAAACAGAAGTGGATTGGTTTGAATTTGCAAAACAGCAAGGAGTGAGCTACAAAACGCTTAAGCAATTGAATCCTTGGCTGGTTAACAATCATCTAGTGAATAGTAACCGAAAATCGTACACCATCGATCTTCCTGAAAAACCTTAGCGGCGTCGTTGAGCACGCTCCAGATTAATGATGGCGGGAAATTCCTTTGCGTCACGCACATAATCATCCAGAAACCGCTTCATTATCAGGAGTTTCTCCTCGGTGTGCTCTGTCAACAAATTGGTACCTCCTTCGAAATATACTGCCCGGAAAGGAATTAGATTCTTAAAGAACTGCTCGGCAGCACTGAAGGTTTCGCTCGGATGAACGATTTGATCGGAAGTTCCATGCATCAATAAAAAAGGAATCTCTTTAGGCATTTCCTCTGCCCAATAAGCGACCGAACGTTTCTTTATCGGATTTACGCGGTCGGAATAATAATCGGGAATCATTTCGGCCATATCGTCGTAGAATCCATCCCAGTCGTTGTTAGCAGCATACAAAAACAAATTCGAAATACCCGATTCAACCACAGCAGCCGTCACTTTTGCCCGACGATGAATCGACAAATAAGTCATCATTCCCCCGCGATTAATACCATACATTCCAATTCGTGAAGTATCGGCCTCCGGAATCGAAGCTAATAATGGAATCAGATTGATTACATCATCAACATCTTCCCCTCCAAACTCATCTTCCCCTTCGCCACCGGCATATCCACGGTATTGACTGGCAATTACCAAATAGCCCCAGCGGGCAAAACGATGCAATTCCTGAGCAACAATTATCTCATTCAATATTCCGTCGTCCTTGTGCCCATACCGATTATAAATCAAACACGGATAAGTACCCGGCTCTGCAGGACGAATTAAATAGCCTTTCACCTCTGTTTTATTCGACTCATAGCTAATCTCTTCCATTTTGGCCAAAGCAAAGGTATCGGCATAGTTTGCTCCCGGGAAATCTTCATCCAAGTCCTTGATCAGTTGTGGCGAAGCTTCGAACGCACGAGAATTCAAGAGTTTACCATTTTGCGACCATGCTGCTGTAGTGCTTACAACGCTCATAACAATCAATAAGATTAAGCCTTTTCGTGTCATATCTAATTCAAATTTTCGTTCGTAAAAATCGACCCTTGAAAATAGAGTCAATTCTTGAATGCTTGAAGCAATTCTACGAGAAATTTTAAGTTATTGAAAAGAAAACGAAGAAAAGAGGATTATTCTTGACCTGTCCATTATTTTTGCAACCAGGAAAAGCTTATTGACCCTCTTCTTCCGGTTTTTGGGTAAGAACCAGTTTAAAGGTTGATTCATAAGGAATAAGTAATAAACACACAAGCACATGAACCTGCTAATCGACATTGGAAATTCAAGCATTAAGTTAGCCAAATCGGCAGGCACTGATCTTTGTGAAGAAGTGATTCAGAGCCAAATTTCGACCGACTTCCTGTCGATTTATTTAAGTACCGGACTAAAAGTAGAGCGGGCCATCGTAGCCGACTCCGGTAAAGTTCCCGATTTCCTGAAAGCTTTCCTCGAAGAGAAGCAAATTCAACTTCATGTTATTTCCCCTCAATGGAAGCTTCCCTTTTCCATTCATTACGAAACACCGGAAACCCTGGGGAAAGATCGTCTTGCCAATGTTGCCGGAGCACTCGCTCTCTATCCCGGCAAAAACTGTCTTATCATCGATGCAGGAACAGCTGTAACTTACGAATATCTGATCGAAGGGAACTACCTGGGAGGAGCCATTTCGCCCGGCCTTAAAACGCGTTTCAAAGCGCTCGCCGATCAAACCGACAAACTGCCACTTCTCGAAGCATCCGATGATTTTATATTCCCAGGAAACAGCACTCGAAATTCAATTTTATCCGGCGTAATCCTCGGACTCGTTCACGAACTCAATGGGCACATCGATTCCTTTTTATCGCAATATCCCAATGGCAGTATCCTTTTGAGCGGTGGCGACTCAAAGTTCTTGGCTAAACGAATTAATTCTCACATCTTTGCGCATCCAAATTTGGTCATGATAGGATTAAACCATTTGTTAAACAGTAACTTTCGCTCGAATTAAACCCGAATACAATCAGGGAACAAGTAAACTATGACTACTAAACAACTTCTATTCGTTTCGGTCTTTCTCCTATCGGCATTCTTCACACAAGCTCAAACCTATATCTCATCACCATACTCCCGCTATGGTCTAGGAGATTTATTCACTCACAGTGTTGGCCAATCGCAGGCAATGGGAGGTACCTTCATGGGTTTGCGCGACCCAAACCACCTCAACTTTAACAATCCTGCCTCCTATACGAGCCTCGATTCCCTGTCGTTTCTATTCGAGATGGGTGGATTAGGCAGAGCTAGCATGGGGCGATCGGGCGAATTGGAAAATCAAAGCACCACCTTTAACTTTAATTATCTGGCTGCGGGTTTTCGTATCAAAAAAGGATGGGCCGCCTCTTTCGGCTTATTGCCCTACAGCTCGGTTGGATATGAATTGCAAACCTCGGGCGAATTAGCACTCGATGGCGACGATGTTCAGCGTTACATCACCTCCTATGCCGGTCTGGGTGGATTGAGCCAAGTGTATATCGGACAAGCAATCGATTTGGGCAAATATCTGTCGCTTGGGGTAAACGCGCGCTATTACTTTGGCTCCCTCGACCATGTTCGCGTAGTTAGCTTTGTGGAGGAAGATGGCACTTCGTCGCAAAACTATTTCAACACACGCTTTAGCGATCGTATTCTTGTTAGCGATTTCTCCTTCGACTTTGGCCTTCAGGCTAAAAAAGAATTCAGCAATAACCGACAACTCACTGCAGGAATCACCTATGCATACAACGATCAGCTTTCGGGCTTTGCCAATCACTTCATCGAAAAAGCAAATTCGGCCGGACTGGTCGATACGATTGTCAACATCGACTCTGAAAAAAGCAGCGTTAGTTTGCCAGCCCGCTTAGGCTTGGGCCTCACTTACCGCACCGACCAATGGACTTTTTCGGCCGATTATCAGCAACAAGACTGGACCGGAGCTAGTTTCATCAATCAACAAGATTCATTGGCTAACTCAAACCGTTTTGCTTTTGGGGCCGAATTCATTCCCAATTCCCGTAACGTGATCAGTTTTTGGTCGCGCACCCGCTATCGGGTCGGAGCTTTTTATCACAACACCTATTGGAATATTAATCAAAATCAAGTAAGTGATTATGGCATAAGTTTTGGGTTGGGACTCCCCGTAAACCGAGGGAAATCGACCGTAAACTTCAACGTAATTTTAGGACAAAGAGGAAGCCTCGAACAGAATTTACTACAAGAAAACTATGCCTTATTTAGCATAAATTTATCTTTGCACGACATTTGGTTTTTGAAACGAAAATTTGACTAACAATCGATTAAATCATGAAACACAAAAGCAGTTTCTTACTCATTTTCACCATTCTATTAAGCATTTTCACTGCCGAACTTAAGGCTCAGGAGGCCTCTACTTCGAAGTATGGAAACGACAGTATTCAATGCTTAAAAAATTCATCCCTCTACCGAGAATTCATCAAACAAGATAATTTCAAAGACGCATTCCCCTACTGGAAATGGGTTTACAACAACTGTCCGGCATCCAGCAAAAACATTTACATCGACGGGGTTAAAATCTATTACGTCAAAATTCAAAAAGCTGCCGACGATTCTCAGAAAGAAGCATATATCGACACCTTATTAATGGTTTACGATCAGCGCATGGATTACTTCGGGCAAAAAGGCTTCGTAAATGGACGAAAAGGCGTTGACATGCTTCGTTTCCGCCCCAGTAGCTTGAGTCTCGCCTACGAAACCCTTACCCAATCGGTTGAGGAACAAGGTAAAAAGGTAGAAGATGCGGTAGCAATCACTTTCATGCAAGCGTCGACTTATTTATTCAAAAACGATGAAATTACAGAAGAACAAACCCTGGCCGATTTCACCAAGATTTTGAGTCACATGGAAGCACGTTACAATAACTACGTTGCTACAGGGAAACAAGCCAACGCCGATCGAGCCAAAACCGCTATCGAAAGCATCGAAAATGCTTTCATGGAAAGTGGTGCTGCCGATTGCGATGTTCTCGAACCTTACTTCATGCCGAAATTCACCGATGCACCTGGCGATGTTGAATTACTTTCTAAGATTACTAAATTGATGGAGAAAGCTTATTGTACCGATTCCGATTTATACTACGATGCAGCGAAGCAACTTCACAAATTAGAACCATCGGCCGAATCGTCTGCCTCCATGGCTAGGGCTGCTCTGAAAAGAGAATTATTCAGCGAATCCTCCGAATTTTACTTGCAAGCTATTGAATTACAAACCGATGAACTCGAAAAATCGAAACTATATTACGAATTAGGCCTTATTACCTTTAGCCAATTAAACAATTATTCCTTGGCTCGAAACTATGCTTACAAAAGCATTGAACTCGACAAGACCAGCGGCAAACCATACATCCTCATTGGAAACTTGTATGCTGCATCGGCCAAGCAATGTGGCGACGACGATTTCCAACAGCGAACCGTCTATTGGGCTGCAGTCGATAAGTTCGAACAAGCCAAAAAAGTTGATCCAAGCCTCGTTATTGAAGCCAATAAATTGATCGAAGCATACTCTCCTTACTTCCCCGATGGAGAATCGCTCTTCTTTAACGGCTTAGAAGAAGGAACCAGCTACAAAGTTGGATGCTGGATAAATGAAACAACCACTATTCGTAAAAACTAACGAATGCCAGACGACGACCCGTTACCTAAACCTCGAATACGGCAGCTACTGCTTTCGTTAGCAGTAGCTTTCACCGTGCTTCTTTCCGCGTGTAAAAACGACATTCAGCAAATTCTCGCTTTCGAGAACATGGCTGAACTACCTGCACAAAGCGCAAAGAATATAGAAATCCTATACAGTGATTCGGCTCAATTAAAACTGAAAATCTTTGCCCCTCAACTCGATCGCTTCGTTTCCGAAGAAGAAACTATTATGGATTTCCCTTTGGGGATTCGTGTCGATTTTTACTCCCCCACCGGCGAAATTGACACTGAACTTACCGCCAATTATGCCCAATATTTCGAAACCGAGGAATACTGGGAAGTTTCAAACGATGTAGTGGTAGTTAATCGCGAAGGGACCGTTATCAATTCCGAATTTCTTACTTGGGATATGAAAAAGGAAAAAATCTTTTCCGATAAATATGTCAAGATTACGTCGGACGATGAGATTATTATGGGTGAAGGATTCGAATCGGATCAAAATTTCATCGATTACGAAATCCTGAAACCAACTGGAATTATTAACCTCGAAACAACCGAATAAATGCTTAGCCTCATTCTCGGTCTATTGGGTTTAATCATCCTGTTTGTGATGGCAGGATTTGAAACAGCGCTCTTTTCAGCCAATAAGCTGCGGCTGGAAATGGACTTAAAAAAAGACAGTTTCCTGGCGCGCATCATCCATCCTATTTTGGATCAACCGGCAAAAATTTGGGCTGTGATTCAGGTGAGTCAAACCATGGCTGTGCTTGTCGCCGGGTTCAATGCATTCTTGCTTTTTGCCCAGCGTGAACCCAACCAATCAATATTCATCCTGGCAGGAAGTTTTGCCGTGAGCTTTATGATACTCGTAGTTTTATGGACCTATGCCGGTAAAATCCTGGCACGTCGATTTGCCATTGAGTTCCTTAAAATAGCAGCCTACCCCGTTTATTTCATCTATCTTCCTGTACTCTTATTCATTCGTGTTCAGGCAAAATGGCCCCACTACTTCCTCCCTCGTTTAATGAAATTGCATTCGCCTGAATTCCAGCTTGCCTTAGGCGAAGAAAAAGCAGAATGGGATAAATGGATGGAAAATGGCACCACCGGATCAAGTGACGACTCCGAGGCCGACTCCGAGGTGCGGATTTTCCAAAATGCCCTGGAGTTTACCGAATTAAAAGTTCGCGATTGCATGATTCCCCGAACTGAAATTGTGGCAGTAGAGCAACATGATTCAATCGATAAGCTTACCAAACTATTCATACAAACCGGCTTATCCCGCATCCTCGTCTATCGCGAAAACATCGACCAAATAATAGGCTATTTCAAATACTCCGAACTATTCGATCATCCCGAGTCCATTGAATCGAAACTGGTCGAGATTCCTATTATCCCTGAATCGATGGGAGCCAATGTCCTTTTAGCAAAGTTCATTCAGGAGAAAAAAAACATCGCTGTGGTGGTCGACGAGTTTGGCGGGACAGCAGGTGTAGTGAGTTTAGAAGACATCATGGAAGAAATTTTTGGCGACATCGAAGATGAGCACGATTATATCCGCCTAACCGAGACACGGCTGAACGAGAAAGAGTTCATTTTTAGCGGTCGGTTGGAAGTCGATTATTTGAATGAAACCTACGAGTTAAACCTACCCGAAGAGGAAGAATTCAACACCCTGGCGGGATATATTTTACATCATTCGCCCCACATTCCTAAAAAGGGTGATTTAGTCGAAACGGAGCGCTTCTTTTTTCGCATCCTGAAAGTGAGTGAAACCCGCATAGAACTGGTGAATTTGAAAGTAAAATAAACAACTGTTTCTCACTTATTTTTATCCCTTTCCCGACACGATTTTTACCCCTATTGTTTTCAATTATTTTTTATATTCGTGGCTTGAATTTTTTTACGTTAAACAATTAAATTTTCATGGCAACATTAGAAAAGATTAGAAACAAGGGTGGATTGTTAGTGACCATATTCATTGGATTTGCGCTGGTAGCATTTATCCTGGGCGACATTCTAAACTCCGGTGGTGGTAGTGGTGTATCGAACGACCTAAGCATTGCCGAAGTGCATGGCGAGGAGTTAAATGTTCAGGATTATCAAAATAAGTTAGACGAAGTATTCGATATCTACCGTATGAATCGTGGGGAAATGGACGACGCAACAGCCGACCAGCTAACCACTCAAACCTGGGACGATTTCATCAAAGATGCTGTTCTTGCTCCCATGTACGAAGCCTACAACATCGAAATTTCGATGGAGGAAATGAAAGAAATGGTCCAAGGAGAGAATCTGCATCCAATTATTCCTCAAGTTTTTGGCGATCCCAACACCGGCGAAGTGAATCGTGATGCAGTGCGGAATTTCATCGCTAACCTAAATGGAGAATTTGCTCAGCAAAAACCTTTCTGGTTATACATCGAAAAAGAAATCGTTTCGAAACGTAAAATCACCAAATTCAACAACCTGGTATCGAAAGCGATTTATGTAACCAACACGCAAATCGATCAAGCTATTCAAGACAAGAGTCCAGTGGTCGATTTCGAATTTGTTGCCAAAAGAAAAGCCGAAGTAGCCGACAGCTTAGTTAGCTTCACCGAAGCCGATATTACCAACTACTACAAGGCAAACAAACATAAATTCGTACAAGAAAATACCGTTCGTAACCTGAAATACATCACCTACGATGTAATGCCTTCAGCTCAGGACAACCAAGATGCACAAAAATGGATTGAAGAGATTAAATCCGATTTCCAAAATGCAGTCAACGATGCACAATTCGTTAACATTAATAGCGACGAGCCCTTCAACGACCAATTCTATGGACCCGGACAACTCGACGCTCGCCTCGACACCATCCTCTTCGACGAAGAACCTGGTTTTGTTTACGGACCTTACTTCGAAAACATGACTTACAAGTTGGCTAAATTAAGCAATGTGGCCATGCGTCCCGACTCGGTTAAAGCAAGCCATATCCTCATCCGCAACGACCAAGGTGATGTTGATATTAAGCAACGTGCCGATAATTTACTCGACAGTTTAAAAACGCTCGTAGAGAATGGTGCCGATTTTGCCGAACTGGCTATACAATACTCAGAAGATGGATCGGCTCCTACTGGTGGCGATTTAGGATGGTTTTCTGAAGGCATGATGGTCAAACCTTTTAACGATGCTTGTTTCTCGAATTCAAAAGGTTCACTCGTTTTAGTCGATACTCAATTTGGACATCATTTAATTCAGGTAAATGAGCTTTCGAAGCCTAGTAAGAAAATTCAAGTAGCCATTCTAGCTCGTAATGTTGAAGCCAGTACCGCCACTTTCCAAAATTATTACGCACAAGCCTCAAGCTTTGCATCCGACAACCGCGATATGGCATCGTTCGATGCTGCCGTCGAAGCAAACGGATTAAATCCACGTACCGCCAGTGTTCAGGAAAACGACCGGAATATTCCCGGCTTAGAATCCCCTCGGGCTATGGTAAAATGGGCTTACGAAGCTGAAGCCGGTCAGGTGAGCGATGTATTTGAATTCGGAAACCGCTTTGTGGTTGCTTGCCTAACCGATCTTAAAGAAAAAGGCACTCTGCCGCTAGACGATGTTCGTAAAGAAGTAGAAAGTGCTGTTCTTCTCGAAAAGAAAGGAGACTACCTCAAAAATCAACTGGAAGAAGTCCTTAAAACAGATACCGATCTCGACAACATTGCGCTGGCTATTAATGGTAAAAAAGAAAAAGCAGAAATGATTAACATGGAATCGTTCCAGATTCCCGGTTTTGGTATCGAACATGCAGTTATTGCTCAGGCTGTTGCAATGCAAAAAGGAGAAACTTCAGGTGCTTTAGTGGGTGAAAATGCAGTATTCGTCATTAACCTACTCGACTCTCGTCCGGGAACGGAAGCCGATCGCAACACGGAGAAAACACGAATTGCTTCTAGTAAGAAAGGAGCAGTTGAAACAAATGCCTATGGTGCAGTTCTTGAACTCGCCGAATTAGAAGATAAACGCTCGAAATGGTATTAGACCATTCATTCAATTGAACAAGGAAAAAGCCATCCTCTCAGGGTGGCTTTTCTTTTTGTTTTTTTTTCGCTCTTTGGGGTGAAGGGCCTCGTGATAAAAATAATGCTCAAGCTATCAACATTGAATTTCTAAGAACCACCGATCCACTCCCGGCAGTAAGTTCTTGCCAGCTAAACAAGCATCGCTCTAATCCCTTCGAATCACTCCATGGGAACTACCGCGCGACTCCCGGCGCGTGGTTTAAAAAGAGAATCCAATTAAAAAACTAGTTTGTCGTAGCAAACTAATCCGTAAACCCGTATA
>JAGYLP010000015.1 GCA_018401015.1 Bacteroidales bacterium
TGGTATTTCCGGTTTAGCGAGCTTAACCGGAACTTCTAACTCAAGCGGCGGCTCAGCCAACACCGAAGTCCTCAGTTTCACTATTTCGGAACCGGATGAAATATCGATTTTAGCCGATCTTTCCGACTACAATGGATTTAATGTCTCTGCTAATGGAGCTTCCGATGGTTCTATCTCCTTAACAATAACCGGAGGCACTTCGCCATACGCTTTCGAATGGAGTAATGGAAATAATACCTCTAGTATTACTGGACTGACAGCAGGTGCTTATGCGGTTACGGTGACCGATGCGAATGGATGCAGTGTGGAAGAAAACTATGAGCTCACCGAACCTCTAGGTTTGTTGCTTTCAGTTATTATTCAGGATGTTAGCTGTTTTGGAGGGAACGATGGTAGCATCGACGTGACGGTATCGGGAGGTACAGCACCCTATAGTTATTCGTGGTCGAATGGTGCTACCAATGCTTCTTTGAGCGGCTTAGTGGCCGGTTTGTATCAGTTAACGGTAGAAGATGCGAACGGTGGATTAGCAACTGAAATACTAATCGTCAATCAGCCTTCGTCTTTACAAATAAGTTTATCAGCAACAGGAACCGATCCGGGAGCTAATAACGGTAGCATCAATAGCAATATTAGTGGAGGTACGCCGCCTTATACTTATTCATGGAATAATGGCGCTACGTCTGCCGATTTAACCAGCTTGGGAGAAGGTAGTTATTGTTTGGTAGTCACGGATGCTAACGGCTGTTCAACAGAAGCTTGTGTGGATGTAAATACCATTACACCAACTTATTTCACACCCGTTTATTCTGGAAATCCGTATAATCCAATGAATATCTTTGTATTGGAAGCTTTCTTAAACGAAGATGATATGACCATTGGTTCTGAGATAGCAGTGTTCGATGGATCAATCTGTGTTGGAATGGGGGTTTATAACGGAACCTGGCCACTTACTTTCCCCGCTGCCATGGACGACCCTTTAACCACGGTAGTGGATGGTTTTACACCTGGTAACGATATCATTTTTAAAGTGTTCGACGAGGCAAGTCAAACTGAATTGAGTTTTCTAACTGTAAGTTATCAGTTTGGCTCTCCTGAAATATACACGGCTTTGGCGACATCTATTGTGATTTTAGATGCGTTCACCTATCAGAATCAATGTATTCCATTAACCGCAGGTTGGAACTTAGTTTCGTTCTACGTCGTCCCCGACGATTTGGGTATCGACAGCATCTTCGCTCCTTTAATTAATAATGGAAGTTTGGTGAAAGTGCTCGACGAAGCAGGAAACTTCATGCAGTCTATTGGTGGAAACTGGTTTAATAATATTCCGCCTATGGCTTTAACAGAAGGTTATTACGTGAATGTAAATCAGAATGATACCCTTTGTGTGGTCGGGCAACCACAATCATTGCCTTTCACGATTCCTTTAAGTGCGAACTGGAATATCATGGGATTTCCATCTTCTGAAATACTCAATTCCTCCTGGGTGTTCGATGGGTTAATCGACGATGGTTATTTGGTGAAAGTATTGGATCAGTCGGGCCAATTTATTCAGGAAATAACGCCTGGATTCTGGTTCGATAACATCAATGCTTTAACTCCCGGACAAGCCTACTACATCAATGTGAATACGGCAACGGATTTAACGATTGCTGCCGCATCTAAATCGACGATAATCGAAGAGGATGGCTATAAGCTTTCTCCAAGTCATTTTGATCTGGCCTATGATGGTAATCCCTATCAGTCGATGGCCGTTTTGATTCGGGATGCTAATTTATCGGTGGGCGACGAAGTAGCCATTTTCCAGGGCGATTTATGCGTTGGTGCCGCAGTCTTCACAGGTGAATTGCCATTTGCGGTGGCTTGTGCCATGGATGATCCTTTAACTGAGGTGCTCGATGGATTCTTGGAAAGTGAAGTTCCTGAGATTCGAATCTGGAAAAAAGCCTCCGAAAAGCTACTCAGCGATTCAGAGTTTTCTGCCGCTTTCGATACACGTTTCAACCGCACGTTCTCACCAAAAGCTACTGCTGTGGTGGATATCCAAGTTAATTCTTCCTTAGAATCCAATTGGACGGTTTATCCCAATCCGGCTAAAGAACGATTGCATCTCGAATTTTCAGTCGAAGAGGAATCCTATATCCTAATTCAACTCTTCGACGCAAAAGGTTCACTCATAGAAACTCTTGTCGACGACCATTACCCGGCTGGCGAGTTCCAATTCGATTGGAATGTGTCTTCCGCCAAACAGGGTCTTATTCCCTCGGGTGTGTACCAGCTTAAATGGATTCACAATTCCGAAAGTTTGAGTAAACGAATCGTTATAATGCCCTAAAAGCAATCATTTTTATCGGGGATCATCGCTCTTTCGATGATCCCCGATTTTTCTAAATTTATCCAAAGGCTTATGAAAAAACTTAGCATTTGGGCGATTCTTTCGCTTATAATCCAATTGAATGTGGCTGCCCAATATTTTGAGCCGGCCTATTCCGGAAATCCCTATAACCCCATGTCCTTCCTCGTATTAGGAGGTAGTATTGATGGTTTTTCTTTGCAAGCAGGCGACGAAATTGCCGTGTTCGACGGTAATATTTGCGTGGGTGCCGGGGTATTCGATGGGAATTTTCCCTTTGCATTTCCCGCAGCAACCGACGATCCGCTCACAAGTAACATCGATGGTTTTGTCAGTGGAAATACCATTGAATACCGCTTGTATCAGTCTGTTAATCAGGTAGAAACTAATTCTTACAATCTCACCTATGTGCTCGGAAATGGTGTTTTCCAATCGCAAGGAACGGAAGCCTTCTTCATCGATGGAACGAGCATCATTCCCTTAACAGCTGACGTACAAGTATTAACGGAAATTAACTGCTATGGTGGAAACAATGGTTCATTGGAAGCGATTGCGATCAATGGCTTGCCTCCTTATAATTTTTTGTGGTCGAACGGGAATACTACTGCTACTGTTCAATATCTAACGGCAGGCACCTACTCCGTTACCGTGAGCGATGCTACCAGCAATAGTGTGGTTTTGGAATACAATCTTATCGAGCCTACCAATCTAAATGTGTCGGCTAACATCATGGATGTGATTTGTCCGGGTGGAAACGATGGTAGTATTTCAGTCGCAGTAAATGGAGCTACTCCTCCCTATAGTTTCACCTGGAGCAATCAGGAATCTTCAGCTCAAATTGATCAACTTTCCGGAGGAATCTACAGTGTTATCATCGTGGATGCCAATAACTGTAGCTGGGATTCAAGTTTCGTTGTAAATGAACCCGATTCATTGATTAATGGTCTGCCTATCTTGTATTTAGGTGCCGATACAGCTATCTGCGAAAGCGAAAGCATTGTGCTGAATCCGGGGGGCTTCGCAAGCTATTTGTGGTCGGATGGCTCGATAAACTCCAACCTGGAAATATCCGAGGCAGGTGTTTATAGCTTAACTGTACTGGATGCCTTGGGTTGCGAATTTACCGATGAATTTGCTCTTATCGTTAATCCATTGCCCGATGTACAACTCTTCCCATTCGCTTCAATATGCCAGGGTGAAAGCTTTGTTTTTACTCCACTTCCAAATCCGCAATTTTTCACTTCATTTCAATGGTCCACTGGTGAAACAACCGAATTTATTGAGGTCAATACAACAGGGACCTACTCAGTAACGGTTAGCAATTCCTTCGGCTGCGAAAACTCCGACGAAGCCGAACTGATAGTGAACCCGCTGCCGGTGATCGATTTAGGAGCTGACCAGACCATTTGCGAAGGCGATGTAGCCAGTTTTTCTGCCGGAACCTTTGCCGCTTATGCCTGGTCGAACGGCGAAACAAATTCGAGCATCGAGGTGAGCACCGCTGGTGTTTACAGCGTCACCGTTACGGATGCGAACGGCTGCGAAAACTCCGACGAAGCCGATTAATCACTGCCGATAGTCGATTGACCGATCAGACCATTTGGCCAGTTTTCTGCGATGCTGGTCCTGGCATCGTGACGCTGGTGGCGTCCCGACGAAGCTGCTCGCCGAATCCGCTGCCGAGTCGATTTAGGTTGGTGGCCAGTTTTCTGCTTTCGAGCATCGAGGTGAGCACCGTTTTAGGTCCGGTAACGATGGCTGCGAAAACTCCGACAAGCCACTTTTAATCCCGAGTCGAGCCGATCAGACCATTTGCGAAGGCGATGTAGCCAGTTTTTCTGCCGGAAGCTTTACCGCTTATGCCTGGTCGAACGGTGAAAGCACTTCGAGCATCGAGGTGAGCAGCGCTGGTGTTTACAGCGTCACCGTTCGACGAACGGGAAACTCCGCCGCTCCGGTGGTCGATTTGGGCCGATCAGACCATTTGCGAAGTTAGCGTTTTCTGCCGCTTTACCGTTATGCCTGGAAATCGCATCGCGCTGCGTCCGGCTGCGAAAACTCCGACGAAGCCGAACTGATTGTGAATCCGCTGCCGGTGGTCGATCTGGGTGCTGTGACTCAGTTTTCTTGTCCCGGTTCGCCGGTCGAATTAATGGCTGGTAGTTATGCATCTTACCTTTGGTCCAACGGCGAAACGTCCTCCAGCATTAGTGTCCAGGAAGGTGTTTATTCTGTTATTGTATTTTCTGCCGAAGGTTGCGAAGGAATTTCCAATGAGGTAAACGTTGTGGAGGCTCCATGGTGTGTTACTGCAACGAATAGTTCCCACGAATTAAACTTGTTGGATAGCTCTCAAGTTCTGTTCGATGGAACACCACTTCCCCTGGGTAGCTTTATTGGAGTTTTTTATGACGATAATGGCACGGCAACCTGTGCCGGTTGGCTTTATTGGGAGGGTACGAATGCTAGTTTTATCGCTTATGGTGATGATCCTCTTCAGGTAGGTAATCAGGGATTTGCATCAGGAGAACCCTTTGTTTGGAAGTATTATTTATCAACTACATCGCAGGAAGTGACGGTTAATGCCAGTTATTCTGTCGCTTTCCCCGATCTGGCTAATTTCAGCCAGGGAGGTTCAAGTGGAATTCTATCGCTCTATCCGAATGCGGTCCAAGACGTTTCGATTGTATCAAGCTGGAGTTTTTTCTCAACCTATATCATTCCTGACAATCCTACTATGGAGGCAGTTTTTGCAGGGATGACCAATGAGTTTTACATTGTTAAGGATGATGCAGGAGGAATTTATTGGCCTTCGTTTGGAATTAATTTTATAGGTAGTTTCATCGTGGGAGAGGCTTATCAGATTCGTGCTTTCCAGCCATTTACGCTAAGTGTAGCCGGGACCCAGGTAGTACCTGAGAACGAGGTTCTTACTTTGCCGGTCGGTTGGAGCTTTTTAGGGTATTTGCGGACAACTGCTGCAGATATTACTACCATGCTGGCTCCGGTGGTCTCGAATATTCAAATTGTAAAAGATTCCGACGGGAATGTGTATTTACCCAATTTTGGAATCAATTTTATTGGCAATATGGAACCGGGAAAAGGGTATTCAGTGCTGGTTACGAATTCGTTTAATTTCACTTATCCTCCCAATGGATCAACCTTTTCCAAGTCTTATCCACCCTCTCTACTTCCTTATTTTGAACGAACTCCGACAACAACCGGAGAGAATATGACTCTTGTAATCCTGAAGGATGAGCAGGAGGAAACTCAATCGATTGCGGAAATTGCCATTTACAACCAGCAAGATCAATGCGTTGGGGCGGCGCGTCGAATAGGATCGACCATTGCATTTCCATTATGGGGTCAGGATGCTTATTCAGATATAGATTTTGGACTCAACTCAAATGAGTCGTTCCATTGGAAAGCATTCGATCAGGATGGTTTCGAAGTTCCTGTATCATTGAGGTTTACAGCAGGTAGCCATCATTATCTTAAAGATGGATTGGCTGTAGCCGAACTAACCCTCTCGGATAAAATCGTGGAAGAACAAATTATTTTTTACCCGAATCCTTCCTCCAATCAGCTTTATTTGGACCTACAAGGTGCCGAATCCTTCCAGTTTTCCCTGGAAATAGTAGATTTAACAGGGAGAAGTATTTATCGAACTTCATGTAAAAATTGGGTGTCCGGGCAACACGATTTAACAGCCGTGTGGAGTAATTTAGCGCCCGGACAGTATCTTCTGAGAGTCAGCGGAAGAGAGCAGGTGTTGACTAAGATACTGACAAAGAGGTAGTTGAGGTGATTTCGGAGGCAAGCTAAATTCTTAAAATAAAAATGCACCTTTGCCGGTTCATTAACAATTATCTATGATTTCATTTTTTGAATTTGGGTTGTCTCCGGCTATCTTGGAAGCCTTGGAAAAATTAGGCTTTCAACATCCTACACCCATTCAGGCTTTAGCCATTCCACAATTACTCGAATCGAACCAGGATTTAATAGCCCTGGCACAAACCGGAACCGGTAAAACAGCTGCTTATGGTTTGCCCATTATCCATCGAATCGATGCCTCTAAAAAATTACCCCAAGCCATTATTTTAAGCCCCACTCGTGAGCTTTGCGTTCAAATTGCGAAAGATTTAGAAAGTTATGCAGCTAACATGCCCGACTTTAAAGTAGTAGCAATTTATGGTGGTGCCAGTATGGATAATCAAATAAAAGCCCTTCAGGCAGGAGCACAAATAATTGTGGGGACTCCCGGAAGAGTTGGCGATTTATTGAATCGTAAAAGACTCAAGTTACAAGGGATCGAAAGGATTGTCCTCGACGAAGCCGATGAAATGCTGAGCATGGGTTTCAAAGACGATTTGGATTTTATTTTAAGTGCCATTCCAACCGAAAAACAAACACTACTTTTCTCGGCTACCATGCCGAAAGAAATTCAGACCATTACCAAAAAATACATGAAGGCTCCCATTGAGCTTAGTGTGGGTAAAAAGAATTCAGCTACCGAACAGGTTGAACACCTTTATTATGTAGTGCATGCTAAGGACCGCTATGAAGTATTAAAACGCATTGCTGATATCAATCCTAAAATTTACGGAATTGTTTTTTGCCGCACTCGAAAAGATACCAAAGAGGTCGCGAAGAGGCTTATGGGCGATTCCTACAACGCCGATGCGCTCCACGGCGATTTAACTCAGTCGCAGCGCGACGAAGTGATGGATCGATTTCGGAAAGGTCAGATTCAGTTGTTGGTAGCAACGGATGTGGCTGCTCGCGGACTCGATGTAAATAATCTCACCCACGTGATTAATTACGATTTACCCGACGAAGCAGAGGTTTATACACATCGAAGTGGACGAACCGGCCGGGCCGGGAAGAAAGGAATTTCGATTGCCATTATTCATAGTCGTGAAACAAGTAAGCTGCGCAGGGTAGAAAAAGTATCTGGTATTACTTTCGAACGAGTAATGGTTCCCGATGGTAAAGAAATATGCACCAAACAACTGTATTCACTTGTCGATAAAGTCGAAAAAGTTGTGGTCGACGAAGCTACCATTGCTCCGTTTCTTCCTGCTATCTATCAAAAGCTTGAATGGCTCGACCGGGAACAGCTCATCAAGCATTTCGTGTCGGTCGAATTCAACCGATTCCTGGCTTATTACAAAGATTCTCGCGACGTAAATATTTACGATACGAAGAAAGAAAGTAAATCGGCGAGTGGTAAAAAAGACATGCCCATGACCCGCATTCACCTGAATGTTGGGTCGAAACGTAAATTGAACCCTCTCAAACTATTGAGTCTGGTGAATGAAGCACTCGATAATAATCAGGTTCAGGTGGGCAAAATTGAAGTACTTCGTAATTTTACTTTTTTTGAAATTGAATCCGATTTTGCGGAGGCCATGATTCGCGAAATACCACATTTTGAGATTGATGGATTCCCTCTACATGCTCAGGTTGCCGAGCAATCAAAGCCAGGTTCTTATCAGGAGGAGGACTTTTTTAGAAAAAATCGAAATCGTAAAAAGAAATACTAACCAAATTCTTTTAGCATGAGGGAGATTCCGACACGCTTAAAGAATGTCGATACCATTATTTGGGATTATAATGGAACGCTGCTCAACGATGTGGCGATTTGTGTCGATGCCATTAATTCTATGCTCGAAGAACGAGGAATTAAACCGGTTACCATTTCGGAATACCAGGAAGTGTTTGATTTTCCGGTTAAAGATTATTACGAAAAAATTGGTTTCGATTTCTCGAAAGAGGATTTTGCAGTTGTGGGAAGGGAATTCATTCATCGTTACGATGCGCTCCGCCCTAACTCACAGCTTCAACCAGATGTAAGAAAAACCCTTTCTTGCTTTCGGAATCAGGGAGTGCGGCAGTTCGTTTTATCGGCCCGAGAGGAAGAATCCTTGAAACGAGAGATTCGCGATTTTCAATTGGAATCGTTTTTCGAGGCTATTTATGGCTTAGGCGACCATTATGCACATGGAAAGGTCGATTTAGGGCTCGAACTAATGCAGGATTTTAAGTTAAATCCGTCCAAAACCGTCATGATTGGAGATACCCTGCACGATGCCGAAGTGGCTCAGGAAATGGGAATTATGCCTATTTTGATTACACACGGCCACCATCATGCGAATCGACTTGCCATACTGGATGTACTCCTTATCGATTCACTGGAATCGCTTTGCAAAGAATTCGCCCCAAATTAATTGAATGTAACATTTCTGCCAACATTGTCGGTAATTAGCAAGCAGCTCATTTTCGGTACAAACACTCTTGCTTAAAGCGATATTTAAAATGTGTAAGAAAAACTGTCCGGAGCTGACTCCATGCGAATTCCTTTCGTAGTTTATATAAAAACCAAAAGTACATATAGGATGTAAATCATCAGGTATATAAACCCTTCCCATCGATTCACGATTCCATTCTGAGCGGATTTCGAACTGAAAAGAAAGGTTTTGAAATTTCCGAGAAACCCAACCAAATCGAACTTTTTAGCTACAGGAACAAGCAAAAAGAGTAAGAACCCAGAAATGGCGGTCATCCAAATTAAATCGTTAATAATTTTTGGGTCTGCAAGGGGAATAGGAGTAACAAGGGCTGTAACTCCTAAAATGCCCAGAATATTGAAGATATTGGAACCGATTAAATTACCTACCGAGATATCCATTTGTTTTTTAATGGCAGCCATGAGGGAGGTAGCTAATTCCGGAAGGGAGGTTCCTACCGCTACCACGGTTAAGCCAATTATTCTTTCGCTAATCCCTAGCTCTCTAGCTATATTGCTGGCTCCACTCACTAAAAACTCAGCGCCGTATTTTAGTCCGGCGATGGATACCACCAAAAGAACGATACTGAGCGGCAAGGGTAGGGGGGAATCGCTCTTAAGCATGCTAAGTAAACCTTTTAAAGAGTTCGGACAACCCACTACCGCCTCATCCAGAACACTTTCTTTCTGTGCAGAACTTGTTTTACCTCGTTGGATGGACCAAATGATATACACGACCAAAAGGATCACGAAAACCAATCCTTCATAGAAGCCAATCCCTCCATTTCGCGCCAGAACAATCCATAGCAAGGCAGAAGCAAACATCATGAAGGTCCAATCGAATCGAATACCACTTCGAAGAATTGGGATAGGAAGAATGAGTGCGGTTAGTCCAAGAACAAGGGCTAAATTGGCGATATTCGACCCGATTACATTTCCCAGAGAAATATCGCTAACTCCCATTAAAGCTGCATCCAAGCTTACAATAAGTTCCGGAGCTGAGGTCCCCATGGAAACAACCGTAGCTCCAATAACTAATGCGGATAATTTGAAAAAACGGGCTATCCCAACAGCTGCTTTTACTAAATAATTTCCACTAATAGTGAGCAAAATGATACCCGCTATGAGATAAAGGTAATCCATCATGTTTATTCAGGTTTGGGTGGTTGAGAATTGGACGATTTATTAGCGGAATCGATCTTTTCTTTAAATTCAGTTGCTTGCTTTATCACTTCATTTTCATTTACCTGACTCTTAAGCTGCTCGCCAGTTTCTCGAATTTGATGCTTCACTTTTTTTACCGTTTCCTGCACTTCGTCGGCTACCTTAAATTCCCGTTGAATATCGGTGGTAGCTTTTTTAAATTCCTTTACTCCCTTACCAATTCCTCTGGCAATATCGGGTAAGGATTTCGAACCAAAGAGTAGCAAAATAATGAGTAGGATGAAGAAGATTTCCCCTCCTCCCAAACTCAAAAACAAAGCAGTAAATGCTATCATGCGAAATGCTTAATTAGATGATGTATGGAAATCAATCAGTTGAAATCCAGCTTTTATCAGAGAATCAGTTCTTTCGGGCCTTTCCGAATAATATCCCACTCTTCGTTCGTGCAATCAATGATGGCCGATGGAATGTTCTCGCCATATCCACCATCGATGACAATATCCACCAAATCGTTGTATTTCTCGTAAATTAATTCCGGATCAGTAGTGTATTCCAGAATTTCATCTTCATCGACCACCGATGTCGATAAAATCGGATTCCCAAGCTCGCGCACAATCTCTCGTACAATGTTATTATCGGGAACCCGAATACCTACCGTTTTACGTTTAGACTTTAAGAGTTTTGGGACATTATTGTTCGCGTTCAAAATAAAGGTAAAGGGACCGGGAAGATTTCGTTTCATCATTTTAAAAACCGTATTGCTCAAGGGTGCTGAGAAATCGGCAATGTGCGATAAATCGTGACAAATGAACGACATCAAATTCTTTTCCGGGTTTAGTCCTTTTATTTTGGCTACTCGCTCAACTGCCTTCGGCTGGGTTATGTCGCAACCAATCCCATAAACGGTATCGGTGGGGTAAATGATTACTCCTCCGTTCATCAAAATCTCGGTGATTTGACGAATCTTCCGTGGATCGGGGTTCTCAGGAAATAATCGAACTAACATCTTATGAATTTACTTGCTGGTGATCGCTTAAGAATTTGGCTAATCCAATATCGGTAAGCGGATGATTTAATAATCCGAGGATCGAATCGAGCGGACAGGTAGCCACATCGGCGCCGGCTTTTACACAATCGATAATATGCTGGGTGTGACGGATAGATGCAGCCAAGACTTGGGTTTCAAACCCATAATATTGATACATATCCACAATCTCTTGAATCAAACCAACTCCGTTTGAGCTAATATCGTCTAACCGCCCAATGAAAGGAGAAACGTAGGTCGCTCCGGCCTTGGCTGCTAATAAGGCTTGTCCGGTAGAAAAAACAAGGGTGCAATTCGTGCGTATTCCTTTATCGCTGAAATATTTAATCGCTTTGATTCCATCTTTAATCATGGGCACTTTAACGACAATTTGTGGATGCATAGCAGCCAAAGCTTCTCCTTCACGGATAATATTTTCGTAGTCGGTCGCAATTACTTCAGCACTTACATCACCATCGACCAGCTCACAAATTGCCATATAATGCTTCATGACCGCTTCTTCTCCTTTGATGCCTTCTTTCGCCATGAGCGATGGATTCGTTGTAACTCCATCTAGGACGCCTAAATCGTGCGCTTCTTTTATTTGAGCAAGGTTGGCAGTATCGATAAAAAATTTCATAATTATTTCATTTTTAATGATTAACAAATGTGATTTGCTTCTCCATCGAATCTTTTTGAATAGGCAAAGCAGCGGTCAAAATTAGAAAAATAACCCAAGCACCGATGGAAAAGTTCGGGGCTTTCGTGCGAAAGATTCCAGAAGATTATTCCTACCATCAATCTAATTGATGGATCCATCGGTTGCGTAAATCCCATCTAATCCAACTCTTGTTAATAATTGTCGAAAACTTTGGACTTGGCTTCGAACGCTAATTGCTATATTTGCCCGGTTTATAATGTGAATTTCGAGTATATGCAGCAAATTCCTGATTCGTATCAATCCTTGCTCAACCTCCATCAAGGTCAGGTGGGCCGCTTTAGTAGCTGCTCATTGGCCGAATTGCCGAAAGACGCTACTATTTTTACTACTCTATACAAGGCTTTAGATTTTTCTAAAGCCTTTTTTATTTTTTAAAACTTAAGAGTCCAAGATGATGAAAAACAAAAGTTTGGTTTCCATTCAGGATTATTCGAAAGAAGAAATATTGCGAATCCTGGATTTGGCGGCGGAATTTGAAAAGAATCCGCATCAACGATTACTCGAAGGCTATGTAATCGCTAGTCTTTTCTTCGAGCCATCAACTCGAACCCGCCTGAGCTTTGAGAGTGCGGTGAACCGATTGGGAGGACGAATTATCGGTTTCTCCGAGGCAGGCACTTCCAGCGTCTCCAAAGGAGAATCGCTGAAAGACACCATTCTAACCGTCGCAAACTATAGCGACCTCATTGTTATGCGTCACCCTATTGAAGGATCGGCCCGATATGCTTCGGAGGTTTCACCGGTGCCCATCGTAAATGCCGGCGATGGAGCTAATCAGCATCCTACCCAAACCTTACTCGATTTATATTCGATTAAGAGTACTCAGGGTAAACTGGAAGACCTGAATATTTTTCTGGTAGGCGATCTTAAATACGGAAGAACGGTTCACTCCCTCATGATGGCCATGACACATTTTAATCCGGTATTTCATTTCGTTGCTCCCGAAGAATTGAAAATGCCTGTGGAGTACAAGTCTTACCTCGATAACCTGGGAATTCAATATTACGAACACACGGATTTTACCGACTATATCGATAATGCCGACATCGTTTATATGACGCGTGTGCAACGGGAGCGCTTCTCCGATCCAATGGAGTACGAAAAGGTGAAGAATGTTTATATTCTTAAGAATGAAATGCTTAAGAATACTCGCGAGAACATGAGGGTATTGCATCCACTTCCTCGCGTGAACGAAATTAGCGAAGATGTCGATAATAATCCTAAGGCTTATTACTTCACTCAGGCTCTCAATGGGGTCTATACCCGAATGGCCATTATCACCTCCATTTTAGGAATTAAATAATCGGATTTGTACTTATGAATGCAAAAATTGAATTGAAAGTCAGCGCCATCAAGGATGGAACTGTAATCGACCATATCCCGGCAAAAGATTTATTCAAAGTGGTTGCTATTCTTGGACTCGACCACATCGATAATGCCATAACCATAGGAAACAACCTGGAAAGCGCAAAGTTGGGTAAAAAGGCTATTATTAAAATTTCGGATAAGTTTTTCGAAACTGAAGAGATTAATAAAATTGCCTTAGTTGCTCCGGAGGCTAAACTGAATATCATCCGCGATTATCAGGTAGTGGAAAAGAAAGTTGTTGAAACGCCCAAGGAAATGGTAATCGGGATTGCAAAATGCATGAATCCCAAATGCATCACCAATAACGATAAGGTAACAACCAAATTTACGGTGTTGCACGAAGAGGAATTAGCCCTTAAATGTGTGTATTGCGAAAAAATTACCGACCACGATCACATGGTAATTTTATAGCTGTTGGCTGTTGGCTTTTGGCTTTTAGCTATTGGCGTTTGGCGCTTGGCTGTTGGCTTTTAGCTTTTGGCGTTTGGCGTTTGGCTTTTAGCCTTTGGCTTTTGGCTAGTTAATTGTTGCTGGCTTTCGCCTCTTCGCCCAGTCGCTCCCTTGCTTCAAGGTCGCTAAGGTTTAAAAGAGCGCAAAGGTTCGCGCAAAGGGCGCAGAGTATCCGCAAAGGACGCAGAGGTTTTTGTTTGAACTAGAATAACAGCCACGCGCCGGGACTCACGCGGCAGCTTGTGAATTATTAACCAAAAACGGTCAACCATATTTAGGGATTGACAACCGTTCACCGTTCACCGTTCACCGTTCACCCTAATAGGCTAATTCATCAGGGATTCATAATCGGTGTCGATGGTTTGTCTTTCGACAAAATCGTAGTGGGTTAATCGCCGAATATTATAATAATTGAGCCAGTAGTTGCGGAGTGCACTGATGTATGCTCGTCGCTTTTGATCTTTTTCTGTGAGAGCTATGTTTAGCTCAATTACATCGATTTTCCCGATAAGGAAGCGCTGCTTGGTTACTTCGTATTTTAACAGTGCAATGGTATCGGCTTTCGTGGCAATTTTGAACTGATCTTCCTGAATATTAAACTCTCTCACTTTGAGATACACATCTTGCTCAAACTCCAATTGGTTTTGGCGAACCGAGGTTTCGACCACCTCCCGGGTCGATTCGGCTACTTTGACCAAGCCCCTACCTTTTCCCCAATCAAGGATCGGAGCGCTAACTCCTACACTAATGACCAGGCTGTTATCGAGGTCGTTATAAACTTGATTTAATACTGGCCCCCGATCGCTTAAACCATAGGACGTGAATAAATTAGCCTGAAAACGGCTTTGAGTTCTGGCTCGTTCAATTTCACGATCTGCCTCTAATAATTGCTGTTGTTGAATGAGCATTTGCTGATTATTGAGTTTAGCATATCGCAAGGCATCTTGGTAATTAATGCTCGCTTGTGGCGTTTCGTTGGGAATAACTAATTCCAGTCGCACATTCTGATTGAACCCAAGAAAGGCTAGCATTTGTAATTCCTTGATTTCCAAATCAAGAAGAGCTTGCTTCAGTTCCGATTGGGAATTCAAATAATTCAGTTCCATTTGAAGCAGTTCGTTTTTAGCAATCGTCCCGATGTTGAAACGTCCTTCGGCTATCTTAAATAAGGTGTCGTTATTATTGTAATTCAATTTGGCAATCTCCAAATTGATTTTAGACGATGCTAAATCGAAAAAGAAGTTCAATGCTTTAATCGATACGTTTTCGAGGTCTTCGATAAGTTGTTTCCTGGCACGCTCATACCGAACCGGTTCAATGCGCTTTTCCCATTTCAGACTATTAAAGGAGAAGAGTGGTTGCTGGTAACCGATGCTGATGGGGGTAGTGGAATAGTCGATTTGTTGACCGGGATCGGCCAGAAAGTCGTCGATTCGTTCCAGGTTCGATTGCACGAAGAAATTACCACCGGTAAGGGGCACCGATTGATTCAGGTTTAAACTAACGCCTGAGTTATTCTGATCCTGAAAAAAGAACCGGTCTCCTTCAATGGTTGGAATCTTGTTGATGGAATTTCGATAATTCAGGAGGTCGGTACTAATGCTAAGGTTAGGTCGCAAGTTGGCAACATAAGTGCGATATTCCCAATAGCTCCCGCGAAATCGATGCACAGCAATAAGGGCGTCGTAGGATTGTTCTCGGGCCATTTGGATGGCATCGTCGAGAGTGAGTCTAACAACCTGAGGCGATTCTTGGCTGTAGGAAGGTTGCCACAGGAGGAGGTTTAAGCCGATGATTAGAAACAAACGGATGATTATCATGGATTCAGTTTTTTTATTCGTAACGAAGTGACTCAACGGGGTCGCGTTCAGCAGCTTTTTTAGCTGGCATGTATCCGAAAATGATCCCGATTCCAGCGGATACACCAAAGGAAATGACAATGGATCCGAAAGATATGATGGTGGTTATTTCGGCGAAGCGGCTAATTAAATGGGCAAGGATACTTCCCAAAATAACGCCGATTAATCCACCAACGATGCTGATTAGAGTCGATTCAGCGAGGAATTGAACAATAATATCTTTTCGTGTTGCACCAATGGCTTGACGGGTGCCAATTTCTCTAATTCGCTCCATAACACTTGCCAGCATGATGTTCATGATACCAATTCCACCTACAATGAGCGAGATACTGGCAATGGCGCCAAGGACCAAATTGAAGATATCTTTGGTTCGTTGCTGTTGCTTTAACAAGAGCTCAGGGACGGTTATTTCAAAATCGTCCACACCATTGTGCCTTCTGTTCAAATAGCGATGAATAATTCCGGTACTGCCGGTAAGGGTTTCAGTTTCATCCACCTGAAGAATGATTTTGTCTAACTGATTGTAGTTAACAGCTTTGCTACTCTGTCCTTCTTCCTCTTCTTCGGAGCCTCTAAGTTTACTGGCTGTTATCAAGGCCCGGTTTTGATAGCGCATGAGCATGGTTTGGATGGGGATGTAAATTTTTTGATTCGAGTTGCCGCCCATCACCTTACCCACGGAGCTGGTTGTTACATTTCGTTTTTCTAATACACCAACAACCAATAACCATTCATTGCCACATTTAAGATACTGACCAAGGGGATTCTCTTTATTGAAAAACTGAACCGCAATGTCGGAGCCGATTACACAAACCGGACTGCCATTTTGCAGGTGGAATTGACTAAAGAGCTTTCCTTTACTGGGCAAATAGTCGAATAGTTCGAAATAGTCGTTCGTTACTCCTTCCAGCTGAGCTGAAGTCCGTTTACCATTAAAAATAACATAGGAATTAAGGAAGATATGCGGACTCACTCGGACAATATTAGGCATTACGTCGCGAATTTGACTAGCATCTTCCAAGCGTAATCCGGGGGAGAATTTCTTTTTGTTGCCGTTAGCCTCATCCAGACTACCTTTTGATTCGGAACCGTTCTCCGATTCCACAATGGGAGTAATCACAATGTTGTTTACTCCAATCATTTTCATTTGTTCTAATATTTCTTGTTTCGCTCCATTACCAATAGCTAGCATGCTAATAACGGCGGCTACCCCGAAAATTATTCCTAAAGCGGTAAGAAATGATTTGAGTTGATTGGCCTGAATGGCTTCAACGGCAATGACCAAGTCGTGCCAATAGCGTTTAAACATACCGTCTGTTTTTTTAGTTGCGTCCGCGTTTGCCGCCTCGCCCCTTGAAAAGCGATGGGTCGAATCCTTCTGGCATTTTATTCAGGCTGGAGTCTTCCTCTTTGAAACGTTCTTCCTCCAATCTTTTTTGTTCTGCTTCTTGTTGTCGTTTCTCCTCGGCCTCTTGTTTCATTTTTTCGTATAGTTCGAGCCCTGCATAGGATAAGTCATTTTCATTTTCGATATCCGATAAATACACCCAATCTTCTTCCTCCAGACCTTCTAGAATCTGAATTCGATTATCGTTGGATACCCCGGCCTGAATCACTTGTTTTACCTTTGAAAACCCACTCTCTTTCACAACATAACTTAAACTGTCGTTGGTACGAATGGCCTCAAGCGGTACTTGCAGCACTTGCTTCAGTTCACTCACGGTAATAACGTTGCTGGTGGTCATGTTGGGACGCAAGATGGTGTCGGATGCCAGGATTTTGATTAAAACCTCGAACACTTTTGCATCGGAATTAGGAAGATCTTCTCCAACATTGGCTACGCTTGTAACAATGCCTGCGTATTGTTTTCCGGGGAAAGCGTCTATCTCGATGCTGACACTCTGACCTTTCGACACCTTACTAATATCGATTTCATTCACGTAGGTTTTCGACATCATCGACGACATATCGGGCAGTGTTGCTACAGTAGGATCCCAGCCGCCTACTTCGGAGCCTACCTTTCGTTTTTGCCCACCCCATTCTTTCTGATAAATCACCATGCCCGATTTAGGGGCTTGAATGGTCAATTCTTGCATGATTTCCTCCAGGTCTTTGTAGCGACGTTGCTGTTGAATCAAAGAGATATGAACCTGTGTCATCGATGCTTCGTTCTTAGCTACTTTTAAATCGTAACTCTCGAGTGCCTGAGAATAAGCTCGTTTAGCCTGATCAAGTTTTATATTCGCTTGTCGCTTGGTAGCAGGTGATTCATAAATGGATTCTTCTACTTCAATTTCGGCTTCTTCAACAGCATAATTCAGATTGATGAGCTGATCGCGCAGGCTACGCAAATCCAGGGCAGTGTCCAATTGGGTTTGTTCATACTGCGATTCAGCTTTTTGAAGTTGCTCTTTCACTTCTTCTAATCGCTGATCAATTTCATTTTTGTCGAGCTGAGCCACATAATCGCCGCTGTCTACTAAGGTACCCTCCGGAACTAAATCGGTGATTTTTATTCGCCAAACTCCAATGCTTCGTAGATTTGGGGCTGAAATTAACTCTGAGTTTTCTGCCTGCAATTCCCCTGTGGTCTTAACCGTAATCAACATATCGGAAATTTCTGCCGGTACTTTTATATCGTTTTCAACGGTTGATTTATTGAGGTTCAGGTATAAAGCAACTGCTATTCCAAGTGAGGCAAGGAGGATTATAATCCAGTAGGTTTTCTTCATGATTTGGTTCTAAAATCAGGATTGGATAAAAAATTTTATCAATAAGTTCTAATAATACTAGTTTATTGTCTAGATATTTTGTGTAGTGTTATTTTAGGGCCACTAAATTAATGATATTAGTCGGCTTTTCTAGTTATACGCCAAATTATCCTTCAAATTTTAGCATTTTAAAAGGCTAAACGTGGTTATTTCTTTTTTAGGTATATTTTTTGGCTGTTTTTTGACATTTTTTTTCGTTTGAAAGGAAAAAATGATTAATTTCATACTGCTTAACAATTAATTTTTATACACCCATGCGAAAATCATTTATTATGAGCTTATTAGTTCTGATAGTCGGAACTCTTGGCGCCCAAAGCTCAATCAACAGCAAAACCCCGATTAACCAAATTTTCCAAAGCTATAAAGTTTTTTCGCACGACTTTACTTCACCCGAAAAAGTCAATGCTTTTAATGCAAATTCACCAAAGTCCCAGCTGGACTCAGAAGCAGAGGCAATGGTTGCGATGGAGCTGCCCGGTTTCATCCGTTCTGAAATGTTTTACAACGATTTTGGGCAAAATATTTCGATTAAAGATTTTGATGTGGATGAAACTACTAGTGATTATGTGTTGTCCTTTGAATCCCAACTAAGCTATTATCCAGAAGGTTTACTGCAAACCATGCTCACCTTTAGTGATTATGACACGATAACTTCTTTGCCAGCCTCCGTCGAGTTAACAGAATACTTCTACGATGCCAACGAATGGGTAATCTCAGAAATCCTTTCGATACCATCGGAAGAATTGACGGACTACACTCCAATCGAGAAAACTGATTACGAATACGATCAGGATGGAAATGTTACCAGCGAACTGGTTTATTCGTACAATGCAATGGATCAAACCTGGGAACTTATCGAAGAAGCAACCCATCAATACACCTTTACTACAGAAGGGTGGGTCGAAACTAAAGTTTCCTTGTCCCAATTTCCACCCGACACGAACTGGATTATCAACGATTCTACTTTTAATTCATACACCCCAGAAGGCTGGCTAACCTTAACAGAAGTCTACTCTTGGGATATGCTCGAGAATACATGGGCTCCAACTGCTAAGAATGTCAATTCCTACGACGAACATGGAAATATGATCACTCAGGAAGCGAATCAATGGTCAGGAACTGACTGGGCACCTTTTATGCTGGTTGATATGACTTTCGATACCAATACGTTAGCTTCCGATCTTATTTTTCCTTATCCTGGATCCATGGATGGAATGTACCATAAGCCACTTTCTCAATCCATTAGTATTTGGACCGGAATGTTCTATTTCCCTTTTGGCACCCTCACCTTCGAATATGAAATGATTATGTTGGACGTTGTTTCAGTTAACGAACAATTGGAGCTAAGTATTTATCCGAATCCAATTTCAGCAGGGCAGTTATTAAATATTCGTGGATTGGAAAACGTTCAGGAACCAATTATGTTTACCATGTATAGTCTTAACGGTGCCTTAGTTGCACAACAACCGATTCAGGGCTCTTCCATGGTTCCCATGAGCAACTTGCCCGCAGGTTTATATACTTTCCAGATAACCGACAGGAATATTGTTTTGTCTTCGGGCAAGCTAATCGTTAAGTAATGATTCAGCTCTTCTAAAAGATAAAAAGAGTGATGTAACCCAACATCACTCTTTTTTTGTGCCTATTCGTTTTTAATCGTAAAATAGAAAGTCCTTCAGCCCTTCCTATTTATTCGTTCTACAGAATATGGATAATGCCTTTCCCTTTGCTACGGAATTTTCCAATTATAGCGGTAGATTCTATTCCTGCTTCCAATAATTTCTGGAGTAAGCGATCAGCTTCATCCTCCTTAATGGCAATAAGCAGTCCGCCCGAAGTTTGCGCATCGGCAAGCAGTGTTAGACTTAATTCATCGATTTGAGGAGAAGGCTGAATCCAGTCCTGAACGAAAGCTAAATTATCCTTAGTTCCTCCCGGGATTACGTTGGCCGCAATGAACTGTTTTACTTTGGGGAAAACGGGCACTTTGTCGGACCATAGCTCAACATCGACTCCAGAACCTCCCGACATTTCTTTCAGGTGTCCGAGTAGGCCAAAACCAGTAACATCGGTGCATGCACTTACCGGAAACGATTCCATGATTTCGGCCGGCAGCTTATTCAAGCGCGCCATGCTCTGCTGGAATTCAACGGCATCGACCTCCTGTAAAAGTCCTCTCTTTAGTGCAGTAGCTAAAATTCCGGTACCAATGGGTTTGGTTAAAAGGATAACATCATTTGGCTTGGCTGTATTATTTCGTAAGATTTTATCCGGATGAACCCGACCATTGACCACCATTCCATACTTCGGTTCGGTATCGTCCACCGTGTGCCCTCCCAGAATGGGAATTCCTGCTTCGGCAGCCTTGTCCTGTGCACCCGTTAAGATTTGTTTCAATACTTCAATGGGTAAACGGTTCGAAGGAAAACCAACAATATTTAACGCAAACATGGGCTTTGCACCCATGGCATAAATGTCGCTAAGTGCATTCGCCGCTGCAATGGCCCCAAAGAGGTAGGGGTCGTCGGCTATCGGCGTAAAAAAGTCGAGGGTCTGAACAAGAGCCATGTCTTCGCTTATTGCTACCACTGCAGCATCGTCGGAGCTTTCGGTTCCGACCAGAATAGAAGTATCGGCCAAGGGAGGCAAGTTTTGGAGCACCTCTTCGAGCACTTGTGGTCGCAATTTGCAGGCGCAACCCAACCCGTGTGTGAAATGCGTGAGCTTAATCTCTTTCCAATCCAGGTTAATCAAACCAGGATCATTACCCGTTTTCAATTTGCTTAAGCTTTCACTTATCTGTGAAACAGCTTCGTCAATTTCCTGAAAGCTGGAGTATTTACCAACCGAAAAGCGCACAGTTCCCATCGCATACTCGGTCGGAATTTTCATGGCTTCGATTACGGGCGACACATCCACTTGCTCGCTATGGCAAGCTGCTCCGGCCGATGCAGCCACTCCTTGCAATTCGGCCAAGAGAGTATTGGCTTCCACTCCCGGAAAACTAACATTCAGGGTGTTGGGTAAACGTATTTCCGGATGACCGTTTAGTTTCATCTCCGGATGACGTTCAAGTAGTTCTTGATATAAATAATCGCGTATGCTTTGTTGTCGGGGCATTTCGGTCTGTATCGACTCCATCGCCAATTGGGCTGCTTCTCCTAATCCAACAATTTCCAGAATATTTTCAGTTCCGGCACGTAAGTTTCGCTCGTGATCGGCACCGTGCATGAATTTTTCCAATTGCACACCTGTACGAATGTATAAAGCACCTACACCCTTGGGAGCATATAATTTATGTCCGGCAATACTCAGTAAATCGACCTGCATTTTCTGAACATCGACAGGTATTTTTCCGGTCGATTGAGCTGCATCGGAATGAAACAGGATTCCATTTCTTTTAGCAATAAGTCCAATCTTTTCAATGGGCTGGATGCTGCCAACTTCATTGTTAGCATGCATGATACTGATGAGAATGGTGTCGGGTCGGAGGGCTTTCTCTACATCATCTGGATTCACCATTCCGTATTCATCAACCGGAAGGTAACTCACCGAAAAACTTTGTTTTTCCAAATAGGAGCACACTTCGGTAACTGCAGGGTGTTCAACTTGGCTGGTAATGATGTGTTTCCCTTTATGTTGATTCGCAAAAGCAGCTCCTTTGATGGCCATATTATTCGATTCAGTTCCACCGGAAGTGAAGATAATTTCCCACGGTTCGCAGTGAATCAAACGTGCCAGGTGTTCCCTTGCTTCTTCTACTGCCATTCGGCTGGTTGAACCATAAGCATGTGAACTGGATGGATTTCCAAAATGCTTATCTAAAAAAGGTTTCATTGCCTCAGCTACTCGCGGATCGATGGGAGTGCTGGCGTTGTAATCGAGGTATATAACTTTTTTTTCCATGTCGGATTTGCCTGCTTTTTAGTTTGTGGCTAAATTACAATTGAAAAAATTGATAATCGACATAGTAAATGAGTTTAAACGATAAAGAATTGCTCTGGTCGGCCATGACGGTGTTCCTCAAGTTTGTCCAGTAGCCGGTGTTTACGGTGGGATGCGATTCGGGTAAAATGAAGTTTTTCCAGACCAAGTTAAGAAAACTTCCGGGAGCGAAATTCCATGAAAATACCCAATCGATGCTAAAGACGTTGTAATTAATATCCTGATTCTGCGTATCAAATGTTTCACTTTCGAAGGCCTCAATATCACCGTTGGGTTGCAACTCCTGAAAACTCCGGTAATCGACCAGATTATTCAAATGGCGAAAATCGATACGTATCGCAGCTTCGTTGTTAAACACATAGGAGGCACCCAGACTATTCGTAAGAGAAGAATTATTTCGAATTCCTAGGATGATTTCCTGCTCGGAGAAATGGGTTACATAACCGACTTCGCCAAAAGACCGGTTCCAATGCATCCGAGGGACAAGAAAAAGATGGTTGTTCACCCGGATTCGAGGAGAGAAACTCAGGTAATAATTGGTCGTAAAGCGAATATCGTCGGTGAATCCCATTTGTATGTCGATTGCCAAGGCTTTGCGATAATCGGAACTAATCCAACCGGTAAGTCGATATCGTTCCGGGTGACGGTAATAACGATTGGCAACTCGAGGTTCAAAATAATCGTGGTAACCCAGGGGCCATAGGGAATGATTCCAGCCAAGCGATAAATAATTTTTAAAGGTAAGAACCCCCGATTGATAAAATTCAAGCAAGGAATACTTACCCGTTGAAAAAACTTGCTGATAGCTGCCTCCTGCACTGGTATTGATACTCAATAGGTAACGTCCGGGGGTATATTTGCGATAGTTGCCTTCCAATCCCTGCAGTATCATGTTGTTATAAGCCAGATAGGCCATGTCGTTCGGGTCGTAACGATCCGATAGAATATCCCAGTAGTAATGATAATTGTATCGTCCGTTGAATTTCCCGATTCTTCCATTCAGGTAATAACCTTTCGATGCCCTCTCAATGGCTTGTCCAGTTTTGTAGCTCAAGGCCGATTGAAACTCAATTCCCATTCGATTCGATGCGTCCATAAGCCTCAAGCCCAATCCGGTAACATTCGCAATACTATCAATTTCCGGGCGATAAACATTGGTGTTAATAAGGTTGATATAGGAATTGTTCCTCATGGCTTGATCCATTACCAGTATATTGAAATTCGTGAAAGGATCGGTGAGGATTTTTCGAGTTTCGTCTTGCGAGTTCCTAACAGTGGCATAGCTACGGTCCGTCATTGCATTGAAAACCCCTAGACCAAGCCCATTCGACATTCTACCGGAGAATTTGGTAGCATTCAAAAGCTTTCCTTCCGACGGATTTAGTTCAACCGTTTCCCCTTCTTCGAGGAGATTATTGACTTTTCCGGCATACATCGGACGTTTCCCTATCCTGCGACTGTAAAACAAGCCTTGCTTGTTGAATAATTCAGTTCCCTCGTTGAAGAAGGCTCGATTCTCATTGTAATAAATTTCATAAGGACTTAAGTTCAGGACTATTTGGTCGGTAATCGTTTGACCAAAATCGGGAATAAGGGTCATATCGAGGGTGAAACTTTCGTTTACACCGTACTTAACATCCATCCCGCCAGCCAAGGTTTCATCCATTTTGGAATGTTGAGGGGTTTTTTGCAAGTAGCCCGATAGGTAAGGGAAAAACGCCAAGCGAAGAGGGTGCTTAATGTTGCTGATCCCCCGGAGAATACCTGCCTGCACGGTAACCTCTCCTGTTTCTTTATTGATTGGATTCCAGGAAGAAAATTCCCGCGTTCGCCTCACCAAGCGCCTGAAGTTGATCCCCCATGCTTGATTAACTTGTTGGGGAATGCGCAAGGCAGAATAGGGTATAAGGATTTCGACTGTCCATCCCAGCGAATCAATTGAAGTTTCGCTCAGCCATACAGCATTCCAACTCTCGTCTTCGCTATTGCCCGATAATCGCACATCGCTTTGAACATTTGCGGCCGTAACATAGAAAAGAAAGGCGTTTTGATGATCGTTGTAGGCATTTATTTCGACCATGAAGGCATCGGCATTCCCATTTCGGTTGTTCCGTATGGTGAGCTCCTTCAAGATTGAATCAGGAGCATGATCGTACAATCGCGCTCCTACATAAAATGCTCTGTCGGTATATAAAGTCCTCACCTCGGAACGAAATTCAGACCGTACTCCAATTTCCGGGTCGTATATGTAGAAGCTATCCGCAATGGCAGCCTCCTTCCATGCAGCTTCGTCGAGCTTACCATCTACTTTAATTTTATCAGAAGAATACTGTGTGGTTAGTTCACGCGGAAAATCTCCGGCATGCATTCCAGACACAAATAATCCCAAGAGCAGTAAGCAGCCTTTTAGCAGCATAATCGGTCATTTTTTCAAGAACAAATCTAGATTTTTCGTCGAATAGAAAGGCATTCAAAAGCCAGCTATACAGCAGGCCGGTGTCGTTTACAGGTATTCGCATGTTTTAAGGCTTTTACTTAAATTTGCCTCTTTCCAAACAAACAATCTGAATCGCACTATATGAACGATAGAACTACCTATTTCGACCGAATCGGCGAAGAAAATCTGCGGAAACTAATCCATGATTTCTACGAAAATATTGCATCCGATCCGGTTATGCGCCCCATGTATCCTATGAATCTTGCGCCGGCAGAAGAACGCTTATACTTATTCATGCAACAATATTTAGGAGGACCGCAAACCTATAACGAACTACGGGGACATCCTCGTTTGCGGCAGCGGCATTTCCCATTTTCCGTCGATTTAAATGCTCGCACCCATTGGATGGATTGTATGATGCGTGCCATGCGAAAAAATCCGATGGATGATGAATCGAAGGCTTTCCTGGAATCGTATTTCGAGGATACGGCTACATTTTTACTCAATCGCCCAAATTAAGTCATGCAATTATTCTACGCACCCGGACTGATGGGAGACCATCATCAACTTGATACTCAAGAGTCGCGACATTTGATTAAGGTTTTGCGCTATCGGCTGGGTGATCAGGTGTCACTCACCGATGGGCAAGGAAATTTATACACCGCGATTATCGACGATGCCAATCCAAACCGCTGTAGATTACGCATCGAAGGTGTCGAGTCCAATTACCAGCCGCTACCGTATTACCTGGCTATTGCAATCGCTCCGACAAAAAACATCGAGAGAATTGAATGGTTTCTGGAAAAAGCCACAGAAATTGGGGTTTCCGAGATTTTCTTTTTCACCTCCGATAATTCCGAGCGCCACACTCTCAAGCTCGATCGCTTGCAAAAGGTCCTGATAGCTGCCATGAAACAGTCCCTTTCGGCTTATTTACCAAAGCTGCATCATGGTCTTCAATTCCGGGAACTTGCGGGTGAATTAAGGAATTATCGGAACTACTTAGCATATTGTGGATCGGGCGAGAAATCTTCCTTATGGCAAGCCTTTGATTCTGCCGAAAAGACCTGCATTTGGATAGGCCCGGAAGGAGATTTTAGTCCGGATGAAATACGTTGGAGTCAAGAGGCTGGCTTCGTTCCTATTAGTTTAGGCAACCGAAGGTTGAGGACTGAAACAGCGGCAGTTTTAGCCGTGAGCACCATTGCCGTGCTACAACAAAAAAACAACACGAGTGAGTGGGGGAACTCTTTCCATGTTGTTTTAAGGGAGGGTAAGTAATCCTATACTTAGCTGATAGTGGCTTCTGCTTGAATAGGCTTGCTCATTTAAGTTGTTATTTACTCCCATTTATAACTAGACTTTGATTTTATATGCTTAGTGTTTTATAGTTAAAAAGTGAAGTATTTAGGGTCAAATGTATATGTTTTTATAGTTAGTTGTACTAAGTAGAAGTTATTTTTTTCATAAGGCTATTGGTTTTTATAGTATCCATTAATTGGAAGTGATTAAGAAAAATTGGTGTAAGTCGACTACAGGAGTATTTTCAGTAGCTTCCAACGAATATAATCTCCCTAAGGCAAGTGGTTAATATTAAATTAGGATGAATAGTAAGGAATCGAATTCGTATTTTCAATTTAGACGCTTTCGTTTAAGCCAAGCAAGGGCAGCCATGAAATTGGGTGTCGATAGCATGATTTTAGGTTCATGGGTGGAGGTTAGTAATCGAAAACGTATTTTGGACTTAGGAGCAGGAACCGGAGTGTTGAGTTTAATGATGGCTCAGCGAACCAATGCGCACATTACGGCCATAGAACTGGATGAGCAAGCTTGCCTCGATGCCGAACTTAATTTCCAATCCGCGCCTTGGCCTGATCGCCTTGAATTAATTCAAGGCGATGCTGTAAACTATGCTTCGAGTTATACCGACGCTTTGTTCGATGCCATAATTACCAATCCACCGTATTTTGAACGTTCCTTAAAATCGACTGTAGCGCATAGGAATTTAGCTCGACACAACGACCAATTGAGTAACGAGCAATTGCTATTTTGTGCTTCGAAGTTATTATTGCCCAATGGTCGCTTGCAGCTTATTCTGCCCACCGAGCGAGCCGATCGATTTCTGAGCGAGGCAGCCAAGCAGAACTGGCAGCTACTTCGAATACTGAATATTCAACCTAAAACCCATAAACCCGTCAATCGTCGTGTCATGGAGCTTTCGCGGGTCCCAGGAAAATTCCAAGAAGATTCACTAGTGGTTTATCAGGGGCATTATTACAGCGAGGAGTATATTCGATTAACCAAGTCTTTTTATTTTAAAGACCTTCGGGCCAACCTTTCCCCACGATCATAAAGGAGATGAGGATTGACTGAGGGGAAATAATTATTTGGTGGTCATTTTTTGGTAGCTTTGCGGCAAATTGAAAATTTCAGATCGATGTATTCCGTAGATGTTAAGTTACGTGTTCGTTACGGCGAAACCGATAAAATGGGTTATGTGTACCACGGAAACTACCCTCAGTATTACGAAGTTGCCCGAGTAGAGTGGATGAGAAGTTTGGGAATGTCGTACAAAGAAGTCGAGGACGACGGTATTATCATGCCCGTTATCGATATGCGTTTGAAGTATCTTGCACCTGCTTTTTACGATGAAGAGTTATTGATACGAGCGAGCGTTCGCGAAATGCCTGCAACTCGAATTCTTTTTCATTATGAGGTCTTTAATCAAACAGGTAAATTAATCAATGAAGGGGAGAATACTTTAGTTTTTGTAAATGCTGAAACGCGCCGGCCGCAACGATTACCGGAAAGGATGAAATTGAAACTATTACCCTATTTTAACTAACGAGCTATGCCCGGAAAACGGATAAAACCACTCAAGATTGCTGTCGATTTCGATGGAACCATTGTTGAACATAAGTATCCTGAAATAGGAGAGGAGCTCCTCTTTGCATTTGAAACGCTGAAACAATTGCAGAAAAAGGGTCACATTCTCATTTTATGGACCTATAGGGCAGGGAAAGAGCTCGACGAAGCTGTTGCTTTTTGCCGCGATCATGGAATTGAATTCTATGCGGTTAATAAAAGCTATCCCGAGGAGATAATGGACGATAGCATTAGTCGGAAAATCGATGCTGATGTGTTCATCGACGATCGAAATGTGGGTGGCTTCCCCGGATGGAGCAAAATTTGGCAGTTGCTAAATCCGGAAGACGATATGGAATTTACCCCTCCTTCGAAAGTGAAGAAGGGATTTCTATCGAATCTATTGGGGAAATAAGCTATTTCGCTTCGTAAAAGCAGCGTTTAGGAGAACTGATCAAATCTTCCGATTTGAGGGTTTTAATCCATTTATCTACTTCCTTTTTGTCGAGTCCGGTTTTTTCTGCAATATCTCCGCTTTTAAGAGGTGATTCACTTTGTTTGAGCGTCTCGAGTACTTTTAATTTGCTATCCATCCTGTTTATTTGTTAGTTGATTAATCTAATCCTGAATCTATTAGTTGAACTGATTGGTGAGGATTTGCTGTAATTTGGCAAAGGCTTGTGCTAATCCTGCCGGGTTTTTACCTCCTGCGGTAGCAAAAAAGGCTTGTCCTCCTCCGCCACCTTGTATTTCTTTTGCTACTTCCCGAATCAAACTTCCCGCGTTTAATCCTTCCGATTTAATCACTTCTTTGCTAATAGCCAAGCTAAGCTGAGCTTTCCCATCTTGTTGATGTCCCAGCAATAAGACCAAATTACTTAATTCATCTTTTAACTGAAAAGCCAGATCCTTAGCTATCGGAATTTGTTCTCCGCTTAATTCTGCAGTTATCAATTGCAGCTTTCCTATTTGAATGGCTTGTTGTTTCAGGTTTTGCTTGAAGTCTTTCAAATTGCTGCGCGATAGTTTTTCAATTTCTTTTTGCAGATTTTTATGTTCTTCCAGCAGTTGATGGATTTGCTTTTCCGCATTTACTCCTGGCTTCAGCAAGGATTCAATCCGTTCGAGCTTTTCAAGTTGATTTTCAATATACTCGCGTGCTGCCTCTCCGGTAATAGCTTCAATTCGTCGAATACCCGAGGCTACTGAACTTTCGCTCATGATTTTGAAATAAGCGATTTCGGAGGTATTGCCAACGTGAGTTCCACCGCAGAGTTCCACCGATTCCCCCATTTGAATCACGCGTACCGCTTCGCCATATTTCTCGCCAAAAAGTGCCATAGCACCCATCTCCTGAGCTTTACCGATGGGAACGTGACGCATCTCCGTGCGCTCCACATGATTCAATATTGCTTTGTTCACATGATCTTCTACTTGCTTTATTTCCTCCCGACTCATTTTCTGAAAATGAGCAAAGTCGAAACGTAAACGTTTCGGGTCAACTAGGGAGCCTTTCTGCTCTACTTGTTCGCCCAGAATTGCTCGCAAAGCATGATGCAGCAAGTGAGTTGCAGAGTGATTGCGCTCGGTTGCTTTTCTGGCCGCCAAATCGACACGGGCTGTAAAATCCGATTCAATAGGTTGAGGAAGCTTTTCAACCAAATGGATGGTCAAAGCATTCTCTTTTACGGTATCGATAATCTCGATTTGTTCTGTATCATTGTAAAAGATGCCGGTATCGCCTACTTGTCCGCCGCTTTCGGCATAAAAAGGAGTTTGATTGAAAACCACTTGATAAAGCGCTTTCCCTTTGGTTTCGACCTTTCGGTAGCGTGTAATCACTACCGGATGTTCGGTATAATCGTAACCGACAAATTCTTCGGTTTCTTTTCGAAGAAAAACCCAGTCGCCTTTTTCAATGCCTGCATCTTGGCGCGATCGGGCTTTTTGCTCAGCCATTTCTCGATTGAAGCCTTCGAGGTCGATCCTAACTCCGGCTTCCGAGGCAATGAGTTGACTAAGATCCACCGGAAAACCATAAGTGTCGTATAGTTCGAAACAATCTTTCCCCGAGATCGTCGGTTCACTCTTGTCCTTCAACTTTAGAATAATTTGATCCAGACGCTTAATTCCTGTTTCCAAGGTTCGTAAAAAGGAACTTTCCTCTTCCCTCATAACTTGTTTGATGAGGTCTTTTTGGGCTCTCAATTCGGGAAAATGATCCCCCATGGTTTGGTCGAGGATATCGACCAGTTCATACATGAATGCTTCTTTGCGATTAAGGAAGGTGAAGCCATAGCGTACAGCTCTTCGCAGGATGCGTCGTATTACATAACCCGCTTTGTTATTGGATGGTAGCTGTCCGTCGGCAATAGCAAAGGCAATGGCTCGAACATGGTCGGAAATAACCCGCAAAGCGATATCCGTTTTAAGGTCTTGACCATATTTTTTCCCAGATGATTGCGCCAAAAATTGAATAAGAGGTTGAAAAATATCGGTGTCGTAATTTGATGTTTTTCCTTGAACAGCCATGGTCAAGCGCTCAAAGCCCATTCCGGTATCGACATGCTTTGCTGGTAACTGCTCCAACTGTCCGTTCGCTTTTCGGTTAAATTGAATGAAAACAAGGTTCCATATTTCGACCACTTGCGGATGATCTCGATTAACCAGTTCGCTGCCGGGAATGGCTTTTCGCTCACTATCCGAACGAAGGTCGATGTGAATCTCGGAGCAAGGTCCACAAGGACCGGAATCGCCCATTTCCCAAAAATTATCTTTTTTACTTCCATCGAGAATCCGCTCAAGTGGCAAATATGATTCCCAGAAGTTCGAAGCTTCATCGTCGCGAGAAAGTTGTTCGCTTTCGTCGCCACCAAATACTGTAGCATAAAGGCGGTCGGGCGAAAGTTGAATTTCTTGGGTTAAAAACTCCCAGGCCCAATCGATGGCTTCTTTTTTAAAATAATCGCCAAACGACCAGTTGCCTAACATCTCGAACATTGTATGATGATAAGTGTCGTGCCCAACCTCTTCCAAGTCGTTGTGTTTTCCGCTTACTCTCAAGCACTTCTGGGTGTCGGCAACACGAGGGTAGGGCGATTCGCTATTCCCCAGAAAGTAGTCTTTGAATTGGTTCATCCCTGCATTGGTGAACAACAAGGTGGGGTCGTTTTTAATCACCATGGGTGCCGATTCAACTATTTTGTGGTTTTTACTTTGGAAGAAATCAAAGAACTTTTGACGGATTTCTTGAGAGGTCATATAGCGTAACTGGTTAGTTATTAACAGGTATGTTTTGATAAGTTAAACTCTGTGGTGGACGCAAAATTAATTTAATTCTTATATTTGCCGCATTGAGAAATCAAAACTCATTCGTAAAACCAGTTGGATGTTCCGAAAAGTATTTTATCAGTTTAATCCTAAAACGCTCAGTCACGAAAAAGTGGTACTGAGTTTTCGGCAGCGTATCATCCGATTTTTACCTCAGTTTAGCCTAATCATCATTTTCTCTATTCTCCTTACATGGCTCATGGGAACTGTTTTTACCTCACCATGGGAACGGAAACTCCAGCGCGAAAATGATTTCCTGGTTCTGCAATACGAAATGATGTCGCAGGAGATGGATAAAATGAAAACGGTGCTAGCCGATATGCAGCAACGCGACGATAATATTTATCGGGCAGTTTTTAATGCTGAACCATTACCCCGATCCAAACGGATTGCTGGATATGGAGGTGCAAACCTTTATGAGAAATTGAACGGTTACGATAATTCCGATATCGTGATCAATACCGCACAAAAGCTCGAAAGCATTAAGAAAAGCATGGTGGTTCAATCGAAATCGTACGACGAGATTGTTGAATTGTCCAAATCGAAAGAAGAGTTTTTAAAACATGTACCAGCAATTCAGCCCATTTACAACAAGCACCTTACCCGAATAGCGTCGGGCTATGGCTGGCGAATCCATCCTATTTACAAGATTCGGAAATTCCACTACGGAATGGATTTTACAGCTCCGACCGGAACTCCTATCTACGCTACTGGCGATGGAAAAGTAGAAAAGGTTCGAAAATCATCCATTGGTTACGGTAGGCATGTGGTTATCGATCACGGATTTGGATACAGAACCCTTTATGCTCATTTGAACGATTTTAATGTAAAAGCCGGACAAACAGTTAAGCGAGGTCAAATTATCGGATATGTTGGTAATACAGGGACTTCCACTGCCCCGCACCTACACTACGAAGTGATTCTCAACGATAAGCGCATCGATCCTAAGAATTATTTTATCCAGGATTTAACCCCAGCCGAATACCGCGAAATGATTGAAATTAGTAGTCGCATTGGTCAGAGTTTCGACTAGGACTCATAGCTTGATAATTAGTCTCATTCTCCATTCATAACGCTTCGAGCCAGCAATCTCTTCTCCCCCGGTACCAATTGATTCTACATAAAAATATTCTGTTTGTGCCAATTTAATCGATACTTTACACCAATCATAAGGACTGTATTGTACCAATGCATATGTTCGAGACCCTTCCTCGTAAAGCATCGTACTTGCAGTCACCTGAAAAGCATCATTCTCCAAGGCATAAAGCCTACTGTTAAAATCGTCGGTGTCGAACCAAACCATCCTACCATAAATACGCAGTTTGGGATGCATCTCCCACATAAAATCCTGATAAATCATCAATCCTTTCGAAGGACGATTTCCACTCTCCCCAACTTGCGTGTATTCGATGCGGTTTTGCAGTCGTATCGTTTTATTAGGATAATAACTCGCATGAAGGCGGATAAACGTTTGCTCATGGGAGACCGGAAACAGATAGGTATCGCTGACGCTTGGATTGAGTGGATATTTCTTATGCCGTACTTGCAGATAAGCCATTAACGGAAAATCGGGATTGAATTGGAGTTTAAGCGCACTTTGCTCATAGTGCGATGGTGCGTTTACTCTATAGGCTAACCAGGGATTTTTAAGCCAATCGAAATAGGCCTGGAGATTCCAATACGCGTTAAGATCCAGTCGAATGCTCCCATACCAGGCGTACTCGTTAGTATTTCCACTAAATTGCCCTAAGGCGCTGGACGCAATTCCTACAAAATCGGGGTCATACTGTCGATAAAGGAAAGCTAAGTGCAATCGATTAACGGGTTGAATCATGAGGCCATGAATTTGATTGAAACGCCATTGAGTATCGGCGCTGAACTCTCCAAAAAAGTGAAAACGTTTCCAGTTAAATTGATAGTCGCTCCCCAAAATCATTAGCTTTTGAGGGTTAAGTTCCGCATGATTCCAATCGGATTCAGCCTGAAATTGATGCACCCATTGATGATAACTTCGATGGGCGAAATTGATTCCAATTTGAAAGTTTCGATAGCGGTAAAATAAGTTTCCACCGGCTGTAAGCTCATCGATGTTTTTTCGACGGTTAAGTTCATTCGAAGTGCGATGTAACCCCCCGGTATAGAGCTGCTCCAGGTAAAGGGTGCTATCGGTGATGCTGAATTTGGCGTCGCGCGGAAAAAGCGAAACAAACCAGCTGGTTCCCCAATTTGAACCCTTTAAGGAATAGGCGAGCCCAAGCAAGTTATTCGTTTCGTCGTTACCTTTATAAGGTCTTACTCCTCGGTTGAATTTTTTGATTTCGTAGGCTCGGTCGATAGTAAAACCGGCTGCATAGGAATTATCGAAGCTCAGTCCTTGCCCGAATCCAGCTTTAAAATTCCCTAAAATTAAAGTCTGGGTTTTTAATTTATTCTGGAATAAAACATAACCACCCGTGAAGTCAAAACCACGCTGTTTCGCATTCCATTGCATCGATTCGCCGGGGTCTTTTTCGGCCGTAAATCCTATACTGAGCGTTCGGCTAAGTTGCACCTTTCCGTTTATTGCAATTCCCCATTGGGAGCCAGCATAAGCCAGTGTTGAGTCTGCGTCGGGTGAATAGGCAGCTTGCTTGTTAAGCACCCGACGCATGGATACTTGTATTTCACCTCTACGGTAGGCATAGTCCAAGCTTGAATGGATAGAAGCAATAGTTTGTTTTTTAGGTTGGACAAGTACAAAAGGCAGGAGTCGCTGAACATCGGAAGCCTCAAATCCCGGGATCGTTTGAAGTTCATGAACTGATAGAATTTGTTTCATGCTCTTCCGATATCTTTCCAACGATTGTAATTGATAAGAGCTAATTAGACCATATTCCCAAAGTAGATTGATTTCGGATGAATTGAGCGAAACCGGATTTTCGGCAAGGAATTCCAGGTTGCGGCTTAAGTCATCTTTTTCATCGTCGGAGAGGAGACCTTCGCTCAATTGGTCAATCGTTTCGCTCACAGGAATCGATTGCCCTGAGGCAAGAAAAGGGAAAATTCCCAGAAATGCTGCGAGCCAAAGGATTCTCATGGTTTTGAATGATTAAAATGATACCAAATGCTTAACGAGGGTGTTATTCCCAGAATCCAATGATGCTGATAAGCAAACTGTATTCGAAATGGAGCATGGTAATAATGGACGCCAAAACTGATTTGCTTGCGCGGATAAACAAAGCCGCCCATTAGGAGCCAGGATGGATCGAGACGATAATCGAGAGCAAACTTTGTTTCAAGCGGAAAGCCGGAAGTTTTTTCTAGTTCGAAGTATAAATTTGCTCGTTCCTCCCAAGGTATTTTAACCCCTATGTTGATGGTATTATACATAGGTGAAAGGGAGTTTTCCTGATTAATTTGATACGGATTTGGCGAAATAAGAATTCCTAATTTACCGCCTTCAGTATAGTGATAAATCATCCCAAGGGTGAATTGAGCTCTCAAATGGGTATGGCTAAATCGATGATGATAGGCTCCTACTTGAACACCTATTGCCAGGTTTGGTAATAGTTTGCGACCATAAGACAAACCATAAAGATTCTCGTAATATAAACTTGAACCTGCAAGAATTGCATGAACACCGAGCTGGTCTGCAGAACGAGTATACATTGCTCCGGCGGTGCGATTGTGAGTTAGTTCCGACCTAAATGGGTTTGAATAGGCCAAGTATGCAAGTAGGCCGGGATTTAACAAAATAGTAGCTGGATTGGCCGTATATCCCGGATTCCAGTCATGGCAGCATCGGATGGAACCCATTCCGTTCGATTCCGCAAATGAAATTAAACCTTGGCTCCTGGCAGGAAGAATCAGCAGGAGGAGGGAGATTGCAAGGAGTAGTTTGTAGTATAATTTGCTGTTATACATGCCTTTGTCTATTATTTCTTCTCAAAGAAGAAGAAAGGAAACGGAAGGAGGCATGCTGAGTGTTCTTCCTGGAAAGCTAGTTTCAAATGGAAGAATATTCGTGAAAATGAAGCTTGAAAAGTGGTTAACTCATCTTGTAGAAAGCCTCATTAATTGTACTTTCGCAAAATTCTTCAATTTCGCAATTACACGCAAACCATGGATAAAATAAAAGTACTCGATAAAGAATTCATTTTGTACTTAGATGAAAGTCGCATTCAAAATGCGATTAAAGATCTCGCAAACAGGCTCAATCAGGATCTCGCAGAAGAGGACCTGGTGTTTGTGGCTGTATTAAATGGTAGTTTTATGTTTGCAGCCGATTTGTTCCGACAAATTAAACTCCCGGCTCAAATTAGTTTCGTGAAACTATCCTCTTATTCAGGAACTCAATCGACCGGAACCATGAATCGACTGATTGGATTAAACGAAGATTTACGAGGTAAAACGATTGTGTTGCTCGAAGATATCATCGACACAGGAAATACCTTAGTAGAGCTCATCCAACAATTAGGCGACTTACACGCTAAATCCGTTAAAATTGTGAGTTTGCTCTTTAAACCCGAAGCTTATAAAAAAGAAATTCCGATTGATTATATAGGCATTGAAATTCCTAATGAGTTCATTGTAGGATATGGTCTGGATTATAATGGCTTTGGAAGAAATTTAGCGTGCATATACAAAATTGTTTAGTATCTTGCCTTAACTTGAAAAATTCATTTACTAATCCTCTTAATTAGCTCTTTATGTTGAATGTAGCTTTGTTTGGTCCTCCCGGTGCAGGTAAAGGAACGCAGTCAAAATTATTGTTGGATAAATTTAACCTGGTATATATCTCGACAGGAGATATCCTACGGGAGGAAATAAAAGCTGGAACCGACTTGGGAAACAAAGCTAAATCCATTATCGAAAAGGGTGGATTAGTCGAGGATGCCATCATCGTTCAGATTATTGAGCGAAAAATAAAACAACACAGCGACGCAAACGGCTTTCTCTTCGATGGGTTTCCACGTACCCTCGTACAAGCATATATACTTGAAGGTTTACTCTTGAAACTAAATACCACCTTGCATTGTATGGTTTCGCTCGAAGTGCCTGAAGATGAGTTGCTTGCCCGTTTGTTGAATCGAGCAGGTATCGAAGGTAGAAACGACGATAACCGTGAAGTAATTGAATTTCGGCTGACAGAATACAAAACCAAAACCGTTCCGGTAGAGAATTTTTATCGCGATAAAGGAATTTTCCACCCCATCGATGGTACCGGTTCGCTCGAAGATATTTACCAACGATTGCGCGATGCAATTGAAGTTTCGCAGGAAAAAGTATGGCGTAATTTCGTATTGTTTGGTCCTCCCGGTTCGGGAAAAGGAACCCAAGGAAAACTACTTGCCGATAAATTCAACATGGTTTACATCTCCACCGGAGGAATGTTACGCGAGGAATTAGCGAAAAATACCGAAATAGGCCGTATAGCTGCCCCTTACATGGAACGAGGGACCATTGTCCCCGATGAAATTACCATCAAACTCATCGAACGTAAAATCTTTGAAAGTAAAGAACACAGTGGTTTTATCTTCAAAGGATTTCCCCGTACCATTGTTCAGGCCTATATCCTCGATGGATTGTTGCGAAAAATGAACACGGCTGTCACCTCGGTTATCGATATCAATCTTCCTACACTTGAATCGATTAAACGATTATCGGCCAGAAGTAAGACCGCTACTGCTCGATCGTACGATTTGAATGCGGATTTAATTGTTGCTCGCTTGGAAGAATACAACGAAAAGACCTTGCCCGTAGCGGAATACTACCAAAAGCAAAATAAGTATCGAACCATCAATGGTATGGGCGACCGGGAAACGGTTTTCGATGCACTTTCCGAAACCATTACCAATGCATTGAAGCATGTCTGGTAGTAATTTCGTCGATTATGTAAAAGTGTTTCTTCGTTCCGGAAAGGGAGGACCTGGTTCGGCTCACCTTCATCGTGACGCACGAACAGCGAAAGGAGGGCCAGACGGAGGCGATGGCGGTCGCGGAGGGCACATTATTTTACGCGGTAATGAGCAACGTTGGACGCTTCTTCACTTAAAGTACCAAAAGCACATTTTTGCCGGCGATGGTGAAACCGGATCGTCCAATCATTGTAGCGGAGCCTATGGTAATGATGTCGTGCTCGAGGTTCCTCTGGGAACAATCGCACGAGATGCCGAAACCGGAGAGCATTTGCTCGAAATAACCGAACATAACCAGGAAGCATTATTGGTTCCAGGTGGGCGAGGCGGACTAGGCAATGCGCATTTTAAATCGCCTACTAACCAAACTCCTCGCTACGCACAACCTGGTGAGCCGGGGATTGAGGGTTGGTACATCCTGGAATTGAAAATGTTGGCCGATGTCGGATTAGTCGGTTTCCCTAATGCCGGAAAATCAACGCTACTCTCGGTTGTATCGGCGGCTAAACCCAAAATAGCCGATTATCCTTTTACCACCATGGTTCCCAATCTGGGTATCGTTTCTTATCGCGACGACCGTTCCTTTGTAATGGCCGACATACCGGGTATTATCGAAGGAGCTCACCTGGGCAAAGGACTTGGGCTTCGGTTCCTCAGGCATATCGAACGAAATGCCGTTCTCTTGTTTATGGTTCCGGCCGATTCTCCCGACATACACGAGGAATATCGGATCTTGCTGCATGAGCTCGAAGCATTTAATCCAGAACTACTCGATAAAAAAAGAATGCTCGCCATTACTAAGTCCGATATGCTGGACCAAGAGTTGATCGATGAAATAAAAAAAGATTTACCGGAAATTCCTTGCGCTTTTATTTCATCCATCACACAAACCGGACTTTTACTCCTGAAGGATTTGCTTTGGGAACTCATGAACGACTAGTCGAAAGCTCGCTTTTCAAAACTGACAGAATGACAGCCCTGCTTGGGCTCATAGGGTGGTGGCAAACCATTTGATTTCAGGTGGGAAACTAAAAATTATTCCCTATGAATCTAAATCAGTTTACCATCAAATCGCAAGAGGCAATTGAGAAATCGATTCAGCTGGCTATGGAGAACAAACAGCAAGCGGTTGAACCCATTCATTTGCTCAAAGCAATGCTTCATGTGGGCGACCAATTCCTCCCCTTCTTGTTTCAAAAGCTATCCGTAAACCTGCAGCTTATCACCGAACTGGTCGACCGAAGTATAAAAAGTTTGGGAAAAACCAATGGGGGAGAACCCTATCTTTCCAATGAAACCAATCGCATTTTGATGGATGCTCTATCCATTCGTCAAAGAATGAACGATCAGTATGCGAGTCTTGAGCATCTACTTTGGGCATTGATTCAATCGAAGAACACCGCCGGTACGATTCTCAAAGATGCAGGAATCACCGATAAAGAATTGGAGCAAGCTATTAGAGAGCTTAGAAAAGGAGGGAAAATCGATAGTCCTACCGCCGAAGATACCTATCATGCATTAAATCGATACGCAATTAATCTGAATGAGCGCGCCCAGTCGGGTAAATTAGATCCGGTGATTGGTCGCGATGATGAAATCCGTCGTATCCTGCAAATCCTCTCTCGAAGAACGAAAAATAATCCCATCCTCATTGGTGAACCAGGTGTGGGGAAAACTGCTATTGCCGAAGGATTAGCTCATCGAATCATCAATGGCGATGTGCCGGAAAATCTAAAAAGTAAGCAAGTTTATTCGCTCGATATGGGCGCCCTGATTGCCGGAGCAAAATACAAAGGAGAATTCGAAGAAAGACTTAAATCCGTTGTAAAAGAAGTGGTCGATTCCGAAGGAGAGATTATTCTCTTTATCGATGAAATTCATACGCTGGTAGGAGCCGGTAAAAGCGACGGAGCGATGGACGCAGCCAATATTCTCAAGCCGGCTTTGGCCAAAGGCGACCTGAGAGCTATTGGTGCTACCACCTTGAATGAGTATCAAAAGTATTTCGAAAAGGATAAAGCATTGGAGCGACGGTTTCAAACGGTTTTGGTTGCCGAACCCGATTTGCCAAGTGCAGTTTCTATTTTGCGCGGGCTTAAGGAACGCTATGAGAATCACCATAAAGTGCGCATCAAGGATGATGCGATTTTGGCCGCGGTGGAATTATCCGATCGCTATATCACCGAACGACAGTTGCCCGATAAAGCGATCGATTTGATTGATGAAGCCGCTTCGAAATTGCGTTTAGAAATGAACTCCGTACCTCAGGCTATTGATGAGATTCAGCGCAAAATGAAACAGCTCGAAATAGAGCGAGAGGCTATTAAACGGGAAAAGGATCAGGAAAAAGAAATGTTATTGACGGAGCATATAGCCAATCTGAAAGAAGAACACGATGCGGTTATGGCTAAATGGAAAATCGAGCGTGATTTGATTGAGCAAATCCAAACGAATAAACAACGCATTGAAGAGCTCAATATGCAGGCCGATAAAGCCGAACGCGAAGGCGACTACGGAACCGTGGCCGCGATTCGGTATGGAAAAGTGAAAGAAGCTGAAGCAGCGATTGATCAAGCTAAGGCCAAACTGCTGGAGAAGCAATCCGATTCGGCCATGATCAAAGAAGAAGTAGAAGCCGATGATATTGCGCATATCGTTGCTCGTTGGACCGGAATCCCAGTTGGCAAAATGCTCCAGTCGGAGAAGGAAAAATTACTGCATTTGGAAGAGGAATTGCATCGTCGGGTGGTGGGTCAGGATGAAGCAATTATGGCTGTTTCCGATGCGATTCGACGAAGCAGAGCCGGATTACAAGACCGAAATCGCCCAGTAGGATCCTTCATTTTCTTGGGATCGACCGGGGTTGGAAAAACCGAGCTGGCAAAGGCTTTAGCAAACAATTTATTCGACGATGAAAATCAAATGACCCGTATCGATATGTCGGAGTATCAAGAGCGTCACACCGTTTCGAGGCTCATTGGAGCACCTCCCGGCTATGTTGGCTACGACGAAGGAGGTCAGCTCACAGAGGCTATCCGACGAAAACCCTATTCGGTTGTTTTACTCGATGAGATAGAAAAAGCGCATCCCGATGTCTTCAATATTCTGCTTCAAGTCCTAGACGATGGTCGTTTAACCGACAATAAAGGTCGTACGGTGAATTTTAAAAACAGCGTCATCATCATGACTTCCAATATTGGTTCTCATCTTATTCAGGATCGTTTTAAAGGCAAGGAAGAGATTGATCTTGATTTAATGGAGAGCACAAAGGGAGAGTTATTTGAGTTGTTGAAACAGACCATTCGCCCGGAATTTTTAAACCGCATCGACGAACTGATCATGTTTACACCATTGAACAAGCATCAGATCCGTGAGATTGTTAAGCTTCAATTAAACCTTGTTCAACAGAAGTTAGATTCAAGTGGAATCGAGTTGAGGGTGAGCGAAAAGGCTATCGATTTCATCGCATCTGTCGGCTTCGATCCTCAGTTTGGAGCCCGACCAATTCGAAGGGTCATTCAACGCGAGTTGCTGAATGAATTATCCAAACGCATCATAGCAGGAAGTGTGGATGTGAGCAAAGCCGTTGAAATCGATACAACCGGCGAGCATTTAAGCTTCAAAAATTGATACCTTTGCCACGGAAAGTAGGTCGTTCTATCGCTGATAGTTGCTTAGGCACTATGGGAGGAAAGTCCGGACAACACAGGGCATCGCACTCCCGCAGGGGAGATATTCGTGAGGGTATAGTAGTGTGATAGAAAATAACCGTCTGTTAGCAGATAAGGGTGGAAAGGTGAGGTAAGAGCTTACCAGGGTTTCGGGCGACCGAAATTGCTGCACACCTTGCGAGTTGTAAGACCATGTAAACCGTCGCTTGAGGTCGGCCCGGCCAATGACGGAGGGTAGGTCGCTAGGGTAGCAATACCAAGATAAATGATAGAAATCGGATTATCCGATACAGAATCCGGCTTACAGACCTACTTTCCTTTTTTACTTCCTCGATACAGAGAGTAAGAAGCATAAATGCAATCTAAGTCGCCATTGAGTAAGTGGAATCTTTCCGACGAGCGCAGACCAATGTGTTTCATAGCCTCTTGATTACTGCTCAGGACCCAGGCATCGAATCCATCAAACTCGTGCTTAAGCCGCTCCCCAATTTTCTGATAAAAGCCGTCGATAGCCCATTTTTGAAGCCGTTCTCCATAAGGCGGATTCATAATTATGGTACCGGGGTCGCGGGGTGCTTTGAAATCTTCGAAAGCTTTAACAAAGAATTTGATCTTCTTACTCAAGGAAATTTTTGCTGCGTTCCCCTCGGCTAATTGAACAAACTTCTTGTTCACGTCGGAAGCAATAATCTCGATGTCGAGATGCTCCAATTCATTTGACTCTTCGGCAATCTCGGAAAATAATTCCCGGTCGAATCCCGGCCATTTTTCGAATCCGAAAAAACTGCGAAAAATTCCCGGTGGTATTTGGTAGGCCATTAAGGCAGCTTCTATGGCAAGCGTTCCGGATCCACACATTGGGTCGATGAAGGTCGATTGGCGATCCCAACCGCTCAGTCGAATCAAACCGGCTGCCAGGACTTCGTTGAGCTGAGCTGGATGACTTCCAGATCGGTATCCTCGTTTATACAAGGGTATTGCGCTGCTGTCCAGGGAGATGTCCACTTGGTCGTTGAAGATATGTACATTGATCTGAAAATCAGGCGATTCGATATCGACATAAGGACGTGCTCCCAGTTCTTTCCGAAAACGGTCGGCAATGGCATCTTTTACCCGCAAGGAAACAAATTGAGAATGAGTGAAAAGCTTCGAATTGACGACCGATTGCACTGCAAAGGTTTTACGGGTGGTTAAAAAGTTTAGCCAATTATAGTCGAACGCTTTTTGATAAAGCTCATCGGTAGTTTTAGCCTTGAACGAAAAGAGCGGATACAAAAGGCGTAAGCTGAGTCGACTGTGCAAATTAAGTCGATACAAACCAGCTAAATCCGTCTCGACCTGAACCGCCCGATGTAATTTTTGTGTGTCGGAGAATCCCAGCTCATGCATCTCCTTCTCCAGCTCTGTTTCTAATCCTTTTAAAGTGGTTGCAACCACTAAGCGTTTTCCATCAAAAATTGAATCCATACTTCCGTTTTCCAGCCTGCGTTAACCTCCTGCTAAGGAAGTAAAACCGGATATTAATTTGTGCTGCAAAAGAAAAGAATATTTATCAGCTATCCATCACCTTTTTTCAAGCACCAAGGTGGGGGGCTTGATGGGTTTCATCGTTAGATAAAGAGAGAGATTCTTCCTCTTATTTGTACTTTATTTGTTCTATTTCAGATTACATTCCGGTTTAGCAGTTGAGTGTTTGGAACGGCTTTTTTAAAAGTTCTTGTGTGCGAGCAATTTAAGTGAAGTGCTTCGATTCAATCATGGGGCGATTCTGTTCATTTTAGTAACAATCTTTTGTTGATTAATTATTGGTAATCCTTAAGGAAATTTAGGGTTCTCGGCAACCAGAATATTTATCTTTGGAATCTTATAATCTTAGCAATAAAATGTTTACATAAGACTCAATAAATTAAATGATGATGAGAAAAATTCAATTTAGAACAGTTTTACTGAGTTTGATGCTATTGGCCTATTTCCCCCTTATGAGCCAAAGCTTATCGGTAAGTTCCACTGTGAGTAATGCAAGTTGCGAAGGGGTATGCGATGGAGAGATATCGGTTTCCGCCAGTGGTGGCGGAGGTACCTACTCTTACTTGTGGAGTACTGGAAGCACTGGTAATTTGCTCGAAAATGCTTGCGCGGGTAACTATTCTTTAACCGTAATTGATGGCAACGCACAACCCTTCGACTGGTCGTACAGCGTTTCCTCCGATAATATGTCCATCATTATAACAGGTGGTTCGGTTTTGGTCGATGGACAAGCTGTTTCTCCCAATGATACGATTGGTGTTTTCGCTATCAAAAACGGAAATGAATATTGTGGCCATTATCGTGCTGTTAATCCAACCCAGAATTTTAGTATGGCAGCCATGGCTTCCGATAATTTTTCACAAGTGATACAATTCGATCATGGCGATGAACTGCACTTTAAGCTCTATCGAGCTTCCGATGGGCAGGTAATCGGTTGCTCAACGTTTCTTTCCTACCATCCTGCTTGGGAACACTAAATGCCACCTTCGCCATTAATGGAATGGCGTTCATATCCTCTCCCTGATGAGGACATCGGCACCTTCAATTCGGTGCTAAGCTTTACGGTGGGTAATGATTTTTCCTTAAACCTTAGTGGAACAGTTACCGACGAAAGTGTTGCCGGCCAAGCCGACGGCTCGATTAGTACCCTGATTTCGGGAGGAACTTCGCCCTACACTTATCAGTGGAGCACGGGAGCAACCACTCCCAATATTAGTGGAATTGGAGCAGGAACATACACGGTTACCGCAGTCGACGCTAACAATTGTTCTGTTACGCAAGAATTTACGGTCACCTCGCTGGCCAACGTGCAAATCAATGGCAATGTGGTCGATGCTTATTGCGATAATTCAGCTACGGGTTCCATTTCAATCACCGTAAGCGGAGGAACAAATCCAATTAGCTATTCCTGGAGCAACGGATCTACTCAACAAAATTTAACCGACTTACTTCCCGGTACTTATTCGGTTAGTATTCAAGACGGGGAGGGTATTACTTCCTCCAATTCCTTCACCGTTGGAACACAATACGTAGTGAGTTTCACGAGTCAAGTTGAAGGTGTCGCTTGCGCCGCAGATAATTCAGGGTCCATTGCAATTACTGTCTCTACCGGTACCGCTCCATTTCAATATAACTGGTCAAATGGTGCAACCACTCAGTCCATTAGCGGACTAAGTGTGGGTAGCTATAGCCTAACCATGAGCGATGTGAACAATTGTTCCGCAACCGAAAATTTTGAAATTTTGGTAAGCAATCCCCTGGAAATAAACGAAACACTTACCATGATTAGCTGTAACGGATTAAACGATGGTGAAATTTCGGTCGCTATCAATGGGGGTACTCAGCCATATTCCGTTCAATGGAGTGGGGGACAAACCGGTCAGAATATTACGGATTTAAGTCCTGGGTCTTACACGCTTACTGTTACCGATGCCAACAACTGCAGCACGACCGAGACCTATCAGATTACTGAAGCAGAAGAATTAGCCATTTCCGGAACGGTTAGCGATGTGGACTGCAACGGAAATAATTCCGGAGCAATTCAAGCAGAGGTAAGCGGAGGAACAGCTCCCTTCACCTACTCATGGAGTCATGGGCCAAGCAGCTTAAACGTTTCAGGTTTAGGAGCAGGAAGCTATTCCCTTACGGTGGTTGATGCGAATGATTGCACGGGTAGCCAAACTTTTGAAGTGTCGGAACCACTCCTCTTAGAAGTTGACGACCAAGTGAATAATCTTACCTGCAACGGTTCCAACGATGGTTCCATCAACTTGACTCCTTCAGGAGGAACCTCGCCCTACACCTACAGCTGGAGCAACGGAGGAAGCTCGAACAATTTAGAAAATCTTGCCCCAGGCGTTTATCCGGTTACGGTTTCCGATGCCAATGATTGTGAGGTTTCAACTTTCTTTATCATTACCCAACCTGCTGCCCTTAGTTTGAGCGGTCAAGTGACGAATAATGATTGCTTTGGTTCTAGTGATGGCTCCATCGACTTAACGGTGAGTAATGCCGTGCTACCTGTTAGCTATGTCTGGAGCAATACTGCAACGAACGAGGATCTGGAAAATCTTAGCGCAGGAGCTTATTCGGTTAGCATTACGGATGCCAACGGTTGCGAAGGAACAGGAAGCTACACGGTTTTTCAACCCAATGCCTTATCCATTAGCGAAACAGTAACGACACCTAGCTCTTTAGGAGCGACCGATGGCAGCATTCATGTAAGTATTTCAGGTGGAACCAGCCCCTATACCTACAGTTGGAGCAACGGACAAAGTCAGTCAACCATTACCGGGCTAGCGAGTGGGTACTATACCCTAACACTCACGGACTATAAGGCTTGTCTTATTTCTGAAACCTTCGAAGTAGCCGACGGTCCGGATATTCTGGTGATTAATTCCAATATTCAAGACGAAACGTGTGCTTCGGCCTGCGACGGAAGTATTGCATTGAGTGTAACCGGTGGGAACGGCGATTTCCGCTATTTGTGGAATACCGGAAGTACCGAATCTTCAATCTCAGGATTGTGTCCCGGAAACTATTCCGTTCTAGTCGAGGAAGATTACAGTAGTCCCTTCTGGTCCTATGTCCAAACAGGACTGAATATGACCATTGGTGTTACCACCGCTGGTATTTCGGTGGATGGAAATCCTATTGCAGCAGGCGATTATGTGGGTGTTTTTTATGAAACTCCCAATGGATTGGAATGCGCCGGTTACGGTAGTTTGAATTCCGGACCACAAGATTTTGCTTTTGCAGCCTGGGGGGCTAATAATCAGGGTGGCTCCTTTCCTGGTTATGCTAATGGGGAATTACTGAAGTTCAAGTTTTACCGCGCAAGCGACCAACGCGTAATCGATTTAACGCCTACCTTCGCCAATCCAGCGCTTAATTCTTTTTCACCTAATTCATTTACAATAGTATCAGCATTGGTTGGTACAAGCACCGAAGCATTGAGCCAAACCGCTAGTTATACAATCGATGGAGGAACTGAACTGACCTTGATTGCTCAAATCACTCCGGTTAGTACTTTTGGTGGAAACGATGGAGCTATCAGTATTGCTGCCGCTGGCGGTACAGAACCCTACAGCTACTCTTGGAGTAATGGATCAAGCTCATCTTCTATCTCTGCGCTTGTGGTTGGTGATTACTCCGTAAGTGTTTCAGATGCAAATAGTTGCTCCACCACTGCCACATATACGGTAAATGGTCCTGAAGGGTTTGATGCAACCGGAACGGTAACCGATGTGCTTTGTAATGGGGCAAATACCGGTGCAATCGAATTGTCCATCCAAGGAGGTGCCGTACCTCTTTCCTTTGAATGGAGTAATGGTGCAAGCACTCAGGATGTTTCAAACCTACTGGCTGGGAATTATTCCGTTACGATAATAGATGCTAGTTTATACCAGGAGGTGTTGAATTTCACAATTAACGAACCCAATGCCCTTGTAGTTGAACCAATTCTTTCTCTCCCAAATTGCAACGGCGGAACAGATGGTTCGATCGATGTAAGTGTTACCGGCGGAACAGCTCCTTACACTTTCGTTTGGTCGAATAATGAAACCAGCGAAGATTTATCCGCTTTAGTTGCCGGAACGTATGCGCTTACGGTGACCGATGCGAATAATTGCGACTTTACAGCTAGCT
>JAGYLP010000016.1 GCA_018401015.1 Bacteroidales bacterium
AAAAATTAACAACAACGAACTAGCAAAGAGGCGAATGCAGCAACAACGAACTGCCGCGCGACTCCCGGCGCGTGGCTTCTTTCTAATTCAAGGAAAATTAAGCAACAACGAACTAGCCAACAGCCAACAGCCAACAGCCAACAACCTACTCCTTTACAAACCTCCGACCTAACACTCCTCCGGAATGATGAATTTGCAGCAGATAAAAACCTGGTGTCAACGATTCTGTGGGAAGAAATACCTGATAATCCTGAACCGTAAATCGTGAAAGCATGCGTCCATCGATAGAGTATAAATCAATCGACTCCACGAATAACTCCGATTGAATATACAGCCGATTGCGAACCGGATTCGGATAAACACGAATATCGGCATGTGCCACCTCCTCATGAATTTGAACCAAACTATTATCGCCGGATAAAATCCAATAATCGGGATCAAAAACAACTTCCTCCACCTCAAAACCGGGATCAAGCTGAAACTGCTGACCGGAAAAAGTGTGCTGCAAACGAACAAGGGTATCTTGTCCTCCGCCAATCAGTTGAACCGGAATATCCATCTCGAAAAAATCGACCGATGGATGGGAAGTGACCTGATCCACTTGCAAATCGAGCATTCCGTTAGCCATGCTCCAGGTAATATAATACGTAGGATAACCCTCGCCATAAAACCAATCGTTCAAGAACTCTTGCAAATCCAATCCGCTCTCCGATTCGTAATGCGCTTGCAAATCGGCTGTAGTGGCATAGCCGAAAGCTAAATCTTCGTCGTTTAGGTAGTTCTGCGATGCTTGATAAAAAGCTTCATCGCCCATTAACCAACGCAACATGTGCAATAAATACGAGGCTTTCGCATAACTCAACCGTCCGTCGAATATCTGGTACACGGAAGTGGGATTCTCAACATAAACGGATCCGTCGGTATAAGAAGTGATATAATTGATTTGGGATTGCTTCCAGTTTTTCCAATCTTGAGTCGTACCTAAGTACTCTTTCGACAACCCGGTGAGATAAGTCGCAAAGCCTTCGTTCAGCCAAATATCTTCCCAGGAAGCACAGGTCACTTTATTTCCAAACCACTGATGAGCCAACTCATGTGCCTGTAAATCCTGCGAAAAACTTCCCATAAAACTCATGGTCTGATGCTCCATTCCTCCACCCCAACTAAACTGGGCATGACCGTACTTTTCTTCATAAAAAGGGTAGCGGCCAAACAACTCGTTGAATAAACTCAGCAATTCCAACGTAAAAGGTGTCTGGCTCTGAACATAAGCCAAATCCTCTGGATACACATAATTAACCACCTCCAGGGTGTCGCCTCCGGGCATAACAAGACTCTCGGTGTAAATCTCGTAGTTCGTTACAGATATGGCTATCAAATAAGCAGTTATCGGATAACGGTGCTCCCATCGATACAGGGTATGAACGGAGCCAACATCCTCCGAAACAAGCAAACCATTGGTCGCAACGCGATAAGCCGATGGAGTAAGCACTTCTATATCGATGGAATCAATCTTATCGTTCAGATCGATCTTACAAGGCCACCAGTCGCGGGCTCCGAAAGGCTGACTCAAGGTCCAAATAATCGGCACTCCGTTGTGATACTCGCGTATAAACGAACCAAATCCGCTGTTATCGGGAACTCCCTCATAAACTACCTCTATGCTGTCGGTTGTCCCAACCACAAGGGGATCAGGTAAGGAACACTCCAGGGTATTGGCAAAGGTTTGAACAAAATTGAGACTCTGTCCATGATACTTCACTTCGCTCACCGAAAGACTTTGGGATAAGTCGAAAACAATTTGGGCTAAACTATCCTCTACCGCACGAAAATAAGTTGTAACCCTCCCGGAAATAAACTGATAGGCCGGGTCGATTTCCCAAAACAAGCGATGATAAAAAATATCGTAACCATACGATTGCTGTGAAGCTTTTGCATCGAATACTTCCTGCTGATGATGGGCTTCCATACGGGAAATAGCACGATCGTCGTGACAAAAATTATGGTTATGCTGACTCCATCCCGAGAGAGAAAAACTCGTTATTGATAAAACAAGCAAAAAAAGAGAAACGAGGTGATGGGCAATTCGCATAGCTATCAAATTTTAGTACAGGAAGTTAACCGAGCTTGATCCTTTTGGTTCAGGATTCAGGATTGAATTTTTTGTCCGGCATCGGAGTCGTCGTACCACGAAGCGTATTTCTGATACGAATTAGCAATGCGATGAATTTCTCCTTCGAGCAATTCAGGACTCAGACTTTTAATTTTTTTCGCAGGAGCACCGGCATAAACGCTTCCGGATTCCACGCGGGTTCCTTTTGTTACCACCGCTCCGGCTGCAATTATAGCATTGCTCTCAATCACTACATCGTCGAGCACAATGGCTCCAATACCAATGAGCACGTTGTCGTGAATGGTACATCCATGCACCACTGCATTGTGGGCAATGGATACATTATTCCCAATGGTAGTCGGACTCTTCTGATAAGTAGCATGAATAGTGGCATTGTCCTGCACATTCACCTTATTCCCCATCTTTATAAAATGAACGTCGCCGCGAATAACCGCTCCAAACCAAACACTGCAATCGTCGCCCATTTCTACTTGTCCAATTATGGTCGCGTTATCGGCCACAAAACAATTTGTTCCAAACTTCGGACTTACTCCGTTTAAAGGTTTAATGAGTGCCATAATGATTTATTTTTCACGATAAATAGTTTCCATAACCGTTTCGCCCACTGCACGCAAGGTAAAACGGTCTATAATTTCCATGTTATCGGCATGGGTGTGCCAATAACTTCCAAAACTGGAGCTACTGCCTGCCTCGTATTGAATAATGTTGATACATGGAATGCCGGTATTCCGGTTCACATACAAATGGTCGTCGGTAATTTGTCCGCCGGGTTTACGCGGAAACTGATTCCCATAACCCAACTCATGCGCAACGCTCCATACTTTATTCATGATCCCGGGAGCATAATACATCGAAACTTGTTCCTGATGAAAAACCGCACCGGCCGCACCTACCATGTCGAGCAAAATACCATACCGGGGGAAATAACCCAGTTGGTGCAAGTTTCGGGTCCAGTATTGCGAACCCAAACACCAGGAATCTTCCACATAAGGTAATCCTAAATGGTCGGGCGTTCCGTGATCTTCGAGATCGAAAAAGATAATATCGACGCCCACTTTGGGCGGATGAGCAGCCAAATGGCGGGCAACTTCGAGCAAAACACCTACCCCACTCGCACCATCGTTGGCACCTAAAATGGGAATGTCGCGCATCGCCGGGTCCGGATCGTAGTCGGCAACGTGTCGGCTATCCCAATGGGCACACAACAACACTCGCTTGGAGTTTTCGGGCTGAAACTGCGCAATGATATTCACTAACTGCATGTTCCGTCCATGATAAGCTTTCATCGAGCCTCGCTGCATGATTACCTCCGCTCCGTAGCCTTCCATCTTGGCCTGCAGGTATGCCGCACAGGCAGCATGCTCGGGTGTTTCGGGAACCCGTGGTCCAAAAGCAACCTGCTCGGCTACAAACCGGTAAGCCGAATCGGCATGAAAAGGAGGAACAACAACTTGCGGTTCCGATTTAGCTGCTTGCTTGGGGGGTGCTTGCTTCGATTCGGTTGAACAAGCATACATCCATAAAAAGCTAAACGCTATCAGGAGATTTAACACCGAAAAGCGGGGCAGAGAAAGTGCCCGATTGCTAGGATTTGATCCACTCTGCACCATCTTTGGTATCTTTTATTTGAAAGCCCAGGGCTTGTAATTGATTACGGATTTTATCGGCTGTAGCCCAATCTTTATGCAATTTAGCTTCGTGTCGAACTTGCAAGAGCAATTGCATAATCCCATCGAGATCGGCGGTCGTATCCACCTTCTTCTCTTCAGTTTTCAGTCCTAAAATCTCTTCGAGAAAACGATGTACGAGTTGCTTTAGAGCATCCAAATCGGTCTGGGTTAAGTGCTCACGACCATCGGCCAGGGAATTAATCCGTTTGCTCAAATCGAATAAATGAGCAATCAGCACCGGGGTATTCAAATCGTCGTTCATCGCCGCATAAAAAAGGGCTTCGTATTCTGCAGGGGAAAAATCAGAGACATCGGACGGTTTCACTTTATCCAACTGACTCATAGCTTGCATCAATCGCTCTAAGCCTTTTTCCGATGCTTGCAAGGCTTCGTTACTAAAATCAAGAGTACTGCGATAATGAGCCTGTAGGATGAAGAAACGAATGGTCATGGCCGAATAGGCTCGGTCCAACAAAGAATGATTGCCCTGAAAAAACTCATCCAGCGTGATGAAATTCCCTAAGGACTTGCCCATTTTCTGACCGTTAATGGTGATCATGTTGTTGTGCATCCAGTATTTAACCGACTCGTGACCGTGAGCAGCGGTCGATTGAGCAATCTCCGACTCGTGATGAGGGAATAATAAATCGAGCCCGCCACCGTGTATATCGAACTCTTTTCCAAGGTACTTGGTACTCATAGCCGAACATTCCAAATGCCAACCGGGAAAACCATCGCTCCATTCCGAGGGCCAACGCATAATATGCTCCGGACTGGCTTTTTTCCACAACGCAAAATCGAAGCTGTTTTTCTTCTCCTGCTGTCCGGCTAACTCACGAGTCGTAGCCAGTAACTCATCCACCACACGCCCGGATAATTTACCATAAGGATAATCTTCGTTGTATTTCGCAACATCGAAATAAATCGAACCATCGCTCTCGTAGGCATAACCGTGCTCCAAAATCTCGCGGATCATTTCCTGTTGCTCAATAATATGACCACTCGCACGTGGTTCAATACTAGGCTTCAATACGTTCAAAGCATCCATGTTCCGATGGTAGCGGTCGGTAAAAAACTGAACCACCTCCATTGGCTCCACTTGCTCCAATCGAGCCTTCTTAGCAATTTTGTCTTCTCCTTCGTCGGCATCGTTTTCCAAATGCCCTACATCGGTGATGTTTCGTACATAGCGCACTTTATATCCCAAATGCTGCAGGTAGCGAAAGAGAATATCGAAGGTAATGGCCGGACGAGCATGGCCTAAATGCGCATCGCCATAAACGGTCGGACCACAAACATACAATCCAACATGGGGAGGATTTAGGGGTTCAAAGACTTCTTTTCGCTTACTTAAGGTATTGTAAACATTCAACTTAGACACTTCCATACGGGTTTTTATTTGAGCGGATAAAGGTAAACAAAATGCTGGCAAACCGAGGAGATTTCATTTCCTATCTGTCGGGGAAATCGGACAAGTTTCAAGCAGCAAATCGACCAAACACTTCCTGGGAAAAGAGCTCCACCCTGATGCTTCCTTTTTTCGTCGGTTTTCCCAGAATATTTATTTCCAATTCCGAACAATAATCCCGTGAACTCCTTACTTTTAAAGGCAGGATTATCCGCATTTTCCGTTAACCGAAACGATATCAACCTCAGCGAAAAATAACTACCTATGATTAAACGTATCGCCCAACTGCTGCTCGCTCTTTTTCTGCTCGTATTAGCCGCCCTCATCATCATCCCAAATTTGTATAAATCGAGGCTGCTTCAGGAACTGCAAACAGCCATCAACAGCGAACTAAACGCCACCCTGCACTTTTCCGATGCCTCCCTCTCTCTTTTTCACGACTTCCCCAACCTTTCCCTCGAGGTGGAAGAACTGAGCCTCACCGGAACACAGGAATTTGCAGCCGACACGCTATTCCAAACCGAAAAACTGAGCTTCACGCTTTCTCTCACCGAACTACTTATTCGCCAAAATGCTCAGGTGGAAAAAATCGAACTGCTGAAACCAAACCTGAAAGCCATCGTATTAGAAAATGGTCAATCAAACTGGGAAGCCATGATGGAAGCCGGATTGAGCGAACCGGACACCAGCTCTACTTCGTCGGGATCGGGCGAGTTTACCCTGAAACAGTTCCTGCTGCATCAAGCAAAAATTTCCTATACCGACCATCAATCCAAGCTGTATTTCGAAACAGCCGAAACCGATTTGTCGCTCCAGTTTCACCTAAAGGAAACAATCATGGATCTGCTGCTCGACTTATCGATGAAAAACCTGAATCTACAAGCATCCTCCATGAATTTGTTGAGCAATGCCACCATCGATTACTCCGCTGGAATCGAATTCGATACCGAAGCCTTCCGATTTCAATTCAACGAAAACCACGCAAAAATTAACGAATTCCCCCTTAGTCTGAACGGATGGATTGCCATGCCCAACGAAAGCATCGACATGGATCTCGAAGTCGAAATTCCTTCCACCGAAATTAAACCACTGCTCTCACTCCTTCCGCCGGAATTTCGTGCAGATTTCAACCAAATCGAAGCCATGGGAACACTCTCCTTCTTGCTCATGGCAAAAGGGACTTACCTCGACGAACAATTACCGGCCTTTCGCGCCGAACTCAAAGTCGCCAACGGATTCATCCAATACCCCGACCTACCACAAGCAATCAACCGACTTGAACTCGATTTCGTAGCCAGTAACCCGGGCGGAACAGCCGATCAAACGCACCTAAACCTCAAAAACCTCGAACTCCTGATTGGCCAAAACCCTCTCCAGGCAAGGTTCACCCTCACCCAAGCCCTAAGCGATCCGAACATCGACCTCTACTGGAATACCAACCTGCAACTCGAGGATTTCCGCTCCGCAATGCCTCTTACCAACGAAGTGCTCGAAGGAAACCTCACCAGCGAAATGGAAATCCGCGGGAAGCTGAGCGATTGGGAACAAAACCGACTGGAAAACCTCTATGCGCAAGGATCACTCTCACTTAAAAACTTCCTGTTCCAAACCGACGAGCTGCCCCATAGCATCCAAATCCCGCAGGCCGAAGCAGAACTGGGAACCCGAAACCTTATCGTCCGACAAGCACTCCTCCAATTGGGAGAAAGCGATCTGGAAATTCAAGCCAATCTGTCGAACCTCATGCCCTGGCTACTCAGCGCCCAGGCAACCCTGTACGGCAATATCGACCTGAAATCGAACTATTGGAACGCCGACGAGTGGATGAGCGAAGACGAATCAGCCACCCCAAGCGATACCACCGCCATGAGCTTCGTGGAGGTCCCACAGCACATCGAGCTCACGGGCAACATAAAAATGGATCAGGTCATTTACGACCAAATGACACTTGGCCAAGTTCGTGGGAATTTAAGTATTAAAGACCAAAGAATTAGTGTACTACCATTCGAGCTCGAACTATTTAAGGCGCATGTCCAACTGCAGGGGTTCTATCAAAGTAGTGCGTCGAAACAGGCCGACTTGAACATGAAATTCACCATCGATGGAATGGAAATAGAACCCGCCGTAAAACAGTTTAGCAACCTCGGACGGCTTGCCCCCATCCTGGCCTACACCCAGGGCAGCATCGACGCCGAATTACAGCTCACAACCGAATTCGATAGCCTCATGAACATGAACCTCGATCGGACCGAAAGCAGCGGATTACTCCGATCGAACCAGCTGCGTATCGTTCAAAACAACCTATTCGAACGCCTCGCAACGATTAGTGGCCGGGAGGAGCTTCGCGAACCGGAACTGAAAAATATTCAGGTCCGCTACCGCATCGAAAACGGAAACCTCTTCGTTGAACCCGTGCGCTGGCGCATCCTCAACCGCGAACTGGAATACTCTGGAAACCACTACCTGGCCGGAACCATCGATAGCCGACTCCTGATTCCAATCCCTTTGAACGAAGCAATCGGACTCTTGCCCGAACTGGAAAACAACCTGCCAGCGGAATGGCTACCAACCACCAACGTCCCACTCTACATCCACCTCGAAGGTCCGCTGAACCAACCCGAATTTCGATTCAGCCTAAAAGAATCAAGCAAATCCGGAAAAGAAATCATTCAAAACCAAGTCGATAAACAAATCGATAAACAAAAAGAAGCGCTCGAAAAGAAAGCCCGCGAAATCCTTCGCAAAGCCGAAGAGCAAAAAAAGAAAGTACTCGAACAAGCCGACCGTGCAGCCAAAAAACTAATTCAGGAAGCCGACCTTCAAGCCGAAAAATTAATCCGGGAAGCATCGAACAAGTCGCTGTTGGAGAAAAAACTAGCCGAAAAAGCAGCGCAAAAAATTCGCGACGAAGCACGTAAGAAAGCGAACGATCTCAAACGCGAAGCCAACTCCCAGGCAGAGGCTATCATGAATAAAGCAGCAAAAGAAGTAGAAAACTTATCGTGAATTTAAATCCGTCTTCTTCCCGAAAACGCCAGAAAAACCGATATTTACGCCTCACTTTTTGAGTATGCGACACCAACCATCTACAGCGCTGATTCATGCTTTCTTACCCATGGTAAAAACATGGTTGCCAGTTGCTTTACTCTTACTCAGCTCACTATCCTTACAAGCGCAAGACGATTATGGATGCGAGGAACTTAGCTCTAAAAAAGCACAGAAAAAATTCAAGGAGGCCCTTGAACTACCTCGCGGAAAAGCCCGGGAGAGCTACGACCTGCTGCTGGAAGTAACCGAATTGGAGCCTGAATTTGCCGAAGCCTGGTACATCCTGGCCGAAACCAATCGACAAAAAGCAGAAACAGCCCACCCTCAGGCAGTTGCAACCTACCGCAAACGTGCATTCAACTACTACTCCAAAGTAGTGGAAACCTGTCCGGCATTCGACGATTACTACAGCTACTTTTTCCTGGCTACCTATTACGAAGCCGATGCCGACCAAGGAAAGGCAGCCGACTACTATCGTCGCTACCTCGAAGCGGAGCCACGTAACAGCGAACTTAAGGCAGCTGCACGAACACAACTCGAGAAAATTCAAACCTACCTCGACCTCTTCGAAAACCCGGTTCCCTTTAACCCGGAACCTGTGCGAGGAATCTCTCGTCAAACCGACGAATACCTGCCCCTCCTCAGTGCCGATGGAGATTTTCTGTTTTACACCGCACGCTTCCAAACACTCGATAAATACACCACCATTCAAAAACAAGTGGAAGAATTTACCATGAGTCAACGACTCGACAGCGAATCCGATGTCGATTTCAGCCAAGGAACCAAAATGCCCTTCCCATTTAACCAAGGGCATACACAAGGAGCCGGGTCGCTAACCATCGATAACAACGAGATTTTCATCACCATTTGCGAATTTGTGCAAGCCTATGGGCAACCCTACAACAATTGCGATATCTACAGTTCCCGTTTCGAAAATGGCGAATGGACCGAATTTAAAAACCTCGGACCAAACGTAAACGGCGAAAATTCCTGGGAGAGCCAACCCTCTATCTCGGCCGATGGAAAAACCCTCTACTTTGCCTCCATTCGGGAGACCAATCTGGGCGCAAATGAAGGAATTTATACCAGCGATCTGTATAAATCGACCCGGAATGCGAACGGGAGTTGGTCCAAAGCAATCAACCTGGGACCCGCCATCAATACCAAAGGCAATGAAAAATCACCCTTCATGCACTCCGATAGCAAAACCCTCTATTTCTCCTCCGACGGGCGAATCGGCGTAGGAGGCTACGATATATACCTGGCGAAACAAATCGGCGACAACGAATGGAGTGAACCTAAAAACATTGGCTATCCTATTAATACCGAGGACGATGACCTGGGGCTCATTGTGAGTCGCGACGGTAAAAAAGCCTATTTCTCAAGCAATAAGCTGAATGGAAATGGCGGTTGGGATATTTACTCCTTCGACCTCCATCCGGAAGCTCAACCCGATAAGGTTCTTTTCGTAAAAGGTCAGTTAACCGACGATACCGGCGTAGCCATCAACGATGCCGATTTAATCATTCAAAGTGCCAACGGAGAGCGACAAGTATCCGGAATGGTCGATAAAATGACCGGAAAATACGCTGTTGCAATTGCCTACGAAGAACAGGATGAATTCCTCCTTACCGTAAAAAAACAGGATTATGCCTTTACATCGAAATATTTTCGACCCAAAGATGAAATCCTACTCGAACGGAACCAGGTTACCAACATCGAATTAAAACCGCTTCGCGAGGGTGTTAACGTAGAACTGAACGATATTCTTTTCGACTTTAACTCGGATTCCTTCGATAAAGGAAGCCAACTTATTTTACGGGAATTTGGAGCCTTTCTCAAGGAGAATCCCAGTTTACAAATTGCCATTCACGGGCATACGGATAATGTGGGAGGCACCGCTTTTAACCTCGATTTGAGCGAGCGCCGTGCCCGGGCTGTCGCTAATTATCTCATTGAACAAGGAGTAGCCGCTTCGCGTTTGGAGTGGAAAGGCTTTGGAGCCTCTCGTCCGGTAGCTACCAACGATACCGAACAAGGCAGAGCCCTCAACAGACGTACCGAATTCCTAATCCTGAAAAAATGAACGCCCAGTCATTTTCCTTTTCCAAAGAAAACAAACTCTTCATCCTCCTTGCCGGCATCTTTCTCACCAATGCCATTATAGCCGAACTTATCGGAGTGAAAATTTTCTCACTCGAAAACACGCTGGGGTTCGATTCGCTCCAAATCAGTCTTTTTGGCTTCGATAACCTCAGCCTAAACATGAGCGTGGGCATCCTAATCTGGCCCATCGTTTTCATCTTGTCCGACGTGATTAACGAATATTTTGGTCGTTCGGGAGTGCGACGCATCAGTTACCTCACCGCCGGGCTCATTGCCTATTCTTTTGTCGTTATTCTGGCCGGAACGCATCTGACTCCTGCCGATTTCTGGCTCCAGGTGAATGCCACCGATGCAAACGGCCAGGCATTCGATATCGATTATGCCTATTCCACCATTTTTCGTCAAGGATTGGGAATCATTGTGGGCTCCATCACCGCCTTTTTAGTCGGGCAAATCGTCGATATGCATACGTTTCATTTCCTGCGTCAATTAACGAACCATCGGATGCTGTGGTTGCGAGCTACCGGTTCAACAGTCGTTTCACAGCTTATCGATAGTTTTTTGGTCCTATTCATCGCCTTTTATTGGCTGGGAAACTGGAGCATGTCGCAAGTCCTGGCGGTCGGGCTCATTCAATACCTCTACAAAGTGGGAATGGCAGTTTTACTTACTCCGCTCATTTATGCCGCCCATCGAATCATCGATTCATGGCTCGGGAAAAATCAATCGGATAATTTAATCGAAAAAGCCAGTCAAACTTAAAAAGAGACTTTACCTTAGAGCCTTTTAACGCACCCAGTATGATTTCTGTTTGCATTCCTATTTACAACCAAAACCTGGTAAGCCTTGTTGCAGGCCTGGAAACTCAACTTCAGGAACTCAATCCTCCCGCCGAAATTATACTCATCGACGATGCCTCCGATACTACTTTTCAACTTCAAAATCGACCGCTGGGGAAAAAACATACCTACGTCGAACTCCCTGAAAATGTTGGTCGCGCCCGAATCCGAAATCTCTTCTTAGAGCACGCCCGGCACGATTACCTGCTCTTCCTCGATGGCGATGCAGCCCTGCTCGGCAACAATTTGTTAAGCAATTACCGCGATGCACTTCAGCATTTTACCCCGGTGGTTTGTGGTGGCTCCATTTACCCAACCCAGAAGCCGCCTCGCAATCAACGGCTCCGCTGGAAAAACGGGCATTTTCGCGAAAGCAAACCCGCTTTTGAACGAAATCAGCACCCGAACCAATCCTTCATGACAAACAATTTCCTGATTCACCGATCCATTTTCGAAATCATTCGGTTCGACGAACGATTAACTCAATACGGACATGAAGATACTTTGTTTGGCTTCGAACTCAAGCAACAGGGAATCAGGGTTCTACACATTGAAAATCCGGTACTGAACCCCGATATCGATACCAATAAAATCTTCCTTTACAAAACAGAACAAGGAATCAAGAATTTAATCCGCATCGTGCGCGAATTCAATTATCCCGATCAACTCAAGGAAGAAATCAGCTTATTACGGGTTGCCGGACTCTTAGAGAAACGCAGTAGCTTTTTCCTCATCCTGCACCGAATAAGTAAAGGATTCTTCCGGCTCTGGCTGAAAAGTGGCTATGCACCGCTCTTCATTTTCAATCTCTACAAACTGGGATATTACCTGGAAAAAAATCAGCTTAAACTCTCTTGATTCGCTCCAACAGCATGAAAGTGGAGGGATAATCATTCTTTTCCGAGGCAGGAACAAAATCATGCTCCAACGCCTCCCATGCTTGCTCATCAATTTCCGGGAAAAAAGTATCTCCTTCCACCTGCGTATGCACTTTTGTTAAGTAAATCCGTTGTGCTAATGGCAGAAACTGTTCGTAAAGTTTACCTCCTCCTATGATGAAATTTTCATTGACGGACGATAAGTATAACAAGGCTTCATCGATGCTATAAACTACCTGGCAATTGGGGAAGTGGCTGTTCTTATTTCCGGTTAACACCAGATTCTCACGGTTAGGAAGAGCTCCGTTAGGCAGTGATTCAAAGGTCTTTCGACCCATCAATATGGTATGGTCGGTTGTAAGTCGCTTGAAACGCTTCAAATCCTCCGACAAACGCCATGGTAACTGGTTTTTCATTCCAATTACTCGATTTTCCGACATGGCTACAATTATGGAAATCAATTTCATAAATAATTCAATCGTTTAGGGTCAACCGACCTGATTTTGCCTGCCGCGTTTCCTTTCCAGGGGTATCTTTTTCTCTTCCTGTCGTGTTAATCCTGAGTTGTTGTGTTAATTCATTCGTTAAGGCTCCTCCGTATTAAACTCATTTTTTAGAAGGAGCGGTTTTTATGGTTAGCTATTTATTTTTCTTACTTTCCCAATTCATCTAATCCGTCGAGAACTAATTCCAGGCTACTCCAAAACAAATTCCTAAACCGCAATGGGTGCTTTTATATGAGGATGCGCCTCATAATGAAGCAGTTCAACATCCTGATAAGTAAAATCGAAAAGGGATTGTATCGAATCGTTGAGTTTCAATTGGGGTAAAGCAAGCGGGCTTCGTTCCAATTGGAGTTTAGCCTGATCGAGGTGGTTCAGGTACAAATGAGCATCGCCTAAAGTATGTACGAACTCACCAGCCTGAAGTCCGGTAACCTGAGCCATCATGTGGGTAAGTAGCGCATAAGAAGCGATATTAAACGGAACACCTAAAAAGATATCGGCCGATCGCTGGTACAACTGACAACTCAGTTTTCCATCGGCTACATAAAATTGAAACAAAATATGACAAGGCGGTAAAGCCATCTTATCCAAATCGCCAACATTCCATGCACTTACAATATGTCGGCGGCTATCCGGATTGTTCCGAATACTCGCTACTACCTGCGAAATCTGATCGATTGCGCCTCCATCGGGGGTACCCCACGACCTCCATTGCGATCCGTAAACCGGACCCAAATTCCCATCGGCATCGGCCCATTCGTTCCAAATTCTGACATTATTCTCTTGCAAATAGCGCACATTCGTATTGCCCGATAAAAACCACAGGAGTTCGTGCACAATCGAGTGAAAATGGAGCTTCTTGGTCGTTAAGAGCGGAAAGCCTTCGGCCAAATTAAAACGCATTTGATAACCAAAAATAGAGCGTGTTCCGGTTCCCGTCCGATCCGATTTCGTAAAACCATTGTCGAGAACTTCCTTTAAGAGATTCAAATAGACCTTCATACTTCAATAAGCAGCTTCAAAAATTTCAACTCCTAATAAAGAAAAAAAAGTCCAATCGGGAGAATCATCTTCCGAAGTTAACATTTACCGCTTACCTTTGACCCCGCTCGATTCTAATTGCTAATTCGCAAATTATCAATCGGCAACACTCTAAAATGAGAAGAATAAAATGGGAAATATAGTAGCTATTGTAGGACGACCAAACGTGGGAAAATCCACCCTGTTCAATCGATTAACCGAATCGAGAAAAGCCATTGTCGATGAGGTGAGTGGTGTGACCCGCGACCGCCAATACGGAAAAGCTTTATGGAATGGTAGGGAGTTCTCGGTAGTCGATACCGGCGGTTATGCGATTAATACGGAAGATGTTTTCGAAGAAGAGATTCGGAAGCAAGTCATTATTGCTATCGAAGAAGCCGATTCGATCATTTTCCTGGTCGATGTGCAAAATGGCATAACCGACCTCGATCTCGAAGTGGCTCAACTGCTGCGTCGAGTTAAAAAACCGGTCCTCCTGGCAGTAAACAAGATCGATCATTCCAACCTGACTTACGAAGCTCAAGAGTTTTATAAACTCGGACTTGGCAACTTATACCTGCTCAGCGCCATGAACGGCTCCGGAACCGGCGAATTACTCGACGATCTGGTTGCCGGTTTCAAAAAAGACGACCAGGACGAAGAATCAGAAACCCCTCGATTTGCTATTGTTGGCCGTCCAAATGTTGGTAAATCTTCCCTCATCAATGCGCTCATTGGCTCGGAACGAAACATCGTAACACCCATTGCCGGAACAACGCGCGATACCATCTACACCCGATATCATAAATTCGGATTCGACTTCGAAATGATCGATACCGCGGGCCTAAGGAAAAAAAGTCGCCAAATGGACGATATCGAGTTCTATTCGGTGCTCCGAACCATTCGGGCTATCGAAAACTCCGATGTGTGCCTCCTCATGATCGATGCCGAACGAGGAGTCGAATCGCAAGACATGAATATCTTCCATCAAATCGTGAAGAACCGAAAAGGAGTGGTAATCCTCGTCAATAAATGGGATCTAATTGAAAAACAAAACGATACAGCTAAAGCATATCAAAAAGCCATCGAGGAAAAAATAGCACCCTTCAACGATGTACCCATCCTCTTTATCTCCGCTACCGAGAAACAACGCATTCACAAAGCCCTCGAAACTGCTGTCGAAGTTTTTCATAATCGTCGGAAAAAAGTCCCTACCTCCAAACTAAATGAGGTCATGCTCGAAGCCATCGAACAGTTTTCACCTCCATCGGTAAAAGGGAAGTTCATCAAAATCAAATATGTAACCCAACTACCCAATTATGCTCCGGCCTTTGCCTTCTTTTGTAACCTGCCTCAATACATTCGGGAACCTTACAAACGATACCTCGAAAACCGGCTTCGCGAACATTTCAACTTCTCGGGAGTTCCCATTCAAATCTTCTTCCGAAAGAAATAATTGCCACTAAATTCGGTTAATGATAAAAACCTAGATTATGTCGAAGCTCGCTCAAAAACAAAACAAGTCGAATGCTCTTTCCTTCCTTATTTTAGGGCTGTTTTGGCTCAGCTTCCTACCCGCTTGCGACGAAATAGAAACCTATTCGGAGATCCCGCAAATCGAATACATCGAAACGACTATTATCGATAGCACCGATGCTCTCGGAAATCCAAAAACCTTTGTAAAACTCTTGTTTACTGCCATCGATGGCGACGGCGATATGGGCTTAAACGACTTCGACACGATAAACCCGTTTACCGGCATGTACGAGTACAACTTTTTCTCCACCCTCTTTTTTGTCGATTCAGCTGGCTACGACTCAGCTCCCGTTCCAGCCTACAATTTTAGAATCCCCTACATCGAATTTGAAAACCATAAAGCGTATAAAGCCGATATTACCGTAGAATTTCAATATTTCCGCGATTTCCTGGCAACCGACTCCATTGCCTACGAATTTTTCATCGTCGATCGCGCCTTGAATCACAGCGATACGGTGCTTACTCCGGCTATTTCCTTAAACCAGGTCAGCACACCCTAAGCGGCCTGAAACCTACCTTATGACGTGACCGGGCATTCACATAAAAAACGGATTATCATCAGCGTAAGTAATCACCTGGTGGCCGACCAACGCGTCCATAAAATTGCTTTAAGTCTGCAATCGCAAAATTGGGAGGTATTGCTCCTGGGCCGACGATATCGGAACTCGCCTCCCATTGCAAAAAGAAGCTATCAAACGCACCGTATGCACTTACTTTTCCGAAAAGGATTTCTTTTTTATGCCGAACTCAACCTCCGTCTATTCTTCTTCCTTCTCTTCAACCGAAATGCCTTTCTCTATGCCAACGATTTAGATACATTGCCAGCGAATTTCCTTGCCAGCAAAATCGCCCATCGTCCCCTTTTGTACGATAGCCACGAGTATTTCACCGAAGTGCCGGAACTCGTCCACCGAAAAAGAGTTCAAGCAGTCTGGCTGCAAATAGAGCGCTTCATCTTCCCCAAACTAAAGCATGCCATTACTGTTTGCGATTCGATTGCTGAAATCTACCGTGAAAAATATCAGATACCGGTAAGCGTGGTCCGGAACCTGCCTATGCAAAAGCAAAGGGATTCGGTGTCAAGTAGCTACAATCTGGATTCCAGGGTTGTGCTCTACCAGGGTGCACTCAACTATGGCCGCGGACTCGAATTACTCATCGAGGCCATTGCTCTCAGCAGTAAATTAGAATGTTGGATTGTTGGCTCCGGCGATTTGGAAGAAGCTTTGAAGCATAAAGTCCGGGAAATGGGATTAGAAGACCGGATTCGTTTCCTGGGACAAGTGCCTTTGGAAGAGTTATCGTCCATCACCCGGCAAGCAGCCCTGGGGGTAAGCCTCGAAGAAAACATCGGCTTGAACTATTATTTCGCCTTGCCAAACAAACTGTTCGACTACATACAAGCGGGCATCCCGGTGCTCTGCTCCGATTTACCGGAAATGACCAACATTGTAAGCGAGTGGAAGGTAGGGTGGACCGTTAAAGACCGAAGTCCGGAGAATCTAATAAAACAACTGGAATCTATCATACAGGATCCAATTGAACGCCTACAAAAACACGAAGCCTGCATCGAAGCTGCCAAGGAACTGGTTTGGGAAAACGAAGTTGAAATCCTCTTTAAAACCATCAACCAACAACTGCCACATAAGCCTTAGGTGACTATTGGCAAGTGGGTAGGACTATTCTCTCCTGTAGATTACCCTTAAAAAGTGTATCAGTAAATCGGTTGGCTACAACTCCATTTTCACAACACTTCAAATCAAAAGTCACCAAAGACAGTGAGTAAAACCACTGAGCTACTTTTGGATTAGGATTTCCATCTTGTTTCTGAAGCTGCGTTATGAAACAAATAGATGAATCTATCAATCGATATTTGCCAGTAATAAAGTACCCTCCCGTCCTCGCTAGACATCGCCCCTAAACCGTTTTATCTTTGCAGTATTGAATTTGACTTCAATTCAAACAAACGGGTTCGCTTACCCCTGATTTCCATATTTTACACCGAGTGTCCGCATGGGCATTCCTGCCCCTTAACTTTTAAACTTAATCACTATGAAAATACTCATTCAGAGCATGGTATTAATCGCTTGCGTTAGCCTGCTCACCAACAAAATCAAAGCACAGCCCAATTATCCGGTAGATTTCCAGATAAAATACTCCTTTACGATGAGTGAGGAGCATTATTACCTGACCGATGATCCATCCGAAATCCCAGTGCTCGATAAAATCCGCATGAGCAACTCCTTCCAACTAATGGATGTAGTGAGGTATAAATTGCCCGACGATCAATTAACGAGCATTGTTTATCGCACTGCTTACACGGAAACGGAAGGAAGCGGAATTACACCACCCACATGGATCATGATTGATCCGGATGCAACCTATACCTATAACAATCAGGGTGAACTCATTCAGCAGGTGGAACACACCGAGGATTACCTTGATTTGAAGGAAAATGGCAACAGTCTCTTTGCAAATCTACCGGTGATAAACAACGAACGAATACAAGAGTTACAGGAGGCAGGACTTACGGTACTGTATGAAAACAACCAACTCACGATTCAAGCTCCCGCCTTCAAATTGATTATCGATTATGACCAGGCGTTCACCCTAATGCAACGATTCGATGAAAACCAGTCACTTTTGTATGAAGAAATCAACTTTTACGAAACACTGACTGGTGGCGAACTTGTCCGGAAACTGCATCAGGAAAGAACACCGAAAAAACTAGAAAACGGTAGCTGTGTAGAAGAGATTCTAACACGATATTATTCGAATCATGTGGTAGATTACGGCAGGAAATCAAAAACGCAAAGTATTTCAACCATCGAAGAAGATATCCAACTTTTTCCTAACCCTGCACAAGATTGGATTCAATTACAAATCCACCCCGGCATACAGAAAAACTCTAAGCAAATCCAGTTGATTGCCAGCGATGGAAAAACGATTAAAAGCTGGAATCCAAATCAATGGGACAACCAACCGATTAACATTGAACAGCTGGCTCCGGGCCACTACTTCTTCCTGATTAAAGGAAATAATTTTCAGTACACCAAAGCGCTTATTAAACTCTAAAACAATTCAATATGAAAACTATACATAACAAAAGCATATCCATCTATTTGATAGCGGGCATTTTACTAATCAACCTATTACCCAGAGCTTATGCACAAAACAATTGTGAGGAAGAAAAACTGATACGCTATGAAAAGGGAGTAGAGTATTCCGAAAGCATTACACCCGTATTCTACACTCCTCCCGAGGTTACCTGGGATAACGGCTTCGACAGCACCCAATTCCGAATAGTATATTTTGTACATGGCTTAGCAGGAAATTCATCCTCTTTGGGCACCATGGCCGAAAGCCTGGCGAGTACCCATAAAATTATTCCGGTTACACCCAATTATTCCGGGAATAATCTAACTGAGGCAGCCATCGATTTAAATAATTCGATGCATGCACTTTCCGACAACATCAACATTATTTTAAACCAACCAAATCCGTCCAGGAACTTCACCATCGCTCATTCTCAAGGGGGTATCATAAGTCGATCTCTTTTAGCCTATTACGACAGCCTAAATCTTCCCCTAGAGGAGCGATTGTATGGAGGGCTTGTAACGCTTGGAACACCACACCTTGGCTCCAAATTAATCAATCACATGCCTGAACTGATTACCTATATCGGAACTTCTGCTGCAGCACTCATCGCCGGACCTTTGTGGGAGAATGTTCACGAACACTGGCTAAGCGGTCTCATCGTTAGCGCTACAATTAGCCAAGATGGTATAGAAGCTTATGGAAGCGCAGCTGCTGTAAGACTCATTCCCTTAGGCTTTGACGATTATTTAAGCCCGCTACTTCCAAAATATGCGTTTAATAGTCCTGCCATCAATCAACTCAATGCACATCTTAGCGAGATTCCTGTTGTCGCAATGGCAGGCATCGAGGATCAACCTGTTTTATGGCGAACCCTCCATTCGTTAAGAAACGATCCGAACGATCAACCGGCCTTCACCGCCGACGACGACGCCGGATTTATCACCGAAGCGAATACCAATTATGCTTTCTACGATGCGAAGTATATCGCCTACTCTGAATTATACGATCACCTGAGCACCGCCCCTTGCTCTTTTATTCAATGGCTGATAAGTCCACTTTATTGCAGCGGGTTAACTATCTGGGACGATATTTTAAATTTGGACAATGTATTTGGATTAGGCGAAGACGACGCAAAACAAATTAGGGATGGATATTTTGAAGGTCGAGAATGGTGGATAAATGCCAACAATTCCTTTCGTTACCTAATTGGAGCCTATGGCGATCAGGAAAGCATATCGGAAACCCATTACGTATGCCGATGCTCCTATAAACCATTACATATAACCATAAATACAACCTTACCCATTGGCGAACCCTGCACACATGAAATATTATGGAATAATTGTAACGAATATCCACTTTTAATTACTAATTTTACCAATCAACCTTCTGACGGAATCGTTCTTACTGAATCTGCTTACGGCCCTAGCGACAATATACATTTCTATCCGGTAACACTACAAGGGTCTAATCACCAGCAAATGAAAAATGACTCAAAGGTTGGAATTGAATTGAATAATTTACTCAACGGAAATTTTGGTAACTATTTCAAGACAAATGAACTACAAAACTAACTACCTAAAGTTTTTATTAGGCATAATGTTACTAGGTAACGTAAGCTTAATTACCTCTTGTGAAAAAGAAAAAGAAACAGTAACAGTGGAACCCCCCGGTGGGGGGACTCCACTTTATGTGGACACCCTCTACGAAAAGCCAGAGGCAATTTGGAGTAGCATGCTAAATCCCGACAGCTTATTCTCCGAATCGATGGAAACAATCCTTTATAATAACCTCGTAATAAGCAGCAGCATTAATGCAAATGCTGCAGGGGTTGTTTGTGCGTTCGATCAGCATAGCGGACAATTAGTCTGGGAGTGGAGCGATTTCTTACCCGACGATAATCATCAATTTTTACTCCTCCGCCAAACGAACCAAGTCATTGACAATTACCTGTATTGCCAAAATCGTAAAGCCCGATATTGCATCAACCTCGACAACGGCAATACCATCTGGAGAGCTTATGAAGACTGGAACGGATCATTTAGCAATACCTTCGAAAATAACATTCTGCGAACCATCACACATGGGAAAGAGGAACCCTATATCGATAGCACCGACTTTTATATTTCACCCATTTCTTCTAACGAATGGAAAAAAATCTATACCTTCCGACGAACCGACGATTACGACGCAAACGTGCCTAATTTCACCCTGGAAATTAATCCGGATGGCGATACCATTCTCTATTTTCAGGCCAGAAGATTGCGTCCTGATCCAAGTCTCCCTTACAGTGGACGCATCGACTTGTATGCTCTAAATCTAACGCAAGATTCAATACTCTGGGTTCAACAAAAAATCAATGCCTCTGGTAACTCCAATGTACAACCACTCACCATAAGTAACGACTTGATTTACTTCGCTGGAAGTCATACGCTGTTCTGCTACGATAAAGAATTCGGCGATCCAATCTGGAAGCATCAGGCTCCATCCAGCCTCCTTACAAGCAATTACATCATTCACAACGACTTACTAATCTACAAAACCGATATTGGACACACACAAGCGTTGAATCGATTTACAGGAAATTTAATTTGGGATACCAATACGGTCTATTGTTGTGCCGGGTTTATTGCATCCGGTGATGTTCTGTGTCTGAATGGAACCTACCTCTACCTTATCGACCTTAAAGACGGAAATATTCTTTACAAACTAAAAACACCCGGATCGCCTAACGGCTACTTCCATACACGCTTTGCCTGGGATCGGGAAAAAAACACAATCTATGGCCCCGATGGCTTCCAAATACACGAAATGATTATTCCTCCCATTGCTGGATTTAACGCACCCTAAATGCATCTAAACCACTGACTTAAAAATTATTAATCCTACAGAATTAACTTATAACCCACTCGCTTGATCATGGAATTATCAAACGATGACATTCGAAATATCATATAATTAAAAAAGGAATCTTTAACCTCAAGCAAGAAAACGCCCCTATGGCCTGGACTCTGAGCAATTAAACAAATGAGGCAGGATAAGAAGGATAGTTTCCACTAATTAATAATTTAAACTTTAATCGATGAGAAATTTAATTTATTTAACCCTGGTAATCTATGCATTTTCGTCATGCGACAATTCAGAAGCAGCTCAAATTGAAAATATAATGAATGGACCAAATGACAATTCAATCATATCTTCAAAGCTAAAAGCGAAAGATGAAATACTGTCATATAGTGTGCACTGCTCAGGAACATGTAGCAGTGGCCAAGCATGTGCATTAGAAGGAGTCCTGTATATAGGAGGAGATGGAACAGAAGAAGAATATGTACAATGCAAATGTGATAATTGCGTAATGCATATCACCTATGAAACAGGTGAAAGCCCTCAAACCGAAGAAGAGAAACAGCAATTAATTGATAACCTAAACAATAAATATCTCTTCCTGGAAGAACTTGAAGAATTTGTTGCAACATACTATAGCGGAATTGCTTATGATATTACGTCAATTGAATTACAAGAACTAGGCAATACGTATATCCTATTATATGATATCGTAACGGCAAATAATAATGTTGAATCAGTTATGTATGCCTATCTTAATGTAGATGGTCCAGATGAAGAAAAACTTGAGATTGACTGTACTGGTGGTTGCTCCGATCCTAATGCATTATGTAGGGAACGGTACGTAATTACAACAGGAAGTGTAGAATGTACTTGCGAAGGATCCTGCAAAATGACTCTAACAAAACTTTCCAAAAATTAATACCAAAAGGAAAAGGATAAAATGTATTTATAGTATCCACTTCCATTTTTTTGTATAGTTGATCTTAGTACATGACAAGTAATCTCAAACAATTCAAAACCAATTAAATATGCCAACATCTACTGTATAGCCTTAATCGTTTGATTTAGGTGAAAAACTGCGATATATAGTTCTTTAAGTTAGAAATCACTACACTTTTGACTATGAAAACGATACTAAAAGAGCTCAAAGTTTCTTTAAATATGGTCCAGCTTTCTTAACTAATACATTGTTAACTAATAATTTGCATCAGTTTGAATATAAGTATAAATTTTTGTCATGTACTTAGATGAAACACAGTAATCTATAATCTAACAACTAACTCATCTTCTATCGAAAAAAATATCGCAGTTGTGTTTTATCAAAAGCAACCATCACCTAACGCCTCTACCAATTATGAAGCAATTAACCCAACTATAAACTCAAATTTGCAATACATGAAAAAAACAATTTGCACACTCATCATCTCTCTCGCTGCTATCGGCCTAAATGCACAACAAGGGAAACTCAGTTTAAGCATTAACATGGCATCAGCTTATTCGCTCGATCAGGAATTTGCAACCTATCGAAATGCCTTCGGATTTGGAAAAGGCATCAACGGACAAATAACCTACAGCATAGGCAATTTCAGCATAAGCCTTACGAGTCAAGTCATGCGTCAGGACCAGTTCGATGTCGACCGTTTTAATTCCTTCGAACCAAACAAGACATACATCTTCGACGCAGAACCTGAAAAAACAAATGCCTCACTCAGTCTTCAAACCAACATTTATTTTTTACAAACCGACAAATGGAAACCCTATGCCGGCTTGGGATACGGAGGGGGTATCTCTGTTTACTCAATAGTTCTAGCAGAAAGTGAGTATGACGACCTGTACCAACCAAGCCAACTAAACTCTTACCTGTTTGGGACCCTACTGGCAGGAGTTCGTTATTACCTTACCCCGCAAATGGGTTTACAGCTCGCTGTGGAAGGATCCTTATTTACCAATGCACTTAATTCTGTTAACCTTGATTATCAATCCAATAGCCTCTACCCAAAATCACCCTATTACATTGATGTGCAGGGAAGCCTGGGAGTATTCATCACCTTACCTTAAAAATCAACACTCCTGTTTCAAACCCCGCAAGGAGGCAATCCATTAGCGAACAAGAAAACCTCTTGGCTATCTTGTTCGCTTTACCGCAATTTTCCCCTATCTTCTCATGATTTTATGCTTGTTACTACCAACTTCCTCGCTCAAGGATCACTTCCTCCCTATTGAAGCTCATTAGTGTCCAAAGGAAACCTGCACAAACCCTTGTAATCAATTGATATATTGCACATTGAAAGCTAAAACAACACGTGCCGATTTGAATTAATTCCGCTTAGTTGCGGTCTAAATGAAACAACAGACAGTATGAATGGCGGAAAATACCCCTTCAGTCAACTCGTTGAGTTTTTGCCAAATCTAAGCCTACACAGTCCCGCATGGAATAAACCAATGAAGCAAAAATAATGTGTCATAAGGCGCTCAAGTGCAGTCCCGTCGGGACGAAACCTTTGTAGTAAAAACGAACAAATATCCATTCTAGCTCCGTAGGAGCGACACAAAAACAATCATTATACCTATGCCCATCATTGGGTTCAAATCGGATGGGCCGTTCAAGTGCGCTGTGATTAGAAAATTTGACTGCAGAAAAAATGGAAAAATTCAGTGGAGAACTATTCGAAAAATTCAATCCATAATGCTCCCATAACTCTTTCACACCTATGCCCAAATCTCCTTGTAGTCGAATCAATTCAAGATATTTTTCTGCTTTCTGCATTTTTCATCCGCACGAAAGCTTAGCATCGCCTAAAAATAAATTAGGTAGTAGACCGAGTGGATACGTTCAATTTCAGTTTTTATTGGGCCACAATGATTGAAACTGTCTAATTAGAAAAACAATCCAAAGTTTACGTAGTATTGACTAACATCTTCGTTAATCAGGTAATTATTCTGCCGATAATTGACTGAAACAAAATAATTATGATCCTCGATGTACTGAAGCCCTCCGATGAAATAATAATGCTTGTCGGCTCCGGTTAATAGCAAGGTTCCGTAATCGATGCGAACAAATACACCATAGTTTTTATAAAAGTTGTACGAACTATAAGCGGAAAGCATTTCTCGATCGTGGTCGCATTCAAAGTTCGCGTTCTTCATGGAGTTGTATTCCACCCCAACCATCCACTCTTCGTTCTTATACCCTCCAAACAGCGACAAAACTTCCTTATTCTCCTTCAGTAATTCCGGATGGATGGTCTCATAATCGTAGTACACATTAAACTGCCATCCCGGCCATGGCTGATACTCCAACTTGGCCATGTATAAAAAATCCGACTCCTCATTCTGATACCGGAAAGGTCCCTCACCCTGAACAGCTCCAATTTTAATCTTCAACCGTGGATTAACCTGATAAGACAAAAGCGCTCCAAAATCGGCCGGCATCCCGTATCGAAATTTCTCCTGCGCTGTTACATCAACATAGCGTAAACCCCACCATAAATCGTTGGGGAGCAAATACTGAACACTCAAAATTTGCCCCACCGATAAGGTAAATCCCGGATAAAACTTCCAGTTAATTTGCCCCATCTTCAAATAGGCTGTGTACTTACTTCCTTCAAAATAATTACTGATACCCAGTGAATCGGCATAAGCAAAATTCGTAGTACGAGTTACATCGTACATGATTGCTGCCGTAATCCGATCGTTGAGCTTGTAATCCAGTCCTAGAATACCGGCATCGAATAAAAAGGTTTTCCCCGGTTTTATTCGTGGATCGGCATTATAAACGAATCCGGTAAATATCCTGCCAAAAGGAGCAATTTCACCCCAAGGTGTCGATAATTGGGCCTTCGCCCCCAAGCTGAAGAATAAAATCAAACTCAAAATGCTATACTTTATCGAAAATTTTCTCCCCAAAGTGTCCAATCCGACAAGGAAACGGTTCCTTCGAGTGTAAGTAAGTTTGTCCTTTCGGCTTAAAGCTAATTCCATGATGCATTCCTAATAAATAATCACTTATAAATCATCTGCAAAGTAATATGCCTTCCGGGACTCCTTCCGATTTTACCAGGTGTTTTACAATAGCTTTTTACCACACTCAGTTTCAATTCATTTTGGATAGTTTTGACTCCTCATTTGAACACATGGTAAGATGGATATTAAAGTAATAGTTCTCACTCTTTACGCTTTGCTCACCTTCTGGATTGGTTATACCGGAATGAAAAAAACCAAAACCTTCAACGACTTCTTTTTGGGAGGAGGAAATGTAGGCCCTTGGATGACAGCCTTTTCCTACGGAACAGCGTATTTTTCAGCAGTGTTATTCATCGGCTTCGCCGGAAAGATTGGCTGGTCCTTTGGCTTTTCCGGGCTATGGATCGCTCTCTTCAATGCACTGATCGGGGTATTGCTGGTTTGGAAAGTACTGGGATGGAAAATTAAAACCATGTCGGTCGAAATGAAAGTGGCCACGATGAGCGAATACCTGGAAAAAAGATACCAAAGCAAACACATTAAACTCTTGTCGGCACTGGTCATTTTCATCTTCATGATTCCATATTCCGCAGCCGTTTTTATGGGTCTGTCGTATTTGTTCACCAGCAGTTTTCAAATTGATTACGGAGTCATTCTCATTGCAATGGGATTCTTCACAGCTACCTATGTTATCATGGGTGGTTATAAATCCATGGCGCTCATCGATACCGTTTTTGGAATCATCATGGCCATAAGCGTGGTCATTTTATTCTATAGCACCATTCAAAAAGGTGGCGGAATGGGCACGATTGGAGAAAATCTAAGCCTGATTAATGAAAAACTGGTCGGACCGGTGGGCCCTCCGGGATTTATGAACCTGTTCTCGCTAATCTTCCTTACTTCGATGGCTCCATTAGCTATGCCACAACTGGTGCAAAAATTCTACGCCATTAAAGATCAACGTTCGGTTAAAATCGGAATGTTTGCATCGACAATTTTCGCCATGCTCATTGGATTCATTGCCTATTACTTAGGTTCCACAACAAGGGTCTTTCTAACTCCCGAAACCACTCCTCAAGCATTCGAAAACGGACAACCTATCTTCGATCGCCTCATGCCCGAACTGCTTACATCGGTAATCCCGGAATATTTATCAGTCATTATTTTATTGCTGATTTTATCGGCCTCCATGTCCACGCTGGCCTCGCTGGTGCTCATCTCCAGCTCGTCGTTTACCAAAGATTTTTGGGCCGGTTACATCCAGAAAAACATCAGCGACCGCTCCCTTACACGCCTCATGCGGATTATGAGCGCTGTTTTCATTGGCCTTGCTGTTTTACTGGCCTATGTTGAACTCGATGTGATCGTCGAAATCCTCGGAATCAGTTGGGGTGCTCTCGGCGCTTTCTTTTTAGGACCTTTCTTCTGGGGACTATTTTCGAAGCGAACCAGCCGATTGGCGGCCTACGGATCTGGCCTAATCGGTCTGAGCATTACCTTGATTCTCTACTTTGTTGGTGTATCGACCCTTGAAACCATTAAACCCTGGTATTTTTCATCGCCCGGAGCAGGTACTTTAGGGATTATCGCCTCATTTGTCCTGGCTCCCCTCTTGAGCCTCTTTGCAAAAAACAAGGCTTAAAGAATGATAATAAGCTAGTTATAAAAATAAACCAGCAACTAGGTTTCAAATAAAATCGTGCTTATACTTGCTGTCCGAAATTTAAGCTTGAGATGAAATATAACAGGCCGAAATCCATTCACGGGGAGGATAAAAGCATCGAAATGAGGGTAAGCCTTCCGTATTTTTCGTTCGTTTCAAAGCTATTGCTCTGGGGCATTCTACTCGTATCTTATTCACTGTCAGCTCAAACCCAAGCTACCCTATCGGCGCAGGAATGGCTGCAACAACGCGGCGAGGTTTATTGTGCCATTCCTCTGCCCATTGAGGCTGAATTACAACGCGGATTAGATTCCCTTACCTCGGTCGATAAACTACAGAACGATCAATTACTGCTCTATGCGAATGAAGCAGGTTATGCTTTCCTGAAGTCCAATCAAATTGCTCATGAGGTATTGCTTCCACCATCGCTTCAGCATTCGGAAGAGAGCTTGCTCCGAGCTCCTTCCTCCAATTGGGACTTCTACCCCAGCCTGCAAGCCTACTACGAAATGATGCAAGAATTTGCCTTCGAATATCCCGAACTTTGTCGCCTCGACACCATGGGATATAGCGAAGAAAATCGACCGATTTTATACCTCATTATTTCGACCGATTTAGACGAAACTCTTTCCTTGCCGGGAGTGTACCTTACTTCCACCATGCATGGCGATGAAACCTTGGGCTACCCCTTACTGCTTCGTTTAGCCGATTATTTGCTAAGCTCCTATGGATCAAATGCAAAAATCACTCAATTGATCGAAAAAACGCACATCTACTTAAATCCTCTGGCTAATCCCGATGGTACTTATGCGGTTAGCGAGAATTCTGTGTTCGGAGCCACTCGCTTCAATGCAAATCAACTCGATTTAAACCGAAATTTCCCCGATCCTTCGGTCGGAAACCATCCCGACGGAAATCCATGGCAAAGCGAAAACCTGGCACAAATGAACATGCACCAAAAGCATCGCATTCATTTATCGGGAAACATTCACGGCGGATTCGAAGTTCTCAATTACCCCTGGGATACCTGGTCGCACCCTCATCCCGACGACGATTTTTTCATTTTTCTATCCAGGGAATATGTCGACACTGCTCATCTTTATACCCAGCCCGATTTAGGGAATTACCTCAGCAGTTTTAACAATGGAATAACCAATGGCTATAGCTGGTACTACATTACCGGAAGCCGTCAGGATTATGTTACCTATTTCACCGGTGGGCGAGAGGTTACCCTGGAACTCAGCAATAATAAAATGCCGGCTCCCGGCCTCCTACCGCTTTATTGGGAAGCTTCCTATCGATCCTTGTTAAATTACATCGACCGCAGCCATTATGGAATTCACGGATTCGTGAAAGATGCCGAAACTCAATTACCGCTTCGTGCCAAAATAGAGCTCTTGGTTCACGATTTCGATCAATCTTTTGTTTACAGCGATTCACTCAAAGGCGATTTTTATCGATTTGTATCACCGGGTGTTTACCAACTACAGGTCTCGGCTCCCGGCTATCAGACGCAAGAGCTCTTTGTAAACCTGCAGGATTATTACACCACAGAGGAGGTAGATATTGATCTTCAGCCGCTCCTAAATGCGCACGATCACCGAAGCAAACCGCTGCAACTTTATCCGAATCCTTGTTCCGAAATCTTGTATATTGAATCGGCCCAGGCAATCGACGAAGTTCAAGTCTTCAACTTAAAAGGTCAATTACTCGAAACCCATCCCCTTTATCAGCAAAATTCCATTCCGGTTGGTAATCTTCCGGCAGGTGTTTATATACTCAAATCGGCTAGCGATGCGACTTTTCATCGCTTCGTGAAGCAATAAGTAAATACCTCTGAAACAATGAAAATATTTCTACATTTGAATAGATATTTTACCTTCCCCACGCAACGACGAGGGAAAAGTATTAACTAAAAAGTAACATTATGTCTTTAAAAGCTAAGATTAAAGAATTACAAAAGCGACGTGAAGAGGTAATTCTGGGAGGTGGAGAAGCTGCCATTGAAAAGCAGGTGAAAATGGGAAAAATGACCGCCCGCGAGAGAATTATCTCCTTGTTGGATCCCGAATCCTTTCAGGAATACGATTTATTCGCTGCCCATGAAGCACGGGATTTCGACATGGACAAAAAGACGCTGCATGGCGACGGTGTAATTATTGGAACCGGCAGAATCTTTGGAGCGCCCATTTGTATTTATGCTCAAGACTTTACCGTTGCAGGGGGATCATTAGGTCTCATGCATGCCCGCAAAATAACCAAGATTATGGATCACGCCATGAAAATGCGCGTACCACTTATTGGAATCAACGACTCCGGTGGAGCTCGCGTACAGGAAGGGGTTAACTCACTGGCCGGTTATGGCGAAATCTTTTGGAGAAACACCCTGGCTTCCGGGGTTATTCCACAAATCTCGGTTATTCTCGGTCCTTGCGCCGGAGGTGCAGTTTATTCACCAGCCTTAACCGATTTCGTATTTGTAGTGGACAATATCTCCAAAATGTTCATTACGGGTCCCGAAGTAATTAAAACCGTGCTCGGCGAAGAAATCTCCATGGAAGAACTAGGTGGTGCACGCGTTCATTGCGAAGTAACCGGAAATGCACACTTCTTTGCCGAAAGCGAAGCCGAATGCTTCGACCAAATTAAAAAACTGGTTACCTATATTCCGTGGAACAACACACAAAAAGCCAAACCTTTCCCCGCTAAAAAACCAAAACGCGAATACAAAATCGATAGCATTGTACCGGGCGATCCAAAACAACCCTACGATGTACGAAACGTTATCAAATCGATTACCGATAACTCCGAATTCTTTGAAGTCCAAGAGCTTTGGGCTAAAAACATTGTCATCGGATTTGGCCGAATGGATGGCGAAACGGTTGGCTTCATTGCCAATCAACCGCTCGTGCTGGCAGGTGTACTCGATGTTGATTCATCCGACAAAGCAGCTCGTTTCATACGATTCTGCAATGCCTTCTCCATTCCTATCGTAACCTTAGTGGACTTGCCGGGTTATTTACCGGGAATCGATCAGGAACATGCCGGTGTAATTCGCCATGGAGCAAAATTACTCTATGCGTATTCTGAAGCAACGGTGCCAAAAATTACGGTAATCCTGCGTAAAGCCTATGGTGGTGGCTACATTGCCATGAACTCGCGGCACTTACGAGCCGATTTCGTCTTTGCCTGGCCAAGTGCCGAAATCGCGGTGATGGGGCCGGAAGGAGCTGCGAACATCATCTTCCGGAAGGAAATTATGACTGCCGAAGACCCGGAAAAAATGCGCCAAATCAAAATTAAAGAATACAAAGACAAGTTTGCTAATCCATACGTAGCTGCCTCGAAAGGCTATGTCGATGCGGTGATTGAACCAACCGAAACACGGAAGGTAATCCTGCATAGCATCGAAATCTCTGCCAACAAAGTGGCCGACCGTCCGATGAAAAAACATGGTATTCCTCCGTTCTAATCCTGTCGATTGCCCGACTGAATGAAATCGAAGGTTTTACTTAAAAAAAAATGACTATGGACAATCCACAAGAAGCAAGCAAGAAACCCAGAATGAAATCGCTGGTCATCGATGGTTCAAAATATAAAACTAACCTGACCACAAAATTCGAAAATCGTGTCAAATACGAAGCTCCTAATCCGAAACAAATGAAAGCGTTTATTCCCGGAACAGTAGCTAAAATATTTGTTACCGAAGGGCAAAAAGTAAAGGCAGGAGCCCGACTGCTCATTCTGGAAGCAATGAAAATGAAAAATCGAATTGAAGCCCCTTTTTCGGGAAAGATTCTCAAGATTCATGTAAAAGAGGGAGATATCATCCCTAAAAATCATTTGATTATCGAATTCGAATAAAAAATTCATCCACCTTTAAAAGAGCCTCTCACCAGAGGCTCTTTTTTTGTATCCGGCTCTTCCAATTCAAGTCGGTTCATGTATCTTTATTCGTTTTAAAAAATGAAGACTTTGAGTAAAGAAAAAAATATCGTCCAAACGCCGCTCATGAAGCAATACTACAGCATCAAAGCCAAACACCCCGATGCTGTCTTGTTGTTCCGGGTTGGCGACTTTTACGAGACCTTTTCCGACGATGCCATAAAAGCAGCCGAGATTTTGGGCATTACCCTAACTCGCAGGGCAAATGGCTCAGCATCCTATATCGAATTAGCCGGATTCCCCTACCACGCGCTCGACACCTACCTCCCCAAATTGGTTCGTGCCGGCCAACGAGTGGCTATTTGCGAACAATTGGAAGACCCCAAAACGACTAAAAAAATTGTCAAACGAGGTATCACCGAGCTGGTTACTCCGGGTGTTTCCATCTCGGATTCGATTCACGATACGCGCGAAAACACCTTCCTGGCCAGCGTTCATCTCGAAAAAAACCGGGCCGGTATCGCTTTCCTCGATGCCAATACCGGCGAATTCTTAACGGCCGAAGGAAACCTCGAATACATCGATAAACTAATCCAGGGTTTTCGTCCGAAAGAAATTTTATACGAACGAAGCAAAAAAACCTTCTTCCACGAAACCTTTGGCGATCGCTTCTATTCCTATCCCCTCGAAGATTGGGCATTCCAAATCGAATCGGCCGAGGAACGACTGCTCAAGCAATTCCAGTCTAAAAATCTGAAAGGATTCGGCATCGATTCGCTTCAACTGGCAAGCACTGCAGCCGGAGCGATCCTTCACTACCTCGACCTTACCCGACACGAGCAAATTGCCCATATCCATTCCATATCTCGCATCGAAGAAGATCATTACGTATGGCTCGATCGATTCACCATTCGAAATCTCGAACTCTTCGAATCGCTCAACGAAGGAGCTGTACCCTTCATCCGAATCCTCGATCGAACGGTCACTCCAATGGGTAGCCGAACGCTGAAACGATGGGTTGCCCTCCCGCTTAAAGACCTTGAACCCATCGAAAAGCGTCACGCTATGGTGGCCCATTTCCTTAAAAACCAGAATAACTCGGAAGAAATCCTTCCAAACCTCAAGCTCATTGGCGACTTAGAACGGTTAGTTTCCAAAATAGCGGTTCATCGAATTAATCCTCGGGAGTGTCAACAGTTGAGAATCGCCTTGCAAGCCATTCAACCCATCGAAAAAACACTCCAAGAATCAGGAAATGAAGCGCTCGAGGAAATTGCTCGACAACTGCAACTGCTCCCCGAAGTGATCAAAACCATTGAACAACAAATCGTTGCAGAACCTCCGGCGCAAATCGGAAAGGGCATGGTAATTCAAGAAGGTATTTCGCCCGAACTGGACGAACTTCGAAAGATTGCCTACTCAGGGAAAGATTACCTGGCTCAGATTCAAGCCCGCGAAATTGAATCGACTGGCATCCCTTCGCTGAAAATCAGCTTCAACAACGTGTTCGGTTACTATATTGAAGTGCGCAATACGCACAAGGATAAAATCCCTTCGAACTGGATTCGAAAACAAACACTGGTTAGCGCCGAACGATACATTACCGAAGAACTGAAGGAATACGAAGAGAAAATCCTGGGTGCCGAAGAAAAAATTCTTCACATCGAATCCCAACTATACCAACAACTCGTTGAATCGTTGCTCAAACACATCCCGGCTATCCAACGCAATTCGAACTTAATCGGGCAAATCGATGTGTTGCTCTCCTTCGCTGAAATTGCCGAACGTCACCAATACGTTCAACCGCAAATGACCGAATCGGACGAGTTGGAAATCCGGGAAGGCCGACATCCGGTAATCGAGCAAAAACTTCCCATCGGCGAAGAATACATTGCTAACGATGTAACACTCAACAGTAATCAGCAACAAATCATCATCATAACCGGACCAAATATGGCCGGTAAATCGGCCTTGCTCCGCCAAACAGCCTTGATTTGCCTCATGGCTCAAATTGGCTCTTTTGTCCCGGCAAAAGCAGCACGACTGGGAATTGTCGATAAAATTTTCACCCGGGTTGGGGCTTCCGACAACCTGGCTCAAGGGGAATCAACCTTCATGGTCGAAATGAACGAAGCCGCCAGCATTCTGAATAATTTATCCGGGAAAAGCCTCATCTTGCTCGACGAACTAGGACGTGGGACCAGCACCTACGACGGCATTAGCATTGCCTGGGCCATTGCCGAATACATCCACGAACATCCGCGATTCAAAGCAAAAACACTCTTTGCCACCCATTATCACGAATTGAATGAGATGGAAAAAACCTATCCTCGAATCAAAAATTATAATGTTTCGGTTAAGGAGGTTGATGGTAAAATTATTTTTCTTCGGAAGTTGATGCGTGGTGGTAGTGAGCATAGTTTTGGGATTCATGTAGCTCAGCTCGCCGGGATGCCCCAATCGGTTATTTCACGAGCGAATCAAATTCTGAAAGAACTGGAACAACATCATCAGGGCTCGGAGGACGATCCTCAGCCTCCCACCGGACTGGGAGCTCAACGAGAGGGCTATCAGCTCAGCTTTTTTCAGCTCGACGATCCCGTATTAGAGCAAATCCGCACTGAAATTGCGGGAATCGACATCAATAACCTCACTCCAATTGAGGCGTTGAATAAACTAAACGAAATTCGTAAGTTAATTGGGACTAAGAAGAAGCGATAAGCATAAAGAGGAGCATTCCTAAAAGTGCAACTACAATGAGTAAGACATTCAGGAACCGCTTACGTTTAACTTTCCCTTCTATTCGCTCCAATTCTTGTTGATAAAAGTCGGCTCGGGTTGTTTCATTCAACCATCGCAACCGTTGTATTCCCGCTCGAATTTTCACTTTAAAAATCTGGGGTGAAAGATCAACATCGAATCCTTTTTCTGCCCCAACCAATAAGTCGTCGAGTTTCAGGGAAATATCGTCCACCGAGTTGGTATTAAAATCGATGGAAGCGGCAAGATCCATGAGTTCTTTCGTCATTAATTCCTTTGGGCTGGGTTCTGAAAGCTCTTCTTTTCCCGAACGTTCCGAAGCCTTACTCGAGCTACGAATCTTTTTCGCAGCCTGTCCTGCCTCATCCGAATCGAAGATATGCCGACGAGGAGTTGCCCATCCGGTATTTCCAAAGATTTTATTACTCGCCCATTTACCAGTATTCGTGCCCGTTTCTCTCCAAAAATTAACAAAAAAAGTGTTTTTCTTCTTAGCCATAGGTTTCGATTGAGGATTGCTACAGTTTCAACCCAACAAAAATTGAAAAAATCTCATACAAATTATAATCGTAGGAGATTTTTCCATAACGGGTTAGCTTATTTACGAAAAGGTTCCATTAGGAAGTCCTTCCCAATAAGTCGAAAGACCAATAGGAAGGTAATCCATTTATTGAAGAAGAAATCGTTCGACCGCATTTATTGACCAAGAGCGATTTTCACAAATACACCTTATCCTTTTTTGCTTATTGAACCATCACTAAATGAGTTTGAACAGCACCTTCACCTTCTAAACGAAGTGCGTAAACACCTGGCGCTAACGAGCCAACCTGCAAGTCGAAAGCACCTGAGGAAGCACCTTGCATGATCTCCAACATCCTGGAATCGAAAAGCTTCCATTCCACCATCCCAACGCGATTGGAAAGCTCAATGTGCAAACGATCCTGTACCGGGTTAGGAAATACCTTGCTGAAAGATTCTGCGTCGATATGCTCGTCGCTCAAAGGCTTGTAAACAATGAACTGACCCATCATCCCATGATCTTCATGAGGAAGCAAATGGCAATGATACATGTAGGGGATATCTGGATTATAATGGGTAATGAAATGGAGAATAATCTCTACTTCTTCCATCGGATAGACTAAAACGACATCTTTTCGTCCGCGCTCATTAATAGGCGGAGCAGCACCGTTACGCGACAAAATATAAAAGGGAACATCGTGCACATGGAAGGGATGAGCCATAGCCGAATTATTTCGCAAGGTCCATGTTTCCATATTGTTGAGCGGTATCTCATAATTAATAACGTCCATACTAAAAGACTGATTATTAATTAAAAAATGGCTATTCAACTGGTTCATTCCCATCATCATGGGACTAAATTCCAACACACGCTTTAAGTCACGTTGATTGGGATTATGAGGCTCTACCTCCGTTAGAAAAGCCGGCAATTCAGTATTTGCCTGATTATTAGACTCAACCACCTGGAATTGGAGCATCTGAAAATTGGCTCCGTTGAGCGGATTTGGATGATAGTTATCCAATGCCATATTTGGATTCATGCCAGGATTTTGAGCACCAAAAATACCCGAGGGAATTTCCGAAGCATAGCTCATCAGGGAGAGGATGCTATCTTGCATCGTAGCGAAATTAATCATCAATTCGGCCCTTTCGCCCGGCGAAAGCAATAAACGATTGGTCGGATACGGTTCCTCCAGTAATCCGGCATCCGAGGCTATTTGATAAAACAGGCTTTGGTTAGAAAGGCCCAAATTAAAACTGCGTTGCGAACTACCATTCAGCACACGAAACCGAACCCATTGAGCTGGAACTTCCAATACCGGATCGACCGTAGCGTTAACCATGGGCAACCAATCCTGGTTCGAATTGGGATCGATCTGATGCAAACTATCTAAATGCTTGGTTTGCAACACTAAAGGAAAATCATCTACTCCGTAAGCACGGGGCAAATTCAAGCTTTGCTCTACCGAATCGCGAACGAGGATGAGTCCGCTTAGTCCCATCGTAACATGGTAATTGGTCCGATGATGCAAATGGGGATGATACCAATAAGTGGCTGCCTCGTCGCGTACCTTAAAACGAGGATTCCAAACCTCGCCCGGAGCAATACTGGTATGGGGACCACCATCGTTCTCCGGAGCAACATGTAATCCATGCCAATGAATGGTCGTGGTATCTCCAATAGAGTTTTTAACGCTTAAATGAATCGAATCGCCCTTGTTGATTATTAAAGTTGGACCTAAGATTGAGCCATTTGCACCCATAGTGGCAGATGAAGTTCCCGGTAAAAATGAATGCGTACCATGCTGCAACTCCAGGTAAAACTCTGTTCCCGACATCGTATCAGGAATCATGAGCGGATGCTGCCCATATACCTCTAAACCAGCGAACAATAATGAGATTATTAGCATTTTAAACCGTAAACGTCTCATCATTTCTTCCATTAAATTAAATAAAGCCCCTCCTCCATCCTCCTATATCTCCCCCATGCAACAATTTCTGGAACAGATAGTTTATCTTACCCTAAAAGAGATTATTCCCACAAGCAGCCTAACTCATCGACTAAAAGTAACTGGATCATTCAGCCTGTTCATTTCTTCCTTAGAGTTAATTTTCACCTCGCTTTAAACAGCTCTGCTCAAAGTGATTACCTATCATTTTGCTTCTTACAGGATGCGTTAGTGAACTAATTACAAGCTGATATTACCTTCAACCACCTCAACATATCTGGATAGATAGACTTCGATCAGGAATAGCTGGAATCGGTTTTTTTATGGCCTGGGTGTTTCATTTTTAATGCCCAATCGTATATTTGAACAAAAACAAAAGCATGCTAAACGATTTGGGAATCAATATTCGGAAAAACTACCATTCCGACTTGTCAATGGAGGCCATCCAGCGTAGCTTTAAGGAAACTACCCACGCTGAAAACCCGGATTTCATTGTTCGAACTGGAAACAACAAAGTTTTCGTTAGTTTTCGTAATCATCTGAAAAAATGGTGGTCGCCGGAGCTAACCCTTACCCTCGATGAAGGATCGGATAACACTCAAATCCGCGAATTACTCGGACCTCATCCCGCTACCTTTACCATGACCATGTTTTTCCTAACCGGAGGAGTCGTCATCTTCGGGCTCGCTATCATGTTAGCAATTTCCCAAATCAGCTTGGGTTTATCGGCCAGCCTATCTTTTATAACCGCTCTGGTTGCTATCATTTTTATGGCCGGAGTGTATATCTTTCTCCTCACCGGCCGCATCCGTGGAAGCAGCCAAATGGATCAACTCCATCAATTTTGGGTGAATCAACTCCCCTCAAAACCTAGCCTTCAGGAATAAATTTGAGCCTGGAGTAAATTAAAGCGGTTAAAAATCGACTACCCCACAAGCCATTACTCCTATTTGTTCTAAATAAAAATTGGAGGAATGAATATTTTTAGCATTTTTGAGTGATTAAAATCACTGAATGCTATGATTTGCGAAGACACCAAAACAACGGTTAAACAAATGTTTACCGAATACCTTCAGAAGAAAGGACACCGTAAAACCCCGGAACGATATGCTATTCTAGACGAAATTTATTCCCGAAACGGACATTTCGACATTGAATCGCTCTACATTTTCATGAAGAACAAGAATTATCGGGTTAGCCGGGCAACACTCTACAATACCATCGAACTTCTTCAGGAATGCGGATTAGTGATTAAGCATCAGTTCGGTAAAAATATTGCCCAGTTCGAAAAAGCTTACGAATGCCGTCAGCACGACCACCTCATTTGCACCAAATGTGGCAAAATCACCGAGTTCTGCGACCCTCGTATTCACGAAATTCAGACTACAGCCGCCGAACTGAACGATTTTCATGTGGTTTACCACTCGTTGTATTTTTACGGAACGTGTAAAGAATGCACCCAGCAGGATGCCTAAGGCTCATTTGACAGCATGAAACTCCGCTTCTTTTCCCTTTTGATTCTAACAGTCTTCTTGTGCAACACCGCTTATGCACAAAGTCGGATCGATTCCACTCGAACCACTTACAGCTCCATTCTGGGAAAAACAAAAGAATGGGCGGTGTATCTTCCTCCCTCCTACCAATCGAATCCAACTGATTCCTTTCCGGTGCTATATCTGTTGCATGGTTTGGGTGGAAATCATACCGATTGGATTCGTAAAGGGAAAGTGCAAGCCACGGCCGATTCCTTGCTAGCTATTGGTGCTATCGAGCCGCTCATTATCGTGATGCCCGATGCCGAGCGAACCTACTACATGAATCGCAGCAATGGCAGCTATTCCTTCGAAGATTATTTTATCCGGGAATTGATCCCGGCGGTAGAATTCCAATATCGAATCAGAAGCAAGCGATCCGAACGATTCATAGCAGGCCTCTCCATGGGCGGACACGGCGCTTTGCTCTATGCCTGGCATCACCCTCACCTATTCAGTGTTTGCGCTCCACTCAGCGCAGCCATTCGTACCGATAAAGAAATACAAAACATGCCGGATTCCGTGTTTTTCGAACGATACGGATTAGCTGCCGGATTTATTCCGCAGGGCGAAAACCGCATCACTCCTTTTTGGCAACAAAACAATACACTCTACCTCGCTGAAACCCTCCCCGAAGAAACGCTGCGCTCTATACGCTATTACATCGATATCGGCGACGACGACTACATCTTCCGCGGAAACAGTTACTTGCACATCCTCCTCAGCGAACGAGAAATTCCGCATGAATATCGGGTGCGCGATGGAGCCCATAATTGGACCTATTGGAGAGCCTCCTTGCCCAGTGTGCTCAAATTTTTACATGCTGAATAATCTGTTTCTCCATCAGGCAGGATGATTCATTTTGCTTATGTTCGAAGCATAAGATTTAATCAATGAAACACCTCAAATTGCTTCCTATCCTAATCCTTTCCGGATTCTTTTACTCCCTTTCATCGATGAAATTATTGCCGAATAAGCTCCTTTCAAAATTTTAAAAGCTATGAATCCAAGCAATCGTTTACTAAAGAATATTTTCCGCATGAAACATCTCCTACTTCTGTCGTTCATCATTCTTTTCACCGCTTCCTTCCAGTTCAAACTGAAAGCACAAGATACCCTCCGAATCTTCTCGCATCGAAACGAAGTAATCGTTACCGACCCATCGGAAGGTATTAAACACCACCCTCATTGGACGGTCTTCCCGGATGAAAACACTCCTATTCGTCAAATTTTAATGTATGCCCACTTTGCTTGTCCCGATACCATGCGATGCGCCGACTGGGATTACCTGGACCGAATCATGCTCGTCAAACAATCCGATAACAAACAAGATACCCTCAACCTGGAACTTGGAAAACTCATCACTCCTTATGGAGGATTCTTTAAAAGTGACTGGGCCTTCACCTGGGAAATGGACCTGACCGACTTCCGATTGTACTTGCACGACAGTGTCCTGATCGATTACATCCACTCCGGTTACGAACCCAATCACGATCGAGGATGGAAACTCAACCTGGAGTTTGCTTTCATAACCGGAACACCCGCAGCAAAACCAGTAAAAATCCACACTATTTACAACGGACGTTACGAATATGGCAACCCCGATAATCCAATCGATCAACTATTAGCCCCAATCTCATTTCAGACCAGCCCAACCACCACACATGCGCGCCTGCGTATTCTTCAAACCGGTCATGGTATGGATTTACCCGACAACTGCGCCGAGTTTTGCAGCAAATACAGGGAAATATGGTATAACGGAGAGTTAATCTCCACACGCAATTTGTGGAAAAAGTGCGGCGATAACCCCGTTTTCCCTCAAGCCGGAACCTGGATCTTCGATCGTGCGAATTGGTGTCCCGGAGATTTGCTACCCGGTGAGTTTTTCACCCTACCTTTAAAAGAAGCATCAAATCATACCGTCCAGTTCCGCATGGAACCTTATGAGGCGACCGAAATTAATCAGGGAGCACAAATGATTTCAGCCTATGTAATCGAATACGAGCAACCCATTCATTCGTTGGATGCACATCTTAGCGATATTCACCGACCATCCGATAAAGATATCCATTCCCGCATCAATCCAGCTCTGAGCAATGCCACTATCAGCATCATTAACCGTGGCTCCGAGCCAATTACTGCACTTACCATCCGATATGGCACAATCGGCTTTGAAACGAACGCCTACCAGTGGCAAGGACTTATCCAACCTTTTGACAAAGACACGATTGTCTTGCCGGGAATAATTGATACCAACCCTTCCAATAATCGTTTTTTTGCCGAAGTAAGCAGGGTGAATGGTCAAAAAGACCCGTATCCGCTCGACAATCGTAAGGAAATAGCCTTCACCCCGGCGCCCGTTCATCAAGCTTCACTAATCTTCAAATTAAGAACGAACCGGGAGCCCGAACAAAACCAATGGACCCTCACCCGTCTTGAAACACAGGAAGTACTGCATCGGAGCGATTCAGTGCTCGAAGCTGAAAAGACCTATTTGGACACCTTTCAGCTTCAAACGGGTGCATATCAATTGGAATTCACCGACGCTGGAGGCGATGGACTAGAGTTCTGGTTCAATGCAGCAGGCGGCAGAGGTGAAGCTATTCTGCTCAACGCAGAGGGTTCACTCCTACATGCTTTTGAATCCGACTGCGGATCGGGTTGGGCTTACGCTTTCACCATCAGCGAAAATGCTCCGCCAATCGATTCATCCCTCTTGGCAACCAGCATGTATCCCGGCAGAACAAGCGATTCCGTTAAATGGAGGTATTTAGGGAATGCACCCGGCAACTTGCTCGTTCAGCTTAGCGATGAATCGGGCAACATCCTCGAAGAACACCGCTACCCGAATGTTTCAGAAAAAAACATCAGCTTCTCCCTCCTACCCTATGCATACGGTCGCTTCCGCTTTCAGGTTTTCCGAAACGATTCCCTCATACTTCGCAAACGAATTCGTTTCGTTCCTCCAGATTCTTCATCGGAACCTGCTTATGTACCACCAAGCGATCCGGCAGTAAAAGCCAAATTGGAAACCTGGCAGGATTGGAAATTCGGAGCCATCATCCATTGGGGTACTTATTCCGCATGGGGAATTGTGGAAAGCTGGAGTCTAGCGCCCGAAGACGAACCCTGGTGCGAACGCAAAGGCCCATACGCCGAGGATTACAACACCTATGTGCAAGAATATGAAAAACTTCCCGAAAGCTTCTATCCGGAAAAATTCAATCCGGAAAACTGGGCAAAAGCATGTCGGGAGGCTGGAATGAAATACCTGATTTTTACCACCAAGCATCACGATGGATTTAGCATGTTCGATTCCAAACAAACCGATTATACCATTTCGAATCCACGCAGTAAATTCTCCAAACACCCCCGAAACAACATCAGCCTCGAGGTATTTAATGCTTTTCGAGAAGAAGGCTTGGCCGTTGGAGCCTATTTCTCGAAAGCCGATTGGCATCATAACGATTACTGGTGGCCCTACTTTCCGCCAACAGACCGGAACGTAAATTACGATCCCAAAAAATATCCTGAGAAATGGGAACGATTCAAGGACTTTACCCACCGACAAATTGACGAATTGATGAGCGATTACGGTCCTTTGGACATTTTATGGCTCGATGGCGGCTGGGTTCGACCCGAAGGCAGCTTAACCGAAGAAACTCGTCCGTGGCTAGGGAAGAATCAGTGGATTCAGGACATCGACATGGAGCGAATTGCGGCTAACGCACGTTCAAAACAGGAAGGCATTCTACTTGTTGATCGCACCGTGCATGGTCCGTTCGAGAATTATCGTACTCCGGAGCAACAGATTCCCGAGGAAATTCCTCCCTATCCCTGGGAAAGCTGCATTACCCTGGGTTCAGGATGGTACTCCTCCGGGCCCGACGATCCGGTTAAGTCGCTCCACTGGGCCGTTCATACCTTGGTCCAAATTGTGGCTAAAGGAGGGAATTTACTGCTCGGCATTGGACCCGACAAAACAGGAGCTCTTCAACCCAACGTATTGAAGCGTTTAGAAGAAATTGGAAGCTGGGTTTCGCAACATGAAGAAGCCATTTATGCCACCAGGCCACTCGCTCCATATCAGGTTGAATCCTTCGCCCTTACTCAGAGTAAGGACGAACAACATGCTTACCTGTTTTACTTGATGGAAGAGGATCAAACCCTTCCGAAAAAGCTTTATATCCCTGAAGGGGTCGACCTGTCGTTTCATGAAACCCAGTGCTTGCTTACGAAAGAAATCATTCCATCCGCAGAGGATAAAAACGGGAAATACCTGGCCATTAGCAAGCAGTTGCAAAAAAAATCCAAAGGTGTTCCGGCTATTGTTTTCAAGGTAAAACGATAGGCTTAACGACGTACTTAGCGGCAGATTATCAAGGCAGATCGACCTCCATTTCGCGTAAGGAAATCTTGTGCACCCGGTAAAATAGGCTATCGATAAAAGAAACAAGAAAGGCTCGAAGAATTTCTTAGCCGGGTGCAATAAAATTGCCAGAATAATTATCTTTGCCGCCCGAAGCCCAGATGGCGAACCCGACGTAGGAGAGCTCGCCATCCTTGACGAAGGAGGGCAATGAAATGGTGTACGCCCAGATGGCGAACCCGACGAAGGAGAGCTCGCCATCCTTGACGGAGGAAGGCAATGAAATGGTGAACGCCCAGATGGCGAACCCGACGTAGGAGAGCTCGCCATCCTTGACGAAGGAGGGCAATGAAATGGTGAACGCCCAGATGGCGAACCCGACAGAGAGCAGGCCATCCTTGACGAAGGAGGGCAATGAAATGGTGAACGCCCAGATGGCGAACCCGACGAAGGAGAGCTCGCCATCCTTGACGAAGGAGGGCAATGAATTGGTGAACGCCCAGATGGCGAACCCGACGAAGGAGAGCTCGCCATCCTTGACGAAGGAGGGCAATGAATGGTACGCCCAGATGGCGAACCCGACGTAGGAGAGCTCGCCATCCTTGACGAAGGAGGGCAATGAAATGGTGAACGCCCAGATGGCGAAATTGGTAGACGCGCTGGTTTCAGGGACCAGTGACCTTACGGTTGTGCAGGTTCGAGTCCTGTTCTGGGCACCAAAAATAGTATTGAGTTTTGAGAACTGAGCACGAGGAAGCAAGCTCTTTTCCGACCAGTTTCTTCCCTTAATACTCAATACTCACACTCAATACTCTTTCTCCGTTCCTCCTTGATGCCTTAATTGATAACGACACCTTCTCAATTCATACTTGACAGAGATTTTTCCCGATTTCACCTTATTTTAGATACCGCTTAAAACCTATTAATAAATGGCGGAAACTACGATTAAGGCACGACTAGGGAAAATAGTGCACCGGGGTGCCTTTCGGATTGCTATTTATTTCGGACATCAACCTCAATTACAATCCTGGTTGAAAAGTAAAGGATGCCAATGGAGTCGAACACACCGCTGTTGGTACATGGATTATTCGAAGGAATCCTTTTTAATATTAAAATCCTATCCTGCAGAATGGATTTTACCCAATGGGAGTAAAATGGAAACTCAGGTGGCCGGCGAAGAAAGCCGTGAAATTCCACCCATAGCGAACAGCGAACAGCGGCACCCGCACACGATTAGTTCGGACAAGGCCGATCATAAGCCTCTCAACAAGGCTAAAATACCTTCCGGATTACAAATCCTCGAATCGGTGGGGAAATATTGGGTTTTTACAATGGATTACCGGCAAACGGTGGTACGTAAACTGCTGGCTATAAAAGGAGTGTATTGGAATAAAAGCTATCGGGCCTATATGGTCATTCAGCACCCCAAAGTGAGAGAAGCAGTGCACCGGGTGCTGGGTAAAACGGATTTTTTGCCGGAATACACAAAACCAGCTACCTCTCCAAAAACTACCAACTTAGTCATTCGAATAGAAGTCCATCGAGCCGATTCGAGAATGATGCAGGTGCATTTGCCCGAGTCCATCGTTTTCTATGATAAAATAAAACGCTTCAGCTACAGCAGGTATAGCAAAGCCGACGACTGCTATTTGCTTCCCGCTGCACCCATGGTATTGGAATCTATTCGCATGCTTTTCGAACCCGAAAAAGTTCAGATCCAGCTTAATCTTCCCAAGGGCTATTTGCAGGCGCGCAATCAACCCAATCGGAAGCAGTTGGACCTTAGCCGGAGCAGAAGCCGCATGCTCGATCAAGTGCCGCCCGATAAACGCGAAGTTCTGGAGACCTTTATTGATTTTCTGTTAGCCAGGAATTTTAGCTCTTCCACTGTAAAGAATTACAGCAATGCTATGATTCGCTTTATGCGCGACACCAATCGGGAACCGGATAAAATGCAGGAGAAAGAAATTATTCGCTACCTGGCAGGTATTATGAGCCGAGGGCAGCAAAGTGCCAGCGGTAACATGATGGTGAATGCGTTGAAATGCTATTACCGCGACGTATTAAAGAGAACCGGCTGGCAACTTCATCTGCCCCGTCCGAAGAAGGAGAAGAAATTACCGGCAGTTTTGAGCAAGGAAGAGTGTGTGCGGATTTTCAAGAGCGTGCGCAACATCAAGCATCAGCTCATCTTACTACTCACTTATGGTTCCGGATTGCGGGTGAGTGAAACGTGCAATTTACGCTGGGGTGATATCGATTTCGATACCTACCAAATCCATTTAAAAGCAGCGAAAGGGAAAAAAGACCGAATAGTAGTCTTGCCACTCATGATTTTGCAAAGCTTACAACATTATCGCGGTTTGCAGCAACGAATTCAGGCCGACGATTTTGTTTTCGAGGGTCAGTATATTGGCGAGCCCTACAGTTCGAGTAGCGTACAGCAGGTGATGCGCCGGGCTGTAGCGGCAGCAGGAATCAGCAAGCATGCCACCGTTCACACTCTGAGGCACAGTTTTGCCACCCATTTGTTAGAGAGCGGCACCGACATACGTTACATCCAAGCCTTACTCGGCCACAGCAGCATCAAAACCACCACCATTTACACCCATTTACGTTCCGACAAGCTAACACGAATCCACAGCCCCCTCGATAGTTTGAAGCTGGATGACCAGGCTTCTTAAAGATTTGATTTTCGAAAAGCGACTTTAGTAGGTAGGACATCATGAGGAAGAAAGGAATGGGGTTTCCCGAACTTCTTGCCTACCCAGGATTTTTCTTTCCATTCCGGTTCATTCAACTATTTTGAGGATCGATTAA
>JAGYLP010000017.1 GCA_018401015.1 Bacteroidales bacterium
GCTGTCTATCTGGTTCAAGGGTAAAATTGCAACAACGAACTAGCCAAAAGCCAACCGCCAAAAGCCAACCGCCAACAGCCAAGATCGAAAGAATCGACCTAGCGAAATCAAAAAAAAGCGATTCGGAGGGAATCGCTTTTTGAGTAGCTAAGGGTTTCGTTTTATTGTAAGAGGATTTTTTCGCTGACCATGCCTTTGTCGGTTTGGATATTTATCCAATAAAATCCTTTTGGAAGACCTTGTAGATTAAGTTCGACAAATCCATTTTGTTGTGTGCTTTTAACGGAATGCATTTTACCCTGCATGTCGATTAGACTCATGGAGCGGATTTGCTCTTGAGCAGATTGAATTTGTAATCGTTCTGTAGTTGGGTTTGGAAATACCAGCACACTTGGCCGTTCGGTAGGAGAGTTAATTGAAACGGTTTCTTCGAACTCATCGACACTTATTTGAGCCAGGTAAATTACATCGCCCGATGTAGTTCCGTTTCCGTTTGCTGCATTGATGGCTGCATAAAAGGTAACGGAGCCGGTTCCGGCCTCGGGTGCAATCCATTGGACGACCCATTCAGCGGCATCGTTGACAGGAGTTATCCCCAAGTTAGTATGGGTAACGGCTACTGCAGCAGCAGTTGTTAGTTGGGTGTAGGAGTCTTGTATGATTTGGAATTTTCCTACTTTCCCATTGCTGGCGTTTTCGCTGGTTAGTTCAAAGCCGTAGCGTTGAGCTCCGACATGTGAGCCGCTAAGCGTGATGTTGTAGGTTTCGCCGGGGACATAGCCGGTGGCGGGGATGTCGGTAGTAATCCAGGAGGCATCTTGAACGGGTGATCCTGCGTGGCATTGAGTGCAGTTCGCACCACCATCGCCGAGTGAACCGGAGCGACCGCCCGGTGAGCCGGCATGGTACATTGTTCCGGCGGTGAGTAAAAAGAAGGAGATAATCCCTCCAACGAGTAAAGGATACGTTTTCATAGCGTTTTGCTTGTCTTGTTTAATGAATGATTCAATTACTAATGTATTTCTTGATCCTTGCAACGAAATTTTCTGTTCAAGGAGTATTTAAGACTCCATGGTCTGAAATAGGTTTCTCCGAACTTTTGTTAAAAACAGTTAAACTGCATTAAGCGCATTAAGTTCAATCAAAGCTTGAATTTCTTTCATTCATTACGGAGTGACAACAAAAAACCGGCTTCCTCTATTTTGTCGAATGACAAGAAAGGGAAGCCGGTTTAGATTTGTCCGATAAAAAACGCTCTGAATTTTAGCGGAGGGGTTTATGATTTGGCTTGCACCCGCGATTCTTTAAAGTAGGCAACCAAGATAGTAATAGCTATGGCTACTAAGCTAATCCAGGTTGAAGTGGAAAGGTCGAAAGCATCTCCTTTCCCGTAGCTATGCATTCCGCCAAGGAAGTAATTAACCCCGAAATAAGTCATCAGGATGGTGCTGAAAGCGAGCAAGTTTGCCAGGTTGAACGCATATCGGCTGCGTAGTGAGGGGATGTGTTTAATGTGCGCAATGAATCCGTAAACCAGAATGGCGACCAGGCACCAGGTTTCTTTGGGGTCCCAACTCCAGTATGTTCCCCAGGATTCGTTGGCCCAGATACCCCCTAAAAAGCATCCAATGGTAATTAAATACAGCCCGATAATCAGCAGGATTTGATTCAGGGTGGTAAACTCATCGATGATTCCGTTAAAACGGTTTGTATGCGGTTTGAAAAAGGCCATCAGAATAAGGTTCAACAAGCTTATGAAGGCAATGAATCCGAAGAAGGCATAGCTAGTGGTAATCGTTGCTACGTGAATGGTAAGCCAGTAAGATTTCAACACCGGAACCAGGTTCGTTAATTCGGGGCTCATTAAGTTGAGGTGAGCAACGAAAAGCGGGGCTGCCGCGAAAATGGCAGTGACAAAAATGAGAATTGGATTTCGGTAGGAGAGGACCAATCCGATGAGCAATCCGATGAGCGAAATGTACAGCATGGCTTCGTATCCGTTACTAAAGGGAGCATGCCCTGAAATGTACCAGCGGATTCCGAGCGCAATGGTTTGGATCAGTGCCCCCAACCATAATAGGTAATGCATGCCGGTGAGAACACCTTTGAGAGTTTTCCACTGGGTGAACATGATGAGAGCAATCAGAATGATAGCAAAAAGGGCCACCAGTGCATAGGCTACCGCCAGCTTACTGAAAAAGTTAAATCGTTCGTAGGTGATTTCCAGCGCCACTTTGCTTTCGCTTGGAAGGATATCGGAGGCTACCCGTTGCTGATATTTTGCAATTCCGTTGAGGATTAAATCGGCGTATTCGTACTGATGATGGTACAGGGCGTCGAAGAATAGCGTAAAGGTTGATTTGATAAAGAGGGAATCTACTCCGGAAAGATGACTGATATCGGACGAAGGGTTATACCATTCTTTGGTGGGTTGAAGCGGGTCGGGGAAAACGGTGAAAAAATCGTAGCCGAAGAGCATGAGTAAGATGTTTACTTTTTCGTCGAGTTTAATGATTTCGTTGTCGAAGAGGCTGCGGTCGGCAGGCGATAATTTGTAGGCAGTTTCGACGTATTCACTGAGGCGGTAGTTGCGTCTTCCGTTTTCACTGATAGAGATTAATTCACTGAGGCTGAGTTGTTTCCTTCCGTCGCTGAATAATTCGGTGAGTGCTTTTTTATCGTAAGAGATAATTTCTTTGGTGATCCACTTTTCGGGGAAAGTGATCATTTCCGGGATTGCCAGGTGAGCCGGAATTCCGTCGAGCTGATTTTTCCCGCTGATTTTTCGGCTAATCTCATAGAAAAGGGTGTTCATGGGTTTGATTCTTCCTCCCCGATCGAGGGTTAGTATTTTCGATAGCTTAAGAAAGATGGCTTCTCGCTTAACTTTTTGTTCGGCTTCGTTAAGTATGGCTGATGTTTTATTCCCGACCGATTCTTCTTGGATGGTATCCGTTAAGAGGGGCTGCGATGGAGAGCCTGGTTCGGCTTCTGCTTGGCTAAAAGCTTGAAGAGGCAGGAGGAAAAGAACGAGCAGTATCCATTGGAATTCTTGTTTCCGTGCATACACTTTCGACAAATAAAAACGGAAGGAAGTTCCTTTCCAGAAGAGCGAGACAATCATGCTTAAAAAAAGCAAGAAATAGCCAATATAAGTGACAACAATTCCGGCCTCGTCGTAGGTGACTGAAAGCACGGAGCCTTGTTCATCGTCGTCGTACGACGATTGGAAGAATCGCCAGCCTTTGTAATGCAACACATGATTCATGTAGATATGAAAGTCGAAGAGTTTCTCTTTGTCTTTGTTTAAAATGGATACGAAACTATCGTATGAGCTGGGGCTATTGGATCCGGGGTATCGGTTTACCACAAAATTATCCAGTTTCACGTAAAAGGGGAGGTAATAGTAAACCGGTCCGAAGGAGACATCGACCTGATGATTTCCGAAGGGGAATACTTTGCTAATATGGCTTGCTTCCGGATAGGGGAAATAGGTGGTGAATTGATGTTGGTCGTTTTCGAGGCTCACTTCGAGCACATCGGCTTGATTTCGGGCGTCGGCTTGGGCGGGTTGGAAACTAATTTCGGCCGAAGGGTAGAAGGCGCGTGCTACCATTCGAATATTGAAGGCCTGATATAATTGTAGGAGGTCGAAGCTCTGTTCTATTCCCGGGTTAAGTGTTTCGTTTGCCCCGTTGAACATATTTTCTTTGATTACTTCCTGATTGGCTCTGAATACCAGTTTCCCTCCTTTCGTACTTATTTGCAGGTCGGTCGGTTGGTTGGTTTCGAATCCGATTGTTTTTCCATTGATTAGGACGGTTTCACCTGCTGCCAGGATGATATTTTTAGGCAGGTTATAGGCACTAATCATCATGTCGAGATAAGCTTTTCCCGATTCAGAAGCAGTAAAGACTGGCGACACCCCTTTTTGATAGTTCACGCTTTTTACCCGATACACTTGTTCGTCGAATTTGATACGTGTATTGAGGTTCTTCTCACTGATTTCGGAGATGCGAACCAGTTCTTCGAAAGAGGCTTTTTCGGTAGCGTTTTCGAAATTAATCCTCAGGTACTGGTCGGTAGTTTGAATGTAGTTGCTTGTTTTCCCCACACGAATGTGCATCATTCCATCTATTCCGACATAGCGGGTTAAAGCTGCTCCTATTATGATGACGATGAAGGAGATGTGGAAAAGAAATACCGGTAGCTTATGTCGTTCGAAGAGTCGGTGTTTGAATACATTGAGCAGTAGGCTGATAGAGAGGTAAACCATGATGGCTTCAAACCAGGTTGTATTATAGATAACTGCTTTTGCGGCCGGAGTTCCGTGAATATCTTCGACAAAGGTGGCTATTCCAATAGCGGCAGCAAAAACGAGTAACATGAATGCCATGAGCGGCATGGAGAATATTTTATAGAGGTATTTCATGGAATTGGGAATTAGTATTTATCGAAATAAAATAGCATTTAATCGTGCGAGGTGCTGTTAGTTCTTATTTTTCTGAGTAGTTTTTATTTTTAAAAATGCATGAAATCAATCCTTTAAGATGAAGATTTTATTTTAAAGATGATCACTTATTACTCCATACATGATAGTAGATAAGTTCATTTTTTAAACACCTTGTTTTGACAAAGGTTGCCGAAAATTAATACGTTTTTGCATCAAAAATGAGGATGGTAAATGGAGACTTCCTGCCACAACCGGGTAAGGGGTCGTAATCCAAGTCGTTTCTAAATCTTTTGTTGAGCTTTAGATTTGGTTGTCAGCTTATTACTATGGGTCAAAAAAAAGAGAAACCAAATCGGGTTTCTCTTTTTTTAGCAGAGTTGAAGGATGTTTAATCGATAAAATCGAAAGCCAGGTATTTATGGAGTGCTTTGGGCACTTCGATGCCGTGTTCGGTTTGATTATTTTCGATGAGAGCTGCCATGATACGGGGTAGCGCCAGTGCGCTTCCATTCAGGGTGTGAGCGAGTTGTGTTTTTTTCTCGCCATCCTCTTTGAAGCGTAGTTTCAGCCGGTTGGCCTGATACGATTCGAAGTTGGAGACCGAAGATACTTCGAGCCAACGTTCCTGAGCAGCCGAATACACCTCGAAGTCGAAGGTGAGGGCTGAGGTAAAACTCAAATCTCCGCCACATAGCTGTAGGATTCGGTAGGGAAGGTTGAGTTGTTGGATGAGCGATTCTACGTACTGCACCATTTCGTTGAGTAAGGCATACGATTCTTTCGGGTGTGTAATGCACACAATTTCTACTTTATCGAATTGATGCAGACGGTTGAGGCCGCGTACATCTTTTCCGTAGGAACCGGCTTCGCGACGAAAGCAAGGTGTGTAAGCAGTGTTTTTGATTGGGAAGTCTTTAGCCTGAAGGATAACATCGCGATACATGTTGGTAACGGGTACTTCGGCGGTTGGGACCAAGTAAAGTTTGTCGAGTCCGACGTGGTACATTTGACCTTCTTTGTCGGGCAATTGTCCGGTTCCAAAGCCACTGTCTTCGTTAACGAGGATGGGCGGTTGCACTTCGAGGAATCCGGCTTTTTCGGCTTCGTCGAGGAAGAAATTGATGAGTGCTCGTTGCAGCTTAGCGCCTTTTCCTTTGTAAACCGGGAACCCGGCACCGGTGAGTTTGGTTCCGAGGTCGAAATCGATGAGGTCGTATTTTTTTGCAAGGTCCCAATGCGGGAGAGCGTTATCGATAAGCGTGGGTTGGTTTCCACCGCTGCGAATGGTCAGGTTGTCGGATTCCGATTTGCCCGGTGGGACAGATTCATGCGGAAGGTTTGGGATTTCGACCAGGATGTTTTGCAATTCTTGTTCGATTTCCCCGGCTCGTTGGTTTAATTCTTTAGAACGTTCTTTTAGGAAGGTGGTTCGGTCTTTTGCTTGATTCGCTTCGTCGGTTTTTCCTTCTTTGAACAGCCGCCCGATATCTTTCGAGAGTTGGTTTAATTCATTCAGTGTTTGGTCCAGTTCGGTTTGATTATCGCGACGCGCTTGGTCGGACTGAATTGCTTTTTGCACGAGGTCCTCGGCCCGGAAGTTTTTAATGCTTAGTCGACGGATTACTTCGTCGGGATTGTTTCGGATTTCTTGAATAGTTAGCATGTGGTGTACGAGTTAAATTGCGGGAACGAAAATAAAAAAACTCCTGTTGCTAATTGAAATAACAACAGGAGTTTTTCAAACTTTGGAAGTTCGAAATTACCTTGAAAAGAGGTCTTTCGAGCAGAAGCTTTTAAGCTTGTCCTTCGAATGGGATTACCGACACAAACGATTTGTTGTCTTTTTTCTTTTGGAATTGGACAACTCCATCGACGGTAGCGTAGAGAGTATGGTCTTTACCGATACCAACGTTTTTACCGGGGTTGTGTTTGGTGCCGCGTTGACGAACAATGATGTTACCTGCAATAGCAGCCTGGCCGCCAAAAATTTTCACTCCTAGTCGTTTGCTTTCCGATTCGCGACCGTTTCTGGAACTACCGACTCCTTTCTTATGTGCCATTTCTTTTAATTTTTAATGATTAAGCGATAATGTTTTCAATTTGAATTTGAGTAAGATACTGGCGGTGGCCATTTTTCTTTTGGTATCCTTTTCTACGTTTCTTTTTGAAAACGATTACTTTGTCTCCTTTTAGGTGTGACAGGACCTTAGCAGTAACCTTAGCGCCTTCGACAGTAGGCGTACCGACAGCAACTTTACCTTCGGCATCGACCAGCAAAACGGAGTCGAATTCCACGTTGGAACCTTCCTCTGCGCTCAAGCGATGCACGTATAGCTTTCTGTCTTTCTCAACTTTAAATTGTTGACCTGCTATTTCTACGATTGCATACATTGATTAAAATCTATTTAGTTAGAAAACTTTCGGACGGCAAAAGTATCTTTTTTATCCTTACAAGCAAATAGTTATGTCATCTTTTTGCGATTTTATCCAGCTTTCGATCGGCATTGGAGTAAAGGATGGCTAAGCGCTTGTTTCTATTTATGTTGCGTGTTTATTTTTAGATAAAAGGATGGACCCATCGGCGCGAATATTTTGTTCCAGGATTCAGGGTTGTCGGAACTCTTTTTGGTAGGCGTTTTGGGCTTGTTCAATTTTTTTGATCGCTTCTTCGCGGTCGTGTATTTGAAGTATCTCGATTGCCTTGTTGCCTTTGTAATTGAGCAGCCAGGTCTCGATGATTTCCAGCACTCCGGGATAGCGGTTCCTCAAATCGGCTATTCCTTCCAACTTATTGAAATTTCCGGTTGCATCGGCTAGCAATATTTTGTCGTCCTCTTCGCCTGCGTCGAGCATTTCAATGTAACCGATAACCTGTCCTGTTTGAATACTTCCGGAGGGGCGGGCGGGTCCGAGCAGAAATACGTCTAAGGGATCGCCATCGCCGCCTGAGTTTTTTGGGGAAAGGGTTCTTGGAATGATTCCGTAATTGGCCGGATAGGGGAGGTAGTTAATGGTTCGAATCGAGTCGGTGGTTATTTGTTCTGCCATAAGTTTTCCGGATTCCTTATCAATTTCGAATTTGATTTGAGTCCCGGCAGCTATCTCAAGGGCCACTTGGAATAAAACATCCTGTTTAGCGTCGAAATCGTGCCATAAATGCTTGAAGCTGTCGGTGGTTTTGGTATTTTTCGGTTCAGGATTACAGGCCGCAAGTAGAAGGATTAATCCGAGTGATAAAAGTTTATTGAGCATGATTATCAGGTAATTACTAAGATTTCTGAATGCATGCGCAAAGATGTGGATTTATTTGCGAATCGCTCATTTAGGAGATTAAAATCATATAATAAAATTGATGCTATGGACGCATGTCCTTTTTGCCAGTCGGGAATTATTACCCATGTATTTGCCGAAACCAATCATTTTTGGGCGGTGTATAATCGAGCTCCGATTTTACCCGGGCACAGCCTCATTCTCCCGAAGAAGCATTACGAATCGTTTTTTGAATTGGATGCGGCCGAACGACTCGAACTAATCGAATTCATCGATTCGACGGGACGGTTGTTGCTCCATCACTTTAAGGGCGAAGGATTTAATTTGGCCTTACAAGATGGTTGGCTAGCGGGGCAAACGGTGGTCCATTTGCATTTTCATCTGATGGTACGGTACGAACAGGATTTGCCTGAGCCGGGTTCCTGGTACCGAGCTCTTTTCCTCGACGAGTTGGAACCGACGGGTGAAGAGGAAAGAACGATTTTATCCGTTTCGGAAATGCACGAAATGGTTACTTCGCTTCGAGGGTTAACCGGATTCAGGAAATAGGTTTCAGAGTTTCATCGGTACTTCCATCAGGAGGATTGTGCTCTTTGTTAACGACTTGCCTTCAATTTGAGGGGTGTTCCAGACACCAAGACCGTCGCGGGAATTCATTGATTGGTTATTCCATTCGATGTTCCCATCAAGCAGGAAGGTATAAACCCCATTGTCGGGACTTCTCAGTTCATAGCTCATGGTTTGGTTTGCGTCGAATTGCCCGAGTTGAAACCACGCGTTTTGATGAATCCAAACACCCTGGTCGTTTGCGTTGGGCGAGAGGATTTGGTAAAATTCGTTATTGCGATGGAGGTTCGCCAGTGAAATTTGGTCGTAGCGCGGGGTCACATTTTTTTTATTAGGGAAGACCCAGATTTGTAGGAACTTGACAGCTTTATCAGCATTTTTGTTGAATTCACTGTGATAGATACCGGTACCGGCGCTCATGACCTGCACATCGCCTTCGCGGATAATGGCTACATTCCCCATGGAATCGCGGTGTTCCAGATCGCCATAGAGCGGAATGGAGATAATTTCCATGTTGTCGTGCGGATGGGTGTTGAATCCTTTTCCTGCTTCGACAATATCGTCGTTCAGAACGCGTAACACGCCAAAATGCATTCGTTCCGGGTTGTAGTAATTCGCAAAGCTAAAGGAGTGATGTGAATTGAGCCAACCGTGATTGGCATGGCCGCGACTATTGGCCGGATGAAAGATGGAGTTCATGGTTTTGGTTTCGTTTGAAGGGAGGTGATTAAATCCGACTTGATCCATTAGTTTATCGTAGGTTGACTGCTGAGGTTTATCTGTCAGCATTGCGGGTGCCAACAAGCTTGCCGCACCTGCGATTAACGAATTTTTGAGGAAATCTTTTCGGTTCATAGTACATTTAGATTCGATGTTATTTACGAATCCAAACATACTACTGAGGAGCTTGTTTAGTCGGCTCTCCGCTTTAACAGCCTTTTAAGAAAACGCCTTTAAGGACGGTATGGGGAAAGAGGTGTCGGATTATTTTTTGTCCGGATAATTGAAATCGCCGAGTGTTTCTTCCAGTTGAGCCAGAGCTTGAGACAATTGCTCGTTGTTGGGAGCTATACCGTGCCAGGCATGGCTACCCATCATGAAGTCCACTCCTTGTCCCATTTCGGTATGCATCAGAATGACGCTCGGTTTACCTTTCCCTCTTTCTTCTTTGGCCAACTGAATAGTATTGCGGATTTGGTCGAAATCGTGTCCGTTCATCTCGAACACTTTCCATCCGAAGGCTTCCCATTTTTGATTCAGGTTGCCGAGCGAGATGACATCGTCGGTGCTGCCATCGATTTGTTTTTTGTTGTAATCGACGATGGTAATGAGGTTATCGACTTGGTGATGAGCGGCGAAGAGAGCCGCTTCCCAGATTTGACCTTCTTGCAATTCGCCGTCGCCGGTTAGGCAGAAGACCCATTTGGGGTCGTTGGAGAGGCGTTTGTTGAGTGCAGCGCCAATCGCGACCGAGAGGCCTTGGCCGAGCGAACCACTGGCTACCCTCACTCCGGGCAAATTTTCTTCCGGGGTGGGATGACCTTGGAGCCTGGAATGAATCATTCGGAACGTGCTTAATTCGTCGATGGGGAAAAAGCCTGCTCGGGCCAGCGTGGCATACCACACGGGAGAGATGTGTCCATTGCTAAGAAAGAACATGTCTTCGTTTTCGCCTTCGTAGGTAAAATTAGCCGGTTGATAGTCGAGAATCTCAAAGTACAAAGCGGAGAACAGATCGGTGCAACCGAGCGAGCCACCGGGGTGACCTGAGTTTTGAGCGTGAACCATGCGAACAATGTCGCGACGAATTTGACTGGCAATAGCCGAAAGCGATGGATGATCTTTCATCTGTGTCTATTTAATTGGTTTTTTCGTCGGTTGGGACTTGGACTCTGTTTCCTTACATAAGAGAAACCAAGAAAAGATGGCAGGCCCAACGACGTTTCATTACATGTGTTTGTATATGCTTGGTAGAAGGCTTAATTGGCTGAAAAATAGTTTTATGGTCAATGATCTTCTGGTGCTTTAAGTCGTTTATTTGTTGGTTTTTTCTTCGATGGGCGCAAAAATAGATTAAATTTTGGATGCGAAAGGAATAGATGCTGTTTAATATCCTGAAGGAAAAAATGATTCGTTCATTTAGCTAAATTTGCGGCCTGAACTAAAAAAAGAATTCATGGCACTACAATGCGGAATCATTGGCATTACCAATGTGGGGAAAACCACCATTTTTAATAGTATTTCGAATACCAAGGCTGAAGCGACAGCATTTGCTTTTAGCACCAACAAATCGAATGTTGGGATGATATCGGTACCCGACCCACGTTTGCATGCTTTAGAAAAATTACAACCCACTGAGCGATTAATTCCCACTTCGGTCGAAATTGTGGATATTCCCGGGTTAACTAAAGGAGCGAACAAAGGAGAGGGAGTTGGTAACTCTTTTCTTTCCGACATTCGAAATACGGATGCTTTGATTCATGTAGTTCGCTGTTTCGACAGTGAAGATTTGCCTCACATTGATGGATCGGTTAATCCGGTACGCGATATTGAAACCATCGATTTAGAGTTGCAAGTAAAGGATTTAGAATCGGTGGAAAAGAAGATGCAGAAGCTCGACAAATTGATTCGGGTGGGCGATAAGGAGGCCAAGCGGGGTTTAGAGGTTTTGAAGGTTTACAAAGATCATTTGGAGAATTTTCAGAACGCTCGCACTGCTCCGGTCGATGAGGAAGATCGAAAATGGATTGCTGATTTGTCGTTATTAACGGTTAAGCCGGTTCTGTATGTGTGCAATGTAGATGAATCGAGTGCTAATGATGGAAATGCTTATGTTGAGGCGGTTCGAGCTGCTGTTTCAGGTGGCGATGCCGAGGTTTTGGTCATTGCCGGAGCTTTGGAAGCTGAGATTGCTGAGTTGGAGGATATCGATGATCGAATGGTGTTTTTGCAGGATGCCGGATTAACCGAGCCGGGAGTAAATAAGTTGATTCGTTCGGCGTATTCCTTGCTGAATCTGGAAACCTTCTTCACGGTAGGTCCGAAGGAGATTCGCGCCTGGACCATTCGCAAGGGAGCAACAGCGCCGCAAGCTGCAGGAGTTATTCATTCCGATTTGGAGCGTGGTTTTATTCGTGCCGAGGTAATGGCTTATGACGATTTTATTCAGTATGGGAGTGAAACAGCGGTTAAAAATGCCGGTAAGTTTCGTGTCGAGGGGAAGAGCTATTTAGTGAAAGATGGCGATATACTGCACATTCGTTTTAATGTGTAAGTCCATCTTCGATTGCTGAAAATTTGATCGAAAAAAAAACCTGCCAACGAGGGCAGGTTTTTTTATTGAGTATAGCTTGTTTGTTGTTTGTGTTTAGAATTTTTGTCCGGTTGCTTTCTGAACCATTTCTTCGAGCATGCTGGTAGTTACCGATTTGGGGCGTTCGAGTGGATAACCCAGGGCACGATCCCAGATAATATTTGCGGAGATACCGATGGCACGACCGATTCCGAAAAGTACGGTGTAGAAATCGTATTCGGTTACGCCGTAATACCACTGAATAACACCACTTTGCGCATCGACGTTCGGCCATGGATTCTTGGCTTTCCCTTGTTCTACCAAGATGGGTGGTACCACTTTGTAGAGCATGTCGACGTATTTGAAAAGATTGTCGTCTTTCAGGTATTTCAGGCTGAAGTCGCGTTGTAAGGAGTAACGAGGGTCGGTTTTACGCAGCACGGCATGACCGAATCCGGGAATAACCTGCCCCGAATTGAGGGTTTGCCATACGTATTGTTTCATTTCGTCTTCGGTTGGTACTTCGCCACCCATCATATCCATGAGGTTTTGGAGCCAACGCAGCACTTCTTGGTTTGCCAGACCGTGTAGCGGGCCTGCCAGACCATTGATCATAGCGGAAATGGAGTAGTAGATATCGGAAAGCGAGCTGGCGACCAGGTGTCCGGTGTGAGCGCTTACGTTTCCGCTTTCGTGGTCGGAGTGGATGAGGAAGTGCATCCGGGATACATCGTCGTAAGGATCGGCTTTGCCCATCATGTGAGCGAAATTCGAACCGAAGTCGAGGTTTGGATTGGATTGAATTCTTTTTTGCCCTTCGCGATAGAGTTTGGTGTAGATGTAGGCTCCAATTTCGGGCAGTTTAGCCAGCAGGTTGAGCGTGTCTTCGTAGGTTGGATCCCAGTAATCTTGTTTGTTTAGACCTACCTGATATTTTTTGCTAAAGAAGGATTCCCGTTGCATGGTCATGATAGCCGCCGAGAAAATAGGCATTGGATGGCTACAGCATGGGAAAGCGTCGATAACTTCGTACACATATCGAGGCAGAATTCTGCGTTTGCGGAATTCGTCGATTACGTCGGCTACTTCTTCTTCGGTGGGGATATCGCCCGTTAAGAGCAGATAAAATAGTCCTTCTACATAAGGAGCTTCTTTTCCTTTAGGCTTTGGGAGTTTTTTGAAAACTTCGGGTAGGGTAAATCCTCTGAATCGAATTCCTTCTTCCGGATCAAGGTAGGAGATGTCGGTTACCAAACTTTTAATTCCACGCATGCCTCCAATTACTTGGCTTACGGTTACCTGGTCGATAACCACATCGCCGAAGTCGGACAGGAGTCGTTTCGTTCTTGGACGGTGCTCTTCGATTTTCCTTGCTAGTTTTTCTTTTAATGATTCCATATCTATCTTGATCCTTTAAGTGATTAATGTGCGTCCTGCGAAAATATTCAAGCCCAGTTAAATCAGTATATATAACTATTTAAATAGGTCAAACATTTATCGCATAAATATCTAATTTGTAAGCCATTTTTGAAATAAAACCCTGATGATAAAATTATGTTATGCAGCAGTAAATCCCTTTGTTTTCGGAGGCTTCGGCGTTCAAGTGACTGAAAATTAGCCGATGAATGCTTTTGCCTTCGTTTCGTTAAAAAATCTTATTGAAAACTTCGGATTTTTCTTAAGCAAAACCTGACTAATTAACACCGGTTCATGGTTTTTGTTGAAGCTGAGAAGTGGATTTTTGAGGGGTTGTCAATTTCTGTAGACCGATTGCTTCGGAGCTTTCTGTTCGCCAACTTTTTCCTCGGTTTAGAAAAGGAAAAACCTATACGTTCTGACTTTAGCTAAAGGGGCCAGGCTTTAGAACATTTCGGCTGATTTACCTGTTCTTGAGCTTATGAAACCTAAACTGATTTTACTCTATGCGCTCATCGCTTGGTGGACCATTATACCTGCCTGTACGCAGGTTACTGCTCCAACGAACGATGCTGTGAATCAAAAGGATAGTCTTATGGTAGAAAAAGAAAACTGGAAAAATAAACTTACTCCCATTCAGTATTATGTGACCCAGGAGCAAGGTACTGAACGTCCGTTTACGGGCGAGTACGATAATTTTTATGAACCCGGCTCGTATCATTGCGTTTGCTGCGGAAGTCATTTGTTCGATTCGGAAACTAAATTCAAATCGGGTTGTGGATGGCCCAGTTTTTACGACATCCGTTCGGAAAAAAGTGTTCGCGTTTTAAAGGATTACAGCCATGGTATGATACGCGACGAAGTTCGCTGTGCCTCGTGCGATGCGCATTTAGGTCATGTGTTTGAAGATGGTCCGAAGCCAACCGGCTTGCGCTATTGCATCAATTCGGCTGCCATGACCTTTACACCTTTATAAGAAGAATAAACTATTTCCGGAATTTTCTTACAAAGTCCTCCACTTCGTCCACTCCACCCTGGTACACCAGGTAACCATTGTAGGGTTCACGTTCGGTTATTTCGTCGTTAATGGGAGTAAGCATGAGTTCTTTAACTCGTGCGTGTTTCTCTTCGGAGGTAAAGGATTCTCCTTGTCTGATTTCTTCTTCAACTACTCCCAAGGACCAGCCTAGTTTCACGAAGGCTACTTCGGGAAGCATGTTGCCGGCTGGAATTACTCCCTTGGCCATCATATCGCGACCGGTATCGTACACGAACATGTGCACGTAGCCCCAAATGGTTTGTAAGGTCATGTACACCGAGATTCCTTTTGCTTTTGCTCTCTCCAGAGCCGGATACAATTCTTTGTTTACGTGTCCTAGCCCGGTTCCAACAATCACAATTCCTTCGTAACCCAGGTCGATAAGGCTATCAATCACATCTGCTTTCATGTGGGGATAGTAATAGACCATGGTCACTTTTTCGCTGAAGTAGGGCTGTAGTTTAACCGATTTATCTTTCCTCCGGTGATTATACTGCTGTTTGATTGGTTTTATTTCGCCTCGCTTTACAGTAGCCACTGGCGTATCGCCGATAGTGCGGAAGGTGGAGCGGTAACTGGAGTGCATTTTTCGAACCCTTGTTCCACGGTGGAGAAATCCGTATTCGTCGGAGGTTGGCCCGAACATACAGACCATAACTTCGGCAATGTCGCCATGTCCGGCGGCATAGTTAGCGTGAATCAGGTTGAGCGCTGCATCGGAAGAGGGACGATCGGACGAACGTTGCGAGCCCACCAAAACAATCGGCACCGGCGGGTTTTGCACCATGAACGACAGGGCTGCAGCGGTGTGGTGGAGGGTGTCGGTTCCATGTCCGATGACAATTCCGTCGATCCCGTTTTCGATTTCTTTTCCAATACGGATAGCTAATTGTTTGTACTGATCGGGGCCCATGTTTTCGCTAAACACGGCGAATACTTTTTCGGTGGATAAGTTGCAAATATCGGCCAGTTCGGGCACCGCACCGTATAGTTCGCCGGGCGAGAAAGCGGGGATTACCGCTCCTGTCCGATAATCGAGCCGAGAAGCGATGGTTCCGCCGGTTCCAAAAAGTTTCACAAAAGGAAGGTTATCGCTGAAGGGGAATTCTTTTTCCGGGATTTTATAGTTCGCTTTTTTGTATCCGGTTTCTTTCATTTTATGGATGGTCCGGATATCGATACCGATGTTGTATCCGGTGGCTACCTTCATAACGATATGCAGGTCGTCGTCGTTTTCCGACCGAGGGAGGACGGTTCCGATGAATAGTCCGCGACTGGTGTCAATTTCAGCTTGTCCCCAAACGCGTACGTTGTATTTTTTTAAAATTTCCAGGGCGTGCCCTTTGTATCCTTGGAAGAAGTCGTTGCTCATAATGGTTTGAAATTAAGCTAATTGATTGACAATGGTTTTTATTTCGTTTCGAAGGTCCGATAAATTATAGTTCCCCAGTGCTTGTCGGTGAATTTGTCCCATTAGCCAATTGATTGCATTTTCATGGCTTGGGTTATGGCTGATTTCTTTGAATTTTTCGTATAGGAACTCGATGGGTGCCAGTAATTCGTCTTTGCTTCTCTTCTTGTATTTTAGGGTAATCAGGACTGATTCAAAATCCATATTAGGATATTGATAGAGAATGGGCAGCATCCATTTAACGATTTCGGGCTCAATTTCTTTTGCATGCAGGAAGAGCAAGAGTTTTTCGACGAGTTCGTAATCGAAATCAGGGTGGCGTTTCGATTTTCCTTCGATGTTTTTCAGGTCGTGAGCAAATAGGGTGGCGAGCCACTTTGGTTCGAGTGGCATGTTTTGGGCTATTCTTTCGATGAGAGGAACCAGGTTGTTTCGGAGGATGTAATCCATTGCATCTTCGGGTACTTCCCAATTTCTCATTTGTTGATAGCGTTCCCAAATATCTTTAGGAAGGTTTTGTGCGAGTTGTTGAATGTATTCCTCTTCAACAGGGATAGGAGCTGAGTCGGTGTCGGGGTACATCCGGTCGGCCCCCGGTAAAACCCGCTCGAACATGGTGGTTCCGTTTTCAAACGATTTTCGGGTTTCGTTGGGTACGCCTTCAAGGGCCATTTTACATCGTTCTTCGATGGTCTCGATGGCTGTTTGAACATCGTCGGCAGGAGCCCAGAAAATGATTTGAGCATCGTTTTCGCCGGCACCAATCAGGTTGCTGAATAAGTCGAAATCGGGAACCGGTAATTCATATTCGAACTGTTCGGTATGGATCATAAACGGAGCAATCAGGCAAGCGATAACTTGCAGCCGGTCGGATAGTTCGTGAGCGAAGGTTTTCTCCGGTTGGGTGAAATGCGATAGAATCCCTTTAAATTCGGGAAGGTTTACCAGCATGAGTTTATGATGCGTGTCGCGCGCTGCTTTGAGCGAGAAGCTTAATTGCTCGAATGCATCGTAATCGAGTTCCATGGCTTGCAGGTTCCATTCCGTTGGGTTTGGAATCCGACTTTGTAAAATATCCCGGATATGCAGGAGAGCCCATTGCCGAAAAGCTTCGTTATGCGATAATTCTGGTATCCATTTATTGTGGGCTACCCCTTTAATCTCGACTCGTGTTCCTCCTTTGCAGCTAACATTTACATCCTCTCGACCTGCTCCGATACCGATGCGTACTTTGCCGGTAGAGCGATTTAGAAAGCGGATGTATTGCGCTGCTTCCATCAATTCGTCGGGAGTGAATAATTCCGGATAAGTAACCGTTTCGATGAGCGGCATGCCCAGTCGGTCGGTTTTGTAAAGTCTTTTATGTCCTATGTCGCTTATTTCGCGGCAACTATCCTCTTCGATGCTGAGCTGAATGAGTTTTACTTTTTTGTTTTTTAGTTGAATTTCACCTTCAACTCCAATGATTGCGGTTCGCTGGAAACCGGTTGGAATGGAGCCGTCGAGGTATTGTTTTCGGGTAATGTGCACTTCGCCAACGATGTTCAATTTGGAAAGCAAGGAGATTTCGATAGCTATTTCCAGTGCTTGGCGGTTAATCGGGAAAGGAGGGGTATCATCCACTTCATAGGTACAAGCTGTTTCGTTATTGATTCGGTAGGTGATCTCTTTTCGGGTTTTGAACTCCATGAGGGCTGTTCCATCGTATTCTCCCAATTCGGAGAGTGTCGGGCGCATGTGTCGGATAATTTCCGCATCGTAATCGTTATGGTCGTGATAGATTCCGGCCGGGCAGTTGCAAAAAAGTTTTTTCTGGGTAAGGAGTTGCTGATGGACTTCGAGCCCCGACATGAAGCCGATTCGTTGATAATCGTCGGGAGTGGCTTCTTTTCGGCTTACATATCCAATTGCTTTTTTGGACTGTTCGTAATTGGCTTTCGAATCAAAACTAGCTTTCATTTGGATGTTTTTATCAAGTTAAAGAGACTAAAATGGTGCGCCCGAGGGCTGGTTTATACGGCTGAGGAATCTTCAAAAAATCGAAACAATGCGTCTTTTTCATTGCGGTGTACCTCAAGCCTAAGCCCCTAAGTTGCAAGCAAAGATAAAAAAACTGTGCCCCTTGTTCAGCTGTTGTAGAGCAGCGTGAAATGTGCGATTAGGAAAAGCGGATGGCTCGGGAGGGGCTAATGCGCGCAACCAATAAGCCCGGGAGCCAGAGTGAGGCAAGGATAACGAGTGCAGCTCCCAGATTCAGCACAATTATCTGCACCGGGTCGAGCAAAATGGGAACAGCGTCAACGTAGTAGCTTTCCGGATTCAGCTTAAGCCATTTTCCATAGTATTGCGTGAATGCCAGCGATAATCCTATCAGATTCCCAATGAGTAAACCTTTCAATGTAAGGTGAACTCCCTGGTAGAAGAAAATTTTTCGGATGCTTCGATTTTCCGCTCCCATGCTTTTCAAAATTCCGATCAGTTGGGTCCGTTCCAGAATCATGATAAGCAGACCGGAAATGATGTTGATGATGGCCACCAGGAGCATCAGGCTGATAATTATGCTTGTGTTCAAATCGAAGAGTGAAATCCAGTTGAAGAAAAGCGGGAATTGCTCCTCGACGGTCTCAATTTGCAGCATGTTTTGATTTTCGAGGAAGAAGGTTCCCAATTTTTGATCGATCTGATAAGCTACCCGATCCATCTGATCCTTTTGTGACAGGATGATTTCCAGGCTACCAGCTTCGTTTTCTTTCCAGCCTTTTAGTTTCTGAATGTGCTTGAGATCGCAATAAACCAACTGGTCGAAATCTTCGAGATTATTGTTGAAAATGCCGCTCACTGAAAATTTACGCGCTCTCACCTGATCGAGAATAAAATAGACACTGAATCGGTCGCCTACTGATAAGTCGAGTTTTTGGGCTAGAGCCGAAGATAACAGCACCTCGTTGGACGTTGTTGAATCGTTGAAGACAGGCAGTTGACCCTGGGTTAGTTCTTTCTCAAGAAAATGGGGGTAGTAGTTTGGAGCTACTCCTTTAAAGAGTGCTCCCTGCACGTAGTCGGTAGTTTTTATAATGCCACCCATACGGCCTGTAAGTGTTGCCGCCTCTACCGCTTGCATGGATCGAATCTCTTCAATAATAGGCAGTTGAGAGTCGAATGCTTGTTCGTCGTAAACCGATGATCCGGCATAGACATTTAGGTTTAAATGCCCGCTGATGCCGGCAATCTTGCCGACAATTTCTTGCTTGAATCCATTCACGATACTCAAGGTGAGTAGCATGACAGCCAGTCCGAGAGCAATTGCTCCTATGCTGATACGGAAGATGGGAGCCGAAAAGTTCTTTTTCCCCCCTTCTGCTCGAATTTTTTTTGCCAGATAATACTCCAGATTCATTGCAATAATAAAGTCGTAAAAGTATAAAATGAAGCGAGAGAATACAGTGGTAAACTCAAGAATACCAACAAAACTTCGGGGCGACTGCTTCTTTATCTTTGAAGGACCAGCACGGGCACTATGGAACTTCGGGAACAAATTACCAAACATCCTTTTCTGCGAATCCTGTTTTTTATGATTTTGGGATTAGTAGGGTTTCGGCATTTACACGAATCCGTGTGGTTCGTTTATTTGCCCTTGCTTGTGTTTAGCATGATGCTTCTGATTCTTTTTCGAAGGAAGAGGGTATGGCTTCGGGTGGTGCAGGGAGTGCAAGTAATGGTTGTCTTACTTGCTTTTGGTTCAGGTTTGCAGTTCTTGCACGAAGAGTTGTTGCATCGTAAGACTTTTGTGCCGCAACAGGGGTATTATTTGGCTCGGGTAGAAGAGATTGCCCGGAGCCGGGGAGCAGGGTTTGTTTCGGTGGTTGCTCTTTTCCCTCCCGATTCGCTGGTCGCTGTTGAACCTGTTAACATTCAGTTGGTTTGGCCCTCCGATTCGGCTTTCGTTCCACCCCGGTTGCATGCTTTGTTCTCGCTGTATTGTACTCCCGATTCGATACGCAACGACCCGAATCCCTTTGCCTTTGATTATCGAAGTTTCATGGGACGAAAAGGAATTTGGTACACGGCCAGGGTCGATTCCGGCGATTTTAAAATCCTTAACGGTGGATTACCTGATTCAACCGGTTCGTGGCAAAATCGAATTGACCGCGTCCGGGGACATTTGCTTCATCGGCTTCGCAATAGCCAATTATCGGACGATGCCGCAGCTCTAACAGCAGCGCTGGTTTTAGGGTACAAGTACGACCTGGACCAGGAGGTGAAGCAAACCTTTAGCGAAGCCGGGGTGGTTCATGTACTGGCCGTATCCGGCTTGCACGTTGGAATCATCTACTTGATTCTGGATAAACTCTTCCACTTTTTATCCCGACGTAAAAAAGGAATTTGGATTCGTTACGCCCTGATATTGACTTTCTTGTGGTTCTATGTGTTTCTAGCCGGTTTTTCAGCTTCTGTTTTTAGGGCTGCATTAATGTTCTCACTCTTTCAAACTGCTAAAGTCTTGCGTCGTGATGCAAGTATTTATAATGTGATGGCAGCTTCAGCTTTCATCATTTTAGTGTATAACCCTCATACCTTATATGAATTGGGCTTCCTTTTCAGCTACCTGGCTGTGGCAGGGATTGTTTTACTGCACTCTTTTCTGTATCGAAAAATTTATATTCGATGGAAAGTGCTCGATTATGCTTATTCAGCCATGTTGGTTTCATTCAGTGCACAATTGCTCGTTACACCGATTAGTTTGTATTATTTTCAGCAGTTTCCCAGCTATTTTTTATTAGCCAATTTACTAATCCTGCCTTTGGTTGTTGCCTTCATCTATCCGGCTATTTTGTTTGTTATGGCCTCCGATATCAGTCTTTTAGCTCGTTTGCTGAGCCTCTTGTTAAATGGATTGTTCGAAGTGCTCGCTTTTCTCTCCGAATGGATCGTTCAGTTTCCTGGAGCTCTTGTTCAGGGAATTTACCTCGACCAAGTAGAAGTGTGGTTGGCTTATGCTTTGATTATAAGTCTTCTGCATTATGTTTTGCGAAAATTTAAACCATCCTTGATTGTGCTTTTAGCACTACTGTTTATATTCTCGGGCTATCGAACAGCTATGCAATACCAGGCGGCAAAAGGGGAGGAGTTGATGGTTTTTTCATCTCCCGGATCCTGGTTGCTCGGTGTAAAGGAGCAGCGAACCTGTTACCTGCTATACCGAGATGGGCATCCTGAAAACTTACGCCGAAAAGTAAGTGGTTATCTGAAACATCATCGAATCAAGGATGAGATTTGGGTTCCCCTCGATTCCCTTATTCATCAGGCTGATTTTCCGTTCTTGTATCAGGATAATTACCTGTTTTGGCAGGACAAGGTGTATTTCTTTCAAGACAATTCATGGTGGAGCGAAGCTGTTTGGCACAAAGCAGAATATGTGTTGAGTCCCTTCCCCTTACAAGGCGATACGAGCGGAATTCGGGAGAATATTTATCAGCGTTCGTATTCATTTTCCAGCCAAAATATGTTATACAAAAGGAGTCATGAATTGGCCGTTTTGGGCGCCCGTAAATTCGATTAAATCGATAACTTTGTGTGATTCATTTAAATTTAACGATATGAGCGACTTAAAGAAATTAGAGCCAGCCCTTGTGTGGCAATACTTTTCAGAAATTCTGGAAATTCCCCGGCCATCGAAAAAGGAGGAAAAAATTATCCAATATTTAATGGATTTTGGAGCAGCGCACGGTCTTCCGACGAAGAAGGACAAAGCGGGAAATGTGCTGATTTCCAAACCGGCTACTCCCGGTAAGGAGCATGTGCCACCAGTGGTGTTACAAAGTCATGTGGACATGGTTTGTGAAAAGAACAGCGATGTGGAGCATGATTTTGAGAAGGATCCTATTAAAGCAATCGTCGATGGCGAATGGGTTACAGCCGACGGGACAACCCTGGGCGCCGACGATGGAATAGGGGTCGCCGCTCAATTAGCAATTTTAGCTTCGAAAGATTTGGAGCATGGCCCGATTGAGTGTTTGTTTACCACCGACGAAGAAACCGGGCTTACCGGTGCATTTGCTCTGGAGTCGGGCTTTTTTACCGGCAAAACTTTGCTGAATCTCGACTCGGAAGATGAAGGAGAATTGTTTATTGGATGTGCTGGTGGAATCGATACCGTGGCGCGTTTTAAGTACAAAAAACAACGATTACCCAAGAATTATGTGTCGGTTCGCGTAATGGTCTCCGGTCTCAAAGGGGGGCACTCCGGCGACGAAATCCACAAAGGTCTGGGTAATTCGAATAAGATTTTAGCTCGTTTCCTTTGGGAAGCAACGGAAAAATATAAAATGCGTTTGGTTCATTTCGACGGAGGTAATTTGCGTAACGCTATTCCCCGCGAAGCCTCGGCCATTGTTGCGGTTGCTCCCAAACGATTTAAGGAATTACGCGAAGCCATGATGGAATTCAAACCACAGGTTGAGTTTGAATATGCCCTTACCGAACCTCAGTTAAAAATAGAATGCGAAGACATTGCTCTGCCTCGATATGCCATCGATAAGCGCACGCAACTTAACCTGTTACGCTCCTTACTGGCTTGCCCTCACGGTGTGATCCAAATGAGTAGTCGTATGCCCGGATTAGTCGAAACCAGTACCAACCTGGCTTCGGTTAAATTCAAAGACAAGAAAATTATCGAAATAACCACTAGCCAACGAAGCGATATCGATAGTGCAAAACACATGATCGCTACACAGGTGAGTGCCGTGTTTGAATTAGCCGGAGCTAAGGTGCGCCATACGGATGGTTACCCGGGATGGTCGCCCAATCCGGAATCGCATATCAAAACTATTACGGTTGCTGCCTACAAAGATTTATTCAAAGTTGAGCCGGTCGTTCGTAGCATCCATGCCGGTCTCGAATGCGGCTTGTTTAAGGAAAAATATCCGGACCTCGATATGATTAGTTTTGGTCCTACCCTGAGGAATGTTCACTCACCCGATGAACGAATTCACATCGGAACTGTTCAGAAGTTTTGGGATTTATTATTAGAAGTTCTCAAACGATTTGAATAAGTAAATCAAGGTTATGACGAAACTGAGTTTAAAAAATGCCGGAATAGTTTGTTCCGGCATCTTTTTAATGGCCATGCTTATAGCAGGGTCGCCGCCACCATCGGTAAAGATTGCATTGCTCAAATATTCCGGAGGTGGCGATTGGTATGCAAACCCAACCTCCCTACCCAATCTTATTCGTTATTGCAACGATGAGTTAAACATGAATATTCATCCGGATTACGCTATGATTGATCCGGCTAGTAGCGAACTATTCAATTATCCTTTCGTCCACATGACGGGTCATGGCAACGTAGTGTTCTCGCCGGCGGAAGTGAATAACCTGCGTAAGTACCTCATGGCAGGCGGTTTTTTGCATATCGACGACAATTATGGACTCGATACATACATCCGAAGGGAAATGAAAAAAGTATTTCCCGATAAGGATTTTGTCGAGTTGGGTTTCGATCATCCTATTTACCATCAGGTATATGAATTTCGGAAAGGGCTCCCGAAAATTCACGAACACGACAATAAACCTCCGCAAGGTTTTGGAATTATCCACGAAGGGCGACTGCTATGTTTTTACACCTACGAAACCGATTTAGGCGATGGTTGGGAAGATGCTGCCGTTCATCATAATTCGCCCGAAACCCGCCTGAAAGCCTTGAAGATGGGAGCCAATATTGTTTCATACGCATTTAACCGAGGAATTTAATATCATGGCACGAATTCTAATTGTCGATGATGAACGAGCGATACGCAACTCATTGAAAGAAATATTAAGCTTGGAACAATACGAAGTGGAGGTAGCCGAGAATGGTTTACAAGCGATAGACTTTATAAAGAAAATGGATTTCGATGCGGTTCTGTGCGATATTAAAATGCCCGAAATGGATGGTATCGAAGTCTTGGAAAAAAAGAACGAGTTGGCTCCCGATTTGCCGATGATTATGATTTCCGGACATGGCACCATCGATACAGCCGTTGAGTCGTTGAAAAAAGGGGCCTACGATTACCTGGAAAAGCCTCCCGATTTGAATCGCTTACTAGTTACCTTGAGGAATGCTCTGGATCGGTCGAATTTGGTTCAGGAAACCAAAGTGTTAAAGAAAAAGATTTCTTCGCGCTATACCATGGTTGGAGAGTCGGAGGCGATTCGCAACATTCAGGAGATGGTAGAACGGGTTGCTGCCACCGATGCCAGAGTGCTCATTACCGGCGAAAATGGAACCGGGAAAGAAGTGGTTGCTCGCTGGTTGCATGAGAAAAGTGGGCGTGCACAGGGGCCTTTTATCGAAGTGAATTGTGCTGCTATTCCATCGGAACTCATTGAATCGGAGTTGTTCGGGCACGAGAAAGGAGCATTTACTTCGGCCATTAAACAACGGAAAGGAAAGTTCGAGCAAGCCGAGGGAGGAACTCTTTTTCTCGACGAAATTGGCGATATGAGCCTGAGTGCTCAGGCTAAAGTGCTGCGAGCCTTGCAAGAGAATAAAATTAGCCGGGTGGGAAGCGACAAAGATATCGACGTGAATGTGCGGGTAATTGCGGCAACGAATAAAAACATGAAAGTGGAAATTGCGCAGAATCGTTTTCGCGAAGATCTGTATCATCGAATCAGCGTCATTCTGATACACGTGCCTTCTCTGAATGAACGAATCGATGATGTTCCGCTGTTAGTCGATCATTTTAATCGCCTCATTTGCAGTGAGCATGGTGTACCTCCCAGGCATTTTACTCCGGAGGCTATCCACGCATTGCAGCAAATTAAATGGACCGGTAACGTACGGGAACTACGCAATGTTGTCGAACGCTTAATCATCCTTTGTCCGGCTCGGGTAACGGCCGACGAGGTAAATCGTTATGCTCGACCCATTAGTGGTAGTTCGGGATAAAAACTTCCAGAAACTCGCAGCTCCCATGGGGCTCCAATTTTAAATGATCGATGATTGCGGGGATGAGCAAGGTTTCACCTTTTTTCAGATCGAGCGAATCTCCTTCCGAAGGATGAATCGTCATCACCCCCGACAAGACCATATAAATTACAAAGGAATCGAGTTCGTGGTAGTCTTTAAGGATGTTTTGATTGAGTAAAAAGTAGTTTGTTTTAAAATACTTTTGGTCCGTCAATTCGATTGCTGTATCAGCTTGAGGTTCAAAGGCAATTTTCCCGGAATTTGTCGAGTGGTAGTCTATCGCATCTTGAGCCAGATCGAGGTGCAGTTCTCGTTTAGCACCCTGAGCGTCGATTCGATCGTAATCGTAAATGCGGTAAGTAACATCGGAGGTTTGCTGTATTTCAGCTAACAAGATCCCTTTCCCAATGGCGTGAACTTTCCCGGCGGGAATAAAAAAAGCATCTCCCTGATTTACCTCCACCGCTTCGAGGTATTCCATAATGCGGTTTTCTTCAACAGCCGTGCGATACAAGTTCGGGTTCAAAGCTTGATTGAAGCCAAAATAGAGTTTCGCTCCCGGATCGGCTTGCAGAATATACCACATTTCTGTTTTACCATAAGCCTTGTGGCGTTCCTTCGCCAATTCATCGTTCGGATGAACCTGAATCGATAAATCGTCGTTTGCGTCGATGAATTTTACCAGCAGGGGGAATTCTATTCCAAATTGCTCGTACACCGTATCGCCCATGAGTTCCCCCATGAAAATTTCGCATAAATCCTGAAGCGAATTTCCGGCGAGCGGACCATTGGCCACTTCGCTTATATGATCTTGTACACCCGAAATTTCCCACGATTCGCCGGCTAATAGTTCCTGGTTGCCAGGTTTACCTAATTCGTTTAAGAGTTTGGTGCCGCCCCAAATTTTTTCATGAATCTGAGGGATGAATTTTAGCGGATAAAGTTCCATGTTGGTTGGGGTTTATAAATGATAATCGACCACTTTGGCGTCGAAACAATATTCGTTTATTAGGCTTACAACGCTTAAATGCAGGGGATGTTTTTGATAGATGGCCAATGCTTCTTCCGATTCAAAATGAGCCGTAAGAACCCAGTCCATCGCTCGTTCCGAATCCTTAAAATTGAGGCCAACCTCCATGTTTAAAAGGCTTTCAATCGGACCGACCAAAGCCTCTAGAGCAGTTCGGATTTTACGAAAGTTTTCAATACTACGTTCACGGGGAATTTCCGGTTTGAATCGGAACATTACAATGTGCTTAATCATGCTTATCGAATTTGGGATATAAGATTATATTTGTGAGCGCATCGGCCGCGAAAGTATTAATTTCTGCAAAGTAAATATCAAAATTTATGTTGATTGTTGGGATTGCCGGAGGAACCGGTTCGGGAAAAACCACTGTAGTAAAGAAGATTTTAGAGATGCTACCTGCCGATAAGGTTTCCATCATTCCTCAAGATTCTTATTACAAAGACAGTAGCCATGTTCCATTGGAAGATCGGAAAGAGATTAATTTCGATCATCCCGATAGTATCGAGTGGCCCCTGCTCATCAGTCACATCGAAGAACTGAAGCGCGGAGTTCCCATTCAACAACCCATCTATTCCTACCTTACTTGTACCCGCTCGACGGAAACTGTACCAATCAATCCGCATCAGGTGGTTATTATTGAAGGAATCATGATTTTAACGCATCCGGAATTACGCCAGTTGATGGATATTAAAGTTTTTGTCGATGCCGATGCCGACGATCGCCTCTCACGCGTTATTCAGCGCGATGTGGAGGAACGCGGACGCTCTTCGATGAATGTTTTGGACCGGTACCAGAAAACCGTAAAGCCGATGCACTTGCAGTTCATTGAACCCAGTAAGCGCCACGCCGACTTAATCGTTCCCCAAGGGGGCAATAATCGTGTGGCCATCGAATTAATTGCTTCCATCATTACCAAACACCTCGATCATTAAACGCTTATGGATTACGCTACTCTCCCTCTCGATCATATTTTGTTTCTCGATATAGAAACCGTTCCTCAAAACGAAAACTACTCCGATATGTCGGAACGCTTTCGGGATTTGTGGGACAAAAAATCCCGACCTTTTCGCTCGGCCGAAGAAACGGGCGAAGAGGTATATCAGCGTGCCGGAATCTATGCTGAATTCGGGAAAATCGTGTGCGTGTCGGTTGGAATGGCTGGTGGCGAGCGAGATCACCCGGTTTTTCGACTCAAATCCTTTTTCGGACACGACGAAGCAGCTCTTTTAAAGCAATTTGCCCAGTTATTGGAAAAGCTTTCCGGCCAAAAAGATTTATACCTGTGTGGCCATAATGCAAAAGAATTTGATTTTCCATACCTCTCCCGAAGAATGATTGTGAATCGGATTTCATTGCCAACCCCGCTGCAATTAGCCGGCAAAAAACCCTGGGAAATCAAACATCTCGATACCATGGAATTATGGAAGTTTGGCGATTATAAAAGCTATACATCGCTCGATTTACTAACTGCCTTATTCGATATTCCAACCCCTAAAAACGACATCGACGGCAGTCAAGTGGCCGAAGTCTATTACAAGGAAAAGGATTTAAATCGTATCGTTCGATATTGCGAGCAAGACGTACTTGCTTTGGCTCAGGTGTTTTTGCGCTATCGGAATGCTCCCTTGTTCGACGATTCCCAAGTGAGTTCAGCAACGGAATGGCTTGATTAAGAGTTTGTTGTTCCGTTTTTTTGGTCGCTCGATTTTTAGCAGATTAATCCGTCCAAATTCTATCTTTGCAGCAAATTTGATATCGATTCATGAAGAATATTAGGAATTTCTGCATTATAGCGCACATCGACCATGGTAAAAGTACTTTGGCCGATCGATTATTAGATGCTACCCAAACGGTAAGCAACCGAATGATGAAGGAGCAGGTTCTCGATAGCATGGACCTGGAACGAGAAAAAGGGATTACGATTAAAAGTCACGCCATTCAAATGAACTATGTGCATACCGATGGCCAGCAATTTACTTTAAATCTCATCGATACCCCCGGTCACGTCGATTTTTCCTACGAGGTGTCGCGCTCCATTGCTGCCTGCGAAGGAGCGTTATTGGTTGTCGATGCTACTCAGGGAATACAGGCGCAAACCATCTCCAACTTATACCAGGCTATCAATCACGATCTGGAAATAATTCCCATTCTGAATAAAATGGACATGGCCGCTGCGATGCCCGAGGAGGTGAAGGATCAGATCATTGATTTGATTGGTTGCGACCCCGACGATATCATCGAAGCCTCCGGTAAAACCGGAATGGGTGTGCCGGAAATTCTTCATGCCATCATCAATCGGGTTCCCGCTCCTAAAGGCGATCCTAACGCACCCCTTCAAGCGCTCATCTTCGACTCTGTTTTCAATTCTTATCGGGGTATAATTGCGTATTTCCGCATTCTAAACGGTACCATCAAAACGATGGATGAAGTGAAGTTCTTCAATACCCAAAAAGTATATCATGCCGATGAAATTGGAGTGCTTCAATTAAATCAGGTTCCGAAAAAAGAGCTAAGCGCCGGGAACGTAGGTTACATCATTTCCGGAATAAAAACTTCGCTCGATGTGAAAGTAGGCGATACAATTACGCATGTAAGCCGCCCTTGCCAAACGGCCATTGCCGGATTCGAAGAGGTGAAACCCATGCTCTTTGCCGGAATCTATCCCGTGGATGCCGACGATTACGAAGAGCTTCGCGCTTCGATGGAAAAATTACAACTCAACGATGCCTCGCTCACCTGGGAACCTGAAAGCTCCGCTGCACTTGGCTTCGGATTCCGTTGTGGCTTCCTCGGTTTGCTCCACATGGAAATCATTCAGGAACGCCTCGATCGGGAATTCGACATGGATGTGATTACGACCGTTCCGAACGTAAGCTACCTGGTCCATACCAAGAAAAAAGAACTCATCGAAGTGCACAACCCTTCCGGATTACCCGATGCCAATGCCATCGATTACATTGAAGAACCCTACATTTCAGCTCAAATCATTTCCCGTTCGGAATACGTCGGTTCAATCATGAGCTTGTGTATCGATCGACGTGGAATCCTGAAGAACCAGGTGTACCTCACTTCCGATCGCGTTGAGCTTTCCTTTGAAATGCCATTGGCCGAAATTGTATTCGATTTTTACGATAAACTCAAATCGCTCTCACGAGGATATGCTTCCTTCGATTATCATCAAATCGGCTTTCAACCGGCGAAACTTGTTAAACTCGACATTTTACTCAATGCCGAATCGGTCGATGCTCTTTCAACCTTAATTCATCAAGCCAATGCTTATGACTTTGGACGGCGAATGTGCGAAAAACTCAAAGAGCTGATTCCTCGTCAGCAGTTCGATATTGCTATCCAGGCCGCAATAGGCAGTAAAATTATTGCCCGCGAAACCGTCAAAGCGGTTCGGAAAGATGTAACAGCAAAGTGTTACGGTGGCGATATTTCTCGTAAACGAAAATTGCTGGAGAAACAAAAGAAAGGGAAGAAGCGGATGCGTCAGGTAGGTAATGTAGAAGTGCCTCAGTCGGCATTCCTGGCTGTGCTTAAGTTAGATTAACCATCTGCCGGAATCAACACGATTCTCGCGTATATTTGTTTGTATGTTTCATACCGCTTTTTTTCAACCACGCGATCCCAAGAATGTGGGTATGACCATGCGCAGTCACGCCGCTTTCGGAGGAGGGTGGTTCGTGCTCATTGACCCGCTCGAAACGAGTTTGAACGCCCATAAATTGAAGAAGACTGCTCGCTCGATGAATCGTTTCGTCGAAACCATTGTCCTCCCCGATTTTTCTGCGTTTCATGCTTGGGTTCAAGAGAAAGGTTTTTTGCTGGCAGCCATCGAAATAGCTGAGCAGGCAGTGTCCTTGCCCGAATTTAACTTCCCCGAAACTGTAATTTTTCTTCTAGGAAACGAGGTTCATGGTATTCCCGGCGAAATCCTACAAGCTTGCGAAGTAGTGATACGGATTCCGCAAAATGGTCGTATTGGCAGCCTGAATGTTTCGGTAGCAGCATCGCTCGCCATGTATGAATATTCGCGTACCCGAATCGAAGCTTTACCGGTAATCGGGAGTCGATTCGATATTCAGGCCTCTCCTAAATAATGGCCGTTCAATCAACATCGGCTATTGTGCTGCATACTATCAAATATGGCGATTCCAGCTTAATTGTCGATACCTATACCCGGGAGTTTGGCCGAATGGCTTTTATGGTCAATGGTGCTCATCGGAAAAAATCGTCGACGAAAGCCAATCTGTTTCAGCCTTTGTTTCTCCTGCAATTGCAGGTTAATTATCAGCCTAAACGAAATTTACAGGGAATCAGGGAAATGTCTCTTCAGCCTCCCCTGGCTTCCATCAGCGATAATATTTTTAAAAGGACTTTAGCGCTTTTTTTAGCCGAAGTGGTGGCTCGAACGGTTCGTGAAGAAGAACAGAATCAGTCGCTCTATCGATTTATTGAACAATCGATTCTGTTGTTGGAGGAAGAAGATCCGGTTCCCGCAAATTTTCATCTCAGCTTTTTACTCCAACTTTCAGCCTTTTTAGGCTTTTATCCAAACGACGACGGAATCGACCAAGCAAATTATTTCGACTTAAAAGAAGGCGATTTCACCCTCCATGCACCTGCTCATCGTCATGTAATCAATCATCCTGAGATCGATTACTTCAAACCTTTGGTTCAGGAAAAAATGAGTGAATCCATGCACTTTCGGATTCCCAAAGAGAGTCAACAGCAATTAATCCATCAGTTCCTCGAATATTATCGCTTGCAATTGGGGAACTTTCCCGAAATTCGCAGCCTCGAAATTTTACAGGCAGTGTTTGCTTAACGAAGGTAAAATCAATGTCATTATACAGTTACTTTAAAAATAGATACCATGCATAAAGCCGGATTTGTAAACATCATTGGTAATCCGAACGTAGGAAAATCGACCTTAATGAATCAATTGGTCGGTGAGCGCTTATCCATCATCACCTCTAAATCGCAAACCACGCGACACCGCATCATGGGAATTGTTAATGGCGAGGATTATCAGATCGTTTACAGCGACACCCCCGGCATTATCAAACCCAGCTATAAGTTGCAGGAATCGATGATGAAATTTGTGCATACTGCCATGATCGATGCCGATATCTTGTTGTATGTAAGCGATGTAAAGGAAGATATTGAAAAGAATCTCGATTATATCGAACGCGTAAAAGAATCGGGCATTCCGGTTTTACTCATTATCAATAAGATCGATTTGAGCAATCAGGAGCGGGTGGTAAAGCTCATCGATCGATGGAGAACTTTGCTTCCCGATGCCGAAATCATGCCTGTTTCTGCAAAAGAAAATTTCAATGTGGAAGGGGTCTTTCAGCGTATTCTCGATTTACTGCCTGAAAGTCCGCCGTATTACGAACGCGAAGAATTAACCGATAAAACCGAACGCTTCTTCGTTTCCGAAATTTTGCGGGAGAAAATCCTCCTCAATTACCAAAAGGAAATTCCTTATTCAACCGAAATCGAAATTGAGTCTTTTGTCGATACTCCTGATTTATTGAGTATTCGCGCCGTTATTCATGTTATTCGCGATTCGCAAAAAGGAATCCTTATTGGGCACCAGGGACAAGGTTTGAAAAAAACCGGTCGAATGGCACGGGAAGACATGGAAGCCTTTTTTGAGAAGAAGGTATTCCTTGAATTATATGTAAAGGTAACGAAGGACTGGCGCGATAAATCCTCGCATTTAAAGCGATTTGGTTACGATAATGAGTAATCTCCAAAGAGCATTATGGAACTAAGCGGACTGATTTTGTCCGGCGGGAAAAGCAGTAGAATGGGGCAAGATAAAGCTGGATTAAGTTATCGGAATCAGGCTTTTCTGGAAAAAGCCATCCAATTGGCTTCTCAACGCTGTTCTCGGGTTTTTATCAGCAGTAGTCACGAACATCATGTGGTACCCGGTGTAACCCGAATCCCCGACGCTTATCCTTCCGATGGTCCTCTGTCGGGTTTGGTAAGTGCCCTCGAATTTTATGCTGCCGAAGCCTGGTTAGTGCTGGCCGTCGATCTCCCCCTTTTGCGTTCCGATAGTCTCGACTTGCTGTTGCAATTGGCCCATCCTGAAAAGGTAACCGCCTATTCCATTGCCGGATTGCCCGACCCCTTATTTGCCATCTACCCAAAAGCAAGCTTCGCTGCCATTCAAGCCTATTATCAGGCTGGAAAACGGAAAATGCGCGGTTTGTTAATGGAGTTGCACTACCACGAAATTAAAGCAGAAGATTATCCCGCTTTATCGCTTCCGGAACAGTTGCATAATGTGAATCGCCCCGACGATATTCATTGGTAGGAAAACAGGATTGAATCGAGTTCGTCCTGGTTTCGAAAAATCACCCATTTGTAAACAATCTTCTTGTAAAGAAGTTGTTTGTAACTAGTAAGTTAAGTTTCTTGCTTGTGCTAACATTTCTTAAGAAAACAATTCAACAGGCAAAGGCATTTATGATACTTTTGCCGTCCAAATATTTCCTTGTATGAAAAGAAAACTCATTGTAAGTGGTTCCATTTTGGGGATACTATTTGTTTCCTTCCTGGCCATGTCCTATTTATCGAAAGGTAAAACCGAAGAAAAAGCTCCGATTCCGGTAAGTGTCAAGAAAAAAGTTAAAGCAGAGGAAGTGGTATACTCCGATGCGCTGATTCAGCTATCGGGCACCGGTCGGGTTGTTTCGAAAAACGATTTTAATTTATCGGCCGAGGTTCCGGGTAAGATTTTAACCGGGAATGTCAGTCTGAAAAAAGGAGCTAGTTTCCGAAAAGGCGATCTATTGTTTCGTATTCATCAGGAAGAAGCTTTGTTTGCTCTCAAAGCAAGGAAGAGCCGCTTCATGACTACTTTAGCTGGTTTGCTACCCGATGTGAAGGTCGATTTTCCCGAAGAATATGCCAAGTGGGCTGCCTTTTTCGATGCCATTTCGGTAGAAAAAAACATGCCCGATTTTCCCACCTTAAGCAATCAACAAGAGAAAGTATTTATGGCAACCCGGAATATTGTTCCGGAGTACTACAGCATTCAAGCCGATGAGGTTCGTTTGGAAAAATATCGAATCTATGCGCCTTTCGACGGTGCTTTTTCCGAGGTCTATGCCGAAGTAGGATCGGTTGCTAATCCCGGACAAAGCCTGGCCAAATTGAGTCGCACCGATAAATTAGAAATCGAACTGCCGGTTGCTTTCGAAGAGGCATCGCACGTTTCCTTAGGCGCTATGGCAAGTATCACCAACGAATTAGATCCTTCTGCTCCACTCAAAGGGAAGGTGGTTCGTATTGCCGATTTTGTCGATCCAACTACGCAGTCGGTGCCGGTGTACATCGAACTAACCTATGAGGAGAACCGTCCGGTTTACCGGGGGCAGTATGTGCGGGTCGAAATGCAAGGGAAAAAGATGTCGGGTGTAATGGAACTGCCACGCCGAGCTTTAGTCAACGCCGAATATGTTTATGTGGTACGCGATGGTAAGCTTCAGAAGGAACCAGTCATCATCCATAAACTGTACGAGAATAGTTTTCTGTTCAGTGGAATTTCTGCCGACTTATGGGTGGTGACCGAGGCGCTGGTTAATCCGGTAGAAGGAACCGAAGTTGAAATTTTGTAAACACGATTCCTAACAAACGGACAAAGCATGAAAAGCATAATCAGTCAATTTATAAAGTATCCCTTTTACGCCAATTTGGCCATTGCCGTGTTTTTGCTGGCGGGTATAATTGGGTTAAGCAACATGAAGCTTTCCTTTTTCCCGGAGATGTCTAGTCGCGATATTTTTATTACGGTAGCCTATCCCGGTGCTTCGCCAGAAGAAATGGAAGAAGGGGTAACCATGAAAATAGAAGAGGCATTGCGCTCGGTAGTTGGAATCAAAGAAATCAATTCGACCTCTACCGAAAATGCTGCCAGTATTCAAGTTCGAATTCAGCAAAATCAGAAGATCGACGATGTACTGGTCGAGGTGAAAAACGCCGTCGATGGTATTCCATCGCTTCCGGTCGATGCCGAAAAACCAATCGTTTACAAGCGCCGTTCAACCACCAATGCAGCCTTCCTTTCCCTAACCGGAAATACCGACCTGCTCACGCTAAAACGACTGTCCGATCAAATTGAAAACGATTTTCTTAATTCCGGAATTTTATCGCAGGTTACGGTTAGTGGGGTACCCGAATTGGAAATTGCTATCGAAACTCGCGAGGAAGATTTGCTTCGCTACAATATTTCCTTTGCCGATATCATGCTGGCAGTCAGTTCGAATAACATCGATCTGTCCAGCGGATTAATCCGTTCCGGGGAGGAAGAAGTGCTGATCCGTGCTCGTAACCGTTCGGTCGATCCCGATGAACTCGGGAATATCGTTGTGCGCTCCGATGAACAAGGAAAGCTCCTCTACTTGCGCGACTTAGCCGATGTTAAATTGCAGTTTGCCGAAGGTCCGGGCGAGAGTTACATGAATGGAAAACCAGCTATTTCTTTCCAAATCATGAAGTTGCCGGAGGAAGACCTCGCTGAAATCGATTCCTACATCAGTACTTATGTCGAGGATTTCAATCAAAAGTACGAAGATGTAGAACTGCTGGTCACGTTTACGTTTATCAAAAACTTAAAAGCCCGCCTGGCTTTGCTGCTGAATAACGGTGGGGTGGGGTTAATTCTCGTCCTTGTTTTCCTCGGATTGTTCATGAGCTTTCGCCTTGCAGCATGGGTAGCTTGGGGAATCCCCGCTGCCTTCCTCGGAATGTTCCTGCTGGGTGCCATAACAGGCGTAACCATCAACATGATTTCCCTTTTCGGAATGCTTATCATCATTGGTATTTTGGTCGATGATGGAATCGTAATCGGCGAAAATATTTTCTCCCATTTTGAAGCAGGTAAATCACCGGCCCGCGCAGCCATCGATGGAACCCTCGAAGTAATTCCCGCGGTTACCACCTCCATCCTGACGACCATTATCGCTTTTTCTCCGCTCTTCTTTGTCGAAGGGCAGCTCGAAATGATGAAAGATGTCGCTTTTGTGGTGGTTGTAAGTTTGGCTCTGTCGCTTATCGAAGCCTTTTTCGTGCTTCCCGCACATATTGGTAATCCAAGCGTGCTTCGAAGCGAAGAAAGTAAAGGTTGGATTGGCCGACAAAAACGAGGTTTTGAAAAATCCTTAGAGTGGTTTCGCGATAAAGTATATGGGCGTTTGCTCCAAAAAGTGATTCAATACCGATTGGTTTTCATTACGATTCCGGTCGGCTTGGTCCTCATAACGGTGGGACTTATCCGCGGAGGACACGTAAACCTTACCTTCTTTCCCAGCATTCCTTTTGATCAGTTTTACATCAACATTGCTTTCAAACCCGGGATAGGCGAGGATATTACCAACAACTACCTCGTTCGTTTCGAGGAAGCGGTTTGGGAAGTAAACGAAGAGTTGAAAGAGGAATTCCAGGACAGCGTCGATTTTGTCGATTATACCTTCCGAGGCGTTGGTTCAGCCTTCGATGGAGAAGAAATGGGGTCGCACGCCGGGAATATTTTCGTGCTCTTGCGCGATCTGGAAAATACCGAAACATCCAGCTTCGAAATTGTGAGTCGGGTGCAAGCCCGTATTGGCGAAGTGCCCGAAGCAGAAAAATTCGTGGTAGCCGGTCGCAGCACCTTTGGCGATCCGGTGTCGGTTAGCCTTTTGGGAAATAACATGGACGAATTAGGTAAAGCAAAGTCTTTTCTGGAAGCCGAATTGAAGCAAATTGATGCGCTCAACAATATTTCCGACAACAATGTAATTGGAAAGCAGGAAGTTGTAATCAAACTGAAGCCCGAAGCGTATATTCTCGGCTTGAATTATGGGCTCATCAGCAATCAGATTCGATATGGTTTTTTTGGTGGACAAGTTCAGCGAATTCAATCCGGACGTGATGAACTGCGCCTTTGGGTCCGATATCCACAAGAAGATCGATTGGCAGTGGGTCAGCTAGAAAACATGAAAGTAAAAACTCCCACCGGTGGAGAATTTCCCTTAACCAGTTTGGTCGATTACGAAGTATTACGTGGCCCGGTCGCTATTAAACGATACAATGGGAATCGAGAAATTCGCGTATCAGCTCAGGTGAAAGACCCGAACGAACCGGTTATTCCCATTACGGAGAAGATTCAGAATGAAATCGTGCCACGTCTTTTGGCACAGTTCCCGGGAGTGCGAGTCGATTATCTCGGACAGCAAAAAGAGTCCCGCGAATCGGGTCAATCGCTTGGAAATACCTACATGATAGCTTTCCTATTGATGATGCTAATCATTGTTATCCAGCTTAAATCCGTCGCTCAGATGCTCATCATCATGGCAATGATTCCCCTTGCAATTTTAGGTGCTATATGGGGGCATGGATTGCAAGGGATACCTTTGTCGATGCTTAGCGTATGGGGAATAGTCGCCCTTACCGGAGTAATTATTAACGATGCCATCGTGTTTATTTCCAAGTATAATTCCCTGATTAAAGAAGGAGTGGAAGTAGCCGACGCAGCCTTCAAAGCGGGTATTAGCCGTTTTCGCCCTATTTTACTCACTACCATTACCACCACCGTTGGGTTGTATCCGCTGGTGCTTGAGAAAAGTTTCCAGGCTCAATTCCTTATCCCATTAGCCGTGTCCTTGGTCTATGGCGTATTTATCGGAACACTTTTTATCCTGATTTTCTTTCCTGCAATCCTCATGGCATTGAACGATTTCAACCGTGCCATGAAGTGGTTATGGACCGGAAAAAAACCGCTTCCCCACGAAGTGGAAATTGCATGGCGCCATCAGGAACGAGAAAAAAGTTTTAACGAACAAAAACTGTAATTCATGAAAATAAAGGTTCTTCTTCTCTTCCTGCTTGCGAGTGTTGCTCTCCATGCGCAGGAAAACGAAACGACTCCATTAAGCTTAAGCGATGCTATCCAACTGGGATTAAAAGAGAATTACCAGATTCAAATCGTTAAGCTGAACGAAGATATCGCTCGCAATAACAACAAGTGGGGTGTAGCGGGAGCCTTACCATCGGTAAGCTTCGATGTGAATAGCACCAATCAGCAAAGCAATGGGCCTAACATGTGGACCCGACAAATTGAAACCTCTCAAACCATTTATTTAACACCCGGTGTTAGCTTGAATTGGGTGCTTTTTGATGGCTATCGCATGCAAATCAATAAACAGAATTTGGAAGATCTGGAACGTTTAAGCGAGGGGAACTCTGCGGTTGTAATCGAAACGGCAGTTCAGAGTATGGTGTTGGCTTATTACCAGGTTATTGTTGAGTCGCAAAAGCTTGATGTACTTACTGAAGTATATCGTTTGAGCCGCGATCAATACCGCGCTCAGAAAGAACGAAAAGAATTGGGAACCATTGGCACGTACGAGCTGCTGCAAGCGAAAACAGCTTTCCTTTCCGATTCTGCTTCCATGCTCATGCAAGCCATGAATGTGAAAAATGCAACCATGAACCTGAATCTCTTGCTCGCTCAGCCTCCCGGAAAATCCTATCAATTGAGCGATACCTTGCCCGTTTACCTCGATTTGTATCATCCCGACGATTTGTTTCAGGCCATGACCGCCAATAATACCACCCTTAAGAATCAGTACATTAATCAGGAATTATTGAAAAATGCTACCGGAATGCAGCGAAGTGCCATGTATCCCGTCGTGAGTATGCGTACCGGTAGTAATGCCAATTTTGGACGACTCATCTTCCAGGATTTTGATATCAATGCCCAATCGACCGATATCTATGCCAATTTCACTTTGAGCTTCAACCTGTATAATGGAGGCAAAACCCGAACAGCTATTCAAAACGCGAAAATTCAAGAACAAATCGGCAGGATTCAAACCAACGAAATGGTCGATCAAATGAGTATTCGTTTGTTCAACACCCTCGATTTATATACCGTTCGACAGAATTTGTATATGGTTGCCAAAGAAGCGTATGCCAGTAATGCACTCAATTTAACCTTGTCCGAAGAAAAATTTGAAGCCGGAGCGATTACTTCCTTCGACTTTAGAAACGTTCAGAACCAATACCTCGATGCAGCTTTTAACCGCTTACAGGCTCAGTTTCAACTTATCGAAGCGCACTTGGAAATTGCGCGATTAACCGGAGGATTACTAAGCGAGTTTCAGGAATAGTTTCTCTATCTTGGAGAAAATTTTCAATGAAAACCCATGGGACGACCCAAAAAATCTCGTTTAACCAAGAAATCCCTCATACAAGAGGTAATCGATTTGTTTTCGGCTGCACCGAATACACCTTTAAATTATAAACAAATTGCTGCGAAGCTCTCCTTGCAACATGGAGCGCATAAACAACTGCTCAATACCGTTCTGTACGAGCTGGTCGATATGCAATTGCTCGAGGAAATTTATCGCGGTAAGTTTAAATTCCGCTTCCAGGGAGCCTACATCCAGGGTACCGTCGATATGACGGCATCCGGATCTGCCTATATCATTTCCAACGATGCCGGAACCGATGTCTTTGTATCGCGCGAAAATTTGATGAATGCCTTGCATGGCGATGAGGTCAAAGTATATGTTTTTGCACGGAGAAAAGGACGAAAAATGGAAGGCGAAGTGGTCGAAATTATTCAACGTGCCCGCGAAACTTTTGTGGGAACCATTGAACGTTCCGAACGATATGCCTTTTTGGTTTCCGATAGCAAAAACATGCCTTTCGATATTTTCCTTCCTCTTTACCAGGAAAAACCGGTTAAGCATGGCTATCGAGCCATTGTTCGCATTGTGGAATGGCCCAAGAGGGCCAAAAATCCAGTGGGCGAAATAGTCGAGTTGCTCGGTAAGGCCGGAGAACACGAGTCGGAAATCCACACTATTATGGCGGAGTTTGAGTTGCCCTATCATTTCACGAAAGAGGTAGAAGAGGCGGCTGAAGATTTATCCGATCTTATCTCAGATCAGGAAATAGCTCAAAGAAAAGATTTTCGCTCCGTTACCTGTTTTACGATCGACCCCGAAGATGCGAAGGATTTCGACGATGCTTTGTCGATCGAGTACCTCGAAGATGGTCGCTATCGAATTGGGGTTCACATTGCCGATGTAACCCATTATGTAAAGCCCGATAGCATCCTGGAGAAAGAAGCGCAGCGTAGAGCCACATCTGTTTACCTGGTCGATCGCGTCGTGCCTATGCTGCCCGAAAAGTTATCCAATCAGGTTTGTTCCTTGCGCCCTAACGAAGATAAATTGACCTTTAGCGCTGTGTTTGAAATGGACGATCAGGCCAAGGTTTATTCCGAATGGTTTGGACGGACCATCATTCATTCCCAACGACGCTATTCTTACGAAGAAGCTCAGCAAGTGATAGATAGTAGCGAAGGTGATTTGAACCGAGAGTTAACCTTGCTCAACACTCTTGCACAGACCATGCGTCAGCAGCGGTTTAAGCAAGGTGCCATCGCGTTTGATCGCATCGAGTTAAAGTTTAAAATTGATGAGCAAGGAAAGCCTCTGGGGGTGTATGAGCGGCAGCATGGAACCGCTAATGAATTAATTGAGGAGTTCATGCTCCTGGCCAATCGGAAAGTGGCCGAGTGGGTGCATCGTCAGGAAAAAGGTAGCAAGGCTCGTACCTTTGTGTACCGGATTCATGATAAACCCGACCCGGAGAAGCTCAGTAATTTTACAAATTTTATCCAACGATTCGGTTATGTGGTGAATCCTTCCGAAGGAGAATCTACGTCGCATTCGATTAATCGCATACTCGATCAGGTCGAAGGGAAGCCCGAACAAAACATCATCGAAACCCTCGCGGTGCGGGCCATGGCCAAAGCCGTCTATTCTACCAAAAATATTGGTCACTACGGTTTATCCTTCCCCCATTACACCCATTTTACCTCGCCCATTCGTCGCTATCCCGATATGATGGTTCATCGCTTGTTGCATGCTTACTTAGAGGGAGCAAAATCCTTCGATGTGGAACCATTCGAGCGACAGTGCAAGCATGCTTCTTTTCAGGAGCAACAAGCTGCCATGGCCGAACGAGCATCCATCAAGTACAAAGCTGTCGAGTTCATGCAAGACAAGGTAGGGATGGTGTTCGACGGAATTATATCCGGTGTAACCGATTGGGGATTGTATGTCGAGATTGTCGAGAACAAAATTGAGGGAATGGTTCCCATACGCGAGATCGACGACGATTTTTATTATTTCGATGAATCGGAATATTCCCTGATTGGACAGCGTAAGGGCAGGGCCTTTCGTTTAGGCGATGCGGTTAAGGTGCTCATTAATCGAACGAATTTGGTTAAGAAACAGATCGATATGCTGTTGGCAATGGACGAGTAAGGAGTGTTTAGTTTTTGATTTTTAGGCTTGTCAATATTCGATTTTTTTATACTTTTGCGCTGCTTCAGAAGCAACTTAATCGATAAGATTTTTCAGCTTCCGAAACCGTTCATAGAAGTATTCGCCCAGATGGCGGACCCGACGAAGGAGAGCCCGC
>JAGYLP010000018.1 GCA_018401015.1 Bacteroidales bacterium
TCCATTTTTTCTTTGAGGGTACGCCGACGATAATTATCGAAATCGGCCGATAGACGCAAGTATTTGTCCTTCCAGATGCTATCGAATTCTTCCTGATTGACAGCGAGTTCGGATTCATCTTTCGGTTCGGAATCGGAGGGTGATTCCGACTGAGTTTCGGTTTCGGTTTCCGTGTTTGCGTCTTGTTCTAACTCCGGTTGAATCGGTTCTTGCTCCTCTTGATTCAGATTTTTTTCCTCTGTCATATTGCTTGATGCTTTTCTACTTGGTTGAACACTAAAAATTAGCGTGCAAACCTAAGCAAATAATCTGCCAATGGCTTGGTGCAGACAGTTTGTCAGGTGTCGAAAAACAATATGTTTTTGGATTTGAACCCATTCTGAAAAGAAGAATTCAAGAGGATGGATTTTCAGCCTATGCTATGCGAATATAAAATCGCACATCAGCCCGAATTCAACCGGCTGCAGCTACCTCCCGGATCTTACTTCTATCGTTTGGAATGTGAATCAGGAACTTATAACCGAAAAATGATCGTCCTTCCTTAAGGTAGATTTTAGGAGAAAGAATCCCATCTAATATCAAATTAGTCCAAATTACTCCTAAAAACACAAATCCTGGCGTCAACTTTTAGGAAGAAGACCAAATTACTAATACCTTTAGGTCTCAAATCGATTTTCAACTTATCAAATGAACAACCAGACCAACCGAAACTAATTAAAATCTTTTCGAACATGAGAAATTTTTACCTGCTATTGCTCATTAGCATGATGCTCTTACCAGGTTTCAATGCCTTCGGGCAAGAAGCCAGCCTGTGCACTGAATCAGTGTTAACACAGGAAATGTTCCAACATCAGAAAAACACCCCTTCGCAAAATAATCTTCTCCCCTCAACGGAATCTTCCACTCGCTTTCCATTCATTGAATCGAAGGTGGAGCATTGGAACAAACTCCACCGGATGATAGCCCGAGGGAATAAAACCAATCAAGTTCCCTCGTGGATTGAAACAGCCTTGGAAACAGAACCCAGTGGAGGCGATGCTCCTGAAGTGAATTCGCTTACGGCTTCGTTCACCGTTTCGGCTACCAACGTTAGTGTTGGCGACACCATCCTATTCACGAATACCAGTACCGGCAGTGTGTTGGGTGCCTATTGGGATTTTGGCGATGGAACCAACTCCACCTCAATCAATGCGATGCATGCCTACGCTGCACCCGGAGTTTATACGGTTGGACTAGGTATAACCGATGGAATAGGTTATGATGTTTACGAAGCGGTCGGTTTAATTACAGTCACTGCAGCTCAAAGCTCTACCGTGTATTTCGAGGAAGATTTTGGTGGCGGATCGATACCAACAGGATGGAGTGTAACCGACGGTAATTCAATGAACTACAACTGGTATTGGTCGGACGATCCACGCCCGGGAATTGCAGGATACTACAGTTCCAACAACGATACCTTTAGAGCAACTACGGCCGACAACGGTTACATGATGATATCGGGCGACATATACAACGCCGGGGGAAATGCTACCTTAATGGACGCTTGGCTTATAAGTCCTAGTATTGACTTTAGTGGAATAAGCACCGCTAAAATCGAATGGCAACAATATTTCCGGTATTGCTGTAGTGCAAGCACGGTACAAATTGAATTGGGAGTTAGTACTGATAATGGACTTACCTGGACCTTCTTCGATGCTCGTCAGGGAGTTCCGGTAAACGTTATTTCCGAGAATCCGGCACATGTTTCCATCAATGTTAGTTCGGTGGTAGCCAACGCACCCTCGGTTAAATTTGCTTGGCATAAAGGAGGTGCTTCGCATTATTTCTGGGCCATCGACGATATACAAGTGGTTCAGGCCCCAGCCAACGACCTTGTTTTAACCGATGCGCGCATCCTGGCATTTAATCCAACGGCCAGTTACTACCATGGTTTCTACTCGCAAATCCCCTTGAATCAAGTGCAACCGCTCGAATTCAGTGGCAGTATTTACAATGCAGGAGTAGCAGCACAGACCAATGTAAACTTGTTCGCGAATGTAAGTTCCGGAGGAACTTCGGTATTTAATCAATCGTCGGGCTTGAGCAACTATTCCTTAGCCAGCGATTCAACCGATGATTTCGTTGTAAGTCAGAATTTCACAGCGAGTGCAATAGGAACCTACGAGTCGGAATTCACGGCAACTGCCTTGGAAACCGACCAGGTACCTGAAAATAATACCGGAGGATATGCATCCTGGGTTGTTCAGTCGAACCCGATTTATGCTCGCGATATAGCCCGAAACGGAAGTGTGGGAGTGCATAATTACACTGCCGGAGCCGATGGCGATTTTATTGGGGTTCGCTACACATTGGCATCCAATCAAAACCTACATTCTTTCTCGGCCTACATCGCTTCTAATTCGGCTATTGGAGCAACTCTCTATCCACAAGTGTATTCCGACGATGGAGTTGAAATCCTTTTAGAATACGAAGGAACGCCCGTGGTAATCGATTCGCTCGATGTAGGGACCTGGGTTCATTTTGAATTTCCCTCTACCGGAGGCGGAACACCCTTGTATGCCGTTAACAACTACATTGTTGGGCTGGAATTTTATTATCAGTCTACCGGTGGTGTAGTTTCAATTGGAAGAGACTTATCCGACATTCATGAGTTTTCTTATAGCTCAAGTATTCGTTTGGGCGGAGACTATTACTATTTTGAAGGCTTGCCCATGATTCGACTCAATCTGAGTGGAGCCATCTTGCCTCCCACTTTTACCGAAATCCTTCCCAAAGAGATTTGTGCAAATACCACCGATTCAATGGTCCACACGTTTACAGTAGCTGCAAGCAGCGCGGGTGCCGGACCGGTTTCCCTTTCGATGGCGAATCCTCCCTCCATAGTTACTTCGTTTACCGATAATGGAAATGGAACGGCAACGGTAGTGGTAACCACGCATCCCTATCATATCGGGTCAACCCATTCTTTCTCCATTCTGGCTGATAATGGGACAAATGAAAATGAATTCTTTCTGAATGCTCTGGTCGATACCTTCCCCGATTGTCAAAATGTTCCCCTTGCAGTTCCCGATTGGGAATACACTATTACCGGAAATAACCACACCATTTTGATTCAAAACACTATTCCGGCCACAATCGACAATGTACCGGTTACCAATGGGGATTACATCGGTGTATTCTTTGAGGATGGAGGTGAGTTACATTGTGCAGGTTACGAGCTGTACACAGGAGCAAGCAACATTGCGCTTACCGCCTGGGGCGACGACACCCAAACATCGGTAAAGGATGGGCTCGGTATTGGTGAAGTCTTTAAGTTCAAGATTTTCCGTGCTTCCGACCAGGAAGTGTTCGATGCTCAGGCTACTTATATTCAACCACCAGCCTTCCCGAATACGGGTGAGTACCAGATTAATGGCATGAGCGGACTCGCCTCATTAATCGCTCAAACTGTTCAGTATCAAACCATCAACATTCCGGAAGGATGGCGTTTTATTTCAACCTACATCGATCCGTTTGAACCAAATATCGCCGATGTTCTGAGCGATGTCGTGAGTAATGTTACGATTGTAAAAAATGCCACCGGACAAACGTACTGGCCTATTTACAGCATTAACACGATTGGAGCCATGCAGATTGGAAAAGCATATCAGCTTTATAGCACTGCTGTTCTAGAATTAGTAGTGGAAGGTTTAGCCGTGGAACCCGAGAATACGCCCATCAGTCTTCCTGCCGGATGGAGTTACCTTGGATATTTGCGTCAGACCGCAGCACCGGTTAATGTGATGATGTCCGCAATTGACAACTACATTAACATTATGAAAAACTCCCTCGGTCAAACCTATTGGCCTCTTTTCAGCATCAATACGATAGGGAATATGAATCCCGGCGAAGGATATCAGGTCAATATGAGTAGTTCGCATAACTACACCTATCCGGCCAACTCGACTACCTTCCAGAGTGTTTCAGTTACTCATCCTCAACCTGTTTATTTTCCTTCTCTGGAACCAACCGGGAATAATATGTCGGTGGCTATTCCTTCTGCAAGCTGGGCCCTTGGAAGCGAGTTGGCAGCATATCGAGCTAATGGTGAATTAGTTGGGTCGGCCTGCATACAGCACCCTTACACTTCCATCAGTATATGGGGAAAGGACGACGTGTTGAACCGAGGAATAGAAGAGGGAGAAGTCTTCTTCCTAAAACATTGGAATGGACAAGAAGAGCAGTGGTTAGAGGTAGTGAGTTGGACTCAGGGCGACGATGCTTATCGGGCCGATAAAATGGCCGTAGCCGGAGAGATACAGACCAATGGAACCAACTTTTTACTCATGCCGAATGTGCCGAATCCTTTCCAAAGCACCACTCAGTTTCGCTTCTATTTGCCCGAGGCCGGAACTATTCGACTAAGTTTATTCAATGTAGCCGGGCAGGAAATTGCAGTTCCGGCTCATGGCAGTTACGATCGAGGCTTACATCAAATCGATTTCGACCGGGCTCAGCTTCCGGCCGGTACGTATTATTACCGACTGGAAAGCGATCACGGAATTCAAAGTCGAAAAATGCTGATTATGAATTAGGAACCGACTACATCATTTAAAATTTAAACGTGCCGGTAGTTTGTTGAGAGCTTTCCCTTTGCAACAAGTTTACCGGCATGTTTTTTTATGCTCCATGGTTCCACCCCTGAGCTTTCAGTTCAACGGCAGCATCACCTTGGGTTATCAAGTAATATCCTTTTTCCGGATTCGTAATGTGTCCGATTACACTGATTAACTCTTCGTCCTTTATTTTATCATAATCCTCCGGAGCAATGGTAAAGAGTAGTTCGTAATCCTCGCCGCCGTTCATAACAGCTGTTGTAGAGACCAAGTTCATCTCTTCGGCAAGCTTCATCGACACCATATCGATGGGAAGCTTATCCTCATAAATACGGCAACCTACCTGCGATTGTTGGCAAATGTGCAGGATTTCCGACGATAATCCGTCGGAGATGTCGATCATGCTTGTGGGTTTAATGCCTTTGCTGCGAAGCATTTCAATGAGACCGCGTCCGGCTTCGGGCTTGAGGAATCGTTCAAGAGGATAATCATATCCGGCAAACTGAGGTTGAACTTGCGGGTTGTTGGCAAAAACGCGTTTTTCCCTTTCCAGGAGTAACAAGCCCAGATAGGCAGCCCCTAAATCGCCGGTAACGCAAATTAAATCGTTCTCCCGTGCACCATTTCGATAAACGAGCTGATCGGCGGAAGCATATCCAAGAGCAGTAATCGAAATAGTCATTCCGGTGAGGCTAGTGCTGGTGTCGCCTCCTATCAAATCGACACCATAGCGGTCGCAGGCCAAACGAATTCCGGCATATAGCTCTTCGATCATTTCGAGAGTAAACTTCGACGAAACAGCCAACGCCACCGTAATTTGTTTTGGGATAGCATTCATGGAATACACATCCGACAAATTGACGACCACCGCCTTATACCCCAGGTGTTTGAGCGGCGTATAAATTAAATCGAAATGGATGCCTTCTGTCAGCAGATCGGTGGTCACAACCACTTGCATACCGGCAGGGGCGATAACAGCCGCATCGTCGCCTACGGCCAGTATTGTTTCGGCGTTCTTGATGACTAAATTCTCTGTCAGATGACGGATCAATCCGAATTCGCCCAGCGTAGCCAGGTCCTTTGGTTTTTCTTCCATGCTATTGATTGTTTGAGTGAAAACAGATCCTATTAGCTTAAAACTTTCTTTGAAACAGCCATTTTTCCTTGCTCAACACTCATTTTTTTAAGGCTTCAAAATTATCCTTTTTCCGCCCTCCTCCATCACGAAACGATAAAATGATTATCTTTGCCGCCACAAATGAAACTGAGGGCCTATAGCTCAGTTGGTTAGAGCAACTGACTCATAATCAGGTGGTCCCTGGTTCGAGTCCAGGTGGGCCCACCAAACAAAAACCGATGCGAAAGCAATCGGTTTTTTTGTGGCCAGCCTATGAGAAGTTTATCCCCGATTAGCGAAGCGATATCGGGAAGCAAGGTGGCCCACACAAATTTTCCTCCCCTGAATCTTTCTCCATAATCAAAAGCATGGTATCCATAGGCAACCGGGATGGTTTGCTTCTTGCATAAGATGAACAGCTAATCGACAAAGTCTCGTCAGTTTCCCTTTCAGGTGGCAGACTAACAGCTTATATCGTTTGATGCGCTGAATTCTATCGAGAAAGAGGGAGATAAGAAAGTTTGAATCCAAGATTTTGATTGGTTCGATTACTTAGGTTTGCTTGTTTATATCCTAATCAGCTATATCGACTTCTACTTATCTTTCAATAAAACACTTGGGAAAAATGAAATTAGCGTTTCAACCAACGCAAAGGAATAGGTAGTCGATTTAGGCGGAGTGTTGGGTATTCGGTAGGATGAGCTCCAAATCCGTGAAAGAAATCGGCAATGGAGGGGATGTTCGATCCTTCGAAATCGAAAATGATGTTTCGGCCGGAATGAGTGGCAATGATTCGATCGATGAGGTGGCGCATTGCTCCTGTTTTTCGGCCGTCGCTATTACTGGCCGATGCAAGCAAAATGAGCCGTCCGAGGCCATAAAGCACAAAAGCGGTGGCTACTAGCTGATTCCTTTCGTCGTAAACTCCAAAGAGATTTCCTTTTCGATGTTTTTGTGCGGCCGCAATGAGGCGCAGCAAGAGATATTTCGTTTCGTGAGGAAGGTCGCCCAATTGTTGCAGCAGGTTTTGTTCGTAGAACTGGATAAATTCCATGTTCGTCAGATCCTTCATGATTGTCAGCTTCGACCGACGGGCAATTTTCAGATTTTTTTTGTGGTCCTTGGAATAATTCGACAGGAGTTGTTCGTAAGGTTGAATCAAGTCGAGTTCGTAATTCACATTCCTTTTGAATGGAAAAATGGTGGGATCCGGCTTATTATGCACATTGAGATTTACTTCTATCCATCGGAAAGATTTCGGGATGCTTTGAACGAAAGCGGTAAGCAGTTCCGAATCGATTTTATTTTTACTGATGAGGCCCAATTGCTGACAGAAGAATGGCAGATAGATATAACGAATGCCCCATTTCTGTTTTACGGGTAGCGGGAAAATGCTATCGTAATCGCCTTGAACCAGGGCGTGCCATCCGGGGCTAACAACTTCTAAATACCAGCTATAAGCGTAAACAGTTCCATTAAAAGCCTCGTTTACACATCGATCCCATCGTACAAAATCGATTTCATCGTGCGTGAGGTAGCGAATGGAAGGATTGGACATTTGAGAAGATATCATCGCTGATTATTGAAGCGGTTATGAAACGGCAGGCTAAAATAAGTTTTTCCCACTGCATAGTGGTTTTTCACTCTTCTTTTTTCCTTTGAAAAAATAACTAGGAAAAATGGGGCAACCTTTCCAGGTTTTTCATGTCTAATGATCGAAGTTAGTTTAGGAATATTTGGTGTGGTTGCGGAGGATGAAGTTCTGTATTGGTTGTAAATTGTTAGCTGCTAATTTGCAGTCTGTTAAAACAATTTTAATTTAGCTGCCTTTTAGGTTCAATTGGGGGGTTGAGTGCTTAGATTAGTTGACTGATGCAAGTAGTTCTCCGCAACCTTTTTTAGTTAGAATGGAGTATCCCTAAGCAGGAGACTCATAGAAATAATGTGTAATCGAAATTGTAGTATGATGAAGAAAATTCTATTCCTTTTAAGCTTGCTATTCTGGCTTAATCCCATGTTTGGACAGCAAATCACCGTTGTAAAAAACATTACGCCACAGGTTTTGGTGGGCGATACACTGGTTTCCGGATGTGTGGAAGCGTTGAACATCAACTATACAGGGCATGCCGACGGCATTGGTTACTTCAATTCGATAGGAACCGCCTTCGATACGGTTATCAGCAATGGTATTATCCTAGCTTCGGGCGATGTTAATAATGCTATTGGTCCGAATAATTCGGGTAGTATATCTACGCCTTGGGGTTCACCCGGCGATGCCGATTTGGATAACCTTATTCCTCAAACTACCAACGACGCAGCGGTGCTTACCTTCGATTTTATTCCATCGTCCGACACCCTTACCTTTAATTATGTGTTTGGTTCCGACGAATATTTGGAGTACGTCAACTCTTCCTACAACGATGTGTTTGCCTTTGCTAACCGGTCCGGAATCCGGCCGGAGGCAATTATGTTCTGGAAAACATCGCCGTTGTGCCGGGAAACAACAACAGCGGTTTCCATTAACAATGTGAATACGACCTCGTGGCCAACCTACTATGTTGTGAACGGAACGGGAGCAGTCCGACAATGAACCCATTCAGTACGACGGATTTGCTTACGGATTCTCTTCCGCTACTGGCGGTGCTGGTTACCCTCGTGAAACCTACTACATTAAACTAGCCGTTGCCGATGCAGGAGATACGGCACTCGATAGCGGAGTATTTCTCGAGGCCGGTTCTTTTACCGACGGTGGATCGGCTACCCTGAACAACGTGAACCCGGCAGGTACCATGAACGACTTGTACGAAGGTTGCGAAAGTTTCTACATCTTCTCTCGTACCGACACTGCCGATACATCTTTCCCGCTTGAAATTCAACTTACCTTTGGAGGAACAGCGACCAACGGAACAGACATTACCTTGTTTCCCAATGTGATTACAATACCCATTGGGCAAGTATCCGACACCATTTTTTACGAAGTGTTTAGCGATAATCAGGTTGAACCAACCGAAACCTTCATCATCAATATTATGTCCGGATGTCCTTGCAATCCAGAACCCGTTAGCGACACCATCACCATTTATGATTATGTTGAGTTCAAGGCTTCGATTATCAACACCGATTCCCTTTTCTGCGGAATGGCAGCACCGCCCACCTACGATATTGTAGCTACCTGTGTGAGTCATCCTGCCTGGTTTATCGATTACACCTGGAATACCGGCTCCACCGACAGCATCATTACCGTTATTCCTCCTGCACCCGGACAACACGATATTTACTGGGTAGAGATTGCTGATATTTGCGGTAATTACCTTATCGATTCCATCACGGTTGGAGTCTCGAACCTGGCTGGATTAAACCTTACCACGTCCGATGCACTCTGCTTCGGGGCTTGCAACGGAGAGGTGAATGTTACCCCAATTACCATTGGCCCAACACCCGGCAAATACTACGATTGGTCCGATCCGGGAACACCCAACACCATTAGCGGTAACCGCGACGATTTATGCTACGGAACCTACACAGTTACCTTAACCGACAGTTCTTATTGTGCCTACACCGAAACCTTTTCCATTAATCAACCCAGTTGGCCATTGGATGCATCCTCAGGTTTATTACCCGTAGATACCCTTTATTGTTCCGATCCGGGTATTATCACCCTGCAAGCTCAGGCGAACATTCCGCAGGTTACCTTCTCCTGGAACGGTGGATCGCCCAGTGGGAACACCCAGGATGTCAATCCAATTATCGGACAAAACACCTATTATGTGGACATTCGCGATTTCTGCGGGTTCACGATTACCGACACGGTTAATATTTACTATTCGAACATCTCTCAAAGCAACCTAACTGCCTTGCCTACTACATGTTACGGTGTGTGCGACGGAACAGTCAGCATTGTATCATCGAGTGGTGTTCCTCCCTTTGAATATTTCTATGGGTCCAACCTGAGTGGTTCATTTACCACCACCGAATCAACGGTCAATACCCTTTGTCCGGATATCTACAACGTGAATGTAGTGGATGCTGCCGGATGCATTTTCGAAGAACAGTTTGTTATCGAACAGCCCGATGAATTCATTCCCGAAGAGGCTTATATTTTAAACTCCAATACCACCTGGTGTGGAACAACTCCTCCCACTAGTTTGCAACTGGAGGCCACCTCGAATCTCGACGATGTAAACTACACCTGGAGCAACGGTAGCACGCAAGCTTACTTAGTTGTTACTCCTACTACCGGGTACGAATTATACACCGTGACTATTGCCGATAATTGTGGCAATGAGAAAATCGACAGCATTGCCGTGATTGTTTCCGATTTCAGCGGAGTGAACCTGCAAACCAGTAACGCGAGTTGCTTTAACAGTTGCGATGGTAGCATTCAACTGAGCGAAATTGGAGGAATAGCTCCCTTCGAGTATTTATGGGCAGGCGGAATAGGTGGCACAACACAGTCGAGTATCACGAATCTTTGCGAGGGAAGCTATGCCGTCACGGTAATCGATGCCGGAGGATGCGAATTTGAATATAGTTTTGAAATTGAAGCTCCTGCACCCTTGGGCGAATCGCAAATAAGTAATACGAACACAGCCTATTGTGGTGTTACTCCCCCTGCAAGTATTACCATTCAAACCGAGGTCACGACAGCAGTCGATTATCTTTGGAGTACTGGAGCTACCACTTCCAGCATCACCTTTGCTCCTCAAACCGGAGCGAATCTGTTTTGGGTAGAATTTACCGATATCTGCGGTAATAGTCATCGCGACAGCATTGTTTTCAGCGTATCGAACTTCAGCGGAGCCAATTTATTCACCGAAGGAACCGATTGCTATGGAAGTTGCAATGGTCAGGTTACTGTTTCTCCCTTGTTTGGTATCACTCCTTATTCTTTTGATTGGTCGATTCCCGGGATTGGAGCTACTACCACTGCTACCTTGAACAATATTTGCTCAGGAACTTACGATGTAACGGTATCCGACGAAGCCGGTTGTTCGGTGGTTAAACCATTTACCATTACTCAACCCGATTCCATTCAGTGGGTCTGGGTTTCGAGCGACGCCGCCAGTGCTGAAAATTGCAATGGATTTGCCTCAGCCACCCAAATAAGTGGCGGTGTGCCACCCTTTACTTTCCTATGGAATAATTCACAAGGAAGCACCACCTACAATGTTCAGAACTTGTGCCCCGGGCTATACACCATAACCGTAACCGATAGTGAATCTTGTTCCGTTACCGATACCATTCGCATTGGTAGTTTGGTTAGCATCGAGGAGAATCTTGGAGAGGAAGCTCTTTCCATTTATCCGAATCCGAATCATCATGGGACCTTCTTTGTGGAGATGCCTGTTGGAGCCAAGGCGATCGAGGCTAAAGTGTACGATGCTTTGGGTCGCATCATCCTCCAATTAGATGAGAAAGATCTTCAAGTTGAACTGTTGGAGTTACGGGGAATCCCCGTTGGCTCATCGATTTTATCCATTGAGTTTGAAAATCGGGCTAGTATTCGTGAGCGATTGATTGTACTGGAACCTTAGAGGTGAAGGGTGAACGGTGAACAGTTAACAGTGAACGACGGGTGAAAAGTTTGCAAAAACGAACCAGCTAAAAGCAAACCGCTAAAAGCTAAAAGCTAACCGCCAAAAGCCTCTGGGAAGCCAGCACTCGAGGCTGCTTACTGGCGGAAAAGCCAGTCTTCCAATTCCTGCATGTTTTGATAGAAATCGAATTGTTGCAACACTCGCTGGTGGGCTTTGGAGCCAAGCTCCTGAACCAACTGTGGGTTAGAAATCAGTTTTTGAGCGTTTTCTGCCAAAGCATCAATTTGATGAATGGGTGATAGCAAGCCTGTTTCCTCGTGGACAACTAGTTCCGGATTGGAAGAAACACGATAAGCTAATACAGGCTTTTCAAAATAACCGGCTTCGGCCAATACATAGCCAAACCCTTCCCAACGGGAGGTGAGAACAAAAGCATCGATACTACGATAAAAAGCATCCATCTCTTTAACAAATCCTAACCACTCAAAACGGTGCTCGAGCTTCCTTTTATGCACTAAAGCTTTCAAATCTTTTTCCAGGTGACCACTCCCGGCAACCAGCACTTTGAAATTCACCCCTTTTTTCTCCAACTGACTGGCCATGAGAATTAAATCGACTTGGTTCTTTTGATACACCAAACGGCCGGCGTTCCCGAAAATGAATTCGTTACCTTTACGCTGATACAAAGGACTCGCCTCCTGCCGATAGTCCTCGAACTTCAACCCGTTATAAATCACTTTGATCTGCTCCGGATTCATTAAAGGTGCTTTCTGATTGATAGTCGATTTGGTCTCCTCCGAATTGGCTAAAATTTCGGTCACCACACTTTTAAATAGGTATCGATTCAGCACATGCTTTTTCAGCGGAATGGCACTTCCTCGACGGTAGATTATTCTTGGCACGCCCGCTTGCTTCGACGCCATTCCGGCTGCTTTAACGTCGCTCGAAAGATTCATGATAATGGCTGCCGGATTCACTGCGCGAATTTGACGAGCTAATGCGCTCACCTTAATTGGATTGAGGTAAGTGAACTTCCGAACATCGATGGCTTCGGTTGGTAAATTACAGTCGCGTGCACGCTTTTCTAATTCACTATCGGGACGACAAAAAATGACCACTTTTCTACCTTGAGCCCGCATGTGCCGGGCTGCTTCGAGGTGCCATTTCTCACCTCCGCCCCACGACATAACCGAATTAAAAAAGATGACAGGTTGATTCATGGGCTTACAGGTTTGGGTCGAGCTTGATTGCTCAATGCTTTTAATTTGATATGCCGTAAAAATACAGCAAAACTGCTCATTCGTGCAATAACGAATCCTTCGTGTCCGTCGCGAAAACCACCTTTCAGGAAATAATTCTTAACAAAACGAGCAAAGGGCTTGAAAATCATTGCCATTAAGGTAGTCGATTTGCCATTTTTGAAGGCTTCTTCAGCCCATAAAGTGGAAAACTTATCAATTTGAATCAGCTGTTCGGAATGATTATTCAGCGTGTAATGCAATAAATCGCCCTGCAGTTGACCTATACTCACTTTTTGTCGGAAAACTAGTTTCTCATGAACATTCCCTTCCCACTTGGCCAGGCCGGACCGCCACAAGCGCACTTTGCGATCGGGGTACCAGCTTCCGTGTCGAATCCATTTACCCAAATAGGAATTAAGTCGATTAACACGATACGCATCGTGGGCACCATCCTCTTTTACTCGAAGGATCGATATTCTTAGCTCTTCGGAAAGCGCTTCGTCGGCATCGAGGCTGAGGATCCAGGGATATTGGCTCAGACTGTTTGCATAATTCTTACTCTCGGAATAGCCGGCCCATTCGCGCTGATACAAGCGGACTCCATAACTGCGACAAATCGAAACCGTTTGATCGGTCGAGAATGAGTTGAGCACAATTATTTCATCGGCAACACCTTGTAAGGATTCCAGACAACGTCCAATATTGTGTTCTTCGTTTCCTGCGATTATGACAGCCGATAATTTTTTCATTTTTTCATTTTAATTGAGACCGAAAGGGAGCAGGATTTTAAACCTACTCTGCGGAATCGCTCCTGGTGACAAGGATTTGATCCCTTCATCAGCCCCCAAAAGTAGTGCATCTATTCATAAATATACACCCGTTTTACTCGTGTCGAGATACTGGTCATGATTTCATAGGGAATGGTTCCGAGGGTTTCGGCCATCTTGGGTAAGGGAAATTCTTTTCCAAATAGGATTACTTCATCGCCAAGCTTAACATCCGAATCGTTCACATCGATCATGCACATATCCATGCAAATACTCCCGATGATCGGGTAGAACTTTTGATTAATCCATACCTTTCCAACTCCATTGCTTAACCTCCGGTTTAATCCATCGGAATAACCCACCGGGATGATGGCAATTTTAGTTCGTTCTTTTATTTCGCCCCGACGACCATAACCAATGGTTTCGCCCCGATCGACCCATTTAATTTGAGAAATATGGGTTTTGAAGGTGCTCACGTTCTCCAGCTGATCCTGTCGGTATGAGCTAATGCCGTATAAACCAATCCCTAATCGAACCATTTCATATTGATGTTGAGGGAAACGCTCTATTCCGGACGTATTTAATAGGTGTCGGCAAAAAGAATGATTCAAGCTTGCAGCTATTTGCTTCGTCATGGTTTCGAAGCGTTCGAGTTGAAGTTGGGTGAAAGCATCGTAATTGGAACTATCGGAAGCGGCTAAATGCGAGAAAACCGTGCTAACACGAATCGATTTCATCATGCTAAGGTTGACCAGTAAGCCATCGAGATCGTCGGGAGTAAATCCGAGCCGGTTCATACCCGTTTCGAGCTTCAAATGGATTGGATAAACATCCAAACTATAGCGCTTGAGGGTAGCATGAAACTGTTCGAGCATTTCGTTGCTGAATATTTCCGGCTCCAACTGGTACTCCAACATCGACCCGAAACTTTCCGGGTCGGGGTTCATGACCATGATGGGGATTTTTATTCCGGCTTTCCGAAGCATCACTCCTTCGTCGGCAAAGGCAACTCCGAGGTAATCGACATGATGAAAGGCCAGCAGGTTAGCTATTTCGTAGGAACCGCTACCGTATGAAAAAGCTTTAACCATGGCCATCACTTTCGTAGTTGGCTTTAATAAACTGCGATAAAACTGCAGGTTATGGGTGAGTGCGTTCAGATTAATTTCCAGAATAGTTCGATGAGCTTTGAATTGAAGAGCACGCGAGATTCGTTCAAACTCGAATTTTCGGGATCCTTTTAAAAGAATCGCTTCATTTTTGAACTGCGATTTCTCCAATTCAATTAAGAAAGCTTCGGTATTGGGGAAAAATGTGGCCGGTAACTTAAAAAAACGTTTCGAACGACTAATCACTTCGCCTATACCAATGAGACGATCGATGTGTTTGCTTCGTATTAAGTCCGAAACCTCTTTATAAAGTCCGGTTTCGTCTTTTCCGCTTTGTGGAATATCCGATAAGATGAGCGTTTTATGCGGATGTTGCTGCTGTTGATTCAAAAAATCGAGCGCAATAGCCAGAGAACTTAAGTCGGAATTATAACTGTCGTTGATGAGGGTACACTGATTGATTCCTTCTTTGAGCTCGAGACGCATGGCAACCGGCGACAGTTGAGCAAAGCGCCCATTTATTTGCTCGGGAGGATAGGAGATGAGCAAAAGGGCCCAACAATGGATCGCATTCTCGATGCTGGCATCGTCGGTAAACGGGATGCTAATGCTCCAATCTTTCTTTTCAAAACGCGCCTTAATGTGAGTGCGAGTTTGCTCTTTCTCAATTCCATGAATAAAGAGGCTTGCCGGATATTTGGTCGACCAACTGAACAAATGCGTTTTACGGAACGCATATCCCGACTCTATTTCGCTGGCCAACAAACTATTATCCTTCGAATAAATGAGCACATCGGCCTGATGGAAGAGTTTTAATTTTTCGGAGATTTTATGCTTATAATCGATGAAATTGGACTGATGCGCTTCGCCAATATTGGTAAAAATACCAATGTTGGGTTGAATAATCCGGCTTAACTTTTCCATCTCGCCTACCTGCGAAATGCCCGCTTCGAAGATGGCTAAATCGTGCGTTTCGTTCATATTCCAAACCGATAGAGGCACCCCGATTTGAGAATTGTAGCTTTTAGGAGAGCGAACAATGTTTTTATCGTTCTCCATGAGTTGAAATAGCCATTCCTTAACGATGGTTTTTCCATTGGAACCCGTAATGGCAATAACCGGATAATGAAATTGCTTTCGATGATGAGCGGCCAAAAGTTGCAAGGCTTGTAAGCTGGAGGATACCACGATGCATTCGAGGTCGGGCAAATTTTCCGGAATTCGTTCCACAACAAAATAGCGAACTCCCCGCTGAACCAGTTCGGGGATAAAATCGTGTCCGTCGTGCTTTACCCCTTTGAAAGCGAAGAACAAGGTTTCCGCAGCATCGAAAAAGCTTCGGCTATCGATGGCCAGGTTCCGGATAACCGGATCGGAAGGACCGTGTCGCTTACCTTGAGTTATGTTGGCTATATCCGATAGGGTGTAGCTAATCATGCAGGTTTGATTTTTTCTAATCGAAGAATTTTTCCACTTTCTGAACTACAGCCGGTAGCGCGAAAACAACTACCAGGTCGTTATCGTAAATCAAGGAATCGCCCTTTACAATAAAGGCTTTGTTATTGCGAATGACCCCACCAATAGTTGCTCCGTCGGGGAAGCCAATATCTTTTACAGCGGCGCGGGTAATTTTAGCGCCCGGACGCACGCGGAACTCAAGCACATCGGCATCGGTGCCGGTTAAGCACTTGACCGATTCCACTTGCGGACCGAAGGTAAAGGAGAAAATGTGCGAGGCGGTAATCAGTTTCTTGTTAATAATTGTATCGACATTGATATTTTCGGCTAGTCCGATGTAGTCGATATTTTCGATTTCGGCGATGGTTTTTCGCACCCCGTATTCTTTCGCAGCCAGGCAAGAGAGAATATTGGTTTCGGAGCTTTCGGTTACGGCCACTACGGCATCCATCCGATTCACTCCCTCTTCGAGCAGAAGATCGAGATTCCGTCCATCGCCATGAATAACGAGGGAATGCTGAAGCTCCTCCGACACTTTTAGGCTGCGTTCTCTATTGAATTCGATGAGCCGAATATTATGCGTTTTTTGCATTTTTCTAGCCACTCGTCGGCCAATTCGACTTCCTCCAATGATCATGATATTATTGAGTTCGAAGGATTCTTTTCCGGAGAACTGCATCAGCGTGGGAATTCCTTCCTGGTTGGTGATAACATGAACCAAATCGCCTACCTGAAAGATATCATTACGTTTAGGGATGATGGTTTTACCCCTACGGTGAATGGCTACTGCACGATAATTAAACCCGGCCGAAGCCATGAGCGCTTCCTCCATGGTATAATTAATGATGGGAGCTCCCTCTTCGAGTTTAATGACGTAGAGCGAAAGCAGCCCACCGCTGAATTCGACAATTTCGGTGGTTCCGGTTTGAGCCAAGAGGCTAATCACTTCGTTTCCGGCAAGTTTCTCGGGGTAAATGAGCGAGTCGATTCCCATATCGACAAAGAACTGTTTGTTCCCGGCAACCATGTATTCCGGATTATCGATCCGAGCAATGGTTTTGCGAGCGCCCAGCTTTTTAGCCAAAATAGCCGAAATCACATTCATTTCATGATGAGGGCTTACTCCGACAAACAGATCAGCTCGATTCACCTCCGCTTCTTTTAACAACCGAATGGAATCGGTTTGACCTTCGAGAACTCGCACATCGAAATGACTGTCGATGTATTGCAAACGATCATGGTCGGCGTCGATTACGGTAATTTGATGGTTTTCGTCGGTTAACATTTTAACCAGTAATAGTCCTACCTCGCCTGTTCCGGCTAGAATTATATTCACAGCAATAGATTTTTGTCCAACATCTTACAGAACAGAGCCATTCGACCGACCTAGACAGCCAACGGGGTCCTATTCCTACAACAAATAAACTACTTCTGCTCTAAATTTCTAAGCCTTTCTGCTTTAATTCTATAAACTTGGCATTCAGCAGGAAAAGAAGGATTTGCGCTCATTTTTGCACGAAAAGATTATTAGATTTGTTTACATCTTTCAGCATGTAGAATCTTCCGAAAAATGGAAAGTGATGAGTTTGTTTCCCAAAACGACAACGTTTCCTGCTCCGATGAGTCTAATGTGCCGGAAGAAAACGAAACCTTCTTTCATGAAAACACGTATCTTAAGCTTTTTAGCAACGATGCTTGCAGGAGGAATCCTACTGGCTCAATCGCCTGTAGAAATAGCCAACGCGAGCAATTTGAGTTTGCAGAATCCCAGTCAGATTCGGGCCGACTTTGGAATGCTTTTTATCGACGGTCAGGCACACATCGGCATGCGTGTCCAACCGGAATTATCGATCGCTAAGTTCGGATTTGGATTAAACATCCCGGTTTTTTATTCGCTTACGGAACAGAAAATCCGAACCGAGGAATATCAAGGCGGTGTCGGCTTGTTGCGTTTAATCGATTACCTGCGCTATGGCCGTAAGAAGAAAGATCCTCTCTTTATAAGAGCTGGCAGGCTCGATGCTGCTTATCTTGGTTTCGGTATTCTGCTGAACAATTACTCCAACTCCATCAGCTTTGAAAAACGAGTAATTGGACTGGAGTTCGATGTGCTTTTTGATGAGCGTTTTGGTCTCGAAGGAATGTACAGCAACCTCGATTTCACCTCGTTTAACCTGCTGGCACTGCGCCCTTACTACAAACCATTTGGAAAAACATTCATCCCCATTCTTAAAACCATGGAGATCGGACTCGGTTTCGTAGCCGATTTCGACCAAACCTCCAGCACCCAAACAAACGACAGCCTCACTTCGAGCAATTCTTACCTCCAATCCGGCATGATGGGACTCTCGGCCGATATGGGTTTATTCCTGCTCAACACGCGTTTTATCGATATTACAAGCTATGCGCAATACGGACGATTATTTAAAAATGAAGGGCTGGAAGAGGCCCTGATTCCCATTAACATGATGGCAGGGAATACACCTATTTTATACGACGACGGGCAAGGCGCTTCGGTTGGGCTTGCTGCGAGAATTCGTTTCTTATTGAATATTTTCGAGTTAACTGCCCGAATAGAGCGCCAATGGTATTCGGCACATTTTATCCCACACTTCTTTGATTACACCTACGAAATCGACAAAAATGCCAAGATCGAACGGCTTGCCTCGGCCCCGGAAACACGCGGTATTTATGGCTCTTTAACCTTCGATGTGGTGAACAAGATTTTTGTAAGCGGCGGGGTGCTTATGCCCGATGCCGTTAGCGAAGAACAGCCGGCAACTGCTTTCCTCAATTTGAATGTTCCCGACCTAATCCCGAAAACCTATCTTAATGGCCGCATCATCAAATCGAACGTAACAAGCCTTTCCTCCGTAATTGAGCTCGATGAATACACCCAGGCGAACCTGATTGCAGCCTATAAAATTCTCCCCTTTTTCCATGTGGGAGTCGATTACCGCTGGACCTTTATTCCAGCTGCCAATAACACCCTGAGCATCGACTATCAGGTGATGCCTTATGTTGGACTAAACATACCCTTGAACGAATGGTAAAATCTATACTCAAAAATGCCTCAATCGCGGGCATCTTTCTCCTTTTAAATTTGCACTTGCATGCTCAAACACTGGAATTTTTCGACGATTTCGAAACAGGAACAACGCAATGGATTCTTCAAGGAAACTGGGGCTTAACTTCCAATGCTTTTGCCGGGAATTGGGGCATGTCGGAGAGCCCTGCGGGCAATTATCTCGACATGGAAGAAGCATCTGCCACCATGGCTCAATCGGTCGATTTAAGCTTAGCCGTAGATGCCTATGTTGAATTTGCTGCCACCTACAATATTGAATACGCTTTCGACTATTTGCATGTGGAAGTAAGTGGCGATAATGGCCAAACCTGGCATAATGTGTACTCATTTACAGGCGATTCCATTTGGTGGCGCTACAGCTTTTCCATTGGCGGGTTTGTTGGCAACTCGCAAGTAAAAGCACGAATGCGGTTTAAAAGCGATCAGGCCTTGAATTACGATGGTTTCAGCGTCGATAATTTTCAAATCGTTAGTTACGATGCCGATATTACGCCGCCACTGATTATTCATCAAGGGCCGGAACACTACGAAGGAAGCTTGCAACATTATCATGCTCAGGCCGAAATCATCGACATTAGCGAAGTGGCGTTTGCCGAACTGCACTATTGGGTCGATACGGTTTTTCAGGGAGTGATTCCCGGAAATAACTTCAGCGGAAACCAGTGGCTATTCACCATTCCACCTCAAACTCCCGGAGCCTGGGTCGATTATTACCTCATTGCCGGCGACACGGTTACTCCGTCGAATATCGACACCACCCAACTCTTTCAATATGTAGCAGGCAACACCATTAAATACGATAATGCACAGGTCGATTTTGTTCAAAACATCGGTTCGCTGGCTGCCTTCAATTCGGCTGCAGTGCGCATCAGCCTCAATGGGGAAACCGATATCGTAACCGGACTCATTCGGACTTATACCGATCCCTTTATCGTTAACAACGATTTGGAATTTCATATTTGGCGAAACGATAGCGGAGTTCCGGGTACCGACCTCATTGTTCCTTTCATTGTTCAACCCGAAGCGAATAGCGATTATCCGCATCGGATGACTCGCATCGATTTACGTCCGTACGCCGATTCGCTGGCTGGTGTATCGGGCGACGTCTTTATCGGTTACACCTCGCCCAACGGCTGGGTTTATACTCCTCAAACATCGCCCGGAGTGGGTGGCAGGACCTACCTTAAATCCAGTACAGTCTGGAATCAGATTTCGGCCGATTTTCACTTTCGGGTAGTCACTACCGAAATCGATGGAGCACCCGATGCCTCTTTCAGTTTTTCGAACCAGAACGATCCCCTCATCCTCTTTTCCGATGCCTCGCAAGGAAATCCGACCAGTTGGCTGTGGGATTTCAACGATATGGGAAATGGATCAACCCTGCAAAATCCTTCCTACGCATTCAGTAATAATGGAACCTATTTCGTTTGCTTAACCGTCGATAATGGCATATCGAACGATACACATTGTCACTTACTTACCATATCGAACAGCCAACCGCCCATCGCTGGATTTGAAATCGATTACACCTACTCTCCCGAAATCCTTTTTGCCGATACCTCCCTCCACTTTCCCACCGAATGGCATTGGACCCTGGGCGAAAATGGAGCCACCTGGAATTTCTTGAACCCAAGCTACACCTACACCACCAACGATACGTTTACCGTTTGTCTTCATGTGAGCAATGCACTCGGCGCCGATAGCATTTGTCAGGAAGTTGTCATCGATACCTACACAGCACCCGAAGTATCCTTTTCCTTTAATCCGGGTAATTCACCCACCATTCAGTTTACCGACGAATCGTCGAATCTGTTCAATAATGCACCCAGTTATTGGTCATGGAATTTTGACGATGGATCGGCTCCTGCCACCCAGCAAAATCCGGCACATATTTTCCCTTCCAACGGAGTGTATCAGGTTTGTTTAACAGCCGGAAACCCATACGGGGAAAATACCTGGTGCAACAATGTTCCGATTACTTCCTACATTCGGCCTTTGGCTGATTTTACCTACAACGATAGTCAATCGCCACTTATCCTTTTCACCGATAATTCCAGTTCGGCCATTAACAACACGCCCACTTCGTGGAGTTGGGATTTTGGCGATGGCACTACCAGTCAATTGCAAGATCCCGAACATCAGTTTTTGGCAAATGGAATCTACATTATTTGTTTGGTTGCCTCGAATGCTCAGGGAAGCGATACCGTTTGCTACGAGATTGAAATCGACAGCTATGCCGCGCCCACTGCCGACTTCTCTTTTCAAACGACGTCGGAACCCAGCATTGCTTTTCTCGACGAAAGTATCGGCAGCCCAACAGAGTGGTTTTGGGAGTTTAACGACAATGGTCAAACCAGCACGAACGAACATCCGGTTTACACCTTTTCAACCAACGGAGGCTTTGAAGTATGTCTCACCGTTACGAACTACCTGGGAAGCGATACCCATTGCGACAGTGTTTTCATCGATAGTTATTTACCGGCCGAAGCCCAATTCAGTTACACGGTTTTAGGTGATTCTCTGGTGCAATTCACCGACTTATCGACCCAAAACCCACTTGCCTGGAGCTGGGATTTTGGTTACGATTCGCAAACCTCCAACGCACAGCATCCTACCTTTGCCTATCCTGTTTCAGGAAGTTATTATGTGTGTTTGAGTGTGGAAAATAATCTGGGATGGAGTGCCCCATTTTGCGACAGTATCGCAGTGGAATATTTGAGTACGATTGCGTTTCAATTGGAGGAAGGGATTGTCTTGTATCCAAATCCAGGGAAATCGGAAACTCTGCTTGAGCTACCAGCTAATCACCGGTTTACTGATGTAAGCATATACAATGCAGACGGGAAAATCCTCTTCACCCAACAAGTGCAGCAGGAGACACAGATTAGACTTTCTTTTGAACAGGAAGCGAGCGGGGTTTATTGGATTCAATTGACCGGGTTCGACAAGCCAGCCTATTTGAAATTCATACGCTTATAAAACTGTTTAGGGAGTAAGCTTCAGTTTTTCAAGCATTTTCTGATTCAAATCGCCACTCGCATGCCATTGTTCGAGCAGGTTATTTTGTGCCCGGTTTTCGAACCGATACAAGGTTAACTTTGCTTTCACCAATTGTACTTCGCGTTGATTGATGAGGAAAATAGAGCTTTCACCCTGAATAAACTTGGTTCGCTCTGCCTCCAGCAATGCTTGCTGATTATCGACCTGTTGACGCTGCAATTCGATCATGGCAGCTAACTGTTCATTCTCCATTTGTAAGTTCGCTAAGCGATTACGAAGCTTCAATCCCTGTTCATTTTGGTACCATTGCAAGGACTCCAACTCCAGGTTCAAGCGTTCTACTTCGCCTCGTGCTTTTCGCAAAAAGAGCGGAAACTCAAAATCGAATCCGATTTGTTCGCCTCGCGGCACAAAACTTTCCGGAACTACCGGCTCATTGAGAGCATAGAATTTCAAATTCAGTTGTGGTTTGAACTGCTCTTTCGACCACAATCGCTCCACCTGCAAGGCATTCATTTTATAATCGATAAGCCTGAATTCCGGATTATTTTCCGCACGATTGAGTGGAACACTTCCTTCATTTTGCCACACATGGAGAGCCGACTCGCGCAAATCGGGAAACATATCCCGTTCAAAATTCAAGGGCCTACGTTCCTCATCCCATAAAAAATTTTGCACCTCCAATCCATTCCGGATGTATTTGAGGTAACTCTCCGACTGAGCCTGCAACCAATCCTGATACTGAATCATGGCTTCGAGGGTGTCGATTCCTGCCCGATCGCCATAGCGATAGGAAAGCGTGGCCGCTTCCAGTATTTCAGAAGCAATTTCCACCGCTTCGGAATACACCAGGTATTCCCGATAGGACTGTTGCCATTTCCAATAAGTTGAGCCGGCTTTAAGGAATAGATCGTTCAGTATTTTCAGCTGCTCCATCTGCGATGCTTCCTGCATAATGCGCGCTTGTTTTACCGTAGCTCTCCGCTCGTCGATGAGCAAGCCTTGCAATACCGGCAAGCTTATCCCTGCTTTGAGTAAGCCCGTTTCCGGGACCACCTGCTCCGGATTCAAATAATCGCCCGCATTATTTTCGAAACCGGCAAAGAGATCGGCAGCATACCAGGTTGGCACTTTCAAACCTACCTGCAATAAATCGTAGTAAGCTGCATCCTGGTAGTTCTTCGAGCGATAATCCGAAGCCAGCTTCGGATCGAAAGCTCCGCGAGCCTTAAGCAAATCGCTATTGGCCAGTTCAACGGCAATGGCACTTTGTCTTACTTGAGGATGAAAACGATAGACCATCTCGAAAAACCGCGTCGGACTAAATACCAGGCTGGTATCTTGAGCGTGCAACAAGACGGACGAAAGCACTAAGCCAATGAATAGCAAGCACTTTTGAAACGAAACAGGTGGATAAAACATCGACAGTTTGATCGAATTGGTTGTTTTCATCGCTTATTCTTTGGTGCTTGAACCGTTTTTACCCGGGAAATAATAATCGGGAGGGAAGCCGCTTAGGATTCGCCAGATTTCATACCAAATGGGAACCTCGTTTAAGAGTGCAATTCCCTGAGCCCCACTACCCACACGCAATGCCGAAGGCCAGGAGACATCGTTGGGATCGGGCGACACCAACACACGAAACATCCCATCGGGTGTAGCAAAATTATCGATAACCACCACTTCGCCACCAAAAGTACCGAACGATAAATCGGGCCATCCGCTAAAGAAAACGGCCGGCCAGCCATCGAAAAGAAAACGGACCTTGTTCCCTGGGTGAATGAGTGGTAAATCGATGGGGCGAACATACATTTCGACGGCCAGATCGATGCTATCGGGCATGATGCTAAGGATTTCCTCGCCCTCTTTAATAAGCTGACCAATACCGGTTTTAGCAGCACGAGTAACATAACCCGACTGAGGAGCTAAAATATAGTATAAGCCACTGCGCCAAGTGTAATTTGCCAAGCTATTCTGAAGCTTGTTCAGTTCCCCTTCGGCCATGTAGAGCGAGGTAAGCGAATTATACAAGTCGGAGCGGGTCTTTGCCAATTTTTCCTGAAATTCATTCTCGATGCTAAAGAGTTCAATTTCTGCATTAGCAACTTGATTGCGAGAGCTTAAGAGTTGGTTTTCGGCAGAAACGAACCTGGCCTGTGCTTCCTGATAGTTGTTCTTCCTGCGTTCAAACTCGTTCAAATCCTGCAAGCCTTCCTGCAAAAGCGATTTAGCCCGATTGTACTGATCGAGAGCAATTTGAAGGCGCGTTTGAGCCGCTTCTATCTCGATGCTATCGGTTTGCACCTTTAAGCGAACTTGTATGAGTTTGTTTTCGGCCTGAGCCAGTTTATTGACTCGAGTTTTATCGAGTGCCTCAATTTGCCGATTCAAGGCTTCCACCTTCATGCGGTAGGATGAAATGGCTTCTTCCTTAGCACCCACCTGCGCGGCTGTGCGACTTACCAGCAAGGAATCGAAGTACTCTTCTTTTACTTCCGAGATATGTAAAATAGTATCCCCGCGCGAAACATAATCACCCTCTTGTACAAACCAATTCTCGATACGCCCGGCAATGACCGAATGTACTGCTTGCGGACGCTGGTCGGGCTTAAGTCCGGTTAAATAACCTTTGGCCCGAATATTTTGTGTCCAAGGTAAAAACAACGTGATGATACTCAGGATGAAAAAGAAAAGTAAAACGCGACCAATCTTTTTTCCGGGAGCCAATCCAATGATCCGAAAAGCCTTGTATTTGGATAGACTTATTTTCGTGCCGACTCTGTTATCAGATAAGTTTAGCATAATGTGTTCTGAAGGTTAAAGATTCGACGCTTGATTAAACTGAATAACCCGATTGCAATTGGCCTGAAGATTTTTATCGTCGGTAACTACGAGTAAAGTCCACGGACCATTCAATAAAAGCTCGTTAAAGCTTTCCCTTAGCGAGTCGGGTATCCCGCTATCCTCAACCAGCAATAAACCAGGCGATTGAATAATGGCCCGAGCCAGTAAGATGCGTGTCTTTAAGTGAGGCGACAAGCGCTTCCCTTCCGGCAGCATAACAGTATTCAAGCCTTCGGGGAAGGTATCTACATAAGCTTCCAGGCCCACTCGCTCGATAGCTTTTTGTAAATCGTCCTTGCTAATATTCCTGCCTACTGTAATGTTATCGAGAATACTTCCATGGAATATCGTTTCGGTAGGTAAAAACTCTCCTACCCAACGATGCAAGGTTCCGCGGTTAATGCTCTGCAAACGAATCCCGTTAAACTTGATAAGCCCTGTGTAATTCGCATAATAGCCCGCAAGTAGCTTGATAAAGGTACTTTTTCCCCCTCCTTGCTTACCGGTTACCGCAATTCGCTCGCCCGGACGTACCTCCAGGTTAAAATTCGACAGAACCGGCACCTTCGTCCCCGGATAAGTAAAATCGACCTGATGAATCGAAACAGCAATACCGTCATCGGTCGTGGATTTCTGTAAATTATATTCGCCCTCCGGCTCAAGCGGCAAATCCGTTACCTCTCCAACCTTTTGAAGCGAAGTAAGCAAATCGTAAATCATGTCCATGTTCATGACAATCTTTTCAACTGAATTTAAAACCAAAAGGATAATGATTTCGGCGGCGACAAACTGACCCAGGTTAATTTGCTGGGATATAACGAGATAAATACCTAAGCTCAGTAAGCTGGCAGCAATGAACACTTTCAGGAAAATCATGGCTGAAAACTGAGTAACGAGTACCTTAAAGTGCGATTTGCGGCAATCGAGGTAGGAGCTGACGTGTTCGTCGAGCTTTTTGTTAACATAATCGGTTTCGTCGGACACTTTAAACGTGGTAATAGCTCGCGCTGCTTCCTGCAACCAAAAAGCGATACGGTATTTGTGCTTCGACTCACTCAAACTGGTTTCCATACCACGCTTACCGGTTGTTTTAAAAAGAAGGTACAGTGCAAGGATAAGCACCGCGCTCAAAGCGATGAATAGCGGATGATAGACCGATAACAAAATGAGCCCGAAAAACATTTGCAAGGAAGCGATACTGAAATCGAGGAGGACCTTTGCGGTTCCTTTCTGAATTGATTGAACATCGAAAAAGCGGTTCATTACTTCCGGCGGATATCGCTCTTGCATCAACTCCAGTTTGATACGAGGAATACGATAGGAAAACTCAAAGGCACCCTTTGTAAATATTTGCTGCTGAACATATTCCGCAACCCATAATTGCATCACCTGCATGTACCCGCTAATGGCAATTCCTCCTACGACCATCACCGTGAGCAACACCAGCGAAGTGCTCATTTGTCCGGCCATTACAAATTGAATAATGGCTTGCATACCCAGGGGCAAGGACAAGGAAACAAGCCCAGCCAGCAGCGCATAAAAATAGAGGTAGAGAATTTCGGTGCGAAAGCCAGCCAGCAAACGAAAGAATCGTTGGGAGGGCTTGAGAACTGGAGTCATAGTTGGCATTTCATTATATTCCATAAAATTACATCATTCGCTTGGGATGTCAAAACCCACCATCTGTATTTTGAAAACCACTTGATATTGCTGCTTTTAATTTCGATAGCATTACTATCATTTTGAGCAATCAGGTACAATTAACCTGTCTGTTTCAAAATTGTTTGATTCAATCACGAAAAAAAGCTTAATCCAAGATTTCCCCAATCTTATCATTTCAGTTGGGTTTTTCAATTTTCCTTAAAAGATTTTTCAGATTGAATTAATGTTCGAAGGGTAGGTTCGCAACTAAAGATTTTGAAAAAAACTATCTAAATCCTTGGCTAATGTTTCAAGCGTCTGTGCTTGTTAATTCTTCTTCCTTATTAAGAATATTCTGGTTCTTGATTACCGTTTTTGCTACCTTAAGCCTTCAGGCGAATAGTTTGAAAGGATTAATAAGCGATGTGGAATCAGGAGAGATGCTTACCGGGGTGCACGTTTGGACTCAGTCGAAAGATGGGAAAGCGATCCATGCCATTTCCGGGCTCGATGGAAGCTATAAGCTAGATTTGCAGGAAGCCGGAAAGTATGAAGTGCATTTCTCTTTTATTTCTTATCGGGAAGAAATCATCCAAATTACCTTAGAGCCGGGAGTTAAAGAATTGGTTCGGGATATTGCCTTGCAACCCGATTTAGAAACACTCGGACAGGTGGAGGTGGTGGCAGAAATACGCGGTTCCGACGTGCAGGCTCGCATGGTAGAAAAGCTATCGCCGAATGTAGTTAGTGTCATATCTTCCAAGCAAATCGAGCTCTCGCCCGACATCACGGTGGCGAACGTTATTCAACGGGTATCGGGCTTGTCGATAGAGCGAAATGCGTCGGGCGATCCGCAGTATGCTATTGTTCGCGGAATGGATAAGCGCTACAACAATACTTTAGTAAATGGAATTAAAATTCCCTCGCCCGACAATGAAAACCGCTACGTTCCGCTGGATATTTTTCCCGCGGTATTCTTAGAGCGGCTTGAGGTTTACAAATCGCTCACTGCCAATATGGAAGCCGATGCTATTGGTGGAACAGTGAACATGATCATGCGATCGGCGCCAAATGGATTCTTGCTCGATGGCGATTTGCAAATCGGCTACAATCAAATGAACTTGGCCAGGCCCTTTGGGACCTACGATCGGAGCCAACTGGACCGGCTCTCGCCTAAAGAACGGTTCGGCGAGGAATATCGCGCCACACCCGATGACTTCCCCACCCAAAACATGACCTTGCAGGAAATCCAACCCCTTCCAGACGTCTTCCTAAACCTTTCGATTGGGAACCGTTACCTGAATAATCGGCTCGGTTTAATGGCTGGAGTCAGCTTACAGAATTCCTACCGCCCAGTTTCCAATTATTTCTACGATCCTGCCGTCAACAATGCCGAAGGGAATCCGCTAATCATGCGCGAGCTCATTCGTCGGGAAACAAGCTCTCAACTACAACGTATTGCTTTTCACACCAAATTGGATTACACCTCGAATCCGGCACATCGGTTCAGCCTGTATTTAGGGCATTACATGCTCAATGAGTTTCGGGTTCGCGACCAACTCCGACAGGAAAGCTTCGTAGCAGTGAGCAATTATGCCATCTACCCCATAACTCGTTTCAGTAATATTTTTCAAAGCATTTCGACCATCGATTTTAGGGCAGAGCACGACTTATCGGTTCTTTGGAAAGCCGATTGGACGCTGGTCTTTTCGCGGGCTTCGAACGACCGACCAGACGATGGAGTATTTAGTCGGGCAGGCCAATTCGATGTCGATTCCGGAACGGTCAACAATGAGATTGTCTATTTTCAAGGAACCCGTAACTCAAGGGCCTGGGAACGCAATACCGACACCGATGTTTCAGCCTATTTCAATTTCAAGCATCAACCCGGAATCATTAACGAAAAAACGGAAATTCATCTGGGTGGGGTTCTGCGGAATAAACTCCGCGATAATTACTTCAATTATTACAATTACGCACAGATTTTTGGGCAGTTTCGCGATGTTCACTGGTTCGAATTTGGCGATATCAACTTTGTGGGCATGGCTAACCCTCTGGGATCGGGCGATAAGAGTAATCTGGTTTACGATGCCTCGGAGCAAATAGCTGCTGCTTATGCTAATTCGATTTGGGAATTTGGAATGGTGCGCATTCAAGCCGGATTACGCATGGAACATACCATACAGGCCTATGAAATAAACGCCGATGCAGCCTCCAATCAAGACTTGGAATTATCTCAAAAACAAAATTATACGCATTTATTTCCTGCTATAAGTTTGAAACATGGACTCAACCCCAAAGCCAATCTGAAGGCTACCTATTTTAAAGGAATTAGTCGTCCGGGATTCTATGAAATTGTCCCAACCATCCGCAGTAACGGAGGAGGAGATTCTTTTTACAGCGAACGAGGAAATGCCGATTTACGCCCAAGCATTGGTCACAGCTTCGACTTACGTTACGAGTATTTCCCGACTGGAGCCGGACAGGTCTTGTTTGGTGTATTTTACAAATCGATTCTCGATCCTATCGAATATGGATTTCCACAAGTAGAAGAAGGGGAATCGGTTATAACCAACCGAATTTTACCACAGAACTTCGACGATGCGATTAATTATGGAGTCGAATTCGACCTTCGTCACTACTGGAATCGTTTGGGTGTGCGGGCAAACTATACCTACACGAAATCGACCATTACTACCAATAAAATTGTGCTTGAGGACGATGGTTCCGCACAATTAGTGAATCAAAGTCGCTCTTTGCAAGGACAATCGGATCACATTGCCAACCTAAGCTTGCTGTGGAAAGATGCAAAACATCGTCTCGACGCACAGCTTGTCCTGAATTATACCGGCGAACGAATAGCTGTCGTATCTCCTTATTTAGATGCCGATCACTACATGCTTCCGATGACTCAGCTCGATTTTTCAATCGAGAAAGGAATATCGAAAGGATGGGTAGTTTTTGTGAAAGTCAATAATATCCTAAATACTCCCTATCAGTTGGTTATTAAAAAGCCACTTGCTGTACCCGACGATCCTTATCCATTCCAGACCAATCCCTATGAAGAAGCTTATGTGCGACGCGATATTTTTGGTGAATCCATTCGATTAGGCATTCGCTACAATTTCGCACTAGCACAATCTCAATCTTTTTTAACTAAACCATAATTAATCATCACGATGAAAAAACCTATCATGCTTACTTGGGCGCTTGCAGCAGCATTATCCTTTGCAGCTTGCAGCGACGACGACGACAACAACAACAATGGGAATCCCGATCCCGATCCGATTGTACAGGATGGAATTTCGGGCGATATGACCCTTATTGAATTTAAAGCCAATACCACTTACGAAGTAACCGGCGATTTATTTGTTCCCGAAGAGCAAACCGTAACGATTCCCGAAGGAGTTACCTTCGAGTTTCAGGAGGGCGAAAATGGTGAAGCTTGGTTCGTAGAAGTGTACGGATCCCTGAGAGTGATGGGAAGCGAAAACAATCGTTGCGTTTTTACTGCTTCCGAAGAACTCATCAGTTCTTCGAAGAATCAAGGAATTGGCCAGCTTTGGGGTGGAATTATTGGAACGAATGTAACCGGCGACCTCGTGTTGCAGCACACCGACATCTGGTATGCTGGCGGAACTGTTCGGGAAGAGAATGCAATGGCTAACCCCGAAACCGGCGGTGGCGGCGAACTAAGTGCCGGCGATGCCAGTTATGCGCTTTACTTTGTTCGGGAACAAGACTTCCGTCAGGATGGAATTTTTGTACTAACGCATTGTCACATTGCTTTTACCCCCGACGATGCCATTCGTGTTAACGGAGGAACAACCTTGATGTCGTACAATACGTTCGAAGTAACCGGTGGAACAGGTGGCGATGCCGTTAACCTGAAAGGAGGATCGAATGGCGACTACGGATTTAACCTCTTTTACAACTGCGCTACAAATGGATTAAAAGCAGCCGATTCCGGCCCTGGTGTGCGCGGCATCTGCGAAAATAACTTTTACAACAACACCCTTGTTTCCTGCGGATACCGTCGCGCTGAGCCAGGTCGCGGAGCTGGATTAAATTATGAATCCAATGCTTTCGGAAATTGCTACAACAACCTTCAGGTAAACACACGCTTTGGTTTACGATTAGTTCCCGGTGAAGATGCTCCCAATGTGGCTGAACTTAACTTTGGTTACAACTGGTATTATGGAGCAGTGCAAACCGTTGTGGATGAGTTTTATCCGAGCGAAGCTACTTCTTCCGTTGGAATGATTGGCAACGATCCTTCTACCCCTATTCCGTCGAGCGATGTAACAGGTGCTCCTCTCGAAAACAATCCGCTTTTCGTAAACTTCGATCCATCCGGGTTCCAGTTTAGTGGCAACAGTACCATCAGTACCGACCCTCTTGCCACGAATATCGAAGGAATTCCATCGAATGCCGATTTTCATCTAACCGCCGACTCTCCTGCAGCGCAAGGAGCGTTTACCGATTTCCAACCAGTGAATGCAACCTACACCACGCTCGATGGTGAATATAGCTTTACTCCACCTACTCCGGCCTCATTCTTCGGAGCATTTGGAGTGAATTAATCGATAGTCACGATTTCCGGAGCCTCCTGCAGGCTCCGGTTTTCTTCCAACTTCTCCCGTTCTCGTCAGAACATTTTTAAAAAATCAGACTCATAGAACCTTTATATCGAAGCAATACAACTTTGCTACTAACTCAGCTCCTTATCCTGCTTCTTCTTTTTGCCTGTGAGGAAGAAGATCCCGTTCAACCTGAGAAACATAGCTATTCTTGGGAAAATCATCGTGCCTTTACGGTCGATTATTCATTAATGCAACTCCCTGTTTCCGAAGACTATCACTCTTATCCTTCTTCGAAAGGGAAAGTAGCGATGAGCGAAGCCTCCGGCTTGGCCATAAGCCGAAACTATCCGGGCTGCATTTGGTCGCATAACGATAGTGGAAACGGTAGCAATATCTTCCTAATCGACACCGCCACCGCTACCATCAAAGTGCAAGTTAATCTTCGAAATATTCCCAACGTCGATTGGGAAGACATGGCCATTGGGCCGGGTCCTCGCGAAGGGAAATGGCACCTCTACCTGGCAGATACCGGAGATAACCTGGAACGACGAAAATCATACTCCATTTACCGATTCGAAGAACCAGAGGGCTTTACCCTGAATGAAACGACACAATTAATCTGGCTTGATAGCCTCGACTTCGACCGAATTCATTTCATTTATCCCGATGGATCGCACGATGTAGAAGCATGCCTGGTTGATCCGGCTACCAGCGATATCTACCTGGTCAGTAAACGAGATGTTACCTCGCAAGTGTACGTTCTTCCCTATCCGCAAACAATCACTAACGGATCCTATGCTACGTGCTACCATGTTGGTTCGCTACCGTTTAAAGAAGTCACTGCCGGCGATATTTCCCCCGACGGTAGCCTTATCGTCCTAAAAACCTACCGGGAAATTCTCGTATGGAAAAGTGTGCCCCATGAACCTGTCTTTGAAACCTTATCGGGCATTCCGCAAAAACTCCCCTATATCGGCGAATTTCAAGGAGAAGCCATTTGCTTCGACGAGCATCTGAATTATTTCACCCTAAGCGAAGCTCAATCGCAAAGTATTAAGCCCAACCTTTATCAATATCACCCTAAAAATTCAAATCATCCTTAAGTAATCAATTACCCTCAAACTTTCCGAGAAAAGAAAGTTGAATTCAACAAGAAATACACTAACCAATAAACACCTAATCGAATGAAAAACTCGTTACTCGCATTTTTTTTCCTTCTGAGTATGCATACCTTGCAGGCTCAGGAAGTAGTGCACTACTGGCACTTTAACACGGTTACCACAACGGTTGATTCTGTGGTTGCCGATTTTTCGGTAGAAGCTCAAGCTCCTTGGTTATACTATCAGGCAGCCTATCCCAACGTAGATCCGGCTAACCTTGGATACATGGATGATGTTTCAGGAACAGAACTAAATATTCGTATGGGCGAGGTAGATGGAGAAGGAATCCGTCCGCGGAATCCTTCCGATAGCATGGAACTCTACATCCAACTGCCTACAACCGCTTACGACAGTATCCAGTTCAGTTATGCTACCCACCGCTCCGGCTCTGGCATGTTGAAACAAGTTCTTTCTTACACCACCGACGGACAAACCTATCAGGAGCATCCCGATACTGTTTTAGTAACAGAAGACTGGGAACTGGTATCTTTCGATTTTGCAGCAATAACCGGAGTATCAAACAATCCGAATTTTGCAGTGAAAATTCGTTTTTACGAGCAAAATACCGGTGGTAGCGGCAATAATCGGATAGACAACATGGTGCTCGAAGGAAATTCCCTTTCGAACCAAGTTACAGCCGTATTGATCAGTCCGGATTCAGCTTCTCTATTGGTAACCGAAACCCTACAGCTCAACGCCACTGTAATTCCTGCTTCGGCAACGAATCAAGCAGTGAGCTGGTCGAGTACTCAACCTTCTGTGGCAACAGTGGATACCAATGGTCTGGTAACTGCCTTAACATCAGGATTTACCGAAATAATCGTTACCACGATCGATGGGGGCTACACCGATACCTGCGAACTAAGCGTTCTAAGTCCTGCTATGCTTAGTTTCGAAGTGAAAAGTGCCGAGACCGGGAATGCACTTTCCAACGCCTGGATCATATTAAATAACGATACAACTTATACCGATACGGATGGTATGGCAAGCGTTGAATTGATGGCCGGATTGTACAACTACACCGTAGAAGCAAACGGATATTTTAGCACAAGCGATAACGTTGAACTAACCGCCGATACAAGTATCGTTGTTGAACTCATCGAAAAAACTGCTGTGGTGCACTACTGGCATTTCAATAACCTTACTCCCGATGCCAATGTTACCGATGCTCCGGCTAACTATACTCTTTTGCCAAATAACACGCCTGTAATTAGCTACTTAGGAGAAGGGAACGGATACATGGACGATTACGAACCAGGTTCAATGCAAAATGCTCAATTTGGCGAAGCAGAAGGATTTGCGCTCAGGGTGAGAAATCCCTCCTTCGACCGTGCATTATACATTCCGCTTCCTAGCACCGATTGTGAAAATATCCGCTTGTCATTCGATGTTCACCGAAGTGGATCGGGCATGCTCCAAAATGTGCTCGAATACACACTCGACGGCGGAACGAGCTTTCAACAAACAGGAATGACTCCCGATACCATCGATGTTACCGAAGATTATGTTACCCACATTATTAGTTTCACCGAAGTAGCAGGAGCTAATAATAACCCCGATTTTGGAGTTCGGATCACTTGGATTGGTAACACTCAACAAGATAACGGTAATAATCGCTACGATAACCTTACCATGATGGCCGCTACAAACCTTAACAACTCATTGATTCAGGAGGAAGTGACGGTAAAAGTCTTCCCAAATCCAAGTAAGGGTAGTTTCCGTTTCGAAAATCTTCCTGCCAACAGCCAGGTGAAACTGATTAATTCCATGGGACAGATCATTTTACAAGGAAATGCTGCAATGAATTCCAGTCAGTGGGAATTTCCAGCCGACACTCAAAATGGATTGTATTTCATCCTTATCGAAACGCAACATCAAGTTTCATCGCATGCCATTCTGCTTCAGCGATAATCGTTTACAAAAATTCACCTCCATCCAAAGGGCACCCACACTGGGTGTCCTTTTTTTTGCTTTAACAGATGCCGTTAAACGTTCAGCCTGGAGTGCTCTTCAAGCATTCAATGCCAACTCGGCTGGGTAAAAAAGAACGTTTATCAATTCACTAAATTACAGGATACTTCACCCTGAGCATTCTTTCCCCAAACCCTCCTGTCTTCACCCACTCTTTTCACTACCTTTGCACGGCAAATTCAAATCATTACCATGACAATTGAAGAAGCTCAACAAGCAGTCGATCAGTGGATTAAAAGCGTTGGAGTACGTTACTTCAGCGAACTAACCAACATGGCTATCCTAACCGAAGAGGTGGGAGAACTGGCGCGCATCATGGCGCGAACCTACGGCGATCAATCGTTTAAAAAAGATGAAAAACACGATTTGGCCGACGAAATGGCCGATGTACTCTGGGTGCTGATTTGCCTGGCAAACCAAACCGGAGTGGATCTTACCACTGCCCTCCGGAAAAACTTCGAAAAGAAGAATATCCGCGATGCCAGCCGGCATGTGAATAATCCCAAACTCCGAAGCAATGAATAAGCTTGAAAGCCATACCAATCAGCGACTAAGCTACCGCCTATGGGGCCATTACGCTTTGCTCCTGTTATCGGTTTTTCTGCTCATTCGCTGTGCCAATATTGGCATGCCCGATGGAGGACCCAAAGACGAAACTCCCCCGCAATTCCTCCAATCCGACCCACCCAATTTTTCCGTCAACTTCGAAGCATCGCGCATAACCCTTGAATTCGATGAGTTCATCGTTCAAAAAGATTTGAACAAACAATTGCTCATTTCTCCCCCAATGACCGAGAAACCACTCATTCAGTTCAAAGGGAAAAAAATTCAAATTGACCTGATTTCCGAACTAGCCGAAAATACTACCTACACCATCAATTTCGGTAGCGGAATAGCCGATAATAACGAAGGAAATCTACTCGTCGATTTTCAGTACGTTTTTGCCACCGGACCCATCATCGATTCCCTACAAATTAAGGGACAACTGCGCGATGCATTTACCCTCGAACCCATCGAAGGAGCAGTGGTAATGCTTTACAAGAATCTCCACGACTCAGTAGTCAAATCGACTATTCCCTATTACGTAGCCCGCAGTCTGAAAGATGGATCCTACACCATCCGAAACCTTGCCGATACAAGCTATCAGCTGGTCGCCTTAGTCGATCAAAATCAAAACTACTTTTTCGATTTACCCGACGAATCGATTGCCTTCCTCGATAGCTTCATCCAACCCAAAGCCTACCGCGATATTCAAATCGATACCCTCCGTATTCCAATCGAAACCGATAGCCTTTCCCTTTCCGATAGTACCGCAGTGCAAGAAAACCATAAGGAGAGTCAACACGAACACCTCCACGAGCACGCCGAAAACGAGGACCATCAGCATGAGCAGGCCGAAGGAGAATTGCCTGCCTTGGCCGATTCCCTCAACCTTCGGCCAGACTCCCTTTACCGCGACAGCATCCGCATTCAGGAAGTAACTCGCTTTGAGCCCGACAGCGTTGATTTACTGCTCTTTATCCCTTCGCCCAACGAACGAAAACTACTATCCAAATCGCGCATCGATGCCATGCTCCTCGAATGGGTCTTTAACCAGCCCCACCCGGAAGAATTCAAGCTGGAATTCCCAGGCTTCGGGCCCGAAAGTTTTTTAAGCGAAGTGAATTTGCAACGCGACACCCTCCGTGCCTGGCTCGTCGATTCCATGCTTTATCGGCAAGACAGTATTTTAAGCATCCTACAACATGTTTTTACCGACAGCACCGGAAATACTAAAGCCCAACCCGACAGCATTTGGTTCATTTACCGTTCGAAAGAGAAAAAAGACCTACCCCCACTCCAACCACAGTTTAACGTGAGAAATGCCGGGTTCCTCGAATTGAACCAGAACCTGAGCATAACGGCCGAACGTCCTCTCCTCCATTTCGACAGTACTTACCTGTCGTTCAAACGATTAGAAGACAGCCTCTGGGTCGATTATCCCTATGCGCTTGAACAGGACAGTTTGCTCAAACGGAAGTATGCTATTCAATTTGAATTTCAACCCGGCGAACAATACGAAATGCTTCTCGACAGCCTCGCCTGGGCTGATTATTACGGCATTACGAACGATAGCACCGGCATTCGGTTCTCCATCCGGGCAGCCGACTATTATGGCAACCTGCAGGTTCTTTTATCGAAAGATAAGTTCCCGTATATCATCCAATTACTGAACGATAAATCGAAAATGATCCGAGAACAAATAGCGACTGAAAACGGAACATACAACTTCCAATATTTGCAACCCGGTAAATATTCCCTACGGCTAATCGAAGATCAAAACGCAAACGGTAAATGGGATACCGGCGACTTTTGGAAAAAGATTAAACCGGAGCCAGTATTTTATCCACAAACACCCATCGAAGTGAAATCGAATTGGGATTTAGAGGTCGAAGTGAAATAAAAATCACTATTAAGGAATTTTTGCATCCGGAATTGCAAAATTATTTTCCTGCCACAGATTAAAAATTATTTTTGCAAGGTTTCGGGAACGTTCATTCAGAATGGAGAGTAGCATCGATTAAGCAAGCAATTCACACTCCAATTGCGAACAAATTTCCCAACAAATAACCAGTTTTAGTCAGCAGCGTTTAACCGTATTAAAGTAAGGAAAATGAATAAAGTAAAGCTTATTGCCATTTTTGTGGTTTTTGGATTCATTGCATTAGGATTCATTAATAAATCCGATGGAATCGAAGGAGGATTAATTGCACCGGAAAGCTCCGAGGTAGTTGAAGGATTACAGGTTGGGAATCGTGCTCCCGAATTAGCTTTCCCCGACGTAAGTGGTAAGATTATCAAGTTATCCGATTTACGCGGACAAATGGTCTTAATCGATTTTTGGGCTAGTTGGTGTGGTCCTTGTCGTCGGGAAAACCCGAATGTAGTCGAGGCCTACAACGAGTACCACAAAAAATCCTTTAAGAATGGTAAAGGCTTTACCATTTTTGGTGTTTCACTCGATCGCGATCAGGCACGTTGGGAGCAAGCTATTCAGGCCGACGGATTGGTTTGGCCCTATCATGTTTCCGACTTAAAGCATTGGCGTTCCGAAGCTGCTGCCATTTATCAGGTAAGCAGTATTCCCAGCAACGTTCTCATCGATGGCGATGGCATCATCGTAGCTCGCAATCTGCGAGGTAAGAACCTGCACGTAACCCTCGAAAGTTTGGTGAAGAAGTAATTTTTGAAGTGAAAAGTGAAGAGTGAAGAGTGAAAATCCGAGCGCAGCGGCGACTGGCCGACTTTAGCGACTTCAGCGAAGAGGCGACTAGGCGAGGGGGCGAAAGCCGGCAACAACGAACTGCCACACGACTCCGGGCATGTGGCTTCATTCCAGTTCAAGGGAACGAACTGCCGCGCGACTCTTGGCGCGTGGCATCTTTCTAGTTCAAGGGAAATTTGCAACAACGAACCAGCCAAAAGCCTCCCGAAAGCTTTAGGGAAGCCAACAGCCAACAGCCAACAACAACGAACTGCCGCGCGGCTCCCGGCGCGTGGCTACATTCCGGGACACAGAGAAGCTGGAGAAGAGTACAATTCTGAAGCGCAGCGAAAGTCCCGATTCATCGGGATTGAATTTTGAATATCAAATATTGAACAACCTCCCGAAAAATTTTGGAAAT
>JAGYLP010000019.1 GCA_018401015.1 Bacteroidales bacterium
ATCTTGCAATCGAATGTAATCGATCCTGCCGCCCCGGATTACTACTGTACCTCAGGACTCAATAATCCGGTGCAAAACCTCAACACACTCGTTACCTATACCACCATCCAGGCCGCCATTGATGCTGCCACAGCCGGCGATGTGATTCAAGTGGCTCCGGGAACGTATGGAGAGCAACTCTCTATTGATAAGAAAATCACTCTCAAGGGACCTAATTTTGGAATTGCAGGACACGGTACCCGTGTAGATGAGGCAATTGTTACATTTCCAGAAAACCTTACCGGAAATCAGGATTTGGTGATTATTACAGCAAACGATGTAATCATAGATGGTTTTACATTTGATGGTGAGAACTATACCCCTGAAGACGGTGCCTCAGGACTTATTGGCTATGCTGATAGGACCGTGGTGAAAAATACTATTATCAGCAATTTCAATTATGTGTCAGTTTGGTTTTCATCCTATTCACCTTATTATCCCAACCCTTCCGGCTATGGTTTCTACAGAAAAGATATTGTGGTTGAAAATAATTACATCCATAATGCAGCTATTTTTAATGAATCCAACGGATCGGTAATAGGTTACGGAATTTACATGCAAGGTGCTTATGGCACAGTTACATGCAATGTTGTAGAAGATACCAAAGATGCCATTCAAATACAACCATACAACCATCCCAATACAGGTGATGTAACAGGTACTGTTAGCAACAATACCTTTGAAGGATATCGTGAGCCAGTTTGGTTCAATTACAGTGAAAATACAAAAGCCAAATGGGCAATCACCAATAACACGCTAAACGGCATTGCGCCACCTACTACAGGTTATACTGAAATTGAATGGCGCGGATTCCGCATTCAAACCTGCGCCGCCGTTGGTACTTTTGATTTTTCTGGTAATACTATTAATATAGGTACAGCTAATGCAACCTCAATGGTTGCCCTTAAGAAGTTTGCTAATGTAGTCGAAGGCATGGTTGATCTGGATGAAGTATTCACAAATAACACTTGGGAACGCTGCGCTGTAATTTCCGATGGCACAAACATTCTTGAGCCGTCTGGATCTGATGTTTATTTTTATCTTAACATCCAACCTGCAATCTACACTTCCGCCACAGGCAATGTAGTTCGAGTGGCTCCGGGCAATTATCCGCAATCGACGACTTTATACATAAATAAAGCGATTAGTTTAATCGGCGATGGATCGGCTACTACAACTATCGATTTAACTGCGCTCGAAGGCACCACTGCATACGGAATAACCACAACAGCCAGCGACATAACATTTTCTGGTTTTACCATTCTACATGTGTCTCACGCAGATGCTACCAATGGCTTTACCTTAAAAGCTGGCAATACTGCCGCCAATCCTCTCAACGAAAACTTGGTCCTATCGGATTTAGTCGTCGTTGGTGCTCACCGAACGCCATTCGATTTCCATGGTATAAACAACATTACGGTTTCAGGATTAGTTGCCAAAAATACAGTGGCTGGTAATGGAATGCAGTTTACCGGTTGCCACAATGTTACGGTTAATAGTTTTACAGACGAAAACAATGCCTGGGGAGCAATAGCGGTATATGCTTCCAGAGTTGTTGTAAGGGCCTCGCAGAATGTCTCCATCAGTGGCTCCGGTTTGAACATAACCGGTAATATTTACAGTCAGGACGATATCGATGGATTAAATAATTTATACAATTCAAATGTTCAAGTAACCGATTGGAATTTTATTGTTCAGAATAGCGCTTTCCGAACCCAGAACGACTCAGAAGAGTACACTTTCTTCGCAGAGGATTTAAATGCTGCCGAAGCAATTGGCTCGGCCTTAAACGTCATGAACAATGGAAATACGAAGTCGGTCGTTAAGGAACTAAGTTCCGGGATTTGGATGGTGCCTATGGGTTTATCCATCCAATCGGCCATCGATGCTGCTACAGCTGGTGATGTGATTCAGGTGACTGCCGGGTCATTTGATGAGACGATAGCCATTAACAAAGCTATTTCGCTTCGTGGAGCGCAACATAATGTGGATCCAGGTGAAAATGGCTGGGCAAGTGATATAACCGAACTTTCACCTGCCACGAATGGGGATAACGCAATTACCATCACTGCTTCGAATGTGAGCGTAAAAGGATTTAAAGTGACCGATGTCAGCCTCGCCAGCGCTACAATTTATGCCGGTGGTGGAATCATTGCTCAAGGGGCAGATGCCAATAACTTGCTCTCAGGAATCGACCTATCCAGTAACTGGATTACGGAAAACCAATCGAATGGTGTGTGGATGACAAATGTTTCGAACCCAACCATTCAAAATAACCTTATTACCGATAATACTGGTAGCAATGTGGCTGGTATCAGTTTATATGCCGCAGGTACCAATAAGATTACTGGTGGCTTGGTCCATGGGAATACCATTAGTGGCAGTGATCAAAGCTATGGTATCTACCTGGCTTCGGCTGTGAATGCAGAAAACTCAGTTACAGGGCTTACCATAAGCAATAACACACTCAGCGAAAATGGTAAGTATGGTTTGCAAATTTTGAGTCATAATTTCAATAATGCGGTGAATAACATCGATGTTGTAGGTAATACCATTTCCGGTAATACTCGTAATGGTTTGAAACTAGTCGATGTAAACAGCATTCGAGTTAATTCCAATACCATTTCTGGTAATGGCGATAGTAATAATGATCCCAAATATAATTATGGTATCATGGTCGAGAACCAAGCTGGAACTCGCCAAGCTAGGAATAATAGCTTTACCGGTAATAGCTTCAATGGTAATGTCTTGGGTAGTGTTATTTATCTGGGTAGTGGTGATATAGACGGAAATGTTTTCCGCGACAATAGATTTAGCGAAACCATTGCTAATCCTCAGGTGAAGTATGGAATCAACAATACGAATACTAATTCCATCAATGTAGATGCTTATCAAAACTGGTGGAATGCACCAACTGGTCCAACTCACTCAGGTAATAGCTTAGGTACGGGTGTAAAAGTCTCTGATGATGTACTGTATAATCCCTTCTGGGTCGATAGTACCTTTAGTCAGCTAAGTCCGGTTGAAGTGACAGGTGATCCGAATGGTAATGCTGAGTTTGAAGCACCTGGAACGAATGTGTCCGGAACCTTCCAAACCGCGGGTACGCTTTCAATTACCTATATTAATGATGAGCCTGCTGGGCAACAAACCAAAAACAGTTCAAATTTCGGTTCTAACTATGAGATTCTGGAGGGATATTGGGAAGTAGAAAATACCACCGGTAGCGTAGTTACGGTTGATCTTAGTTTCGACTTGAGCAACAAAACCGGCTTGAAGAATTTGAAGCGTGTTCTTCTGCTTTCAAGAGAGTATAATGCTAGCAACCCCAATGTATGGACGCTAAAGGGTGCCGCCGACGTAATTGATGGTCTTGAGCTAACTTGGGAAGGTCTTGATATAGCGGCTTACTCAACTTATGAGTTTGCGGTTGCGAATGGCGATCAAGTCGATATCGAAGTAGTTCGAACCGCTTGCGAAAGCTATGATGTAGTGCTTAAACCAACGGTCGATATTACGAATGGGACCATTAGTAATATCCAGTTTACGCTCAAGTGGGATAGCTCATCTGCACCTGCAATCACCTTCAACAATGCCAATGCATCTGTTGAACAGCAAGGGTCCAATGCAATCTCTGGTGATTATACCTATGCAACCTTTGCGGCAGCACCTTTAAGTTCTTCGTCATTATTAAATGCAGGAACAACAGTACTTACCTTTACGCACAATCAAACAGGTTCGGGTACGGGTAGTTTTACCATTATGGCAGATGATGATAGTTATGCTACCCCTGGCAATGTTTTCTATGTGGAAGTTGGTGGGACCGAATACACTGGAATGAATACCGCCAATGCTGAGGATGTACCTTATGGTAAATGCGAAGTGAGTATTGCAAGCTTTACTGTTACTAATAAAACTTATGATGGTAATACAACGGCAACATTCTCATCAGAGCCAAGCCTTGCCGGAGTAATTGGAAGTGATGAGGTTAGCGCTACTGGTTTGTCGGCAGTTTTTAGCAATAAAAATGCGGGTACCGGCAAACTCGTTAGTTTGGAAGATAATAATAATTCCAATTTAACTAATAACCTGGAAGGGGCAAACCTTGAAAAATACACACTTGTATCCATCGCTGCCACTACCACGGCTGATATAACTCCTAAAGAGTTAACAGCAAGTATAAGCGGTAATCCAACAAAAGTGTACGACGGCACCACAGTTGCTACCCTCAGTTCAGCTAATTATTCAATGCAAACAGATGTTGGCTCAGAAAGTATCCTGATTACCAAGACTAGTGGTACGTATGCAATCGCCGGTGCAGGAACACGCATTGTAACCGTGGAGCTCGACAATACGCTTCCCACAGCCGATTTCGCAGCGCAAGGGGCTACTTTGTTGTCGAATTATTCCTTACCTACTTCTGCCACAGGCAATGGCACTATTACTAAAGCTCCGCTTACCGTAACTGCCGACGATAAGTCCAAAGTTTACGATGGCGTGGTTTTCTCTCCTTTCACTGCTAGTTACAGTGGATTCGTGAATAATGAAGGAACTGAAGTTTTAGTGGGAAGCTTAACCTTTAATGGCAATGCAGTTGACGCAACCGCTGTTGAATCCTATACCATTACCCCAGTAGGGTATACGGCAGATAACTACGCTATCACTTATGTGGATGGTACCTTAACCATTAGTCCGGTTAGCTTTGCTCTCAAAACCTTCCTTCAAGGAATGTTCGATGCAACAAGTGGTGCCTTATCTACTAGCTTACGCTCGAAAAACCAAGTGCCCATTGCTCATCCATACACAGGTGCACCCTGGAACTATTCCGGTACAGCAGAGAACTATGCTGTTATTGGCGATATTCCTGCAAACGCAGTGGATTGGATTCTGGTAGAATTCCGCGGTGATAATAACGAAAGTCTAGGTAAGGCTGCGGGCATGCTTCGTGCTAATGGTAGCCTCGATGTGCTTGTTAGTGCTGCTAATGTGAAAGCTGGTAGTGAATATGATCTGATTCTTTATCATCGTAATCACTTGCCAATTCGTATCGAGAACGTTACTGCTCCTCTTACTGTCCGAAAAGACTTAACCACTACTAATTCAACCGGTGGAATACAGCTAGGTGCGGATGCTCCTTATGGAATGGTTGCGGGGAATGTTAATCCGGATAATCGCTTGCAATATTCTGGTCCTGGGAATGACCGAGGTCCTATCCTTGCAAAAATCCTTGCCAATGGCGGAAGTGGTTTTGCTGATGTATATACTGGAGAACCTGGATTTTACTTCCTGGAAGATGTGAATGCCGATGGTACGATTAGCTACACTGGTGATAACAATGACCGGGGTATTATCCTTACCAATCTGGGCTCTTTAACCAACAACCAGCAATTGAATGCGATTTACTATACGCCGGTTGATGGAAATCAGGCTAAGATTAAAGCTCGAAACGATGGTCCTATAGGTATCGACTGGTTGGGTAGTGAGTTAGTTTTAGCCCCCGAATACGATGTTCCCGGCACTTTGTTGGATAATATCCAGTTCACCCTGGCTTGGGATGCCGATGATTCCGATGTTACCTCGATTGTTGAGAGCTTTGAATCCGATTATGGATTATTACCACAGGGCGAAGCGCTCAATATTGAAGGAGTAATGCATCAGACTTTCGTAAGCTTAGCTCTGAATAGACTTCCCGAAGTTTGGAATGCAGGTGCTACGATTAGTATTATGCGATTCGACGAGTCTATAGCCGATAGGGTTTGGATTGCCGATAATTTCTACACTGAGTTGAACAACGGAATGTACTATGTTTCACTGCGAGGCGAAGACCAAACCGGTAGTGTTAAGATTGGTTCCGATGTCAACGAAGCAATGCAGTTGGGGGACTTAACGATGACTGCTTATCCAAATCCGGCACAATCCGGTCAGATTAAGCTTGCTTTCTCGGCTGTAACCGACACACCAGCGACTATTGAGTTATTGGATATGCAAGGAAACCGCTTGCGTAGCTTTACAACCACGTTGACTCAAGATTTGCCGGTAAATGTTAGTGATTTAAGTTCAGGAATGTATTTAATTCAGGTTCAATTGGGTGACCACTTCTATCAAACGAGGGTGGTTTTAATTAAGCAATAGGGAAGATTGAGAGCAGCTTTTAAAGGGCTGCTCTCTCCCTTTTTTTAGCCGAAAAAGTTGCATTTGTTGGATGCAACTTTTACGGTTTTTTCAGTAAAAACTCATATAAAATCTAACCCCATGATTGATTCTATGATAACCAGGCTGATTCTTTTCTGGCTCTTTGTATTGGGCACTTCTTGCCTTGGGAGCAGTGCATTCGGTCAGTCGATACCACAACCTCCTATTTGGCAGGAAAGTTCTGCTAGCAATGGAAATACAGCAGGCATAAGTTTCAGTGTTCAGCCACTACACAGGAAGGAGATTTGCTTCTCTTAGTAATTTCCTTCGAAAAAGGATTATTGAATATCATATCCCCTTCTATCGGTTGGAGTCCAATCATTATCAGCTCCAATACCACCGATGTGGGGTTAGCTGTTTATTACAAACGAGCCGATGCAAATGATGCTGGAGGGAACACGTATACCTTTCATTCTAATTTGTTTGAATCGTGGTCGGCTGTTGTGTCAAGGATAACACAGACCGATGCACTCGATCCTATTCAAAATATATCCATCAGTTTAGGACAAGGAGGTTTAGCTACCTTTTCCGGGATTGGAACCAATAAGCCACAAACACTTATCATGTCCCTGTTGGCTCATCAAGCGGATGTTACTTATGAGGCTTTCCCTACCACACCTGCTAATACGAGCTTTCGATATAACGAGTCTCGCCCCGATTTAAGTAACCTTTTGTTTACTTATTTGCTCGAAACACCCACCTATTCCGGGAATAAAACGGTTCAAACGATCCCTGCAACCACCTCGCGATATATTGCCATGCAGTTGGCAATTAATCCATGTTATACTCCTGAAATAACAACGCAACCTGTTTCGAATGAGATTACTTATGGTGAAACAGCAACCTTTGAGGTTGAAGCGATAGGAACCGGATTAACTTATCGTTGGCAACGCGATAACGGGAATGGTTTTGAAGATTTGGCCGAATCCGATCAATGGAACGGCGAAGAGACGGCCTCTTTGGAAATTATCCGTCCGGGAGTTGAATGGAATACCTATTCCTTGCGTTGTGAGGTGAACGGATCATGTGGAAATCTCATTTCGAGTACGGTAACACTGAGTGTTGCCCCCAAGTCCATTACGATACTGCCAGAGAGCAATCAGCAAAAAACTTACGGTTCATCCGATCCGGGAAACTACTTATTTCAAAGTCAACCGAACTTGCTTACTGGCGATTCCTATTCAGGATCAATCGGACGCGAGTCTGGGGAAAATGTAGGAACCTATCCATATACTTTGAATAGCCTCAGCGCTGGAGATAACTATGAATTAAGCATGAGTGAATCGGCTCCAATTTTCACTATTGTAAAGCAGAGCTTAACCATTCAAGCCAAGGATGCTACCAAAGGCGCCAATGCTCCCGATCCTGCCTTTTCATCAACCTTTAGTGGATTTGTTTTTAATGAAACCATTCAAACCCTTGGGGGTGAATTAGTCTATATCCGTGCTCCAGGTATCAATCCTGGCACCTATGCTATTACTCCTTCAGGATTAAGCTCCATGAATTACGAATTGGTGTATTTAGACGGTAGCCTAACAATACTCGCAGCTCCAGAAACCGTTTATGTCGATGCTCAATGGCTTAATCAGGATTATTTCAATGAGATTGAACCAAACAGAATTTATGGATATAATGCTTTTTCCGGAATTCAGGAGGCTATAAATGCGGTAGCCACTGGTGGAACGGTGTTAGTGTATTACGGAACCTATAGCGAGAATTTGCTTATCGAAAGGCAAAATTTGAACATCCAAGGCATTTCAAATCTTAATTCTGATTTTCCTGTAGTAATCGGTGGGAATAACAACCCTACCTGGAACATCGAGGCTGATGGTGTCGAACTATCTGGTTTTGAAGTCAAGCACAGCAATTTGGGAATAGGTGTTTTAGCCCAAAATTCAACCCTACTAACTTTAGAGAATTTGCTTTGTTCGGAGGTGAGTCAGGCCATTGCTTTAATCGATATGAGCGAGGTTGATCTACTTTCTACCTCTGTAACTGGGGCGTCGGAGTCGGCCGTTTATGTGCAGAATGGTAGCCAAATTAGTTTAGAAGACAATATTTTTCAAACAAACCAATTGGGCGTTGAAATTAGTGGAGCAAATCAAGGAATTGTATTAAGTGGCAATGCATTCCTAAATAATTTGGGTTTAAGCCTTCAGTCGACAGGAGGGACAGAGATTGATGCTGAATCGAATCATTGGGGAAGTATCGACTATGCTGATGTTGCTTCTGAGGTTTCAGGACTAATCGATTTCGATCCCTGGTGTAATGCCGATTTCACCCGGTGTGGCTATACCGAGACTTCAGGTATCTACAATGAAACCCAAGACCGATACTACATCAGCTGGCAGGCAGCTATCGATGATTCCGATCCACAGGATGTTATTCGACTTAGTGGTAGTTCGGTCGGCGTGTATCTACCGCCAATGCCGGAGGCCTCGTTTTTAAGATTGGAACTCCCATCGGTTGTTTTAATCTCGATGGTAATGTCGAATTAAGTGAAGACGATGTGCTTATCTACGACATTTTAGGCGACCAAGCTTGTTCGACGCACGATTTGCTCCAAGTTAGCGGTGTTTTTGATGCAGGTGGAGCCTCAATACAAATCATGAATTATGATTTTAATCCGATCGAAGGAGCCATTTTCCCCATTGTGCAGTCGGGCAGTTTTATCGGCAGCTTCGATTCGGCTAATCTTCATTCGGCCGAGCATTTTTATTCACTCGACTTGAATAATAATGAGTTGCGCCTCATTAGTTTGGCGGCCTTCAAAATCGATTTTGCTATCTACGAACTGGGTTGTGGTAGTTTTGAAGTTAGGCTTAAACCGAATCATAACGTAGAGTTAGATGGAAGCCCCGAGTTAACCAACTTGCAGTTCACATTGAAGTATCCTGCAACCTCTGGAACAATGAGTTTTGTTCCAGAGAATCCATACGCTCTTGTTGTTGGTCAGCAAGTAACCTATGAGTCGGCTTTTCGCATGGCTACCTTTTTTGCCGTTGATATTCCTGGAACCGAGTGGTTGGCAAACGAAGAGTATGTTGTGCTACGTTTTTCGCACAATCAGGAGGGTAGTGGTACGGGCAATCTTCTTTTTGTTGAGGATTCCGACCCATATATTGCTTATGCCGCCAATGCAGGTTATAGCGTAGAACGCTATGCCGAATATTTGGGAGCCGATGTTACTGGATTAGTTTATCATGTGCCCTCCGCGTCAAGCTTTGATGCTTGCCCGGTTTGGAACGAAACCCAAGACCGCTTTTATTACACCTTAGCCGATGCTTTAACCGATCCGGTTCTACAGCCAAACGATGAGATTCGCTTGAATAAGGCAGGAGTTTACCCTGCTTCTTCGCTCGCTGTCGAAACAGCTGGGTTAAGAATCTATGCTGAAGAGGAAGGGTTTGTGTTCGACGGAGGGAATCAAGCCGATCAGGTGTTGTGGATTAAGGCCGATGGGATTCAGTTGGAAGGATTTGAAGTGCGAAACGCTGGAGACGACCCGGGCGCTGTCGGAATTCTTATTGATGAAGTAGATGACTGCGTATTAAATAATCTCACCCTAGATCAAAATCAGAATGGAGTTTTGATTCAAGGTGGGCAGAATCACAGCATCAATGCATGCACCTTTTCTTCCAATAGTCAGGTAGGGCTTGAATTGAATTCTACCAGCGGCTCGCAGCTTGATTGCTCAATCTTTGACCAAAATGGAAAGGTTGGTCTGAAGCTCGTTTTTGCAAGCAATATTAATATCGCTGGGAATCGTTTTCAGGGACATATCGGCAGCCTTGATGAGGATGGAATAGCAATAGCGTTGATGGTTTCCTCCAATAATATTATTCAAAATAATCGTTTTGAAAGTAATGAAATTGGGATGCACTATACAGGAGTCCTATCTAATTATAGTAACTCAAACGTTGTCTCATCCAATTTCTTTGATGATAATCTTGCACATGTCGAAGTAACAGATAATGGTTCAGCCAATGTTGTCGTAACCTGTAATTATTGGAATGATAGTAATCCTAATGTAACTGATTCTAAGCTGATTGGAGGTAATATAATATGGTCTCCGCGCTTGGTTTCCAGCGATGAGTTATCTTTAGAAGAATTGCCAGAAGAGGCTTGTTCCACGGGATTTTATCCTTCCGGCCTGTGCCGAACACCGCTTCAGCTAAAACTTTTCCTACAGGCAAATTTTGATCCTGCCGTTAATGAAATGCATACCTTATTAGCATCTGCCGGAGTAGTTCCTCTTAGCCAGCCATACAATACTGAGCCTTGGAATTACAATGGTTCGGAAAGTTTCGAAGAGCTTCCTACTGATGCAGTGGATTGGGTGTTGGTTGAATTGCGCTCCGACGATACCGAAGCTTATCAGGTTATAGATCGTTCAGCAGGAATGCTTCTGAAGGATGGAACCGTTTCTGTTAGTCTCGATGCCGAAGCGATAAAGGATTTTTTCTTGGTTGTTTATCATCGGAATCATTTACCTCTAATGTCGCGCGAATTACTGAGCCCGGAAGAAATCTTTCCTTTTGATTTTACTCAGTTATCCTCCTGTTATGGTCCCCAACTAACCCCGCCTGTAAGTCCCGGAATGATACTAACTGAGCAACCGGAGCAGATTGGAATGATCGCAGGGAACACGAATCAGAATAATGAACTTAAATACTCCGGTTTGGGAAATGATCGGGGGGAGATTCTTACACAAATTACCAACCTAACCAGTAGTTCCGACCTGAATACCGTTTACACTGACGGAGGTTATTTTGCGGAGGATGTGCTGTTAAACAATGATTTGCGTTACAGTGGAGCACTCAACGATCGAGCAATTATTCTCTCAAACCTTTCAGCTTTAAGTGGTACCGCGCTTCTAAATGCTATTTACACCTCTCCGGTACCGTTTCAGAATCAATCCAAATCATGGTCCGAACCAGATGGTCCCATCCGAATTCGACTAGTAGATAATCGTATTGAACTAACGACTAATATACCCATCCGTAATGGTAAACTGGATAATCTGCAGTTTAGCCTTAGTTTGCCATCCGACAGGGCACTACCATTAAGTGAGTTAGAAACTTACACGAGTCAATTTGGATTAAGCAGGCAGGATGCTGTTTACCAGTCAAATATGCGACCTTACATCACGTTTGTGTCGGTGCAGTTAACTGATTTGCCTGAAAATTGGTTGCCAAATGAACCCCTGGTTGTGGCAGCTTTCGAAGCTAATATTCAATCGCTTGGCCTGCAGCTGGCCAATGCAGAAGAGGTAAGGCATTTTAACGGCGATTACTATGTGTCGTTGTATGGAAAGAATGTAACAGGAGGAATCATCCAACCCGAACAGGAAATGCCCACCGACCCTTTCGAGGACATGAAAGTCTTCCCTAATCCTTCGGCTACAGGTGTCATCAATATTGTCCTCCCTGAATTATCACACCCTGGCTCAGTTAAGTTAGAGCTATTTGATATGGCTGGGGTGAGGGTTTGGAGTAAATCTCAAAACGAAGGGTCAAAATACTTAAGGATTAATTTTGCAACCCTGCGGCCTGGTGTTTACAATCTTCAAATAATCACACCAGAACGAACCCTTAAAAAGCAACTAGTCCTGACAAATCACTAGAAATATCCTGACATGAAAACGAAAAGTGAATGGCTAATTTCGTACTTATCAATATCCTCCATACCCAAGTTAACCCTAATGCAACAAATTAGTATGCAGCGCTTATTAACTTCTTATCGCCTAATTCACATTAACTTCCTGTTAATGATCTTCCTTTCAGGAAATGCTTCTTTCATTTCTGCCCAAAGCATCGACATGGGCTTGTTTGAAGGTTCTTCCAATACGGTTGAAGTTCGAATGAAAACGAATTATACGATACCAGGAAATCTCACTTTATCGGCAGCAATCGTAACCCTACGGTGGACTGACCCAACCGTTTCTTTTACAACTAATTATATTTATCCGTTCTTTTTAGCTGAACAGGGAGGAGTTCAATCTTCCGGCGACTATTATTATCAGGTTTTTGCCGCTGTTCCAATTCTACCGCTCGGTTCCGATTTCGTTTCAGGGACCGAAAGGCTCCTCATGTCGGTTACCCTTACCAACGGGTTATGTGCTACAATTGAAATAGCAGAGGATGCATTTGCTTTAGCGAATAATGCAATTCCATATATCGAGGTGCAAGGTGCCAATCGAACGGGTGGATTATATAAGCCTAGCCTTAATCTAAACTCTCAACCTGGCACCTTATCAAGAGATCCGTTGGAAGGAATCGTATACAGTGGTGAAAGCATTGGTAACCTCAGTTTAAATGATCCATATGGGAATGTGCTGCAATGGCAAAAGCAGTTGAATGATGGGAATTGGACTGACATTGCTCATACAGGGAGCAGTTATAGCGAGGCTTCAACTGATTATGGAGTGATGAGCTATCGGGTAGTGGTACAGAAACCAGGCTGCGATGTTGTCTATTCGAACGAAGTCGATGTGTCGGTAATTGGTGGAAATATTTGGGAGGGCTCAATAAGTGCCGATTGGTTCGATCCATTCAATTGGTCGAAAGGTGTTGTGCCAGGAGAATACCTCCAAGCTGTCATTCCCTCAGTAGCTACTCAATATCCCATAATCAATCCTGGATCGGTTGCAAACTGTTACGATTTAGTCTTTTATTTGAACGCAATGCTAACCATTAGCGCTAATGCCAAGTTAGATGTTTTGAATCTGCTTAGTGGAAATACGCTTACCGAAGATTATCAGGTATTTATTCAGTCCAATGCTGCCGGAACGGGTTCCTTAATCCATCAAGGTAACTATGGTGATGTTCAGGCCGAAGTGCAGCGGTACCTAACTGGTGGTTGGGGCGCCTGGGATGCGGGCTGGCATCACATTAGTTCTCCAGTCTTCAATCAGCTTATCGCTGATTTTGAAACAACTGGTGTCGGGAATGGCTACGATTTTTATGGATGGGATCAGGAATCCGATACCTGGATTAATTATAAAGGAGGCAATTTTGAAGCATGGAATGGTGGGCTTGAGTTTAATTTAGGTCAGTCGTATCTTATTTCATACGAGCAAACGTTTGTTAATCAATCTTTTAAAGGGGTTTTGAATGTCGATGATGTAATAGTAACGGATTTAACTTACTCGCCCAGTCAAACGCATACCGGATGGCATTTATTAGGAAATCCATTTTCAAGCGCTTTGCAATGGAATGGCGAGGATTGGAACATTCCCTCAACTATGGCTGAGAATGCCAAAATTTGGAATTCCCAAAATAAGTCATACACCGATGTGCTTCCAGGTGAGGTAATTCCTATGGCTCAGGGTTTTACAGTTGCTGTAGATGGATTTACCGAATCATTTACCATTCCTGAGAAGGCACGACTACACGATGCAACCCCTTATTTTAAAAGTTCCATAGAGAAACTTCTCTCCATCACTGTTTACGATGAAAACAAACATGCGCTGCAAACTGTCCAGATTGTTAAAAACCCGATGTCAACTATGGGATATGATTTTAAAACAGATGCTCATTTTTTGCCAGGTTATGCTCCTCAACTCTACTTCAATGTAGAACAGGAACATGTATCTACTAATTCAATTCCTCATTTGTTGGAAGAGCTTACATTCAATCTAGGGTTTATTAAAAATCAATTTGACGAGTTTGTAATGGAGTTTGAATACTCCGAGGATATCCGCGAAATCTGGTTGCGCGATCTGAAAACTCAAACCGAACATCCAGTCAAGTTAAACCGGTACTTTGCGTTTTCAGCCGATGAGTTTGATAGTCCCGAGCGATTTGAACTTTACTTTAAATCCCTTGGAGAATCAATATCCCCAAGTGCCGATTTCCCTTCGCTTTATGCTTCGAAATCTACGGTTTATCTCAATGGATTTTTTGGGTTGACCTCGATGCAAGTATTCGATACTGGTGGCAAATTGGTTTATACAAATCAACTTCAGGCATCTGGTCAGGATCAACTTAAGCTGTCATTAGCTCCAGGCCTATATTTATTAAATACGCGCGATATAAATCACACGGTCAATGAGAAAATCTTTATTCAACCCTAAATTGAGTAACACGAAAGTAAGTTGATCGAGTAAAGCGGTATCGTCTGAAGAACAAAAACTTTGTAAAACAAAATTATATGAAATGCTATAAAATCATCTGCCTGCTGATTCTCTTCTGCTTTATCCAGCCCGCTCTTTGGGCTCAATCTGGAGGAATAGGTACTCCTCCTCCACCTCCCTTTGAGCACGGCTCTTCGTCCGATCTTACACCTGGAGCGCAGGGCGGGGGCGCACCAATTTCAGGGAGTGTTTACTGGCTAACTGCGCTAGGAATCCTATATGCCGGTGGTTCCTTAATCAGGTTGCGGTTTCGTGAAAATTAATTGCCTCCAATCTTGAATATTTTTCTCATCATTAACTGCATACTGTAGTTTATTTTATTGCTTTAAACACCTCTTTGAGGTGTTTTTTGTTAAATAATGGCGAGTCGTAGTTCAGTGTCATTTGAAAGTGTACTTTAGGTGAAGGTTTAGCCCCCCCCAAATGAGCCAATTTATGAAGGATATACCGAAATTCTTGTTACTAGTTATTGTGTTACTTCGCTATTAATCAAATGTGTGTAAGCATGAAGCTTATGATTATAAGTAATCTTACTCATGGGTTTGTGTGGTTACTATTACATACAAAAGCATGAAAATACTTCGCTTTGTGTTGTAGTATGTTCCTAAATTGTAAGGGAATTTGATTGACATGTTTATGGAAATTTACACGTGATTACTTTAAAATCTTAACAGGTTTTAGAGTAGTACGGTCGAGAAATAAGCTAATTACTTACCCTAAATGTACTAATCTATGACGACCCCAGTTCTTTTACTTGTATCCGGTTTTCCTTTGTGGAATTACGCGGTAAAAACCCTTTTGCACGATCATTTGGCAGATGTTTCATTTTTAGAGGTTAAAACCGCCATTGAGGCGGCTAAATTGATTAAAGAAAAACAAGTTGATGCAGTTGTAATGCTGCCTGTTTCACTAGAGGAAAATTGGATGGAAGCATTAACCCGAATGCTTTCTAACCATAATTTACCTATTCTAATGATGGGTAAATCGAATAACTTAACTTTCATAGTTCGTATGCTTCAGTCAGGAGCTAGTGGATATATTTCCTATCCAGCCGAGGTGAAAGAACTCGTGAATGCTGTTCAACGGGTAATTAAAAATGAACGTTTTATCTCCTCCGATTTAGCAGAGCAGATTGTTATTAATCAAATTGATGAGAAAAATGAGGACCCTCATCACTTCTTGTCTAACAGAGAATATCAAGTGATGATAGAATTAGCTAAAGGAAAGAAACTAAAGGAAATTGCCGATAGTAATTTCCTGTCCGACAAATCGATTAGCACCTATCGCTCGCGAATCCTCAAAAAGCTTGGATTGGAGAATAATTACCAGCTTATTCGGTATGCGCTGCAACATGGCCTGATCGATTAAGAGGCTTTTGGCTCTTAGCTCTTGGCTCTTGGCTCTTGGCTCTTGGCTCTTGGCTGGTTCGTTGTTGCTAATTTTTCCTTGAACCAGAATGAATGCCACGCGCCGGGGGTCGCGCGGCAGCTCGTTGTTGCTGGCTTTCGCTTCATCTCCTCATCGCCTTTTCGCTAAGTCGCCCATTCGCCCATTCGCCCTCTGGGTGACCCCCGTTCAGCATCGGTCGGGAAAAGGGCAAAGAGAGGGTGTTGAGATTTCCATTGGAGGCCGCGGAGGTTTAAAAGAACGCTAAGGTTCGCGCAAAGTGCGCAGAGGACCCGCAAAGGTCGCGGAGTTTTACGCTTGAACCAGAATGAATGCCACGCGCCGGGAGTCGCGCGGCAGCTCGTTGTTGCTGGCTTTCGCTTCATCGCCTCTTCGCCTCATCGTCTTTTCGCTAAGTCGCCCAAATCGCCTCATCGCCTCAAGGGCGCTAAGGTTCGCGCAAAGTACGCAGAGGACCCGCAAAGGTCGCGGAGTTTTACGCTTGAACCAGAATGAATGCCACGCGCCAGGAGTCGCGCGGCAGTTGGTTGTTGCTGGCTTTCGCCACTTGGCTTTTTCGCCTCTAGGCTAGTTCGTTGTTGCTTATTTTTCCTTGAAACAGAAAGAAGCCACGCGCCGGGAGTCGCGCGGCAGCTCGTTGTTGCTGGCATTCGCCTCTTCGCTCTTTCGCCTCTAGGCTAGTTCGTTGTTGCTTAATTTTCCTTGAATTAGAAAGATGCCACGCGCCGATTTTCACTTTTCACTTTTCACTCTTCACTCTTCACTCTTCACCTCCTTAAGCGACTTATCAACAGTTGTTTGTCAGTCTATTGTTGATAGTAAGTTGTTGTTGTAAAGGTAATTGTGTTTTGTGGGGTTGAGTTATTAAAATCTTGTTAACACTTGTATGGTGTTTTATTAACAGGTATATTTGTGTCATTGTCTGACAGAGGGTGGAATTAAGAGTGAGAAAGTGTCAGATTGTGTAAAATGTTCTATTTTTACCTGAGCGAAACAGGCATTAGTATGAGTATAGCATTCATAGGTGATTTCCCAGCAAAAGTCGATGAAAAGGGAAGAATCGTGCTGCCAGCCTCCTTCAAAAAAAAGATGGATAAGGCCGGGATGGATACCTTCATTGCCAGAAAATCGCACTTCGCCAATTGTCTTAAACTCTATCTCGAAGACGAATTCCTCAAAGAACATGAACTCCTCGAAGCAAACGCAGACCCCTTCAACGGAGAACATGAATCTATCCTCCGGGAAAAAAATAAAAACGTCTTTGAAATTCATCTGGCCGAAAACGGACGAATGACCATCCCCAACCGATTCCTTAAAATGATCGGTGTCGATAAGGAAGTGGTCATCGCCGGGCAGGTCCGAACCATCGAGATCTGGGATAAAGAGCAATACGATCAGGTAAATGACAAAGACATCAACTTCAAAGTCATTACCGGGGCAACTTCGCCGGGCAAAGAGTAATCCGCCCGGTTTCTTGTGGAATAATCCACTCGTAAAGCATAGTTAAACCAGTTTAGAATGACCGCATACCACGTACCTGCACTGCTCAATGAATCAATCGATGCACTCGCTATCGACCCCAATGGAATCTATGTAGATGCTACCTTCGGAAGTGGTGGACATTCATACGCTATCCTCGAAAAACTCACCAAAGGAAAGCTAATCGCTTTCGACCAGGACGCCGATGCGCTCACAAACCTTCGGGAACATCCAAACCTCCTCTTCGTTCAGCATAACTTTAAATACATCCGCCAATTTCTCCACTTCCTGGATATTAAGCATATCGACGGAATCCTCGCCGACCTCGGTGTGAGCTCCCATCATTTCGATGAAGCCGAACGTGGCTTCTCCATCCGATTCGACGGACCGCTCGATATGCGCATGAATAAAAATGCATCGATTACAGCAGCTACCGTCCTCAATGAATATCCTACCTCACTCTTACACCCCATCTTCAAACAATACGGCGAAGTAGAAAATACGGGTAAACTGGTGAAACTCATCGATGAACGTCGTAAAGCAAAACCATTCGATACTATCGCCGATTTTATCGAGGCGATTCAGTCGCTTATTCCTAAACGTTTGGAGAATAAATACCTGGCTAAAGTTTTTCAGGCTCTGCGCATGGAGGTGAACCAGGAATTGCCTGCCTTAAAAGACCTCTTGATGCATAGCGTTGACCTGCTTCGCCCCGGCGGACGCTTGGCCATTATCACCTACCATAGTTTGGAAGACCGTTTGGTCAAAAATTTTATTCGAAGTGGAAACTTCGAAGGCCATACCGAAACCGATTTCTATGGAAATGTCTTATCTCCCCTCGAAGCCATTAACCGAAAAGTAATTCAACCCTCCGAGGAAGAAATTGCCCGAAATAACCGGGCTCGTAGTGCTAAACTTCGAATCGCTCAGAAACGATGAAGGAGAATAACGAAACCACCGGACCAAAGGAGGAAAAGCGTAGCAATATCCTCATAAGCATCCTCAATGGAAGTATTTTCACTCGGAGCGAAGTAAAAAATCAACTTCCCTATATCGTTACGCTCGTCTTTCTTATTATCGTGTACATCGGCAATCGATACCATGCCGAGAGCGTGCTGGCCGACCTTATTCGTGTGCAAAAAGAACTCAAAGATACCCGTGCGGAATGGATTCTGATTAATTCCGACTTACTCGACCAAAAACGTCAATCCCATATCAAAAAACTAGTGCAGGAGAAAAACCTCGGACTGCATCCTTTGCAAGAACCACCCAAAAAAATTACCCTCGATGACTAACACAGATGGAGGACATAAAAACGCATTGCGGTTCCGAATTAACGTGGTGTTGATTCTGGTGATTGGCGTTTTGCTGGCTGTGGTCGGTAAGGTTCTCTATATCCAAATCTTTCAGTTGGAATACTGGAAACAACGGTACTCGGAAACTATCCGCCAAGTGGAAGAATTGCCCAAAAGAGGAGAAATCCTCAGTAATAATGGGGAAATTCTAGTAACCTCTATCCCCATTTATCGACTCACGATTGATTTACGCACCCCGGGTTGGAAAAATTACCTCGACCGAAACGGAATCCTTTCCAATTCGAACGAAGCTCGCCTGGATTCACTATGCCGAGCGCTAGTCCCCTTTGTCCCCGGGTTCTCTCCCTATCAAATTAAAGCAGAACTTATTGCGCGCTATAAACGCAAGGAACAATTTTATTTTCCAAAGTATTACAACGATTTAGAATATAATCACATTAAATCCTTACCCATTTTACGCGACGGGAAGTTTAAAACCGGATTGGTTGCTAATTCAAACATGCGGAGGGTTAAACCCTTCAAACATTTGGCTTCCAGAACGCTGGGAACCTTAAACGAGAAGGAAATCGGGAATGTCGGAATTGAAGCAGCTTATCATACCGAGCTCCGAGGTAAACCCGGCGAGGTGATAAAGCAAAAACTGCCCGGAGGAATTTGGATTCCGCGCGATGAGAACTTCTCTATTCAGCCTGAAGCAGGATACGATTTAATAACCACCATCGATGTCCAACTTCAAGATATCACCCACGAAGCTTTAAAACGCCAAATGAAACGGCATCGGGTCCACCACGGATCGGCAGTGCTCATGGAAGTGCAAACCGGAAACATCCTTGCCATTGCCAATTTAACCGATACACTGGGCGATTACCTCGAGTTCTATAACTATGCTGTTGGCGAATCGACCGAACCTGGTTCAACCATCAAACTGCCCAGTTTTATTGCACTCTTAGAAGATGGTTACATCGAACTCGACGATACGGTCGATGCCGGAACAGGAGTCTGGGAGGTGTACGATCGTCAAATTCGCGATACCAAAGAAGATGGCTACGGAGTGCTTAGCCTGGAGGAAGCATTCAAAGTATCGTCGAATATCGGAGTCGTAAAAACTGTTTTGAAATATTACGAAAAGGATCCGGAACAATTCATCGACCGACTCAAACAAATGGGTTTGCATGAGCCTTTGCAACTCGAGATTCCCGGTGAACCTGCTCCATACATTCGTACACCCGAGGATAAATACTGGTGGCAAGGTTCGCTCGCTCAGCTCAGCTATGGTTATGAACTCACCTTAACACCTTTACAAATACTGGCTTTTTATAACGCGATTGCCAACGATGGGAAAATGGTTAAACCACGTTTCGTCTCCGGACTGTCGCGCGATGGAAAGCTGGTTAAAGAATTTCAACCGGATGTTCTGCAACGATCGGTTTGCTCGCGCTCTACGCTTAAAAAGGCGCGTTTACTCCTTGAATCGGTCGTGGACAAAGGATGGTATCTCGACGAAAATGGCAAACGTGTGGATAAACCCCTGCGTGGAACAGCTTATAATTTGGATAATCCGCGTTACCGTATTGCCGGTAAAACCGGTACCGCTCAGGTCGCCTCCGGTACAACCGGATATAATCGAAAAACTTACCAAGCCTCCTTCGTGGGGTATTTCCCCGCCGAAAATCCAAAGTATTCCTGCATCGTGGTTATTAATCGACCTCTTTCGGGAGTAATCTACGGAAATGTACTTGCCGGTGGAGTTTTTAAAGAGATTTCCGATTACGTCATGGCTTACGATTTCGATGTTGCTGCCGAAAGACATGCATTACCCGTGGTCTATGAGGCTCCGGTTTCTGCCGATGGATACTATCCGCATCTGGAGCGCATTTTCGATGCCTTTGATATTCCTAACGAAGATGCGCTAGCGGGCGGCGACTGGGTTTCGACCTTCTCTCAGCCAAGTCGGGTTGCCATGAAAGAACGGGTCATCTCCAACGAAAACTTACTTCCCAATGTGATGGGGATGGGGCTGAAGGATGCGCTCTATTTGTTGGAAAACAAAGGGTTACGGGTAAGTATTGAGGGCTACGGTAGGGTTCGCCGGCAAATTCCAGAGGCCCAAACTCCCTACCGGCGCGGAATGCAAGTAAAATTGATATTAAGTTAAACCAGGATCGCATGACGAAACAACTGAACTCGCTTCTAACAACTATAAGCCACCAACTCGTTTTGGATGGTCCGGAACCAGGCATTGAGCATCTGGCAATCGATTCGCGCGAGGTAAAAGCGAATAGCTTATTCTTCGCCATAAAAGGAGTGAGTGCCGATGGTCACCAGTTTATCGGTAAGGCCGTCCAAGCAGGCGCTGTTGCCGTGATGTGCAGCGAACTGCCAGCTCAAACTCAAGCGGGAATTGCCTATGTCCTGGTGGAGGAACCCCAGGTAGCCATGGCAAATATCGCTGCCGCTTTCTACGATTATCCGTCGTCGAAATTGAAGCTTGTGGGCATAACCGGAACCAACGGTAAAACAACGAGCGTTACCCTGCTCTACGATTTTTTTAGGGGTATGGGGATAAAGGTCGGACTCATCTCTACCGTTGTTTATCGTATTGGCGATAAGAAGCTTAGCTCAACTCATACCACCCCCGATGTGGTCCGGCTCAACGCTTTGATGAACACGATGGTAAACGAAGGTTGCGAGTACTGTTTCATGGAGGTGAGTTCGCATGCAATCCATCAAGGACGAATCATCGGACTCGATTTCGATGCCGCTATGTTTACCAATCTAACCCACGATCACCTCGATTATCATGGAAGCTTTGCCGAGTATCTAAGAGTGAAGAAATCCTTCTTCGATGGATTGAAGAAAGATGCCCTTGCGATATACAATGCCGACGATCGGCATGGAAGCGTGATGGTTCAAAATACCCGTGCGAAAAAAGTAAGTTATTCTTTAACAAACATGGCCGATTACCGGGCTAGGATGATCGAAATGGGGATGCACGGAATGACGCTACACATCGATGGGGAAGAGGTGCATATCCGACTGGTAGGTCATTTCAATGCCTACAACCTGATGGGTGTGTACGCCTTGCTTCGTGAATGGGATTTCCCGAAAGAAGAGGCCCTTACCGGAATGAGTCGCTTAAAACACGTGAGCGGCCGCTTCGAAACCATTATCACTCCCAAAGGAGTTAAAGTAATTATCGATTATGCGCATACACCCGATGCGCTCAAACAAGTGCTCGATGCCATTATCAAAGTGAACGATGGGAAAGGACAAGTTCTCACCGTAGTGGGGGCTGGTGGCGACCGAGACCGAGAAAAGCGTCCGGTGATGGGTAAAATCGCTATTGATCGCAGCTCCCGGGTATTTTTTACATCGGATAACCCTCGAAGCGAAAATCCTTTCAGCATTTTGGAAGATATGAAGGCTCATCTGTCTCAAAATGAGCGAGGTAAAACCATTACCATCACCGAGAGGGCCGAGGCGATTAAAGCGGCCTTAATGCTCGCACAACCTGCCGATATCGTGCTGATTGCGGGGAAAGGCCATGAAACCTATCAGGAGATAAAAGGGGTACGCTATCATTTCGACGACCGCGAAGTGGTGGAGGAACTTATTAAAGATCAACTCAATTAAATCAAAACTGCATCATGCTATACTATCTGTTTGATTATTTAAACGACATCAATTTTCCGGGAGCAGGGCTGTTTAACTACATTTCTTTTCGGTCGGCTATGGCAGTTATTACTTCCCTGGCTGTTTCTCTACTCATCGGAAAACGAATCATTGCCTATCTGCAGTTGAAACAAATCGGAGAAACCATTCGCGATTTGGATCTTGCCGGGCAAATGGCCAAAAAAGGGACACCCACCATGGGCGGAATCATCATCATTGCTTCCATCCTCATTCCAACGCTCCTTTTTGCCCAGCTATCCAATATTTATATCCTGCTCATGATTTTAACCACGGTTTGGTTGGGATTAATCGGGTTTATCGACGATTATATCAAAGTCTTTAAAAAGAACAAAGAGGGCTTACAGGGTCGAACCAAATTAATTGGTCAGGTTGGCCTCGGACTCATGGTCGGCATTATCCTTTACACGAGCGACGATGCAGTAATCCGACAAAAAATTAGCCCCAGCGAAACAACTACGGTGGTTACTGCTCAGAATCAAACTACTTCGGTCACCACCGAGGCGGTGTGGGGCGAAGAAATCAAATCGACCAAAACCACCATTCCCTTTCTTAAAAACAATGAGTTCGATTATACCGATGTGGTTCGTTTTTTAGGCGATTCAGCCCAAACCTGGGGCTGGATTGTGTTCATCCTCATAACCATTTTCATTATCACGGCCGTTTCCAATGGAGCTAATCTTACCGATGGATTGGATGGGCTGGCCACCGGCAGTTCTGCCATTATTGGCGCAACGCTCGGAATCCTGGCCTATGTGTCGGGTAATATGGTGTATGCCGATTATCTGAACATCATGTACATCCCCGATACAGGTGAGCTGGTGATTTTCCTCGCCGCTTTTATCGGAGCCACGGTGGGTTTCCTCTGGTACAACTCTTACCCGGCTCAGGTCTTTATGGGCGATACCGGAAGTCTTACCATTGGTGGAATCATTTCGGTAATTGCCATCATCATTCATAAAGAATTATTGATCCCAATTCTTTGCGGAATCTTCCTCGTGGAGAACCTTTCGGTGGTCATGCAGGTGAGTTATTTCAAGTACACCAAAAAGCGATTTGGCGAAGGACGTCGCATTTTCCTCATGGCTCCACTGCATCATCATTATCAGAAGAAGGGCTATCCTGAACCTAAAATTGTAACCCGATTCTGGATTGTTGGAATCCTGCTGGCCGTGCTAACCATTGTAACCCTCAAAATTCGTTAATATGAGTATTCAATTGGCAGTTTTAGGAGGAGGAGAGAGTGGCACAGGTGCCGCTTTGCTGGCTAAGAAGCTAGGTTTGCCTGTTTTTCTTTCCGAAAAGGGAAGTTTGAAGGCTGCCTATAAAGCTCGTTTGCAGGAGGCTGCCATTATATTCGAAGAGAACGGACACAGCGAAAAAATGCTCCTCGAAGCGAAGGAATGGATCGTGAGTCCGGGTATTCCCGATACCCTTCCTTTACTCCAAAAGGCACGCGAGATTGGAATTTCCATTATCGACGAAATCGAATTTGCCTTTCGTTTTTCAAAAGGAAAAGCCATCGCAATCACCGGCAGTAACGGTAAAACAACCACTACTCATCTTATTTATCACTTGTTACAAAAAGCCGGATTATCCGTGGGTTTAGCCGGTAATGTTGGACACTCCTGGGCAGCGCAACTTTGCTCGCAGGATTACGATTATTGGGTGCTGGAACTTAGCTCTTTCCAACTCGACCGAATTCAGGCATTTCGCCCTTATATCAGTGTTTTACTGAATATAACGCCCGATCATCTCGACCGCTATCACTATCAGTTTGAGCGCTATGCGGCATCGAAATTCCGAATTTGCCAAAATCAGGAAGAGTCCGATGCATTTATCTATAACGCCGACGATCCGCTCATAAATGAATGGGTTCGTCATCATAATAAGCCCCTTCGGATGTATGGTTTCAGCCTCGATGCATCCATTGAAACCACCGCCTGTATTAATGAAAATCAACTAGAAGTAACTATCGAACATAAGCTATTCAATATGACCATTTATGACCTAGCCCTACAAGGGAAACACAATGCCTACAACTCCATGGCTGCTGCTATTGCCGGGAATGTTCTGAAAATTCGAAAAGAAATAATTCGCGAAAGCTTATCCGATTTTCAAGGAGTTGAACATCGCTTGGAGTATTTCCTCAAAATTCATGGCATTCAGTTTATTAACGATTCCAAAGCAACCAATGTGAATGCCACTTGGTATGCGCTCGAAAGCATGTCGGCTCCCACCATTTGGATCGTAGGGGGAGTGGATAAAGGAAACGATTACTCCGAGCTATTCGATTTGGTAAAACAAAAGGTTAAAGCTATTATTTGCCTGGGAACCGATAATGCGAAGCTCCTCGAAGCCTTTTCCGATAAAGTAGAGGTAATTGCCGATACCCACTCGATGGAGGAGGCCGTTAACCTGGCTTATTCGCTAGGGAAAAAAGGCGACCATGTACTACTATCTCCGGCATGCGCCAGCTTCGACCTGTTCGATAATTACGAAGCACGCGGAAGAGCTTTTAAAAAAGCTGTTCGCGACTTATAATCACTTACAAAACAACCAATCATGCCCGCAATTTTTAAAGGTGATCGAATTTTATTAACAGTTGTAATAGCACTCATGCTTTTCTCCCTGCCTATCGTTTTTACTTCGATAAGCACTCTGGCTTATAAAAGCAATAGCTACCTCATGCCTTTTGTGAAGCACTTTGGTTTGCTGGCTGTTGGGCTTGCTGCTATTGTAATCGTGCATCGGATCCCTTTTAAATTGTATGCACGAATAGCTCCTGTTATTCTCGGATTAGCGATTATCTTGTTGATTCTTACCCTCCTATTCGGACAAAATCTGAATAGTGCCGTTCGTTCGCTACCAATCCTGGGAATCAGTTTCCAAACCTCCGATTTTGCAAAAATTGCCATGGTCATTTTCACAGCGAGCCTCCTGGCCCGCCATGAACGGGATATTAATAACCCAACTAAAGTCTTATTCCCGATTCTGGGGATGCTGTTTGTCGTGGACATCCTCATCATGATGGCCGACCTTTCCACTGCGCTTCTCCTTACCACAACTATTTTATTGATGCTCTTCATTGCCGGCGTAAAATGGTATTCGCTCATCCTCGTTGTCGTAGTTTCTGGGCTCTTCTTTTTTGGCACCACCCAGGTTATCGAGGCCGTTTATCCGAATAGCCGGGTTTCTACCTGGTCGAGCCGTATAGAAACCTTCTTAGGAATGGGTGATACGGTCGATTCCGAAAAGAATTTTCAATCGAACCAATCCCAAATTGCTATCGCTACCGGCTTTCCTTTCGGGAAAGGTCCTGGGCACAGCACCCAACGAAACATTTTGCCGCATCCTTATTCCGATTTTGCCTTCGCAATCATTGTCGAAGAATGGGGCGTTTTTGGTTGGGTAATGGTAATAATCTTGTATTTCATGCTACTGGCAAGGGCAGTAATTATTGCCCGCCAAAGCAAGCATTTCCTGGGCAGCCTTATGGTTATGGGGCTTTCCCTGGGGATCATCATTCAGGCTATTATCAACATGGCGGTTTGTACCAATCTGATGCCGGTTACGGGACAGCCGCTACCTTTTATTAGTATGGGTGGTTCGTCGATCCTCTTCACCAGCGTTGCTATAGGCATTATCCTGAACGTGGGGGCGCACTCGCTCGTAAATCCTAAAACTGCTTAATTATGGAACAACGACCCTATAAAATAATCATTTCCGGAGGGGGAACAGGCGGACATATTTTCCCGGCTATCTCCATCGCTCAAGCCTTACGCGAAAAGGATTCGTCGATTCAGATTCTCTTCGTAGGGGCATTGGGTAAAATGGAAATGGAAAAAGTTCCGGCCGCCGGATTCGCTATAATCGGCTTACCCATTACCGGATTTCAACGCAGTTTGAGTAAACAAAACCTGGCTTTTCCGTTTCGCCTACTTCGCAGTCTATGGAAAGCGAAACGAATAATCCGCGACTTTAAACCCGATGCAGCCGTTGGCGTAGGAGGCTATGCCAGTGGTGCTTTGCTGTATATGGCTGCTCGATCTGGAATTCCTTGCTTAATCCAGGAACAGAATTCCTATCCGGGAATAACGAATAAACTGCTAAAAAATAAGGCGAGTACGATCTGTGTTGCCTATCAAAATATGGAGCGATTCTTTCCAAAAGAAAAACTCATTCTTACGGGTAATCCGGTTCGTCCCAACCTCAAATCGACGCAACATCTTTTTGGAAATGCCAAATTACAATGGGGAATCAAAAAGGAACAAAAAGTTATCTTGGTTCTGGGTGGGAGTCTGGGAGCCAGAAGCATTAACCAAGCTATTCTGAATCAGCTCGAAAGCATTCGGAATCAGGAAATTTTCCTGGTGTGGCAATGCGGTAAATTATACCTCGACGAACTTAAACCAAAGGTCGAAGCAATGGAATTGGATAATGTGGTTTTACTCGATTTCATTCAACGAATGGATTATGCCTACGCAGCCGCCGATGTGATTATTTCCAGGGCCGGAGCAGGTACGATTTCTGAGCTTTGTCTGGTGGGGAAAGCAACCATTCTGGTCCCTTCGCCCAATGTTGCCGAAGATCATCAAACACAAAATGCGCTCGCTCTGAGCAATCTCCTCGCAGCTCGGATGATACCCGATACCGAAGCCTCTGAAAAACTCCTGCCGGAAGCAATCGAATTACTAGAAAATGAGGCTGAACGAAAGGCCATGGGCAACGAAATGAAAAAGCTTGCCCTGCCCGATGCAGCCAATCAAATAGCCGACGAAGTACTTAAACTGATCCCTCGAACTTTAGCATGAAAACATTTACTCACCTCTATTTTTTAGGCATTGGCGGTATCGGAATGAGTTCCCTGGCCGAGTATTTTTTATCGGAAGGATATCAGGTGGCAGGCTACGACCGCGAAGCTTCAGATCGATGTAAACACCTCGAAAAGCTAGGGGTACAAGTCGTGTATGATGCTGCTGCCGAGGCTATTCCGGCTGCTTTTCGCGATGCTAAACAAACTCGCGTTGTTTTTACTCCGGCAGTACCTAAACATCATCCTCAACGAATCTTTTTTGCTGAAGGGGGATTTACCCTGAAAAAACGGGCAGAAGTGCTCGGAGCCATTGTCAACCCCCGATTCGGCATTGCGGTAGCCGGTAGTCATGGTAAAACATCGGTTTCCTCATACATCGCTTATTTACTCTCCCTTACGGAAATCCCTTTTCATGCTTTCATCGGGGGAATTGCCCGAAATTTTAATAGCAACCTGGTGCTTAACCCGGGAAGCAATTGGGTATTAGCTGAGGCCGATGAATTCGACCGTTCCTTTCTGCAGCTCTTCCCAAACATAGCGGTGGTAACAAGCCTCGATGCCGACCACCTCGATGTGTACGGACATTGGTCGGATGTGAAAGCTGCTTTTCAGGATTTTGTCCGACAAATAAAAGCCGATGGGGCTTTGGTAGTGCATCAATCGGTGGCCGATTATTTCGAAGCCGATTCCGAAATCGATTTGATTACTTACGGGTCCGGATCCGATGCCGATGTAAGTATCCGGAATGTTCGGGTTGAACGAAATGCATATTGGGTAGATATTTACTTACCTGATAACGAAATTTGGAAGGATTGCAAGGTACACCTTCCGGGAAGGGTAAACCTCGAAAATGCTCTGGCCATGATCTCCGTTGCCTGGTTACTCGATATTCCCGAGTCGGTCGTTCGGGAAACCTTGGCCGGATTTATGGGCGTAAAACGACGCTTCGATTATCGGATTAAAACCCCACAGTTGATTTACATCGACGATTATGCGCATCATCCTGCCGAGATTCAAGCAAGCCTGGCTTCGGTCCGCGAACTATATCCCGATAAAAAAATCAGCCTGGTTTTTCAGCCTCATTTGTATAGCCGTACTCGCGATTTTGCCAGCGAATTTGCATCCGCTCTAAATACCGCCGATGAGGTTTTCTTGCTCGATATTTATCCGGCGCGCGAAGAGCCAATTCCTGGTGTGAGCAGCGAGCTTATCTTGAGTCAGTTAGATGCAGGCAAGGCTCACATAATTGCTCGCGAGGAGCTAATCGTAACCTTAAAGCAGTCGAACCTGGAAGTATTAATCACTATGGGGGCCGGAAATATCGATGCCTTAGTTCAGCCCATCGTGCAGGAACTGAAAAAGGCATTTCATTTATAAAAAATCATGAATAAGCAAACGAGAAGATATAAAGCATTGATCTTTTGGGCGGTAATTATACTGTACCTGGTCTTCTCGTATGGTAGTTTTGGCAAGGAAACAGAGCAAAAAGTGGTCAGTGGTATTGAAGTAAGAACGGTTGTGGATTCGGATAAATCGCTCATCTCGCCCGATGATATTACCCGGAAAGTAAGACAATTTTACCCGGGAATCGATACCATGCAACTCCGCTCAGTCCGACTCGATCAATTGGAGCACTTTCTAGCCGGTCAGCCTGCTATTAAACGAATAGATGCCTACAAAACCTACTCAGGAAAGGTTATGGTGGAGGTGGAACAACGAACCCCCATCTTGCGAATTATTAAATCCGGACGAAATGCCTATCTCGACGAAAGCGGTAAGCTAATGCCTTTCTCCGGGAATTATACGCCACATGTCCCCGTTGCAACCGGATTCATTCCCCTACCCGACGATTTTGCCGATACTGGCAAGTATTCAAACGTCCTCACAGAATTGTTCGAGCTCAGTAACTTTCTTCGAGAAAATCCGCTATGGGAGGCCCAAATAGAACAAATTTATGTCGATCGAAAGCAAGAGTTTTACCTGATACCGCGAGTTGGCCGACATCACATCCTCCTGGGAGGAATCGACGATTACGAAACGAAGTTCAAAAAGCTGGAAGCACTCTATGCCCAAGCTTTCCGTGAAACAGGATGGAATACCTATCGACTAATAAATCTGAAGTATAAAAATCAAGTTGTTTGTACCAAATTTTAAGGATCAATAATCATGAATTCAAAGACCGAATATATTGCTGCTATCGATGTTGGAACCAGTTTTACCGTAGGGATAGCCGGAAAGAAAACCAACGATGGTAAAATGGAAGTGATTGCACTGGCTTCTACTCCCAGCGAAGGGGTGAAGCGAGGGGTGGTGGTGAATATCGAGGAAGCGGCTGCCGGCATTAAACGAGTTAGCGATCAGCTCTTTGCCGAAGCTCAAATGGGCTTCGATGCTGTCTTTGCAGGAATTGCCGGGCAACACATCCGATCCTTCCAAAATCATTGCTCCAAATACATCGATCGTTCCGAGAATGAAATTACGCGCGACGATGTAGAGGACTTACATGCCGATATGTTCAAACAAAAAATCGGTCCGGGCGAAACCATTATCCATGTAATCCCTCAAAGCTTTACGGTCGATCAGGAACCCGATGTGAAAAACCCGGTTGGCATGGCCGGTAAAAAGCTCGAAGCCGATTACCATATTTTGGTCGGACAGGAAACTTCGGTTCAGAACATCGAGAAATGTATCAATCGGGCCGGATTAGAATTAGTCGATCTGATCTTTGAACCGCTCGCTGCCTCCGAAGCGGTACTGAGCGAAGATGAAAAGGAAGCCGGTGTAGCACTGATCGATTTCGGCGGAGGCACAACCGACTTAATTGTCTATTACGATGGCGTTATCCGCCACACAGCAGTTATTCCTTTTGGAGGACAAGTAATAGCCACCGATATCAAGGAAGGGTGTTCCATTTTACAGCGTCAGGCCGAAACGCTGAAAGTAAAGTTTGGATCGGCGCTGGGCGACTTAGCCGATGAGAACAAAGTGGTATCCATACCCGGAATAACCGGACGTAAACCCAAAGAAATCAGTTTTCGAAATATTGCACATATCATCCAGGCTCGCATGGAGGAAATCCTCGATGCGGTGCTACTCGAAATTGAAAAATCGGGTGTTGCCGATAAACTCGGCGCCGGAATCGTTATTACCGGCGGAGGTGCTCAGCTCACACACTTACCGGAACTCATCAATTGGAAAACCGGATACGATGTGCGAATGGGAACTCCCGATTTAAGCCAGATTCAAACAGAAGTGAAAGGGCTCGGTAACCCACGCTATGCGACCGCCTTGGGCTTAATGCTTAAAGGCTTCAAAAATCCGCATTCGGGCCGCATTAAACCGCTGTTAACCAAAGAGAAGGAGCCAATGGAGGAAGAGGAAGTCAAGCCGGCCAAACGAGGACTGTTCCGCGAATGGGCAAAAAAAATTAGTAATATCCTGGAAACGCCCGCTCATGAATCCTAATCAAAAATATCTGCCCGACGAATTGCTCGATTTCGCCTTTCCTCCAGTGTATAACTCCGAGATTAAAGTGATTGGAGTAGGTGGAGGTGGCTGCAATGCGGTGAACCACATGTTCGCGAAAGGGGTTCAGGATGTGCAGTTTATCCTCTGCAATACCGATGCGCAAGCTCTGAACGATTCCTTAGTGCCCACTAAAATTCAACTGGGCGAAAAACTTACCGGTGGACGGGGAGCCGGAACCAATCCCGAGGTAGGACGAAAAGCAGCCATCGAGAGTTTGCCGGATATTTTGCAATTGGTTGAACACGCTACCGATATGGTGTTTATTGCTGCCGGAATGGGCGGAGGAACCGGAACCGGAGCGGCTCCTGTTATTGCGCAAGCTCTCCGCGAAAAAGGAATCCTCACCGTTGGTATCGTCACTCTTCCTTTTAGCAGCGAAATCGGTTACCGAAGAAAAAATGCTGAAAAAGGATTAATGGAATTGAGCGATGTGGTCGATGCACTCGTGGTAATCGATAATGATCAGCTGCAGGTGAATTATGCCGATTATAAACTCTCGGAAGCATTTAAAAAAGCCGACGAAGTGCTCTCCGTGGCCGCGCAATCGATCGTCGAGATTATCAAGATTCATGGGAAAATGAACGTCGATTTCAACGATGTGAAAACCGTTATGACCCAATCGAAACTTGCCATGATGGGAACCGGATATGCCTCGGGTAAAAACAGAGCGCAGGAAGTGGTGAAGAATGCCATTCAATCGCCACTTATCAATTACCACGAAATGAAAAATGCAAAACGCATCCTTCTCAATATACTCTCCGGCGAAGATGAAATCCTCATGGGCGAATACGATAGCATTTGCAAACAAGTGCAGGAAATAGCCAACCACTCCAGCGATCAGTTCATCATTGGTAGCGCACGCGATTTAAGCTTAAACGATCAGATCAAAGTAACCATCATTGCTACCGGATTTGAAGCCCCGCTGCTGAAAGAATCACCGTCGGAAATGCTACCCGCCGATCAAGCCGATACCGCCATTGCACATATTCACGTGAAAGATGGAAGCGGCAAGGATCAAGTGTCGGAAAATCAAGTGGATACGACCTCTGAGACAGAGCCTGAACAGAAGCCCGCAAAGAAGAAATCATCCAAAAAAGAAAGCAATAAAAAACTGCAACAAGCCAAGCAATTCCTAATTAACTTTTTCGACGATCTCGAAGAATAAACCATTTAATGCCATGGATATGTCCAGCCAGTTAATCGATTCTCAATTTACCTCCAATGCAACCTCCGGAATAAAAGTTCTGGGAGTTGGTGGAGGCGGCAGTAATGCTGTTAATCACATGTTTAACCAGGGAATAGTCGATGTCGATTTTCTCATTTGTAATACCGATGCACAAGCCCTCGAAAACAGTCCAATACTGAACAAGCTGCACATCGGCTGGCATCTTACCGAAGGACGAGGAGCCGGCAATAATCCGGAGAAAGGGAAACTAGCTGCTCAGGAAAGCAGGGAAGAAATAAAACGGATTCTGGCACAGGAAACAAAAATGCTTTTTATCACAGCCGGTATGGGAGGTGGAACCGGAACAGGCGCGGCGCCCGTAATTGCCGACATCGCCCGCGAACTCGATATCCTCACCGTTGGGATCGTTACCATGCCTTTTAAATTCGAAGGACGAACCCGCATCAACCAGGCAATTAAAGGAATCGAGGAAATGGAAAAACACGTCGATTCCCTGCTCGTAGTTAACAATGAAAAATTGCGAAAAATGCATGGCGACCTCAAAGTGTCGGAAGCTTTTTCCAAAGCTGACGATGTGCTAACAGTTGCCGCTAAAGGAATAGCCGAAATAATTACCGTTCACGGACACGTAAACGTCGATTTTGCCGATGTAAATACCGTGATGCGAAAAAGTGGTGTCTCGATTATGGGTGCTGCAACTGCTTCGGGCGAAAATCGTGGAATCAACGCTATCAAAAAAGCGCTCAATTCACCACTGCTCAATTCCAACGATATTAAAGGAGCTAAGAATATTCTACTCAACGTAACCAGCGGGAAAGAAGAATTTCGGCTCGACGAACTGGGAGCTATCACCGATTATGTGCAATCGCTGGTGCAAGAAGATGTGCAGATTATTTGGGGAAATGGCAAAGATGAAAGTTTGGGCGATGAAGTGCGCATTGTCATTATTGCTACCGGCTTTCAAAAATCGAGTATTCATGAAATTTTTGCGAACCAGGCCGAGCTCGAAAGTCGCAGCGTAATTACCCTCGAGGAAAAGAATGGAACCATTTCCTTCGATGAGCCCGATTTTGAGGTGACGAATAATCCTGAATTGGAAATGAAGGTGCGCGAAATCAATCCGGTTCAACAGCTACCCGATGAACAATGGAATGAACCCCGATTACTCTTCCCGGAGGAAAAGGATCCTCAATACAAAGAAGTGACCGAGCGCACCGTGAAGGAGAGAAAAGATCGGCTCCGTGAATTTCAGGAAAAAAATGCGGCCAAACGCCAAACGGATAAGTCGGAGGAACCGGCAGCATCTAAAAAATCCAATTGGATTCAAACCACTTTCGACGTGCTTTTTAATGCAGATGAAGAGTAGCAGGCATGCATGAATTCGGGTGGTTCACCCGTAAACACCTTTTGCATGTACCTGGAATTGGATGTTCTCTCCAATCTGGCGGGCAAAGTACCAAAGCGAAAAATGAGACTTAACAACGTTTAAACACAAAAACCATGAGTGAATCAATCATAAAAGTAATTGGAGTTGGGGGAGGAGGCAGTAATGCCGTGAATCATATGTATCGACAAGGAATACAAGATGTCGATTTTGTAGTGGCCAATACCGATATTCAAGCTTTGCTCGATTCGCCGGTTCCGGTGAAAGTGCAGTTAGGGAAAGAACTTACTGGCGGACGTGGAGCCGGAAATCTCCCGGAGAAAGGGAAAGAGTCGGCGGTAGAAAGTTTAGTGGAGCTGGAACAGGTATTAAGCCCTAAAACACGCATGGTTTTTATTACTGCCGGTATGGGCGGTGGAACCGGTACAGGTGCAGCTCCCATTATTGCTGAAGCAGCCCACGAGAAAGGGATTTTAACCGTAGGAATTGTAACGATTCCCTTTCGATTCGAAGGTCAAAAGCGCCTGAATCAAGCTATTGAAGGAATCAAAGCCTTGAAAGATCATGTCGATTCCCTGCTGGTAATTAACAACGAAAAACTGCGCGAGATACACGGCGATTTGACCTTGTCAGAGGCTTTTGCACGGGCGGACGATGTGCTCACCGTAGCTGCTAAAGGAATCGCTGAAATTATTACCGTTCATGGTTACGTCAATGTCGATTTTGCCGATGTGCAAACAGTCATGAAAAATAGTGGTGTCGCCATCATGGGCTCTGCACGTGCTGCAGGTCCGAATCGGGCTCAAGCAGCTATTTCGCAGGCTATCAATTCGCCCTTGCTCAATAACAACAATGTATTTGGAGCCTCCAATGTGCTACTGCACATCACCAGCGGTACGGAAGAAGCCTCCATGGGCGAAATTGCCGAAATAAATGACTTTGTGCAGGATTGTGCCGGTTCAAATGCCAATGTAATTTGGGGGAATGGAACTGACGAATCGCTCGGCGATGATATTGCGGTTACGGTTATTGCAACCGGCTTTAACGCCGATGTAATCCCGGAACTCTATATTCGCGAAATTCGAAAACCCGAAGTGGTCGATTTGTACTCGCAGCAAGCGGCTAAAGCTCGCCTCGCAAACAGAGCTTCCTACACACGAATTGCCGATAGCAAACCTGCCGAAATACAGCCGGATAATCCACCTTCTTCCTACCACGAAAAAATGGATTTGAACCCGAGGCACTCAACATCCTATCACGAGGTTGATAACGCATTGGCGAATACCCAGGCAAGCCTCGATTATTCTAACCCGCAGCTTACCGACGAACTCGAATCGGTTCCGGCCTATAAGCGAAAAGGCGTACAAATCGACGATGGCCCAAAATCAGGTGGCCAATTCTCGCGCTATTCCTTACAGGAAGATGAAGAAGGAAATGTGCAGTTACGGAAAAATCCGTTTTTGCACGACAAAGTAGATTAACTAACCAATCCGATCTCATCCAATTTGGCCTAGTTCCAGTGTGTGAACGGTAAGGCTCTTTTCGTTCAATTTCCGCTCGAGG
>JAGYLP010000002.1 GCA_018401015.1 Bacteroidales bacterium
CGACCCATACTCCTGCATCGAAGGTAGTTTCCTGATCGGCACAAATAGTCACATCAGCCCCTAAATCGACAACCGAAGCCGGATAAATACTCATTTCGACTGAACCACTTCCTTCGCAACCATTGTTGTCAACTACGGTAAGGCCATAAATTCCTGCTGTTGCCACGGTTATGGTTTGAGTCGTTTCAGCATTCGACCAGAGGTAGGAGCTAAACATTCCTGCATCTAGTACAAAGTTGTCGCCATCGCAGATAGAGAAATTTGGTCCGAAATCAACCACCGGAAGGTCATTGAAAGTTACTTGAATATCGTCGGATCCGGGGCAACCTGTTTGGTCGGTCACGGTTACGGTATAAGTATTCGTAGTAGTAACCGTAATGGATGGTGTTGTTTCACCGGTTGACCATTCATAGGTTTCAAATGCACCAGCATCGATGGCTAAACTTTCACCGAAACAAAGCGAGGTATCGGCAGGTAAGCTTACTGCAGCGCTTGCGGTAACAGTTAACTCAAATGTATCGGAACCAGAGCAACCATTCATGTCGGTAACAGTAACGCTGTAGAATCCGGCAGTGGTAATGTTAATTGATTGGGTGCTTTCGCCGGTCGACCAATCATACGAAGTGAAAGATCCTGCATTCAGTTCATGAGAATAACCATTACAAATATTAATGGTTCCACCCAAATCAACAACGGGATTTTCATTTACGGTAACGTTAACTGTTGCGGTTTCGGAACAGTTGTTCGCATTGGTAACGGTAACGGTGTAGATTCCGGTTTCGTCCACTACAATGCTTTGGGTGTCTTCACCGGTTGACCAGCTATAGACTGCAAACGTTCCCGCATCGATTGTGTAAGTTTCTCCTTCGCAAATAGAAACGTCGGTAGGTAAGGAAAGAATAATTTCGGGTTCAATTGAAATTTCATCGCTTCCGCTACAGCCATTGATGTCGGTAACACTTACGGAGTAGGTGCCTGGAGCAGAAACGCTGATGCTGGAGGTCGTTTCGTTGGTCGACCATAAGTAGGTTTCAAATCCGGGCGCTTGTAAGGTAATACTGCTACCACTGCAAAGCAATTGGTCAGGTCCCAAATCAACGACCGGATTAGCATTAACGGTTAATTCAAATTCATCGCTTCCTTCGCAACCATTTGAATCAGTTACGGTAACGGCGTAAATTCCGGTTTGATCGATCACTAAGGTTTGAGTCGTTTCACCGGTTGACCAACTGTAGCTACTAAATACACCTGCATCGAGGGTGAAGTTGCTGCCTTCGCAAATGCTGGCATCAGCTCCTAAATCGACTACTGGAAGTGCGTTAACGGTAACAACCACTTCATCGCTGGCTTGGCAACCGTTTGCATCGGTAACAGTTAATCCATAATTTCCACCGGTAGTAATAGTAATGTTAGCTGTGGTTTCTCCATTGCTCCATGCATAAGTGCTGTAGCTGCCACCTTCGAGTATGGCTGAACCACCTTCGCAGAAATCGAAATCGTTTCCTAACGAAAGCTCCAACTCGTATCCATCCACTACTTCATAGCTTGCTACCAAAGTATTGTTGAAGGCATCGGTTAAGGTTAACGAGTAGGTTCCGGCTGTTAGTAAGTCGATACTACTGGTGGTGGCTCCTGTATCCCAACTGTAGCCATAAGGAGCAATTCCTCCCGAAGCAACAACCGCAATGCTACCATCATTCCCGCCAAAACAAGTTACGTTTTGAATGGTCTCGTTCAAGGCTAGCGGATCGGGTTGAGTTAGGGTAAAACTTCCGGTAATTTCGCATCCATTTGCATCGCTTACAGTAAAGGAATAGGTTCCTGCAACGAGGTTTTCATTCAGAGCGGTGGTATTTCCATTCGACCAGGTGTAAACATAAGGACTTGTTCCTCCTGTGACCATTAATTCGATAGAACCATCGTTTGCTCCATTCCCGGAAATATTGAAACTTCCATAGCTCGATAGCGTTTCGGTGTAAGCTAAGGCTGCAGCTGGCTCCGAAATATCAAAACTCTCGATTAATTCGCACAGGTTGTTGTCAGTAATCGTAACAACATAGTTTCCGGCTGCTATACCCGTTAAATCTTCGGTGGTAGCTCCATTCGACCAAGCATAGTTATAAGGAGTCGTTCCTCCGCTGATGCTTACATCGATGCTACCATCGTTGCCGCCAAAGCAATTCACATCCATGGTAATGCCGCTAGCAACGATTGCATCGGGTTGCAGTACATCAAAACTGAGGCTGATCGATGCTCCAGCGGCAGGAGGAGTGTAGGTGCCGATCATGTTGGCAATGGAGGAGATCCCATTGGTTACATACGTTCCAAGGTTCGGGAATCCTGTAGTCTCGTAGGTAGCTGTCATATCGACAATGGACCCATCGGTGCTTTTCCAGACTTTCCAGTTGAACGATTCATTGTTATCAAATCCATCTTTAATCGGGCTAGAGGTGTCGTCGCCCCAAGCTGTTACGGCAACATTACCTCCTGTGTATACGGTATAACCTCCACAAACTAAATCCCCATTGGTATCGGTGAAGAAAGCTCCAATGTAATCGCCATTATCCAGTGAACTTCCATTTACTAAAACGTTGGCTGGTTGCACTAATATGGTGTGATTAATACCGGTATTTGTGTATGACCATGGAAGTACGCTGGCACCGGTGCTTTCCGAAATAGTGAGACTGTATGTGCCTGCAGCTATGCCGCTTAAGTCTTCGGTTGTTTCACCATTCGACCATTCGAAGGTATAAGAAGCTGTTCCGGAGGTGATCGTCACGTCGATACTTCCATCGTTGCCTCCAAAGCAGGAAACATTGGTGACAATTCCCTCTGCTTCGAGGTTACTGGGTTCGCTAAGTTCAAAACTCAAGAGAGTAGTACATCCGTTGGCATCGGTTATGGTGAGATCGTAGATTCCTGCAGGAAGGTTGCTTAAATCTTCGGTTGTAGCTCCATTCGACCAGGCAAAGGTGTAAGGCGCTGTTCCTCCAACTACGGTAACATCAATGTTTCCGTCGCTGGCTCCATAGGCACTAACACCAAAACCGGAATAATCCGACATAGTGCCGGAACCGATAAGTTCTGCAGGCTCGGTAATTTCGAATGTAAGGGTGTCGGAGTTTCCTGCACTGCTGCTTCCCGAAGAAGTACCAGTCATACTGGCAATGGCAGAAATTCCATTTGTTAAATAGGTTCCTTGATTGGGGAAGCCGACGGTTTGATAGGTCGCAACCATATCAATAATTTCGCCATTGGAACTTTTCCATACTTTCCACTTAAAGGCCTCTCCGTTGGCAAGACCATTATTCAAGCCAGATTCTGTACCCCAGGCAGTCATGGCATTGTTTACCGTACTATTATACTCTAGATATCCGGCACATTCCAAGTCGGGGCCGGCTCCCACAGTGTAGAAAACCCCAATATAATCGCCGGTAACGATGGGTGTTCCATCAACCGTGACTAAGCCCGGTTGGATGAGGATGGTGTGGTTGCTTCCGGTGTTGTAATAAGTCCAGTCCATAGTGGGAGGAGCGGCTAATGCATCGTTTACTGTTACGGTATAGGTACCGGGGCCAATATTGGTTAAATCTTCGGTAGTGGCACCGTTCGACCACAGGAAGCTGTAAGGAAGTTCTCCACCAATCACGGAAACGTCAATCGCGCCATCCATGGCATTAAAACAGCTTACGTTGGTGCTTACACCACTGGCATTGAAACTGATGGCAGGAGCAGTACCTGTCATCGTTGCTATAGCCGAAATACCATTGGTAACATAGGTTCCTAGATTAGGGAACCCTACTGTTTGGTAGGTTGCAGTCATGTCGATGATAGCTCCATCGGCTGCGCGCCATACTTTCCACTTAAAGGCTTCTCCATTGGCCATCCCATTGTTCAGCCCCGATTCGGAACCCCAAACAGTTATCGCATTGTTAGCTGCACTGTTGTACTCCAATACACCGGCGCAAGCTAGATCCGGACCAGCTCCCACCGTGTAGAATGCAGCTACATAGTCGCCGGTTACAATAGGAACTCCGCTGAGGGTAACGGTGCCTGGTTGAATCAGAACGGTGTGATTCATTCCGGTGTTGTTAAAGGTCCACGATGCTGGCTGACTCCACAAAAAGGCAGTGGAAGTGAGCACCGTAACCATAAGTAAGAATAGTTTTTGTCTCATTTTAAGTTAATTTATCGATTAGAATAATGATTACTTCCTGGTTTAAAATCAATCAGTCATTTCTAAAAAACTGGATAATTGCTTCGTTTTGAAAAAGATATCTGCTGATTGTAAATTGCTAATAATTAATTGATTGCCTTGTATATTCACAAGCTTTCAAATATAAGTAAAAATCATCAGGGAAATAAAAGCTTATCCCATATAAATTAGCTAAAATTGAAACAGGAATCGAGGATCACAAAAGGTACTTTGAAAACAGAAAGTAAAAATGGAAGAATCTGAACTCATTTTACGCCAAGGAGAGCGTAAGGATATTGTCCAAATAGCTAATTTTCAGGTTGAAATGGCATTGGAAACCGAGAATATGGTATTGAGTCCAATGGATGTCAGAAAGGGTGTTGGGAAATTCTTCGATGAACCGCAATTAGGTTTTTATTTGGTGGCAGAAATAGATTCCACCATGGTCGCCTGCTTATTGGTTCAGAATGAATGGAGCGATTGGCGAAATCGAATGGTCTGGTGGATCCATTCGGTATACGTTCACCCCGATTACCGGGAACAGGGAATCTTTCGGAAAATGTATGCTCACCTTAAGAAACAGGTGAAACATCGTGAGGATTTAGGAGGGTTGCGCTTATTTGTCGATCGTTCCAACCTGAGAGCTCAGGCTGTTTACCGATCCATCGGCATGCAAAACGATCACTACCTGCTTTATGAGTGGATGCCTTATGACGAATAGACCTTAGTACTTTTTGGACGATTGAATGGTTCCGTCTTCCTTGAAAATAATCCAGGTGCCGGATTTCTCTCCTTTCTCGTAAGTCATGTCGTAAAGGAGCTTACCTTGATCGTTCCAAATAAACCATTTCCCATCTTTTTGACCTTTTGTGTAATTCGCTTCAGCTATCTGAATACCCTTGCTGTTATAGGTCTTCCAGGTTCCGTCTTTTTCATTATCGGAAAAAGAACGTTCTTCGATAATGTTTCCTTCTTCGTTGTATAAAATGGTTGGTCCTTCTTTCTTCCCCTTGAGCAAGTTTAATTCTATCCGCTTGATCCCATCAGTATAAAACTCAATGTAAGTGCCTGAATATAAGGTGTTGTCTTCATTGTAATACAACCCATCTTCCTTCTGGATTATTTGTCCAAAACTGATAGTTTGGGTAAGCAATAGCAGAAACAAAGCAAAAGCGTTGCGCATACCGGGAAAGTTTGAAAGTTGTTGGAAAAGATAAAAAAAATAGCCGAAACAGTGTACGGCTATTTAAGTATTTTCAATATGGGAATGTCTTTATTCGGCTACCGGAGAAATGGTCACTTTAAGGGTGTGATCTTTTTCCGGATTTAAATCGATATTTTTCAAAGTCGTTTGTTCGTAAGAAATGAAACTCGTTTCGAGATTGTATTTTCCGGGAGCTAAATTTTCATAGGTGAAGTTCCCTTCAAAATCAGTGTAGGTAACCAGGTCGGTTCCACAAACTTTTACCTTTACTCCAGCTAAGGCTTCGCCGGTTAATTCATCCATGATTTTACCTTGCAAAGAACAAGTCACAGCATTAGCCGATTTTTCTTCTTTTTTCGTCTCATCAATGGTAGCACTGCTCGTAAAACTAATTCCGATAAGGAGGCTTAATACGAACAGACGGGCGAATAATGTTTTCATTTCAATGGTTTTAGATTCTGCGACAAATGTATGTCGCTCAACCAAGCCATGGATTAAGCATAGCTTATTCCTATGTTAAGGAATTATTAAGGGCAGGGTGCAAAAAAAAGCCTGAGGATGAGTCAGGCTTTTCAAGATATTTTTTATTGGGAGTCGTAGCCCCATTTCAAATAAATACTTCCCCAGGTAAATCCTCCTCCGAATGCAGCAAGAATCAAATTATCTCCTTTGCTGAGTTGCTTTTCCCATTCCCAGATACAAAGCGGGATAGTTGCATTCGTGGTGTTACCGTATTTGGCAATGTTAATCATTACTTGCTCTTTTTTGATTCCCATACGACGCGCCGTTGCTTCGATAATTCGCATGTTTGCCTGATGGGGAACCAACCAGGAAATATCGTCGGAGGTGAGACCGTTCTTCTCCATAATTTCAACAGCTACATCGGCCATGTTGGAGACAGCGAATTTGAATACGGGTTGACCCTCCTGATACACATAATGTTCGCGTGCATCGACTGTTTCGTGCGACGCCGGTTTAACCGAACCTCCTGCTTTTTGATGCAGATAAACGCGTCCGGCTCCATCCGAAGCTAAAATGGAATCTTTGATTCCCAGTCCCTCTTCCGAAGGTTCGAGTAGTACAGCTCCTGCTGCATCGCCAAATAAGATGCAAGTAGTGCGGTCGGTATAATCTACGATCGACGACATTTTGTCGGCTCCTACCACTATCACTTTTTTATGTGATCCCGATTCGATGAATTTTGAGGCAGTTGCAAGAGCATATAAAAAGCCTGAACAGGCTGCATTCAAATCGAAACTAAAAGCATTCTTGATACCGCATTTATCGCTAATTATGTTCGCCGTTGCCGGAAACTGCATATCGGGAGTAACCGTTGCGCAAATGACCATGTCCACTTCTTCCGGCTTAGTGTTGGTTTTGGCAAGCAGCTTATTCACTGCATCGGCTCCCATATCGGAAGTGCCCAGGCCCTCACCTTTCAGGATATGACGGGTATGAATTCCGGTTCTGGTCATAATCCACTCTTCGGTGGTATCGACCATTTTTTCTAATTCTTTATTAGTGAGTTCGTATTCAGGTACTGAAGCTTCAATACCTCGAATCACGGCAGTTAATTTACTCATGATTGAAAAGTTTCGTTGATTCTTTTTACAAATTGTGCGCGTGCAACCTCATAGGTTTGAAGAATCATATTTTTTATGGCAATCTCGTTCGAAATGCCATGTCCGATAACTACCGTAGCATTCACACCTAAAATGGGTGTTCCACCGTAGTTTTCGAAATTGAAGCGGTCGAAAAAGGAATCTTGTATTCCACGCTTGCGCATGGTGGCATAAAATCCTTCGGCCTGTTTCAGCACTACATTCCCGGTAAACCCATCGCAAACAATCACATCGGCTTTTGAATTCAATAATTCGTTGCCTTCGATGTTTCCAATAAAATGGATGGATGAATTATTTTTCATCGCTTCATGACTGGTTTTAGCGAGAATGTTCCCTTTTTCTTCTTCGGAGCCTATGTTTAGTAAGCTCACACGTGGCTGGTCGATATGCAACACTTTCTCGGCATAGATGCTGCCTATGATCGCATATTGTAGTAGTACTTCCGGTTTGCAGTCGGCATTGATTCCCACATCCAACAATACGGCTACTCCTCCATCTAGTTGAGGAATGGTAGCGCAAATTGCCGGGCGTAAAATACCGGGTACTACGTTTACGGTAAACATGGAACCGACCAGCATGGCTCCGGTGTTTCCTGCACTGGCAAATCCGTCGAGTTTGCCCTCCTTCAAAAGCTTAAAGCCCAAACCAATACTGGATTCGGGCTTTTTGGAAAATGCTTTTGCCGGGTGTTCTCCCATTTCAATTACTTCGCTTGTATGTATAAAGTCGAAGTCGGAAGGAGAAGCGCCTGATTCGGCTAGAATAGGAAGAATTTGGTCTTGATCGCCAATGAGAACTAATTGAACATCTGCAGGAAGATCGTTTTTCGCTAACACGGAACCTAAAGCAGTTGCGCGGGGAGCGAAATCTCCTCCCATGAGATCAATTCCAATTCTCATGCAATTGAATATTATAGTTTTTCGCCTTCTTCCATTACTACTTTACCTTTATAGTAAAGTTTACCTTCATACCAATGGGCGCGATGGTATAAGTGAGCTTCGCCGGTAGTCGGGTCGATTGCGATTTGAGGAATCTCAGCCTTGTAATGGGTTCTTCTCTTGTTTCGGCGCTGTTTCGAAATTCGGTGTTTAGGATGTGCCATGACGTTCTATTATTTTCTACTGTTTAATTGTTTTTCCATGCATTTTTTAAGGCATCCCACCGAGGGTCTGTTTCCCCCTCAGGTGAATCGGGTGCTAAGTATTCATCTAATTTTTCCAACATTTCCGGATCGCACGTCGGGTTGCCATCGGCATCGTCGGGATGAACCTTCCGGGGTGGTAGAGCTAATACAATGAACTCAAATACAAATTGAGCTACATTGATTTCGGTCTCGTGATGCGAAATAACCGGAACATCTTCTCCAATGTGTCGAGCGTCAGGAATCTCATCGCCTAATTTAATGACTAGGGATTCCTTGAAATCGAGCGGATAATCCATCTCGTCCAAACATCGATCGCACACTGTGCGAACAGTACCATGAAAATGAAAATCCAAACTCATGTGACTGATTTGTCGGTCGAGGATTAAATCTACCCGCAGATTACCCGATTCTAATTCGGAATAATTGAAAAATTCAAAGAACTTCTGGTCAACCTGGAAGTCAAACGAATGGGCTCCAAGCCCCAATCCTTTAAAAGGAATCGTAAAATCTAATAACTTCTTCACCTGCCAAAAAAATGTCGTGCAAAGGTAAAATATTTCTTTAAATCCAAAATTAAATTTTCAAAGCCTGGTTTTAAGCTTTTTAAGCTTGTAAGCCAGCCTCTTTTCGCAACATAATCCGAAAAGTAGTCCCCTCGCCTGGCGACGAACTCTTTACGAAGATTTTGCCTCCGTGATAGTTCTCCACAATTCGTTTCGATAAAGACAAACCTAAACCCCAACCGCGTTTTTTAGTCGTAAATCCCGGATTGAAAATAGTCTTGTGTAGCGTCTTATGCAACCCTTTACCACTGTCGCTTATGTCGATGCAAAGGAAATCATCTGTATCCTCAAGCCGTAAATCGATCCGACCCTTCCCTTCCATCGCATCCATCGCATTCTTGCAAATGTTCTCTATAACCCACTCAAATAAGGCTTTATTCAACGGAATGAACCGTTCCATACTCTCGGCAAAATGCAAGTGATATGCAATATTGCTTGAGGTGCGGGTCTTTAAATAGCGAATGGATTGATATAATATGTGAACAATGTTTTCCGATGCTAAAACGGGTGCTGAACCAATTTTCGAAAACCGTTCGGTAATGGTCTCAAGCCGGCTCACATCTTTTTGAATCTCCTGAACCATATCATCCTCTGGATTTTTGAGCTTCAAATATTCAATCCAAGCCAGGAGGGAGGAAATAGGAGTTCCCAACTGATGGGCAGTTTCTTTCGACATGCCCAACCAAACCTGATTCTGCTCTGCCTTTCGGCTGGTACTAAAGGCATAATAGGCAATCAATACAAAAAGAAAAATGACGGCCAGCTGGACATAGGGATAATAAATAAGCTGTCGCAAAATCATTGAGTCTTTGTAGAAAATGTAATTCTTACGACCATCGATCATGGTAATTTCGATGGGCTCATTTTGTGAGCGCATTTGATTCAACTCGCGGTATAAGTATTCCTGATTCAACTGGTACTTTTCAGGACTTAAAAGGGCACTGTCGGTTTGAGACCGTTTGGGGTCAAGATTACGAGCATACTGAATTTCAAATGCTTCGTTGGTTAGGATAACCGGTATCGTTGTGTTGTTGATGATTACTTCGGAGATGAAATTGATGTTCTCGTCTAAATTGCTGCGAGACAATTCTCGAGTCGCTTTTGCCCATAACTCAACACTCTTACGCTCCTCGGCAGCTAACTTCCCCACGAGCGTGTTCGTGTAGTATAAACTGCTCATTCCTATAAACACCGCCAAGGTGAGTAAGAATAATTTCCATTTTTGCTTGCGGGAGTATATGTTCATGGTTGATGCGATTATCCGAAAATCGAAACGAATGTAAACTTTTTAAATTGTTCTGATTTTAACCTTCCCCATTTCTTATTCCCATTCAATCCGATGCTTGCTCTTCGAAGCAGTTGTGTCGGAGGGAGTATCTTCGTTGCGCCTAAAGACATCCTTGATGCTTACCGGTTTCTTTGCTTCCTTTCCTGCTGCCTCTTCCTGCTTTAATGGAGGAGTAGCCTGAGGACGCGTTGCGGAGAAAAATTCCTTACCATCGGGATCGAACTCAATACGGATGGCATCCGATGGTCCTTTGGCTCGCAAATAAACGTGACGGCGACCATGGCGTTCAGCATGTGAACCTTGTTCGCTTGCGTGTAGTTTACGTTTCTTCTTCGATAAAAGCTTGGATAAATATAAATCGATTCGAAAATCAACCTCGCCCGATTCCCGATACTGACCACTTATATAAAAATCGGACAAACTTGATTCTATCAGCGTAGTTGGTAGTTGCAAGGTTTCATTCTCATAATAGATCTCAGTCCGGATTTGACTAAACCGAATGTGCATTAATTCCTCCAAATCGATAAACCGCGACAAGGTTACCAACGGTTCGAAATCGAATAATTCCCCTTCGTGCAGGTTTAATGTTGCCTTTACAACGGGATTTAGTGGGTTGAAGGGATGTTCGGGGCTGGCTTGGAAAGCGTAATCGATCCTTGCGGATAATTCGCCCAAAAGATTCGAATGGGTGATGAAGGTTTGTCCAAAATTATTTGAACGATACAGGACTTCGTGCAAATCCACTTGATCTAATTGAAACGAAATAGTTCCTTCCATTCCCAGGTTAGACCCTTGTTTGACTAATCCCTTTCCACTCATGCTTCCTCGAAATCCATTCGCCTCCATCGAGTGGATATGAATTTTTCGGTAGGACGTGCCAGCATCTAAATACAAATCGGTCAAGTGAACTTTATCGTAATCCAAACTGTCAATGCGAATCTCTATTCGACTCAGTAAGTTCGTAGGCAATCGAATGGGATGGTTGTCTGATGAGTCAGTCGAAAGATCCGACTCCGGGAATAATGTTGCTAAATCGATTTTTTTCGAATGAATCGTACCCGCTAATTCGTAGGTTTTTCCCTGAAATCCTTCTCTGTAATTGGAAAGGCGGAAATCTTCCAACTGGATGGGTGTTCTTTTAAATTCAACCATGCTTGTAGGCAGGCTTATAAATCCTGGTTTGAGTAGGAAGGTTAACTCGCTTCCTTTCAACTGATAATCGGGAAGGTGATAGGAAAGGAGCTTAACCGTGCCATCTATTTCTAAGGCGGCGAGGTTTACCTTACTCTCTTTTTCCGTGTTCCATCCGGGATGTTTCAAGTGTAAATTACTACTCAATTCCTCAAAATTTAAGTCGAGGGAAGGAATCCATCCTGAAAGATCTTCGGGAGTGAGATTGGCCTCAAGCACAGCATCGAACCGCAGCGCCGATTGAATGGAAAACACTCCATTTAATCCAATGGTGCCGCCTTCTGTGCTCTCACCTTTAAACTGTTCTAACTGAATCGTCACCTCTTTGGGGGTATTGTTCGCGACCGTTAAGCGGGCATTCCCTTTTTTCAGCCCGAATTCTTGTTCGGGAAGAAGAAATTCAAGTTTATTTAGGCTGATGTCTGCCGAATAAGAAAGTTTTTCCAACAGCATCTTAAAAGCAAAGCTGCCTGATACACCTGCTCTTACTTGGTACTGTTCCAGATTTTTTCGTGCCGATGATGGCAGGAGGGGCATGAGGGCGGTGCTTGGTGTTTCGCTCAATTGGATACTCCCCAATAGCTCTTCGGAGTCCGAGCGACGTTCTAACTTACCACTTAATTGCATGGTTCCCCAATGAATCGACTCCAGTACAATGGAAAGCTCATTGGGTGAAAAACGACCATAGCTGCTCAGATTAACTCGTTTTTCGTTGACCACATACCCTGTTTCGTTCCAGACCGAAGCATCCGTTAATTGGGCCTTTCCTGCGAAAGTAATCGTATCGGAATTTACACGCAGGCTGAGTTTTAAACGTTCAACCTGGGTAGTGATTTCAATGGATTTTCCGCTTAAATACGAAACATTCACTTCGTGAAGTTGGATTTTTTTCAGATTCAATTCCAGAGTGCTACTATCCGATTGATGTTGCGGATTGAAAATGGAATAATTCCCCGAACTGTTTTCATCATCGACGAGGTGTAGATTCCCCTGCTCCAGACGAATCTCTTTCAGTTCATAATTCCCTTTAAGGAAATTGAATGCGTTAAACTCGAGGTATAATCGTTCCAGTTGGAGCAAAGGTTCTTGCTCTTGTTGAGACATAACCGCTGCGCTTGTTTCGGAGCCAGCAACCTGCAATTGAAGCAAAGCGACGGAAATGTCCGGGAAACGTTTCCAAATGGAAAGTTCAACTTGATCGACCTGTATGGGTTTAAGGAAATAAGGCTGAAGCTCCGCAACAATTTGTTCGGAAAGAAAGTCTTCCTGCGTCGATAAGTAGTAACTAACTCCTACTAATGCAGAGATTCCAACAAAAATCAGAACAGCAAGGGCAATTGCAAGTCGTTTCATGCTAGGGTTCCTCCACAATATTCAGTTGCAGGAAGACAAACCGGGTCGATTTACAAAATCAACATGGCATCGCCGTAGGTTCCGAATTTGTACTTCTCCTTAATGGCAACGTCGTAGGCTTTGAAAATATTATCGTAGCCGGCAAATGCCGATGCCATCATCAGTAAAGTGGAATAGGGCAGGTGGAAGTTGGTAATCATTCGATTTGGAACCTGAATTTGATAGGGAGGGAAAATGAATTTATTGGTCCAACCAACATAGGGTTTTAATAAACCGGTGGTTGATACGCTGGTCTCGAGGGTTCGCAAAACCGTAGTGCCAACGGCACAAACATTTTTTTTGTTTGCTTTTGCTTGATTTACAATATCGGCAGCTTTCTCTTCGATGGTAATTTCTTCAGAATCCATTTTATGTTTGGTCAGGTCTTCGACATCGACGCTACGAAAATTTCCTAGCCCAACATGCAGGGTAATCTCGGCAAAATCGATTCCTTTTATTTCGAGGCGTTTCATCAATTCGCGACTAAAATGCATACCGGCAGTAGGAGCAGCAACAGCACCCTCGTGCTTGGCATAAATGGTTTGGTAGCGTTCACGGTCTTCCGGTAAAACTTCCCGCTTGATAAACTTCGGAAGGGGTGTTTCGCCCAAATTATATAAGGTTTCTTTGAATTCTTCGTACGGACCGTCGTATAAAAAACGAAGGGTGCGTCCGCGAGAAGTGGTGTTGTCGATTACCTCGGCCACCAGGGATTCATCTTCGCCAAAATACAGCTTATTACCAATGCGGATTTTACGTGCCGGATCGACCAATACATCCCAAAGTCGTTGATCCTGATTCAGTTCACGTAATAAGAAAACTTCGATTTTAGCACCGGTTTTTTCTTTATTGCCATACAGTCTGGCGGGGAAAACCTTCGTATTATTAAATACCATTACATCGTGTTCGTCGAAGTAATCAATCACATCTTTAAAAATGCGATGTTCAATTTCTCCGGTAGCGCGGTTCAAAACCAGTAGCCGCGATTCATCCCGGTTACTAGCAGGATGCAGAGAAATAAGTTCTTCCGGTAAATGATACTTAAATTGCGATAGTTTCATCGGTAATTATTTTTAATGGATAGTTTAAAATTATTGCTTTTCGTTTGCCTCAACGCTGGTTGGTTTCGGAAAAGATTCCTGCAGGAGCTCTTCCAATTGTTGTAGGCTGAGCGCATCGCTAAGGTTGAATTCGCCCGATGCCGTGCGTGTTAGCTTCGATAAGTAGGCGCCACAGCCTAAAGCTGCACCAAGATCGTTTGCCAGGGAACGAATGTAGGTTCCTTTCGAACAACGAATATCCAGATAAAGTTCCGGCGTTTCGAAGGATACCAGATTCAATTCATGGATATGTACCTGCACAGGTTCCAGCTGATGGTCGGAGCCTTTACGGGCAAGTTCGTAAGCGCGTTTCCCCTGTACTCGTTTAGCCGAGAAAAGCGGCGGCTGCTGAAAGATTGGACCCCGAAATTGGTTTAGGATTTCCTCAATCGTGCTTTTGGCGATGGATGTGGCATCTCCAGATTGCTCTGGTTTTGTTTCCAAATCGTACGAAGGAGTCGTTTCTCCCAATTGAAGTCGCGCTCGATAGGATTTATCGGCATCGGTTTTTGTTTGCAGCAGTTTTGTTGCCTTTCCTACGGCTAACACCATCAGTCCTTCGGCCAGGGGATCCAGCGTGCCGGCATGCCCAACTTTGATGTTTTTCAAACGTGTGTAGCGATGCAACAAATGCTTGACTTTTTTCACTACATCGTACGACGACCATCCCCATGGTTTATCCAGAAGGAGAAAAACCCCCTCGAGTAATTGATCTTTACTTATTCCAGAATGGATAATCATACGAGTTTCACGAGAATTAGAAAAATAATTGCGAAGCAATGGCGATGCTACCCACCAATAAACAGTAAAGGGCAAAATAAATCAGTTTGCCTCTTTTAACGATGTTAATCATCCAGGTGCAAGCGAGGTAACCCACTACGAAAGAGCTGATAAACCCAATGATAAGCGGGAGTGCTTCGATGGCTCCGGCTGCAGAAAAATCCTGGCTCATGATGTCGAGAAAATTGGCTCCCAGAATAGGCACTAGAACCATTAAAAAGGAAAACTCAGCTACTTGTTCTTTTTTATTTCCTAAAATAATACCTGTTGCGATAGTTGCTCCAGAACGCGAGATGCCCGGAATTACAGCAAGAGCCTGGGCAATTCCAATGATAAAAGCATCGAGGTAAGAAATGCTTCGTTCCTTGGATTTCGAAAAATAGGCAAAGCCTAAAAGCGTGGCTGTGAATACAAGCATCGACCCTACCAAGAGCAAGTTACCTGTAAATAGAGCTTCGACTTCTTCTTTAAAGAACAGGCCTAAAGCAAGGACCGGAATCATGGATAGAGCAATTTTACCGGTGAAGCTCCACTCGTCGTTTTGCCGAAGTTGGGTGAGTCCTTTTAAAATGCGACCAATTTCCTTCCTGAACACAACGATGGTGCTGAGTACAGTGGCTCCGTGAACCACGACAGTAAAAGTCAGGTTATCTTGTTGTTCAATGCCCAACAATACTTTCCCTATCTCCAAATGACCACTCGAGCTAATAGGTAAGAACTCGGCCAATCCTTGCAGGATGCCTAAAATAAGCGCTTCAATCCATGTCATGTCTTAGCCTTCTTGCTGCATGCTTTTGGGTTTACGCATAATGGCCCAGATCTCGAAAATAAAACCAAACAAGACAATGATTGGGGCAAGGGTTATACGGCGAAAGGAAAAAATCTCCTCGCTAAAAACGTTCGGGTCGTCGGAGCCTCCTCCGGCCATGAGAATAAATCCCACCACGATAATTAAGAAACCAATTGCCAAATAAAGATAATTCTCTTTAGGAATGGCAAATCCATTCAAAGCTGTTTCTTGTTTTGTAGCCATATTGTAAAACGTTAAATGTCAATTAAAAAGTTGATCGGTTTTCATTCGTAAATACTTGGTGCTCGCAAAATAAGCTGCTAAGAGCGAAAGGAGTATGCCTAACAAGATGATTCCGGCAAATAAAACCCCAATCAGTTCGTAGTCCTTAAAGCTAATAATCGCCGTAAATTCCGATTCAAGAGCTTTTAATACAAAGCTTAGTAAGACAATCGCAACCAAAGAACCCAGAATCCCTTGACCCATACTTTGCAAAAGGAAGGGACGACGAATAAAACTATGAGTCGCTCCCACGAGCTTCATGGTATTGATTAGGAACCTGCGGGCGTAGATAGTCAGTCGAACAGTATTGTTAATTAAAACAATGGAAACCAGCATGAGCAAGGCGCTAAAAATCATTAGATAAACCGAAATTCGCTGGATGTTATTGTTTAACAAATCGACCAGATTCTCTTGGTAATACACTTCTTTGATTTGATCGTACTCAGCCAACCGACTCTTAATCATCACTAAGCTGTCGGGGTTGGCATAATCGGCATAGAGTTTAACTTCGATCGATGCAAGCAGCGGATTGTATCCCAGGAAATCCACAAAATTTTCGCCTAATGCTTCCTGAAATTCTTCGGCTGCACGCTCACGAGTTATGTAATCGGTACTCTTGATAAAGATGCTTGCATCCAAATCTTTTTGCAATCGAAAGCTGTCAATTTCTTTAATATTCTCGTTCAGGATGATAGAGAACCCGATGTTCTCTTTTACATAATTAGAAATTTTGCCTGCAAATAGGATCATGGTACCTACTAAACCCAAGAGGAAGAGGACCAATGAAATGCTTATGACGGCAGTAAGTTGACTGCTCCTTAGCCGTTGCTTGATATGTTTGCTGGTTTTCTCCTTACTATTCAGACTCATATTGGCTGATTCTCAAAAAGTTTGCGAATATACAAATATATATGGCTTAAATGAAAAGTAAAGGGGCTAAGTTGTGGAACCAAATGTCGGGGGTATGATTTTTTTCATACTTTTGAATGAAATGGATTGCTATGACTAAAATACTGGTAGCCACCGATTTTTCTGCCGATTCAATCAATGCACTGGAACATGCTTTGGTCTGGGCGCATAAGCTTCAGGCTAATTTGCGGCTCTACCATGTCGTCAAATCTTCTAAGTTCGATCTGCCAGGATTCAATCCTGGAAATCAGGATCAGGCTCTCGAAGTAGCCAAAGAGGCCATGAAAGTCCTATTTCAAGAATACGTAAACAGTTATCAGGTTCCGGATAAAATCTTCGACTATAAAGTGGAGGAAGGAAAAGTGTATCACCAAATCGTTCAGGAGGCTATCGGTTTCGATGCTTCGGTAGTCGTAATGGGAACTCATGGAACCAGCGGCTTCGAAGAATATTTCGCAGGAAGTAATTCATTCCGAGTGGTGAGCCGTGCTAGTAAACCGGTACTCACTATCCGCCTGGGTTTTCCCAAAGGTGCTCCGAAAACTATCGTTCTGCCTATCGATGTAACCACTCAAACCCGGCAGAAAGTGCCTCTTGTTGCCGAACTGGCGCACCTGTTCGAAGCAAAAGTCCATATCATGGGTGTTCGCGAAACCGATACCCCGGAAGTTATTTATAAAGTTAATCAATACGTCGATCAGGTAGTCGAGTACCTCGAAGCAAGATCGATTGAACATGACTGGGAAGTGAGAAAAGGGGGAAATATCACCAAAATCACCATCGAATTTGCAAAAGAAAAGGATGCCGATTTAATTTGCATCATGACAGAACAGACAGAACGCCCGGAGAACCTTTGGCTAGGTACCTACGCTCAACAAATGATTAATCAGTCTCCCATTCCGGTCTTGAGCCTTCAACCACAAAACTTAACCGACCCAAACCGCGTGTGATGATAACCAAAACTGTCCATCCTTTCATCGTTAAAGCTACTCGTTCAATGCATCGTTCAAATCAGGCTTCGGGCCTATCATCCCTTCTTAGCACTATTTTTAAAATTAACATCCTGCTAGTGCTGTTTTTCGTAACCCCTGGCTACGCCCAAACGGAATTGCCCGACAGCCTCCAAATCTTTTCCATTATTCAGGCAAATGATCCCTCTCCCTCGGGAAAGGTTGTTATCCATCAAGATCCACGACTGGACGAGATTACCTATAAACAACTGCGTACAAACTTGCAACGGAATGGTATTCCCGGATATCGAATTCAAATCTATTCCGGATCAGGAACCAACGCCCGCATGGAGGCCATGCGCCTGCAAAATAATTTCTCGAATCAGTTCCCATCTATCCCCAGCTATCTAGTTTACGAAGAACCCTATTTTAAACTTCGGGTTGGTAATTATCGCTCCAAATCCGATGGCTATAAAGCATTTAAAAAGATATCGGAGGTGTACCCTCAATGCTATTTCGTACTGGAAAAAAGTATGGACTATCCGGAGTTTAATCCTTCGGAAATATCGCTCTCAACCGAATAAAAACGAACACTATGAAATTAAAACTACACTCCTTTACAGCAAAATTTACCCTTCCGGGAATCCTTTTGTTCCTTTTCTCCTTCTGGCTTTTGCCAGCGGAAACCTATGCACAATGTACGCCCGACCCTTCTTGTGTCGATACGGAACAACCGGGGCAAATTTGTCCGGAGGTTCTTCCCAATGGTTTGCTCAATACGTATTACGAACAAGTGATTACGGTTATTCCGCCCGATAGTGCCGAAATTGCCGGGAATGTTATTTACCTCTCAGCAATTCAGCTCTCCTATATCAATAACCTGCCTCCGGGGCTAAACTACGAAGCCAACGTTGCCAATAGTATTTTTCCTGTAGGAGACAGCTATTGTGTTAAAGTATCCGGAACTCCTACTCAAGCTGGTAATTTCCAACTAGCTATTGGCGTAATTCCCCATATCGGAGGCGTTCCTTTTGCCATCGGACTTACCGAGGATACTACGCTCAGTATTCAAATCGATGAAACCATGTCGGTCGCTAATCTAACCAAACCAGGTGAACGGTTCCGGGTTTCTCCTAATCCTTTCACCGATTTTGTTCAACTGCAGCACATTCCCACCTCTCAATCCGATTGGACCTTCGAGGTTTATAATGCTATCGGACAATGCATGCTTACAAAAAGGATTCCCGCCGGGCAAACACAAGCAACTGTTCAAATGGATAATGGTCTGCAGAAACAGCAGTTTTTATTCTATCGCTTAAAGTCTGAATCTACCCAGTATTCGGGGAAACTGATGCGCCGTTGAAGTTCATAGCTTATACTCTCCTCCTTTTTTTCCTGGCTTTTAGCTTAACGTCCTTAGGGCAAACTACTATGCTGAATGGTCGGGTTATCGAAAAGGGAGGTAAAATCCCGCTTACGGGAGTACATGTGTTTGTCGATTCGGAAACCGGCACGGTGACCGATGCCGATGGTCTTTTCGAACTGGTTTTGCCCTATGGCAACTATCAATTGCATGCGCGATTTATAGGGTATGAAGATTATCTTCTTAAACTGGATTGTTCCGCTCCCAATCAAGTGCTCGATATCGCGCTTAAGCCGGCAAACCAGCAATTATCCGATGTCGTGATTTCTGCCGGTAAGGCAACAAACCGGCGTTCCGATGTAGTGATCAGCATGGAAGTGATTAAGCCGGATTTGATTGAAATTGTTCCGGTTACCAACATGGAAGAGGCTATGCGAATTATTCCGGGTGTCAATGTAGCCGACGGGCAAGTTAGCATTCGGAGTGGAGCAGGGTATAGCTACGGAGCCGGAAGTCGGGTAATGGTGCTCTTCGATGGAATGCCCTTACTATCGGCCGATGCAGGCGACGTAAAATGGACCTTTCTCCCGCTCGAAAATCTAGAGCAAGTAGAGGTAATCAAAGGAGCCAGCTCATCGCTCTATGGAAGTAGTGCGTTGAATGGAATCATCCACTTTATTCCTGCCTGGCCAACACCTAATCCGGAAACAAAGCTCTCCTACATGCAGGGTTTTTACCTCGCTCCTGCTCGTAGCGAAACGCAGTGGTGGGGAAATGAAACGCTTACCTACCAGTCTCTTAGCTTGTCCGATTCCAGGCAAATCAACCGAGTCGATCTCATCTCGGAACTCTCTTATTTCTCCGACGAAGGATATCGTACCTTTAATAACCAAGAGCGTTTGAATGCTCACGTCAAATTCCGCTATCGTCCCCAAAAAATTGAAGGATTGATGCTCGGTGCCGGTTTTCTGTTCTCTGATCAATCTTCACGAGAATTTTTTTTCTGGAAAAATGCTCAGGAAGGAATCTTTCAGCAAGATTCAGCCAATGCAACCTTGACTCACTCTACCCGCTTTACGATCGACCCCTTCGTAAATTATCATTATCGGAATTGGCAGCATAGCTTGAAGGCCCGCCTTTTCTATAACCGAAACGATATTAGCGATAACTCCATGGACAACGAGTTCAACTCCGTGTTCATGGAATATTTGTCAACCCGAACATTTAAGCCAGGTACTCGGTGGGTGTCTGGCATTCATTTTACCAATGCGAATATTTTATCTCGTCTCTACGACAATCATCACAGTGCAAACCTTGCTTTCTTTTCTCAGTGGGAACAATTGTTTTTCGAACGGCTGCGGGTAACTGCCGGTCTTCGAGTAGAAATGTTTAAGCTCGACCGCGATCGGGAAATTTCTAATCCACTTGGTCGAATCGGAATCAATTATTTGCTTCTCCCCGGAGGAAACCTAAGAGCCTCCTTTGGTCAGGGTTTTAGATACCCTACGGTAGCTGAAAAATTTACCAGAACCCAACTGAGCGGATTGCTGGTTATGCCTAATCCTCACATTTTACCCGAATCGGGTTGGAATCTCGAAATTGGCTACCGACAGGAATTTCCGTTAGGACAAGGTGCTGGTTATGTCGATGTTGCTGCTTTCCAAACTCAATACCATCAAATGATGGAGTATAGTTTTGGAGTAGTCGATTCGGTAACTTATTTGCCCATCTACGATATCGCGCAAATGGGCTTTCATCCCCTCGGATTTCAATCGCAAAATGTAGGAGAAGCAAGAATCAATGGATTTGAAATAACTTCGGGTGCGACCGGATCATGGGGAGATTTTTCCTGGCAAGGATTGGCCGGATATACCTACACACTTCCGGTCGATTTGAATACCGATTCCACCTATCTCGTCCAGAAATCCGATGAAACCTCCATCCTTAAGTACCGATTCAAACATGCAATCAACTTCAGCTCTCAATTATCCTTCCGAAGTTTCTCGCTAGGATATACCTTAGTTTATAATAGCCACATCGAAGCCATTGATCGATTCTTTGAGTTAGGTCTCGTTTTACCCGGACTGGCGGAGTATCGCGATGAAAATAGACACGGCAATTTAATCATGGACCTGAGTGCTAGTTATCGGTGGACAGATCGACTCGAGGTATCTGTTATTCTCAAAAACCTGGCTAATCGAGAATACATGATTCGGCCGGGTGACATCGGTCCGCCTCGTAATCTCATGATAAAGGTGAGCGCTATGCTTTAATAAGCTTTTCGGTACTTGTCGTTGTCGTCGTAAAAAATCTTCAGGTAATTCTCGTAACGCAACACATGGATTTTGCCCTCTTCCACAGCGGCTCTTACCGCACAATTCGGTTCATGGGTGTGTGTGCAGTTATTGAACTGGCAACGACTGGAGTACTGAAATATTTCCCTGAAAAAATGCCCGATCTCTTCCCGCTGGAAGTTATATACACCAAAGCCTTTAATGCCCGGTGTATCAATTAAATATCCGCCTTGTTCCAAGGGATACATTTGGGCAAAAGTTGTCGTATGCTTCCCCTTGGAATGATAGTGAGAGATGTGATCGGTTTTCAGTGTTAACCGCGAATCAATTGCATTGGCTAAACTCGATTTGCCCACTCCGGAATTTCCCGTAAAGAGACAAATTTTGTCGCGCATCCGTCCTTTAATCCCTTCTAACGATTCCGCTTCGTATATCGAACTTCTATGACAAGGATAACCCAATGGCTCGTAGATTGAGATCAATTCCTCCATCGCTTCGCGATCTTGCTCATCCATCCGATCCGTTTTATTGATGATGATGTCGACCGGAATGCGATAAGCTTCGGCTGTTGCCAAAAAGCGGTCGATGAAACCGGGTGGGGTGCTGGGATGTGAAATGCTCAAAACCAGAAAGGCTAAATCGATATTCGCTGCCAGGATGTGTGTCTCTTTCGATAAATTGGAGGATTTCCGAATAATGTAATTCTTCCTCTCGTGGATTTCAGTAATTAACCCGGTTATTTCTCCTGCATCCAAACGGTAACTTACCCGATCGCCTACAGCAATCGGATTAGTGCTCCGTAATCCGGAAATTTTAAACTTCCCTTTGAACGCACAATCGATTACTTCGCCTGCGCTGTTCAGCACTTTGTATCGATTACCCGTCGATTTTATTACAAGACCTTCCACGCAGTTTTTCTAAGAAATAAATCGATTTTCTTGTTTTAGGCTGATGCTTGCCCGCTTGTTAATTGCTGTTACTTTTGTACAATTCAAAGCCTGCAAATATTTGAAAAAAACGATAATACCCAATGAAAATAATTTCTTTTAATGTAAACGGAATTCGTGCTGCTATGTCGAAAGGCCTGGTTGAATGGTTAACAATGGAAAATCCCGATGTGCTTTGTCTTCAGGAAACCAAAGCTCAGCCTGAACAAATTGACTTAGATCCACTTAAAGAAGCCGGATACCACGCTTATTTTCACTCGGCCGTGAAGAAAGGATACTCCGGTGTCGCGATCTTAGCTAAAACAGCACCCGATCAACTGGTCATTGGGATGAATCATCCGGCCTACGATGCCGAAGGGCGAATTTTAAGAGCCGACTGGGGCGATGTATCCGTGCTGTCTGCTTATTTCCCTTCTGGTTCTCAGGGAGATGAACGCCAGGCTTTTAAGATGCAGTTCCTAGCCGATTTCTTACCCTGGCTCACGGATTTAAGAACAGAGCGCCCGCAACTCATCCTCTCCGGCGATTTAAATATTTGTCATAAACCAATCGATATCAATCACCCGGAAAAACATCAAAAATCCAGTGGGTTCTTACCCGATGAACGCGCTTGGATGGATGAACTGGAACGCTCCGGAATGGTGGATACTTTCCGCGTCTTCGACTCATCGTCACATAAATACTCCTGGTGGAGTTATCGTTCCGGGGCCAGACAAAAAAATCTAGGTTGGCGAATCGACTATCACTGGGCTTCCCAGAATCTTGTCGATAAACTCCTCTCAGCAGGGATTCTTTCCGATGTCAACTTTTCCGATCATTGCCCTGTTGTCCTGGAGTTAAAACCTTGATTCAGTATTTTTATTAAACCGGACAACTTATTCGCCCAACAACTTGTCTTCCCAAAAATCCTAAAAGCGAATGCTTGATGATCGACACTTTATCAAAGATTGCATCGAGAATAAGCCGGGAGCAATAGATCGCTTGTATAAACGATATGCTCCGATGCTTTTTGGTATTTGTTTAAGGTATGCCGCATCAAATCAAGAAGCAGAAGACATTCTTCACGATGGATTTGTGAGAATTATGAAACACCTCCGTGAATTTCGAGGGGAAGGATCCTTCGAAGGTTGGTTGAAAAAAATTATGGTGAATACAGCAATTAATCAGTACAGAAAAAATCAGGCAGGGTTTGGAGTGGTCTCACTCGACGATTATCACCATGCTCCTTCGCACGAGGATGACCTCGTCGATCAAATCGCGGCTCAAGAACTTTTTGCACTGGTAAGCGCGATGCCCGAAGGATACCGACAAGTATTCAACCTGTTTGCAATCGAAGGATATCGTCATAAAGAAATTAGTGAAATGCTTGGAATTAGTGAAAGCACCTCCAAAACCCAATTCCTAAAAGCAAGAAAATACCTCATACAGCAGCTAATGCAGTTAAAGTCCATGGAAATGGATTCGTATAAATCTAAAAGGGATGCCCACGAATGAAAGAAGATAAGGAGTGGCTGGGTAGGCTGAATGATAAGCTTGGAAGCATGGAGTTTAATCCTCCTGAACAGGTGCTGGCAAAACTTGAACGGGAATTTACTGTACCAAAAGAATCTGCTTCCTCATCATCATTCAAAACAAAGATATTTGTCGCCGGAGCACTTCTCCTTCTTGGGGTAGCGACTTATTTCTGGTGGCCTTCAACTACTCTTCAACCCTCTGAACCGACTGGCTCAATCGACTCTCAAAGTTCTCATAATCACAATTTGCCCCAATCAATCATTGTAGATACTACCTCCAACGTATCGAATTTGCCTCCTACTGAGTCGAATGCGTCGACTGAACCATCTCACTATCCTAAAAATCTACGGCTAGCTCCTGCCTATGCCGGTAACGATACGGTAATCTGTGGAACAAGCTATCAATTAATGGCAGCTAAGCAAAACAAAAAGGCCAATGCTTATTGGAAAACGGACAATGCCGGGGTAAGTTTCCTATCCAAAACGGAGGACCTTCCACATCACGATCCCAATGCGATTATTCAGGTCGAAAATCCTGGTGAAGTAGTCCTTTATTGGGTAGAAGAGATGGGGGAAAATGTGGTAAGCGATCCGATTCGAATAGAATTTCGCTTGCTCACCGCTGAACCACTCGCCGATGAACGGCAGGTTTGCGGAATGGAATTGAAACTCCCAATCGATTTTGCTCAAGGACAGCTATGGGTTTCCTCACCGTTGAGCCTGGATACCTTAACGACCGGGGAATTGAGTGTTAAAAGCCAAATGCCGGGTGATTTTTACCTATACCGTACCTTAGAAGATGGTACTTGCCTCCTAAAGGATTCGATGCAATTGAAATTTCTTGAGCTACCACTTGCTCAACTTCTACTTCCGCAGGCGCCGAAATGCTCGTATGACAAGGTGCTCATTCAAGCTTCTTATCATGCCGAAAATTATTATTCATGGAGCTTTGGTCGCCTCGAGACCAGTCAGTTTAATGAGTATTCCTACGAAGTGCAATGGCTCGAAAGGGCTCAGAAACCTACGGTTCACCTGGAGGTAACTAGTCCCAATGGATGCAAGTCTGTCGATAGCCTGCAGATCGATTTCCCCGAATCGATCGAGGCCTCCTTCGAAATGGCTCTCGAACAGGAATCCGCCCCCACCATGGCCTATTTTACCAATCGAACCACCCTTGGCGGAAGAGAGGTTTCTTTAGATTCTTTCGAGTATCACTGGGAATTTGGCGACGGAGAAGGCTCGCATCTGGAACACCCCGACCACTTGTACAAGAATCCAGGAACCTACGCTGTTCAGTTAGTTGCCAAAAATCATGAGAATTGTGTGGATACCTTCCAATTGGAAGAGCTAAGTCTAATCACTGAGAATACTTTGGCCATTGCTAAGTTTTTTACGCCCAATGGCGACAATAAAAATGATGTCTTCGATTTTCAGGCCGATCACATCGATCAATTCATCGCTATCATTTTAAATGCATCAGGTGAAAAGGTGTATCAATGGAGCAAAGGAGAACCCGGGTGGGATGGGACCTTGCCAGGTGGAAGTCCTGCTGCAGAAGGAAGTTACTACTATGTGATTCGCGGTATCGACCAATTCGGAAATGCATTTGAAACTCCGGGATTGGTTTACCTCATCCGAAATTAATTATACACTCTCAAGGTATAGCCATCGAAATAGGTGCGATATCGTTTTAAAGGATAAGTGGCCACTCCTTCGCTGACAGATCCATCCAGTAATAGAAATTTTGTTCCACAACAGGCTGTATCGACTGCGAACAGTTTTGTTTCATCCACATACACCTTGCAGTTTTCATTTACATCGTGGGTACAAGTGCGATCGTAGGCAGCAAATTCATCTTGCGAAATTCGATAGATAATGATGCCATTCACCCCACCGGTTACCGTAAGTGAATTCCCGGGAATGGTAAGCGAATTGAACTCCGGATCCATCAGCCTGATACTGAAATCGACATAAACATTTGGGACAACCTGATGTGCTGAATCGCAGGCATTTAAGGTGAAAAGTATAAGCGAAATGCCAAGGATATACCGAATAAATTGGAAGGAAAAAGTTTTCATTCGGAAGGGTGTAAGAAACATGAAAAAAAGCTTAGTTTTAGTAATCTTAAATCTATTATTGTAACGCAATAAGGATTCAACTAGTATCAACCGCTAAAATACGATAAATACATGGCCGATTTCGACTTTAGTACGATTATTTACCTCCTGCTAATCGCGCTGGTATCCATATTTGGGAACCGAAAAAAGAAGCGTAAACTCGAAGAGCGCAAGCTTCAAAGAGAGCAAAATCCTTACAAGCAACCGGAGAAAGAGTCCGATTCGTTCTATTCTATCATCGAACAGCTCGAAAAAGACTGGTTGAAAGAAGAAGAACCTGCACCTGAAAGAAGGCAAGCAGCTTCCAATCAGTTTGTACGCGATGCGGCAATGCCCGATATCGAGGAATTTGAAGAAGAGAAAGCAAACATTCCCCCGGAAGAACAAAGCCTTGCGTCGGAATATGCCCAGTTCACGAAAGACAAAGAACAGAAATATGCGGATTATTTCGATGGCGAAGGTCGTGTTAAAATAGACCGAACCATCCATCAAGTAGTCACGGATAAGAAAAGGAAACCTGCTGCAAAAAAAGGGTTTAAAGGCTATAAAAACATCGATCTGCGACGAGCGGTCGTGTACAATGAAATCTTGAATCGACCACAGTTTTAACTATGTTTTATAAGCATTTATCCGTGTTAAAAAATGTTATGGGTCGATATGGATAATTGCTATATTTACGGCCGCTTAAGGTCAGATTAACTAAATATTAATATAAGTAAACGATACATTATGCTACGAAATTTACTCTTTGTAGTTATCGCTCTTTTTTCGGTACAAGGCATGTTGGCTCAATCGGCCGGTACGCTTTTAGGAAAAGTTGTCGATAAAGATACCAAAGAACCTATTCCTTTCGCCAATGTGGTGGTCTTGAAAGATGGGGTTCAAATCATGGGAGCAAGTACCGATTTCGATGGGGAATATACCATTAAACCTATCGCAGCCGGTAAGTACACCATTCAAGCTTCTTATGTCGGGTATAATTCCATTGTTCAGAATAATGTGTTAATCTCTGCTGATAAGATTACCTTCCTGAATCTGGATTTAAGTTCATCGAATCAGAATATCGATGAAGTCGAAGTAATAGAGTATAAAGTTCCACTTATCTCGAAAGACCAGACGCAAAGTGGAGAAACCATTACCTCGGAACAAATCGAAAAAATGCCCGGTCGTTCGGCCGATGCAGTAGCAACAACCGTGGCTGGTGTATATTCCGAAGGGGGAGAAGTAGGTTCCATCCGGGGTGCTCGTTCAGGCGGTAACGTTACCTTTGTCGATGGGGTAAAAGTGATTGGATCATCCGCTCTGCCGCAGTCCGCCATTGCCGAAGTATCCGTAATTACCGGTGGTTTGCCAGCTAAGTTCGGCGATGCAACCGGTGGTATCGTGAATATTACCACCAAAGGACCAAGCAACAAACTCTTCGGTGGTATCGAATTGTTATCTTCGTCCTTAGTCGATACTTACGATTATAACCTGTTGGGCTTCAGTGTTTCGGGGCCAATATGGCAAAAAATCGATGCCAATAATCCCGACCAAAAAAATACCCTCCTGGGTTATTTTATTTCAGGTGAGCTTTCTCTGACCAACAGCTCGAAAATCTCCACTCCCTTGTACCGTGCTACCGACACCGTACTGCAGTTCATCCGCGAAAATCCGCTCATCACTAACCCACAAGGATTTGGGGTGGTGCCGGCTGCTGTTTATCTCCGCGACGAACATTTCGAAACCTACGAAGAAACCTTTGGAACCCAAAGCTTCCGCGTAAACCTCGCTGGTAAACTCGACTTTAAACCGTCAAAAAACTCTAGCCTCGTACTGGGTGGTTCATTCGTTAACCAACGAAACGACAACTTTAGTATCTATCACGCTATGTTCAACGCCGATAACTTCTCGGAAACTTACTACACCAACTGGCGTGCTTACCTACGATATACTCAAAAGTTTGTCGACGATCCGGAATCCACCTCGCTCATTAAAAATGCTTACTACTCGCTCCAGTTCGACTACGAAACAACTTTCGGTAAAACCTGGCATGCACGCCACCAAGACAATGTATTTGCCTATGGTCACTTTGGTCAGTTTACCACCTACATGCAGCCAACTTACAATGAGTTTGGCGTAGATAGCGTTACCGGTTTATCCGCCTGGCTGATGGATAACTACCAGGATACCTTAGTTACCTATTCTCCGGGAACCTACAACCCCGATCTGGCTACCATTACACAAAATTATTACGAACTGAATCCTGATCCATTCTTTCAACGAAATACCGAGATTATCCAAAATTTAGGTGGATACATCAATGGGCAAAGCCTCAATCTCCTCAGTATTTACAATACTTTCGCCAGCCCTGGATTGCCCACTACAGGAATCAGCGAATTTGCTAACGACCAGTTCCGTATCTCTGCAGCTGGTGCCGCCGATATAGGCCGTCATGAAATCTCGCTTGGTTTCGAATTTGAGCAACGGAGTTATGCTAGCTGGGGTACAATCAATACCGATCGTATCTGGGTTCTCGCCCGTGGTTTAATGAACAAACACATTTCCAACCTCGATTTCTCCGACCCAATCTTACATTATCTTACCGATGAAAATGGGGAATATGTGCTCGACGATTTTGGCAACCGGGTATTCTCCGACACCATATCTTATAATCGTCTCTACAGTCCCGCCGACCAAGCTCGATTCGATATCAAATTCCGTGATTACCTAGGTATTAATAAAGAATCGCTCGAATGGGTCGATATTGATAAGTATGATCCGGCTGAACTAAGCCTCGATTATTTTAGTGCCGACGAACTGTTGAATGGTGGTAATGCTTATGTATCTTACCTCGGTTACGACGCTTATGGAAATAAAATTGCTCGCGGAACCACCCTCGCCGATTTCTACACCGCTACCGACGAGGAAGGCTACTTCCTACGCCATCGCCCTGCTTTCCAACCGACTTATATTGCCGGTTATATTCAGGATAAATTTGCTTTCCGCGATTTAGTATTCAACGTCGGTGTGCGTGTCGATCGATTCGACGCCAACCAAATGGTGCTAAAAGATCCTTATACTTTATATGATGCCTATACCGTCGGCGATGTTCGAAACGGAGGAACACCTCAAACGCTTACGGGTGATATCCCACAAATCATGGGCAACGATTATGTTGTTTATGTCGACAATGTAGCTGATCCAACATCCATTTTTGGATACCGGAATGGTGATACTTGGTACGATGCCAGTGGAACCGAGATTGATAACCCTACCTTAATTAGTGCTGCCGATGGAGTTCAACCCTACTTGGTTAACCCTGGTGTGGATATGCAATCGCCCGACTACAATGTAAACATGTCGTTCGAAGATTATAAACCACAGATTGTGGTCATGCCTCGTATCTCTTTCTCTTTCCCAATTTCCGACGTGGCTCTTTTCTTTGCTCACTACGATATTCTTTCAACTCGACCAGGTGGTATCGCTATCGATCCTATCGATTACATGTTTATGAAGGTTCGTGCTACCAACGATCGCATCATTACAAATCCAAACATGCGACCAGAGAAAACAATCGACTACGAAGTAGGTTTCCAACAGGCGCTCGGGAATACCTCTGCTTTGAAACTTTCTGCTTTCTATCGTGAAATGCGCGATATGCAGCAGGTTATCAATATCGTGGGTGCTTATCCGGTGTTCCGTTACCTTACTTATGGTAACATCGACTTTGGTACGGTCAAAGGTTTCTCTATTCAATACGATCTTCGACGTACTGGTAATGTTTCTCTCCGTGCTGCTTATACCCTTCAGTTTGCGAACGGAACCGGTTCTGGCCCATCCGAAGGTATTAACCTCTTAAACTCGGGTCAGCCAAACTTGAGAACACTTATTCCTCTTTCATTCGACCAACGTCACGCTTTACTCGGAACACTCGATTTCCGATTCTTCGAAGGACGTGAATACAACGGTCCTAAATTATTTGGAATGGACATTCTCGAAAATTCTGGCTTCAACTTGGTATTGCGTACCGGTTCCGGATCACCATACACCAAGCGTTCAATCGTGGGTAATGTGGTAGAAGGTTCGATTAACGGTTCTCGTAAGCCCTGGAGAACCACCTTAGATCTTACGGTAGATAAAAGCTTTTTCGTTACCTTACGCAAAGGCTCCGACAACGAACGGGTTTTACCTATTAATATTTACTTAGAAGTTTTCAACTTGTTGAATACAAAGAATATTATCAATGTATATTCTACCACTGGTAACCCAGATGACGATGGCTACCTGGCTGCTGCTCAAAATCAACAGATTATTCAGTCGCAGTTCGACGAGATCTCTTACCGTAATTATTACACCATGGCTCTAGCAAATCCTGGCAACTTCAGTGCCCCGCGAACCATGCGTATCGGTCTTACCATTAGCTTCTAATCTTTGAAAAATATTTAAAATCAAACATATCCAATGAGAACTCAAAAAATTTTACTCTTTGCTGCCTTATTCCTGTTCTCGCTAACAGCTATGGCCGAAAAGAATATCGATTGGGTCCCTCCCAAAAAAACACTGAAATCGGCTTCCGGTATGGCTGCAGGCTGCGTCCCGGCAACAACTTCGACCGAGCTGGAGCTGAACAATGTACGTGCTCTCGTACATACTGGAGGTGACATGTGGTGGGACTTGCAAGGATTGGCTCGCTACGAAGTCCCCAAAGATTCCCGAAAAACAGCTCTTTTCGCCGGATCAATCTGGATTGGTGGTACCGATGTGAATGGACAGCTCAAATTGGCTGCGGTTCAATTCCGTTCCGGTGGGGTCGACTACTGGCCCGGACCTCTAATTACTAGCGGACCGAACCGTGGTACAACCACCTCCGATGTTTGTCTCGCTTACGATAAACATTACAAAATTAACAGAAATCAAGTGGCAGAATTTCGGGCCTGGTTCAATGCAGACCCTGAAACGCGCGCTCAAGACTATCCAGGCTATGTCATTCCTAATAGTATTCTCAACTGGCCGGCACATGGCGATGTCGCTGCCGGATACGATTATTACTTAGCTCCTTTTAAAGATGTCGATGGCGATGGATTTTATGATCCTTATGCCGGTGATTATCCTTTCTACGATATCGACCAGGAATTACCTTGTGGTACTTCCCGCGAACAGCGGATCCCTCGTCTGTTTGGTGATGAAACCCTCTGGTGGGTATACAACGACCGAGGTAATGTGCACACCGAAACCAATGGTGATGCCATCGGTATGGAAATCCGAGCCCAAGCGTTTGCATTCTCTACGAACGACGAGCTAAACGATATGACTTTTTACAATTACGCTCTGATTAACCGATCTACCTACACCCTAATTGATACGTATTTCGGTGTTTGGACCGATGCCGATATGGGGTACGCTTTCGACGATTATGTGGGTTGTGATGTAAACCGTGGATTGGGTTACCTTTATAATGGTACTGCCATCGACGGAACAGGTCAGTTTAATGCCTACGGTGGTCCTTCGCCACCACCTCCAGCAGTAGGGGTCGACTTTTTCGAAGGTCCTTACCAGGATGCCGATGGTTTGGATAACCCAAGTTCTTGGGTAGGTGGTGAGCTCATTTGCGACGGAAATATCATGAATGGAAATATCAACGGTCTGAACTTTGGCGATGGTATTATCGACAATGAACGTTGGGGTATGCGCCGCTTTATTTTTTACAACAACGTTGCAGGACCAATGGGTAATCCAACCGATGCTTTCCAATATTACAACTACTTACGTGGAATTTGGCTCGATGGTTCGCCGATGCTCTACGGTGGAACAGGACACCCATCCGACGCTTCTACCGGTACAGTTCAAACCGATTTTATGTTCCCATCGGCTACCGACCCATGCGGTTGGGGGCAACAAGGTGTTGTGATGCCTTCGTGGGATGAAACGACCGAAGATAACCCACCAAACGACCGACGCTTTATTCAATCGGCTGGTCCATTCACGCTGGAGCCAGGTGCAGTTAACGATATTACGGTTGGTGTTGTTTGGGCGCGTGCTCAAGGTGGAACTCCTTATACCTCGGTAGAAGAAGTGAAAGTAGCCGACGACAAAGCTCAGTTACTTTTCGATAACTGCTTTAAAGTAGTCGATGGTCCCGATTCACCAGAATTAACGGTAATCGAACTCGATCGTCAGTTGGTATTCCATATCTTTAACCTGCCCTCCTCAAATAACTTCATGGAAGGCTATATCGAAAAGGACTTTACGATTGTCGATGTGGATGTCGATGGCGACGGAGAAGTTGATGAAGTAGATAAGTTTTACCGTTTTGAAGGATATCAGGTTTATCAGTTAAAAGATGCAACTGTTTCCGTAAGTGATATTGGCGACGCCGAAAAAGCTCGTCAAGTTTTCCAATGCGATGTTAAAAATGGCGTTACGCAATTGGTCAACTTCACTTGGAATCCTGAGATTAATGCTAACGTGCCAGAGGAAATGGTGAATGGTGTTGATGAAGGAATTCAGCATACCTTCACTTTAACCGAAGATGCTTTTGCACAACGAAACAGAACCTTGGTCAATCATAAGCGATACTACTATTTGATTATCGCCTATGGTTACAACCAGTTCAAACCCTACGACCAAAACGATATCAACAACTATAATGGTCAAAAATTGCCTTACAAGGCAGGTCGTAAATCGGCTCTTGGCTCAATCAAGACCTACGAAGCAATTCCACATGTTCCGGAACCAGGCGATGGTGGAACCGTTGCTAATGCTGTTTACGGACAGGGCGTAGCTGTTACTCAAAAAGAAGGCTTTGGTTCCGGTACCAGTATCATCGATTTATCCCCAGAAACTAAAGACCAGATTATGGCTGGGGAACCTTGGAGAATCGATGATCGAACCTATGAACCAGGTCGTTCACCTATCACCCTGAAAGTTGTAGATCCTTTGAATATTCCCGAAGGTCGTTTCGCTTTAAAGTTTCATCCCGATTCATCCGTTTATAATACCGGTGGTTACAAAGATTTCCGTTTAAATGAATCGCGTTGGTACATTTATCCGTTGGAGGGTGAGATCGAATTCGATACCATTTGGTCCGATGCCTCCATTAATGTAGTGAACGAACAAGTTATTGCAGAACTCGGAATATCGGTTTCAGTGGAACAGAAAAACTTCCTCTTCCTACCATCAGTAGATGATAAAGACGATCCGATTAATGCCGATCTGGAATATGAAATAGCCTATCCCGATCCAAATTCCCCATGGTTAACCTTCGTGACCGATGGCGACGACTTCAATGCCTTTAACTGGATTCGTTCCGGTACTCAAAGTAGCGAAGACGATGCTGAAAAGGTTTATAACGACTACCCAATTGGTTCGAATTTATTCGACAAAGCGGAAGTTTTTGAATCCTTTGCAAACGGTCACTGGGCTCCTTATCTGGTAGCTTCACACCATGAATATGGTCCGGCAAAAAGTGGAACGCAAATCCCACTCAACTATTGGTATTTCTATCGAATGCCGAATGTGGACTTGGTACTTACTTCCGATAAAAGCAAGTGGACCCGTTCACCAGTGCTCGAAACAGCCGAAAATGATAGTGTCGATACCGATGGCGATGGGGTAGCCGACGATGTGGTGCCTGCATTATTTGGCCAAGGAGACGCCTTTAAATTTGAGCTTCGTGATTCTCCTTCCATAGATAAAGACGGAACGTTTGCTTCAAGCAACGATCCTAGCGAAAACCCCGACGATCCGAACTATATTTCTGGTCGTGGAATGGGTTGGTTCCCCGGATATGCCATCGATATTGAAACAGGTCGTCGCTTGAATATTGTTTATGGCGAGGCTTCCGATTTGCCGGCTGAGAATGGTCGAGATATGAAATGGAATCCAACTTCGAACTACTTCACCACCTTTGGCGATATCCTTTTCGGTGGAAAGCATTTTATCTATATTGTTGGAAATAACTTCTTCCTGCGACCCAACGGAGTGGACACCAGTGTTTATATGCCAGCCTACGATGCAGGTAAATATTTCATGGGACTGATGCGCAACGAACTGAATCTGGGTGTTACTGTCGATCAACCTCGAACTGCATTCCAAAATATTGCCTGGACTTCCATTCCAATGCTCACAGGGCTTGAGATGAATCGCAGTGTGGAGGATTTCCTGCAAGATGGCGATATCTCCATCCAACTGCGTATGACATCCCCCATGAGAGCGGGTTATGGCGACTTTACAGTGATGAATCCTGAAAACGATAACTTCCCATCGTTTGAATTCGATACGTACGATATTAAAACCGATCGTGAATCAATGGAGACGGCTGTGGCTGCCCTTGATCTGATTAACGTAGTTCCTAATCCATACTACGGTTATTCAGAGTACGAAACAAATCAGCTCGATAACTTGATTAAAGTAACCAATCTGCCGAATCAATGTACCATTACCATCTATAATTCAAACGGTACACTTATCCGTCAGTTCCGGAAAGACAATAGTCTCAGCTATCAAGAATGGGATCTGAAGAATCAGTATGGAATTCCGATTGCCAGCGGGCTGTACATTATTCACGTAGATGCTTACGAGGTAGGAGAGAAAGTAATTAAATGGTTTGGTGCAATGCGCCCAATCGACTTAAATGCTTTTTAATCGGATTGTTAAACATTAATTTTTACGATAATGAACAAAACAGCTTATTATATTTCTCTCTTACTGCTAGGATGGGTAATGCTTACTCCCAAGTTGAGCTTTGCCGGTAATGAACAACGAGCCGGTGAAGCGGGCGCTTCCTACCTGCTAATTAATCCATGGGCTTCCAGCTCCGGATGGGGAGGTGCCAATACGGCTTTAGCCCGAGGGCACGAAGCAACCTTTTTAAATGTATCTGGAACTGCTTTTATTCAAAGTACCGAACTCCTATTTACGCATACCAACTTGTTTGCCGGAGCCGACATCACGCTGAATTCATTCGGATTTAGTCAAAAAGCTGGCGAGTCAGGGGTAATTAGCATGTCTATCCAGTCTTTTAGTTATGGCGAAATCGATATCACCACGGTAGAGTTACCCGAAGGCGGTATCGGAACTTTTAGTCCTACTGCTTCGGTTATTTCACTTTCCTATGCAAAGGAATTCTCCAACAGTATCTATGGTGGACTTACAGTTAAAATTATCAACGAAGCCTTAGCGGATATTTCTGCTTCAGGTGTAGCCTTCGATGCAGGTATTCAGTATGTAACCGGATCCGAAGAACAAATACACTTTGGCATCTCCATGAAGAATGTGGGTCCTACCATGCGTTTTCGCGGCGATGGACTCTCTTTCCGTGGAGTCGTTCCAGAAACAGAAGTGGATCTTACACTCGAACATCGCTCGGCCACATTTGAATTACCTTCGCTTATCACCATTGGATTCGGCTACGATATCTTCCTCGAAAACGAAAGTAAATTCACTCCCGCAGTTACTTTTACTTCTAACTCGTTTACGCGTGATCAATTTAATTTCGGTGGAGAATATGTTTACCGTAATATTCTTTCACTCAGAGCCGGGTACATCTATGAAACAGGTTTAATCCCATTCATCGATTCGGAAGCAAGCAGTGCTACCGCTTTTACTGGACCTTCATTCGGGCTAAGTGTGATGATTCCGCTTAATAAAGAGAAAGGTCGTTATTTCTCCTTCGACTATTCTTATCGCGATACCAATCCATTTATGGGAGTCCATTCTTTTGGCGCTCGGATTAGTTTGTAATTATCTGAAAACAAAATATCTTTGCAACGAAAAGAGTCCCTGGACGGGGATTCTTTTTGTTTAATATCACCACTAAATTGAAACTGACAAGCATAAGCACTTACGGGTGCTTATGCTTGTTATTAGCTATTTCTAATATTTATTAATGGATTAGATATGAGTTCGAAATCTTACCTCACCGCCGAGGGCTTAAAAAAACTCAAAGCGGAATTGGAACAATTAAAAATGGTCGAGCGTCCCGCAATCAGCCGCCAAATTGCCGAAGCAAGGGAAAAAGGTGACTTGTCGGAAAATGCTGAATACGACGCTGCCAAAGAAGCTCAAGGTCTGCTCGAGCTTAAAATCCATAAGTTGGAAAATATTATTGCAAATGCCCGGCTTATCGATGAATCGCGAATCGATACCTCCACGGTACAGATTCTCAATAAAGTTCGTATTCGCAATTTGCAGAATCAAACCGAAATGGAATATATGATTGTTGCCGACAGCGAAGCCGACCTAAAAGCCGGAAAAATGGCTGTTGGTAGTCCTATCGCAAAAGCCCTCCTTGGAAAGGAAGTCGGTGATACTGTGGAGGTGCAGGTGCCATCGGGGAAAATCAGTTTTGAAATCCTTACAATATCAATCTAGTCATGCCTAGCATCTTCTCGAAAATCATCCAAGGGGAAATACCATCCTATACCATTCTGGAAGACGAACAATTCTTCGCATTCCTCGACATCTCCCCGGTTAACGAGGGGCATACCCTTGTGGTGCCAAAAGTGGAAATCGACTACATCTTCGACCTCGAGGATGAAAAACTGGCAGCCATGATGGCTTTTGCCAAAAAAGTGGCTCATGCCCTTAAGCTTAGCTTTGAGTGTAATCGAATTGGAGTTACTGTTATTGGACTCGAAGTTCCTCACGCTCATATCCATTTAATCCCGATTAAGCAAGAAGCCGATATGAGCTTTTCCAATCCTCGAAAATCTTTCAGTCCCGAGCAATTCAAAGAAATACAGACCAAAATAAAAGCGAACTTGTAATTAGGATTTTATTTTACCAGGATTCTTCTTGACAAAATCTTCCCAGTTTTTATAATTACCCTCCGAACGGAGGGTATTTTTTTGGTAGTAATGGCAGACAGCAACAGCCAAAGCATCGGTCGAATCCAGGTATTTGCTCTCAATCTCAAATTTCATAAATACTTCCAATAAGCGAGCAACCTCCTCCTTACTCGCATTCCCTTTGCCTGTAATAGCAAGCTTAATCTTGCGTGGAGCATATTCGAAGAGGGGCAGATTTTCCTGCAAACCTGCCGCCATTGCGGCTCCTTGAGCTCGCCCCAATTTTAACATCGATTGAATGTTCTTTCCATAGAAAGGCGCCTCTAAAGCTAGTTGGTTCGGCCTATATTGAAGAATCAATGCGTGGGTCTTTGCAAAAATCGTTTTTAGCTTTTGATAATGATCCCCTTCATGCGATAGATTAATTATTCCCATCGCAATTAACTTGGGTTTACGAGAAGAAGCTTCAATTACAGCATAACCCATCCGGATGGTCCCCGGATCTATCCCTAAGATGATATCATGCTTCTTTTCCAATGATTCCATGCTCTAGTTCGTTGGGGAAATCGCTTCGGGAACAACTTTTTCCCGAATGTTTCGGTAGCGCTTGCGCGCATCTACTGCATAAATACTCGATGGATAGCTAAGCAACAATTGCTCGAAAGCCCCCATCGCCGCAGATTCATCCTTCAGGAATTCTTGTAACAGGATCCCTTTGCGATAGGATGCATCGTCGCCTAATAAATCCTTGGAATGAAATTCTAAAATACGATCCAGATAATGGAGTGATTGCTCGTAATCGCCCGCTTGCTCCGATAAAGCTGCTAACTGAAAAAGAGTCTCGTCAATCAGACCGGTCTCTCCATATTGATCTAAAAGAGATAAGTAAACTTGACGTGCACTATCCGTTTGATTCTTGTATTGATAAAAACTTCCTTTTGCATATTCCTTTAAACCTGCTTCGCTTGTTTCATCCTGAGTATTTTGACGAATCAGGTTTGCTAGATCGATCGCATCGTTCGAAATTAATTTAGAAGTGGATGCCTTCAGGATGTTTAATTGAGCTTCCGCCCATCGAAAATCGCCCGTAAAATAAGCTAAGCGCGCTTTTCGTAGCTTGGCTTCATGCCCCCATACATTGTTTTCATTTTCTTTCTCAACTTGTCCATATAAAATAGCCGCTTCCCAACGGTCGCGACGATACAAATGGATATCGGCCAATTCCAATTTCGCTCGTGCAAAATCGTCGGACGAAGTGCCACGTAATTCCAATACCGACTCTAAATGCTGAATAGCTTCCTCGATTTTGTCGAGGTGGTAGGCTTGTAGAACAGCGTAGTCGATAATCGCTCCTGCCGTTTTCAAATTCTTCCCAAACTCCATGAAAAAGGCCTCGTACTTGACAGCTAAAGCTAAAGGATCTTGGTGCGCTGCATGTTTTCCTGCTCGTAATAAGGAAAAGGACAATTGCAGTAATTGCGCTTTCGATTCGTAATAATAGGTCGATCGGGGTGTTTTGTCAACCAGGTACTCAAACATCTCAGCCGCCTCTTCGAATTCATCATTTGCTCGCGCCATCCCGGCCAATTGATAAATTCGAATACCATCCTCGTTTAAGCGTTTGTCTATACTCTGAGCAATCAAAAATGCATTTCTAAATTCTTTTTTTTGAGTGTAGAGCCATACCAATAAGTCGGAAAGTGGAACGGAGCCCGGATTATTTTGCAGCTCAATAATGAGAGTCTCTCGAATCATTTCGTAAATATTATCTTGAACATCGACCCGCAACAAAGACTGAAGTCTGTTCTTGATGAATTGGACATTCTCGGTTCCTTCGCCCAACCACATCAGGTACTCTTTAATCATTAAATCATAACTGCGTGACATCATGTAGGCATTCCCCAATTCATTTCGAAACATCGAGGCATTTCCCAAGAGTTGACGTCCCCTCTCATAGGTTCGAATAGCCCAGCTATACTCCCTACGTGCATTGAATCGTCCTGCCAGGTTCAAGATATGATTTCGGTTAGCATCTAATTTATCTAGGGCTTCTTCATAGGTCTTTTCACTTTTCTTCTCTTTACCCATACGTTTATATGTATAGCCAAGGTCAACGTAGTAGCTCAAGTCGTTCCGGTCTTGCTTAATCGCCGACTTAATAACCGATTCTGCTTCCTCCAGCTCCTGAAGTTCCCATAAACAGTTAACATAAAACATGTAGTAAGATCTTACCTGTGAATTCTGCTCATGAAGCTGTTTGTAAATTACCGCCGCTTTGGCATATTCCTTATTTCGATAATACTCGTTGGCTAATTGAATGTCGGCCTGGGTAAAACGTACCTGACTGTGTAATGGCACCGGCATCAGGATCACAAGCAAAAGCACGATGCGCAAGATTGAATTAACCTGCATCTGTTTGGGAAACCAGAATTGTTTATAGGATGAAATGATGTTCATGGGTGTTTTGATTCAGTAAGCGAAAGAAAGGAATTTTGTTCAAAATTCGTTTAAAATCCCAAACCATTCCGTAACGCTTATCGTATTTCAACTGGTTGTGCAGGTCGGACTATAAAGAAAAGAAAAAGCACACCCTGGTGGATGTGCTTTTGTATCGAAGTGTACTATTCGTTGAAAGGCTATTCTTCCTCGCCCTGCGAAGCTTCGTATTCTTTCAGTAACTTGTCTTGGATTTCTCCTGGTACCGGCTCATAGGCAGAAAAGGTCATGGTGTAGGTTGCTCTTCCGCTCGTTATGGAGCTTAATGCCGTAGAGTACTTGTTCATCTCAGCTAAAGGAACTGTGGCTTTAATCTTTTCAAAGCCGCTATCACTTTCCATTCCTTGAATCATTGCCCGTCGTCCCTGTAAGTCGGAAATAACATCTCCCATGTAGTCAGCAGGTACGAGTACTTCTACATTATAAACTGGTTCAAGGATTTTAGGACCTGCATCTTTAAACGCTTGACGGAATGCATTCCGGCCGGCAAGTTTAAAGGATATTTCGTTGGAATCAACCGGGTGCATCTTACCATCGTAAACTGAAATGCGAATATCGCGGGCATACGATCCGGTAAGTGGACCTTCTTCCATCTTTTCCATAATTCCTTTCAAAATAGCTGGCATGAATCGAGCATCGATACTACCACCCACTATACAGTTATAGAATACTAATTTGCCTCCCCATTTCAATTCATGCTCTTCTTTTCCGCGAACAGAAACATTCAGTTCCTTGCCTGCAAACTTGTATTTAACCGGATCAGGAGTCCCTTCCACATGCGGCTCAATGACCATATGTACTTCACCAAATTGACCGGAACCACCCGATTGTTTCTTATGTCGGTATGAAGACATAGCTGGTTTGGTAATCGTTTCCCGATAGGGAATTTTGGGAGCTAAAAACTCTGTTTCAATTTTATAAACATGATCTAAGTGCCATTTCAAAATATTCAAATGGTATTCGCCTTGACCAAAAACAATCACTTGCTTCAATTCTTTACTAAACTCAACGGTAATGGTTGGATCTTGCAAATGCATTTTGTTCAGCGCTTCAGCCATTTTTTCTTCGTCGCCTTCAGCAAGTGGTTTTATAGCAGTGCGATACTTGGGTTCCGGGTAGCAAATCGATGGGAAGTACCAATCATTACCGGGAGCATTAAGGGTGTGGTTGGTCTTCGTGTTTTTAAGTTTTACAGTGGCTCCAATATCGCCGGCAAACATTTTAGCAACTTTCTGGCGGTTCTTACCAGCACTTACAAATAGTTGCGAAACGCGTTCCTTACCACTGTTGTTAATGTTGACTAAATCAGCACTCTCGCTGATGCAGCCTGATTGTACCCGGAAATAACTCACTTCACCAATGTGTGGTTCAATGGAGGTCTTAAATACAAAAATAGAAGCAGGTCCGGATGGATCAACCATTACCTCCTCCCCTTTGTCGTTTTGTTTTCCAGGAAGTTCGGTAGGAGAGGGGAAATTCAACGTAATGAAATCTAAAATCCGATCTACTCCACGATTCATTTTGGCCGAAGCACAGAAAATAGGAAAGAAGGAACGGCTCGATAATCCGTCGCGAATTCCACGAGTCATTTCTTCATCGGTCAAACTTTCATTCTCGAAAAAGGATTCCATCAAGCTTTCATCACTTTCAGCTGCTTTCTCAACTAATTCGGTGTAGAGCTCTAATGCCCTATCGGCTTCCGAAGCGGGGATGTCCTCTATGGTTGCTTTGCCACTATCGTCCTTATAGGTATACATCTTTTGCGATACCACATCGATAATGGATTGGAAGTTAGCACCAGTTTCCAGAGGGTACTGCAGAAGAATCGCTTTTCCCCCAAATCGCTCCTTCAACGATTCAATGGTTTTTTCAAAATTGGCTTTGTCATGATCCAAATGATTCACAACAAACATGAGTGGTTTTTGTAATCGTTCAGTATGACGACCTTGGATTTCGGTACCTACTTCAACACCGTTCTGAGCATTTACCACCATTACTGCTAAATCGGATACGTGATAAGAGGTTATTGCTCCTCCTACGAAATCGTCTAATCCCGGATTATCAATAAAGTTGACTTTGGTATTGTTCCATTCGGTATGCATCACAGTTGAGAATATTGAATTCTCATTCTCATGCTCAATTTCATTGAAGTCAGATACCGTGTTCTTGGATCCTACATCACCTCTGCGGTCAATTACTCCGCCCATGAACAACATACTTTCAGATAAGGTTGTTTTGCCGGAGCCTGAGTTACCTACCAGTGTGATATTTTTAATCTGATTACTCTCGTAAACTTTCATACTGATACTATTTAAATTTGATTGAAAAATAACTGATTACCTGTGTAAAAGGTGCTCAAAACTAAGAAATTTTTAATCATAGGCAAACAATTATATAAGGTACAAACCCCCATGCCAGGCTATTATACAACATCATTTCTAGGCTTTGGAATCGGCCCTTTTAGTATTCTTGGCTAAAGTCTTTTTTAAGGAGCTTAGGTAGATGTTCAATGGGGTCTGCGAATTCCTTCGAATTAAGTCTCAAATAACACCTAATATATAGGCTATTTTACCCTCCTACAATTTCTCATGGATAGCCCGCGAAGATCGATGTTCCAAAGGAGGCATGGTAAACGTCCATCCAATCATGTGGAACTGAAAATTAAATCAGATCGATTTTGATTAAAACGAGGTGGGTTTCGTAAAAAAATGCTTGCTTTGCCCCCGCAAATTGAAAGCCAAAATTTGGCCTATTTTTAATGGTTGATCAGATTCAGTTTTTGACTTCCATTTTTCAGCGAACAAAAAGAGAGCTTCTCTAAAATTGAAATTGAACGCAAAATCATCGTGGTATTGAGTTTTATTTCAGAGTGTTAGCTCTCTGGAAATTATTTGGGGTTTCTTATTGTTTTGAATAAAAATCCTTTATCTTTGCACACCAATTTGTTAAAAAATTTTTGAAAAGTTTTTAAAAGCGGAATTATGCCGACAATTCAACAATTAGTAAGAAAAGGAAGAACAAAAATTGAGGATAAGAGTAAGTCTCCTGCCCTGGATTCTTGCCCTCAACGTCGTGGAGTTTGTCTTCGTGTTTACACAACGACTCCTAAAAAACCTAATTCGGCCATGCGTAAAGTGGCTCGTGTTCGCTTAACCAACCAGAAGGAAGTGAACGCTTATATCCCCGGAGAAGGTCATAATCTTCAGGAACACAGTATCGTACTCATTCGTGGAGGTCGTGTTAAAGATCTTCCAGGTGTAAGATATCACATCGTACGTGGTGCCCTTGATACTACCGGTGTTGAAGGTCGTACCCAACGGCGTTCCAAGTACGGAGCCAAACGTCCGAAACAGAAAAAATAATAATGCCTAGCAAGCGAAATAAGATATGAGAAAAGCAAAACCAAAAAAACGAATCGTATTACCCGATTCTCGTTTTAATGACCAATTGGTTACCATGTTTGTGAATGATTTAATGGTAGATGGTAAAAAGAATACCGCTTTTAAAATCTTCTACGAAACCATGGACATGGTCGAAAAAAAGATGAAAGACAGCGAAGTTGCTCCACTCGATGTATGGAAGAAAGCGCTGGAAAATATTACTCCTGCAGTCGAAGTAAAATCTCGTCGTGTGGGTGGAGCTACTTTTCAGGTTCCTATGGAAATTCGTCCCGCTCGAAAACGTTCTATCAGTATCAAAAACTTGATCCTGTATGCAAGAAAACGTTCGGGTCGTAGCATGAGCGAAAAATTAGCTGCCGAAATTATAGCTGCCTACAATCAAGAAGGTGGGGCTTTCAAAAAGAAAGAAGATACCCATCGTATGGCTGAGGCAAACAAAGCATTTGCTCACTTTAGATTCTAGTCTGTAAAATATCCCATGGCAATAGATTTAAAACATACGCGTAATATTGGCATCATGGCCCACATCGATGCCGGTAAAACAACAACTACCGAACGTATCTTGTATTTCACCGGTAAAACTCACCGACTAGGTGAGGTACACGATGGCGCTGCCACAATGGACTGGATGGTCCAGGAACAAGAACGCGGTATTACCATTACATCCGCTGCTACTACCACCTACTGGAACTACGAAAACGATTCTTACCGTATTAATATTATCGACACCCCAGGGCACGTCGATTTTACGGTCGAAGTTGAACGGAGTCTCCGCGTTTTGGATGGTTCGGTGGCTGTATTCTGTGCTGTTGGTGGTGTAGAACCTCAATCGGAAACTGTTTGGCGTCAAGCCGATAAGTATAAAGTACCCCGTATCGCCTTCATTAATAAAATGGACCGTACCGGAGCCGACTTTCACAGTGTGGTCTCCCAAATTCGTGAACGATTAAAAGCTAATCCAATTCCTATTCAACTTCCAATTGGTCAGGAAGATAGTTTTACAGGAGTTGTCGATTTGCTCGATAACAAAGCGATTATTTGGTACGAAGATGCTAAGGAGGGAACCAAATATAAAATCGAAGACGTACCTGCCGAAATGGTTGATGAAGTAGCGGAATATCGCGAAAAATTAGTCGAAGCAGTTGCTGAACACGATGATGCATTAATGGAACGTTTCTTCGACGATCCCGATTCAATTACTCCCGATGAATTACGTAGCGTAATCCGGAAAGCGACTATTCAAAGAACCATTATCCCGGTTATGTGTGGTGCTTCCTTTAAAAACAAAGGAATCCAACGCTTACTGGACGCTATTGTCGCATTCCTTCCCAGCCCTAAAGATATTGGTGCAATAGAGGGAATCAACCCAAATACCGACGAAAAAATCCTACGTCATCCCGAAACCAGCGAGCCTTTTTCAGGTTTAGCATTTAAAATTGCTACCGACCCTTACGTTGGTCGTTTAGCTTTTATTCGGGTGTATAGCGGGGTCTTGGAAGCTGGTGCTCAGATTTTGAATGTTCGTACGGGGAAAAAAGAACGAATCACTCGCCTTTACCAAATGCATGCGAATAAGCAAATTCCCATGGAGCGTATCGAGGCCGGTGACATTGGAGCAGCTGTAGGATTTAAAGAATTACGCACCGGTGATTCGATTTGTGCGCTGGATAAACCAATCATGCTCGAATCAATAACTTTCCCAGAGCCTGTAATTGGGCTTGCAATTGAGCCAAAAACTCAGTCGGATATCGATCGTTTAGGAAATGCATTGAACAAGCTAGCCGAGGAGGATCCAACCTTCCAAGTTAAAACTGATCCCGATTCCGGTCAAACCGTTATCAGTGGAATGGGCGAACTGCACTTAGAGGTCCTGGTGGATCGCTTGAAGCGTGAATTCAACGTAGAGTGTAATCAGGGTGCACCCCAGGTGAACTACAAAGAAGCGTTAACTGGAACCGTTACCCACCGAGAAGTATTTAAGAAACAAACCGGTGGTCGTGGTAAATTTGCCGATATCCAAGTGAAAATTTCACCTGCTGATAATGGTGTAGAAGGATTGCAATTTGTTAATGACATCAAAGGTGGTTCCATTCCAAAAGAATATATTCCTTCCATCGAAAAAGGATTCCGCGAATCATTGGCTAATGGTCCTTTAGCAGGGTATCCGGTAGTGAATATGAAAGTGGTTCTTTTCGACGGCTCGTTCCACGCAGTCGATTCCGACCAACTCTCGTTCGAAATTGCTGCAAAACAAGCCTTCCGAAATGCTGCCATTAAGGCTTCTCCAGTCCTGATGGAGCCTATTATGTCCGACGAAGTGCTTACCCCGGAGGAATACATGGGCGATGTTATCAGTGACTTTAACAAACGTCGTGGACAGATTACCGGAATGGAAGATAAAAACGGAGCCAAAGTTATTCGCGCGAAAGTGCCACTTTCCGAAAAATTCGGATACGTAACAGCATTACGAACGATTACTTCTGGTCGTGCAACTTCATCGATGGAATTCTCGCACTACGATCAGGTACCTGCCAGCCTTGCAGAGAAAATTGTAGATAAATCTAAAGGGAAAATATCATAACAGATTATTAAAATGAGCCAAAAAATTCGGATTAAATTAAAATCGTACGATCACAGTTTGGTTGACAAATCGGCCGAAAAGATTGTAAAGACAGTAAAAGCTACCGGTGCTGTAGTTAGTGGTCCAATTCCATTGCCTACTCACAAGCGTATCTTCACTGTGTTACGAAGTCCTTTCGTAAATAAGAAATCACGGGAACAATTTGAGTTAGCTTCTTACAAACGTCTTTTAGACATTTACAGCTCGACTGCCAAAACGATCGACGCACTCATGAAGTTAGAATTGCCAAGTGGGGTAGAAGTAGAAATTAAAGTTTGATCATTAAATTAATAAAACAATGCCAGGATTAATAGGGAAAAAAATAGGTATGACATCTATTTTCAGTGCCGAGGGTAAAAATATACCATGCACTGTTATCGAAGCTGGTCCATGTGTCGTTACACAAATTAAGACCAAAGAGAAGGATGGCTACGACGCGTTACAGATAGCGTACGAAGACAAAAGTGAAAAGAATTCCACGAAAGCATTAGTGGGCCATTTTGCAAAAGCTAACACTGCTCCTAAACGAAAAGTAGTTGAATTCGCGGGCTTGTACAGCGAGTTCAAATTAGGCGAAGTATTAACCGTGGGCGAGATGCTCAAAACCGATCGTTGGGTTGATATTGTTGGTTATTCCAAAGGTAAAGGATTTCAAGGTGTTGTGAAACGTCATGGATTCCGTGGAGTTGGCGATGCTACACATGGTCAACACAACCGGCTCAGAGCTCCCGGTTCGTTGGGTGCTTCTTCTCATCCATCGCGAGTTTTTAAAGGAATGCGTATGGCTGGACAAACCGGTAACAAACGCGTTATGGTGGTAAACATCAGCATCGTAAAATTAATTCCTGAGAAAAACCTTCTTATTATTAAAGGATCTGTTCCCGGTCCCAATGGTTCATATTTAATAATCAATAAGTAATATGGAATTAGCAGTATACAACATAGCCGGTCAGGACACCGGGAGAAAAGTAACGCTGAACGAAGCGATTTTTGGCATCACTCCTAACGATCATGCAATCTACCTCGATGTTAAGCAATTCATGGCTAACCAACGTCAAGGAACTCATAAAGCGAAAGAACGTGGCGAGATTTCCGGAAGTACCCGAAAGTTGAAGAAACAGAAAGGGACCGGTACCGCTCGCGCAGGTAGTATTAAAAGTCCACTTTTCCGTGGAGGCGGACGTGTTTTTGGACCCCGTCCCCGCAATTATTCCTTCAAATTGAATAAGAAGGTAAAATTGCTCGCCAGAAAATCAGCATTATCTTACAAAGCTGCCAACCAACAAATTATTGTTCTGGAGGATTTCAATTTCGAAGCTCCCAAAACAAAGGAATTTGTAAGCATTCTGAACAACCTGAAGATCGCCGAAAAAAGATTACTCATGGTACTGGCTCAATCAAATAAAAGTATATATTTGTCGTCCAAGAATTTAAGCAAGAGTAAAGTCGCAACCGTCTCAGATTTAAATACTTATGAGATTTTGAAGGCGTCAACACTTGTTCTTGTCGAGAGTTCAATTGACCTTTTGGAGAAAAACTTTAATAATTAGGAGAGGCTGAAATGAATATTATTGTTAAACCGATTATCAGTGAAAAAATGACACGACTGAGTGAAAAACTCGGTTGTTATGCATTTGTAGTAGATCGATCAGCCAATAAATTGCAAATTAAAGAAGCTGTTGAGAGTATGTATGGTGTACAAGTCGAGGCTGTTAATACTATCATTCATGGTGGTAAGCGGAAGTCTCGATTTACCAAAACCGGAATTATCGCCGGCAAAACAGCAACTTATAAGAAAGCATTAGTAACTCTGGCAAAAGGCGAAAACATAGACTTTTACAGCAACATATAGTAGATTATGGCTTTACGTAAATTAAAACCGATTACCCCGGGTCAACGACATAAGATAGTCGGTACATTTGAGGAAATTACCGCTAGTAAACCCGAAAAATCCCTGTTAGCTCCCATCAAAAAATCGGGTGGTAGAAATAACTCCGGACGAATGACTGTTCGTTATTTAGGGGGTGGACACAAAAGACGCTATCGGGTTATCGATTTCAAGCGTGAGAAAGACGGTATGAAAGCCGAGGTTCTTACGATTGAATACGATCCAAACCGTACTGCTCGTATCGCCTTAGTTCAATACGAAGATGGTGAGAAACGATACATTGTTTCTCCTAATGGATTGAAAGTAGGTCAGATTATTGAATCTGGTGGCAATGTAGCCCCTGAAGTTGGGAATACATTGCCATTATCGGCCATTCCACTCGGAACAACGGTCCATAATATTGAGCTATATCCCGGTCAAGGAGCTATCATCGCTCGTAGCGCTGGATCATTCGCCCAACTTCTATCTCGCGAAGGAAAGTATGCTTTAATCAAGATGCCTTCTAGTGAAATTCGACGCATTCTGGTTACTTGTCGTGCAACAGTAGGTACTGTATCTAATTCCGATCATCAACTGGAAGTAAGTGGTAAAGCTGGACGTAGCCGTTGGTTAGGTCGTCGTCCTCGAGTTCGTGGTGTTGTTATGAACCCCGTCGATCACCCAATGGGTGGTGGTGAAGGACGTTCTTCAGGAGGTCATCCTCGCTCGAGAAAAGGTCTTCCAGCTAAAGGATTCAAAACTCGTAGCAAAACAAAAGCTTCGAATAAGTACATTGTAGAAAGACGTAAAAAATAATTATAGAAGAGTTTCACTATGAGCAGATCATTAAAAAAAGGTCCCTTTATCGATATCAAGCTGGAACGCAAGATTTTTAAGATGAACGATTCAGGTAAAAAAACTGTGATTAAAACCTGGGCCAGAAGATCCATGATTTCGCCTGATTTCGTCGGACACACATTCGGCGTTCATAATGGCAATAAATTTATTCCGGTTTATGTAACTGAAAACATGGTTGGACACAAACTGGGAGAATTTGCTCCTACGCGTACCTTCCGTGGTCATGCCGGTAATAAGAAGAAATAATACAAACTCACTATAAGCTATCAAGAAATAAATATTTATAAGATGGGTGCAAGAAAACGAATAAGTGCTGAACGTAGGAAAGAAGCAAAGAAGACAACTTACTTTGCCTCCTTGAGAAATAATCCTACTTCGCCCCGAAAAATGCGACTAGTAGCTGATATTATTCGCGGAAAAGAAGTAAACAATGCATTGAATATTCTTCGATTCAGCAAGAAAGAAGCTGCCGGTAAAATGGAAAAGCTTTTACTTTCTGCTATTAAGAACTGGGAAAACAAAAACGATGGCAGCCGGCTTGAAGATAGTGCTCTGTTTGTGAGTGATGTATATGTTGATTCTGCGCGTGTTTTGAAGCGTCTGCGTACTGCTCCACAAGGTCGGGCACATCGTATTCGCAAGCGTTCCAACCACGTCACCTTGTATGTGAAAAGCGTCAATCCAGCTACCCAGCTCGAAACTGTTAACCAAACTGAAGAATAATATTCATGGGACAAAAAGTTAATCCAATTAGTAATAGATTAGGAATTATCCGCGGATGGGATTCCAATTGGTATGGTGGTCGTAACTACGCCGATAAGATAGTTGAAGATAATAAGATACGACGCTACCTGAACGCACGTCTTGCCAAAGCTAGTATTTCTCGTATTATCATTGAGCGCACCCTAAAGTTAGTAACGGTTACTGTCCACACAGCTCGTCCTGGTATTATTATCGGTAAAGGCGGACAAGAAGTTGATAAGCTGAAGGAAGAGTTAAAGAAAATTACTAAGAAAGACGTACAAATCAACATCTATGAAATTAAGCGTCCGGAATTGGATGCTATAATCGTAGGAGGAAATATTGCCCGTCAGTTAGAAGGTCGTGTTGCCTACCGTCGTGCCATTAAAATGGCAATTGCATCTACCATGAGAATGGGAGCTGAAGGGATTAAAGTTCAGATTAGTGGTCGATTGAACGGTGCAGAGATGGCTCGTTCCGAAATGTATAAAGAGGGAAGAACCCCATTACACACTTTACGTGCCGACATTGACTATAGTTTATCGGAAGCCGATACTAAGGTTGGTAAAATTGGGATTAAAGTGTGGATTTGTAAGGGCGAAGTTTACGGGAAACGGGATTTAAGTCCTAATGTAGGCACCGCCGACTCTAAACCCGGATTTAAGAAAAGACGTAAATAATTAAGCCTCTGATTCGAGAGAAATAAATATTCCGAACAATGTTACAACCAAAGAAAACAAAATTTAGAAGGCATCAGAAAGGCCGAATGAAAGGAAACGCCCAGCGCGGGAATCAATTGGCCTTTGGTTCGTTTGGTATCAAAGTACTGGAGACCGTTTGGTTAACCGGCCGTCAAATCGAGGCAGCACGCCAGGCAGTAACCCGTCATATGAAAAGGGAAGGTCAAATTTGGATTCGAGTTTTTCCCGATAAGCCTATCACCAAAAAGCCTGCAGAGGTGCGGATGGGTAAAGGTAAAGGTGCTCCTGAAATGTTCGTAGCTCCTGTTACTCCTGGTCGCATTATTTTCGAAGCAGAAGGTGTACCCTTAGAAATTGCACGTGAGGCACTGCGTTTAGCAGCTCAGAAGCTTCCGGTCAAAACCAAGTTTATTGTCCGAAACGATTACACCGAATAAATAATACCGTGTTAAGATGAAGAATTCAGAAATCATTCAATTGTCTGATCAAGAGCTTCTAGAGCGTATAGAAGAAGAGGTAACTAATTACTCCAAAATGAGACTTAACCATACGATTACTCCGCTGGATAATACCTACAAAATTACGTATGCTAGAAAAACGATCGCTCGACTCAAAACGGAGTGGCGAAAAAGAGAGTTACAACAGTCACTGAATAGTTAAGTAGCAAACAATGGAAAATCAAAGAAACCTTAGAAAAGAATTTATTGGTGTAGTTGTAAGCGATAAGATGGATAAGTCTATCGTTATTGCCGTAAAACGTAAAGAGAAACACCCAATTTACGGTAAGTTCGTGAATAAGACTTCCAAGTTCATGGCCCATGATGAAAAGAACGACGGTCACATTGGAGATACCGTACGAATCATGGAAACGCGTCCTTTAAGTAAAAACAAGCGTTGGCGATTAGTTGAAATAATTGAAAGAGCTAAATAATCATGATACAGCAAGAAACAAGGCTAAATGTAGCCGATAACAGTGGAGCCAAAGAGGTGTTATGTATCCGAGTACTGGGTGGAACCAAGCGTCGTTATGCCAGTATTGGTGATAAGATCGTGGTAACAGTAAAAAGTGCCATACCAGCCGGTGACATGAAGAAAGGAACTGTTACCAAGGCAGTTGTTGTGAGAACAAAAAAAGAAGTTAGACGAGCTGATGGATCCTATATCCGATTCGACGATAACGCCTGCGTACTGCTTAATCAGGCTGGCGAGATGAGAGGAACCCGTATTTTTGGGCCAGTAGCGCGTGAATTACGCGAAAAACAATTTATGAAAATTGTTTCATTAGCTCCTGAAGTGTTGTAATTGTAAAGCATATCAAGTGATGCAGAAGAAATTAAATATCAAAAAAGGTGACACGGTAATGGTTATTGCCGGCGAAAACAAAGGCCAGGAGGGTCGGATTTTAGAAGTGATTCGTAAAAACGACCGGGTGATAGTGGAAGGAGTAAATCTTGTTTCGCGTCATACCAAACCGAATGCCGCTAACCCACAAGGGGGGATTGTTAAGAAAGAAGCTTCCATCCACATTTCTAATGTGATGTTGGTTGATCCAGGAACCGGTAAACCTACCCGGGTCGGCCGCAAGTTGAACGAAACCTCGAATAAATTGGTCCGTTACGCTAAAAAATCAGGAGAGGAGATTAAGTAATGAAATACACACCTAACTTCAAAACTAAATATCAACAGGAAATTATACCTGCGTTGATGGAGGAATTTAAGTACAATACGGTAATGCGTGTTCCTCACCTGGAGAAAATCATTATTAATCAAGGTATTGGAAACGCTATTTCCGACAAAAAGCTAATTGAAAGTGCTCAGAAAGAGCTTTCATTAATAGCCGGTCAAAAAGCGGTTCAGACAGTTTCCAAAAAGGATATCTCAAACTTCAAGTTGCGTAAAAAGATGCCTATAGGTGTCATGGTTACCTTACGTCGCGAAAGAATGTATGAATTCCTGGAGCGACTTGTATCGGTGGCCTTGCCTCGAATCCGTGACTTCCGTGGGATCAACTATAAATTCGATGGAAAAGGAAACTATACCCTGGGTATCTCTGAGCAGATTATTTTCCCTGAAATAGAGATTGATAAAATCAACACCATTTTAGGTATGGATATCACCTTTGTAACCTCTGCACCGAACGATGAAGAAGGTTATGCATTACTCAGAGAATTTGGCTTACCATTCAAAAATATTAAAAGGAATTAATTCATGGCTAAAGAATCAATGAAGGCGCGTGAAGTGAAGCGCCAGAAACTAATCGAAAAATACGCCGAGAAGCGTGAACGCCTCAAAGCCGAAGGTGATTTCAATGCATTGCAGCTTCTTCCGAAAAACTCCAATCCTATTCGATATCACAATCGTTGCAAATTGACCGGTCGTCCAAAAGGATATATGCGTCAGTTTGGTATTAGCCGGATTACCTTCCGTGAAATGGCCTCGGCCGGATTGATTCCCGGAGTTAAAAAAGCAAGTTGGTAATATAAATAAATAGAATACAGTAATGACAGATCCAATTGCAGACTATCTAACCAGAGTTAGAAATGCTATTCACGCAAAGCATAAGATAGTTGAAATACCCGCTTCGAATATTAAAAAAGATATTACCAAAATTCTTTTCGATAAGGGGTATATTTTAAGCTATAAATTCATTGATGAAGGTCCTCAAGGAACCATCAAGATTGCGCTTAAGTACCATCCTAAAACTAAAGTTTCGGCTATAAAATCGTTGCAACGTATTTCGACTCCCGGATTGAGACGATACGTTGGCACGGAAGAAATTCCTCGCGTTTTGAACGGTTTAGGTATTGCCATCATGAGTACTCCTAATGGTGTTATTACCGACAAAGAAGCCAGAACTCAGCACGTAGGTGGTGAAGTAATTTGTTACGTATATTAATTGAAGGAGGAATATAGATGTCACGAATTGGAAAAGCCCCGATTAAGATACCTGCTAACGTTCAAGTCAACGTCGCTAAAAGTAAGGTAACCGTCAAAGGGCCATTGGGTCAGCTGGAGCAAGCTATTCACCCCGATATTACTGTAGAAATTGAAGAAAATGTAATCCATGTAACACGTCCTACCGATCATAAAAGACATCGTTCGATGCATGGTCTGTACCGTTCTTTAATCAATAACATGGTTATTGGTGTTTCTGAAGGCTACACTGTTCAGCAAGAATTTGTTGGAGTAGGTTATAAAGCAGAAGCTAAAGGACAAATGCTCGAAATGTCTGTAGGATATAGTCATGACGTTCATTTTCTTATTCCTGGAGAGATTCAGATTGAAACGAAGACAGAACGTCGTTCGAATCCTATTCTTACCATGAAGAGTCACGATAAACAACTGCTAGGTGCAGTGGCTGCGAAAATTCGCTCACTCCGTCCACCAGAGCCCTACAAAGGTAAAGGTATTAAATTCGTGGGTGAAGAGTTACGTCGTAAAGCTGGTAAGAGCGCATCAAAATAATCTAAAATACTTGGAATATGTCTTTATCAAAATTAGAACGAAGAATCAGAATAAAGAGACGTATCAGAAAGAGATTGTCCGGTTCAGCCGCAAAACCTCGTCTCTCTGTCTTTAGAAGCAATAAACAAATATCCGTTCAATTAATCGACGATTTAACCGGAAAGACTTTAATATCTGCATCCTCCTTACAAAAGGAAATTGCGGAGAAAAAAGAACTCAATAAAGTACAGCAAGCTGCCGAGGTTGGTAAATTAATTGCTGAGAAAGCTTTAAGTCAAAACATCGAAAACGTGGTCTTCGACCGGAATGGATTTTTATATCACGGACGCATTAAATCATTAGCTGAAGCAGCCAGAAACGCTGGCCTCAAATTCTAAAAATATTATGGCTGAAAATAAACTGAAACGAGTACGAAATACCGACTTAGATCTCAAAGATCGTTTGGTGGCTATTAACCGTGTTACGAAGGTAACAAAAGGAGGACGGACCTTTTCTTTTAGTGCTATTGTAGTAGTAGGCGACGAGAACGGCATTATTGGTTGGGGAAGTGGCAAAGCGAATGAGGTTACTACCGCTATTTCTAAAGCCGTAGAAACTGCAAAGAAGAATTTAATTCGCGTGCCTGTTCTAAAAGGAACTATTCCTCACGATCAGTATGCTCATTTCTGTGGAGCTCGCATCTATATCAAGCCTGCCTCGGAAGGTACTGGTGTAAAAGCTGGTGGTGCGATGCGAGCAGTATTGGAAAGTGCCGGTGTGAAAGACGTATTGGCCAAATCGAAGGGTTCTTCGAATGCTCATAACGTGGTGAAAGCTACCATCAAAGCGCTTACCGAAATTCGCGATGCCTATACGGTAGCAGAACATCGTGGAGTAGATTTAGAAAAAGTATTTAAAGGCTAGCAGATAAGCTGCTTAAAAAATAGGATTATGGCAAACTGGAAATTAACCCAAGTAAAGAGCAAAATTGGTAGCACTAAGCGTCAAATTGCTACACTCGAAGCACTCGGGCTTAAAAAAATGCATCAAAGTGTCGTGGTTATTGCTAACGACCAGATAAAAGGAATGGTTACGAAAGTGAACCATCTGATCAAAGTAGAAGAAGTATAATCATTTAAGAGGATATTTACGCGATGGATTTATCAAATTTAAAACCCGCAGCTGGTTCAACGAAAAGAGAAAAACGTATCGGACGTGGTGAAGGTTCCGGACATGGTGGTACTTCGACCAGAGGACACAAGGGAGCCAAGTCTCGCTCGGGTTACTCTAAGAAGGTTGGTTTCGAAGGAGGTCAAATGCCTTTGCAACGAGTAGTTCCTAAGTTTGGCTTTAAAAATATTAACCGCAAAGAATTTAAAGGTATCAATCTGGAAGTCTTGCAAATGCTAGCCGATAAGAAGGGGCTAACTAAAATTGACAAGCAAGTTCTTTTCGAAGCCGGATTGATTCAGAAAAATATGCTTGTAAAGATTCTTGGCAACGGTACACTTACTACCAAATTAGAAGTTACGGCAGATGCATTTAGCAAGTCGGCTCAACAAGCAATCGAAAGTTTACAAGGAACCGTTGTAAAACTGTAATTGAATGAAAGCTTTTATTAATACGCTACGAAATATTTCAAAAATCGAGGATCTAAAGGCTCGATTGCTAACCACGCTTGGGCTGGTCTTGATTTATCGTCTGGGATCCTTCGTGGTTTTACCGGGGATTGATCCCAATCAACTCTCGGCTTTGCAAAACCAGGCCAGTGATGGGCTATTAGGATTAATCAATATGTTCTCAGGAGGTGCTTTTGGAAACGCCTCCATTTTTGCGTTGGGAATCATGCCATACATTACGGCCTCTATTATTGTGCAGTTATTAGGTATGGCTATTCCATACTTTCAACGATTGCAGCGCGAAGGAGAAAGTGGTCGTAGAAAGATAAATCAATTTACCCGTTACTTAACCGTAGGTGTTTTGTTCCTGCAAGGTCCTAGTTACATCACGAATTTAATGATGCAGCTTCCTGCCACAGCTTTTGTTTCCGATGGTACTTTCTTTTGGGTTAGTTCCATGGTAATCTTGACAGCAGGAACCATGTTTGTAATGTGGTTGGGTGAGCGTATTACTGATAAAGGAATTGGAAATGGTATCTCTCTCATCATTATGATTGGTATCATCGCTCAATTGCCCTTCGCTTTATTCGCAGAGTTTGGAGCACGATTATCGTCTGCAGGAGGTGGTTTGATCATGTTCATTGTCGAGATCGTCATCCTTTTCTTCGTATTCGTTGGTACAATTTTGCTGGTACAAGGTACACGACGTATTCCTGTTCAGTATGCTAAACGAATCGTGGGGAATAAGCAATACGGTGGTGTACGTCAGTACATTCCTCTTAAGGTGAATGCAGCTGGGGTAATGCCCATCATCTTTGCACAGGCAATAATGTTTATCCCGATGGCAATCGTTGGTTATGGATCAGAAAACATGGGTTGGTTTGCCACCTCATTTACCGATTTCACCGGCTTCTGGTATAACTTTGTATTTGCGCTACTGATTATCGCTTTTACCTATTTCTACACCGCTGTTACGGTTAATCCTACTCAGATGGCAGAAGATATGAAGCGAAATGGTGGATTTATTCCGGGAGTGAAGCCTGGTAAAAAGACCGTTGAGTTTCTGGATAACGTGATGGATCGCATTACCTTGCCTGGTTCAATTTTCTTAGCCTTGGTGGCTATCATGCCAGCCTTTGCCATGCTAGCCGGAATCAACGCTCAGTTCGCACAATTTTATGGTGGAACCAGCTTGCTAATCTTGGTGGGTGTTATCCTGGATACCCTACAACAAATTGAAAGTCATTTGCTCATGAGGCATTACGATGGCTTAATGAAAACAGGAAGAATTAAAGGTAGAGCCGGTTCAGCCGCCGCTATCTAACAAAATAAGGAATACGTTCTTTGATGATATTTTATAAAACGAGGGCAGAAATCGAGTTATTAAGGTTAAGCAATGAGTTAGTATCAAAAACCCATGCTGCCTTAGCACCCTATCTTCAACCGGGAGTCAAAACCATCGAGTTAGACCGAATTGCTGAGCAATTTATTCGCGATCATGGTGGAGTCCCGGGTTTTCTTCAGTACAACGGTTATCCGAATTCGCTTTGCATTTCGGTTAATCATCATGTAGTTCACGGAATTCCGGGAGACTATGAGCTGAAGGAAGGAGATTTGGTATCCATCGATTGTGGTGTTTTGATGAATGATTATTACGGCGATTCAGCCTATACCTATGGTATTGGTTCTATCGATCCTAAACATCAAAAGCTGATGGATGTAACCAAGGAGAGTCTCTATTTGGGTATTGAGCAAGCGGTTGTCGGCAATCGAATTGGTGATATTTCGCACGCGATTCAAACCCACGCAGAATCGAATGGTTTTTCGGTTGTTCGTGAGCTGATAGGTCATGGTGTAGGCAAGGACTTGCATGAGAAACCAGAGGTTCCCAATTATGGGAAGCGCGGACGTGGTCCAAAGATTTTAGAGGGACTTGTTATCGCAATTGAGCCCATGATTAACTTGGGGAAACGCGACATTGTTCAGTACAACGATGGATGGACGATTGGTACACGTGATAAGCTACCTTCCGCTCACTATGAGCATACCATTGCCATTGTAGATGGTAAGCCACAAATATTATCGAGGTTCGATATCATAGAAGAAGTTTTAAATCAATTATAATTATGTCAAAACAGTCATCGATCGAGCAAGACGGAACCATCATTGAGGCATTAAGTAACGCCATGTTTCGAGTGGAGTTGGAGAATGGACATATTATTACGGCACATATTTCTGGTAAGATGCGTATGCACTACATAAAGATATTGCCAGGCGACCGAGTTAAAGTAGAGATGTCGCCTTATGATTTAACAAAAGGGAGAATATCATTCAGATACAAATAAAATTTTGACTAATGAAAGTAAGAGCATCAGTAAAGAAGCGCAGCGAAGACTGCAAGATCGTAAAGCGGAAAGGACGCGTTTACGTGATAAACAAGAAGAATCCGAAGTTTAAACAACGTCAAGGATAAACGAATTACAATTAATAATAATCTTTCTTTATGGCTAGAATAGTTGGTGTAGATTTACCCAAGGAGAAACGCGGAGTTATAGGATTAACTTACATTTATGGAATTGGTAGAAGTGCTGCCGCTTCAATTCTTAAAAAGGCAGGCGTGGATGAAAACATTAAAGTAAAGGACTGGACCGATGATCATCTCAACGAGATTCGTACCGTCATTAACAAGGAATTCAAGGTAGAGGGAGAACTTCGTTCCGAGACTCAAATGAACATTAAGCGATTAATGGATATTGGGTGCTACCGTGGAGTTCGTCATCGTATTGGTTTACCGGTCCGTGGACAGAGTACCAAGAACAATGCTCGTACTCGTAAGGGAAAGAAGAAAACTGTTGCAAATAAAAAGAAAGCTACTAAGTAGAAATTAACGTAATATGGCAAAGAAAAAAGTTTCCAGTGCTAAGAAAAGGGTTGTTATTGTAGAGCCAACCGGTAAAGCACATATTCAAGCTACCTTCAATAATGTTATTGTTTCTCTTACCAACAATGCCGGGCAAGTTATCTCTTGGTCGTCGGCCGGTAAAATGGGCTTCAAAGGCTCAAAGAAGAATACTCCTTATGCAGCGCAAACGGCAGCAGCCGACTGTTCTAAGGTAGCCTATGATTTAGGCTTACGCAAAGTAAAAGTTTATGTAAAAGGGCCTGGTGCCGGACGTGAGTCTGCCATCCGTACCATCCATAATGCAGGTATCGAAGTTACCGAGATTATCGATGTTACCCCTCTTCCACACAATGGATGTCGCCCGCCCAAACGTCGAAGAGTGTAGTTTTATTTGTACTGATTAGTTGATTAGAAAATACTTTGAATAATGGCAAAATATATTGGACCAAAGAGTAAGATAGCCCGTAAGTTCGGTGAGCCTATTTATGGACCGGATAAAGTACTGGAAAAGAAAAATTATCCTCCAGGAATGCACGGAATGAACCGTAGAAGAAAGAAAAGCTCCGAGTACGGGATACAGTTAAAAGAGAAGCAGAAAGCTAAATACACTTATGGTGTATTAGAGAAGCAGTTCCGCAATCTCTTTGAAAAAGCAAGTCGCAGCAAAGGCATTACCGGGGAGGTACTGCTCCAGTTCCTTGAGTCCCGCTTAGATAATGTAGTGTTTCGCATTGGATTAGCAAAGACTCGCTCCCAAGCTCGTCAGTTAGTTAATCATGGTCACATTACCGTTAATGGTCAGATGATGAACATTCCAAGTTACCTGGTTAAACCAGGAGAAACGATTGCTGTTCGTGAGCGTTCTAAATCCTTGGAAGTGATAAATGATTCAATCGGCTCCGGTCGTCATCGTTTGTACTCATGGATTGAGTGGGATAGCACCAGTTTAACCGGCAAATTCCTGAATTTGCCTAATCGCGACGAGATTCCAGAAAATATCAAGGAACAGTTGATCGTCGAGTTGTATTCAAAGTAATCTATTAATAGAAGCATTATTATTATGGGAATATTAGCCTTTCAAAAACCCGATAAGGTCGTGATGATTGAATCGGATGAGGTACATGGTAAATTTGAATTTCGACCTTTAGAGCCTGGCTATGGTCTTACGGTAGGGAATGCTCTCCGTAGAATCCTGTTGTCATCGCTGGAGGGGCATGCCATTACTTATCTGAAAATCGAAGGCGTAGAGCACGAATTTTCTACCATTCCGGGTGTTATGGAAGATGTTACTGAGATGATTCTGAATATCAAGCAGGCTCGTTTCAGAAAAAAGAGCGATGAGTTTGACGAAGAGAAAGTTCGTGTTACGATCAATGGTCAAACCAAGTTCACTGCCGGTGATATCGGTCGCTTCCTCACAGGCTTCGAAGTATTGAATCCCGATTTGGTTATTTGTCATCTGGAAGAGGATGTGAAATTGCAAATAACCATGCATATTGGTAAAGGACGTGGTTATGTACCTGCCGAGGAAAATAAACCCATCGATGCTGAGTTTGGCTTGATTCCTATCGATGCCATCTTTACTCCTATCCGTAACGTGAAATACGTTATCGAGAACTATCGTGTGGAGCAAAAAACCGACTTTGAGAAGCTCATCATCGATATTGATACCGATGGATCTATTCATCCGAAAGATGCTTTGAAAGAAGCAGCAAAAATCTTAATCCAACACTTTATGCTCTTTTCCGACGAGAAAATTACGCTCGATAGCGATGAGAAGCATGAAAACGAAGAGTTTGATGAAGAAATCCTTCACATGCGCCAGCTCCTTAAAACGAAACTGGCCGATATGGATCTTTCCGTTCGCGCTCTAAACTGCCTGAAAGCGGCCGATGTTGAAACACTGGGTGAACTAGTAACCTACAATAAGAATGACTTGTTGAAATTCAGAAACTTCGGTAAAAAATCGCTTACCGAACTCGATGAACTGCTGGATAATATGAGTCTGTCTTTTGGAATGGATATAGCCAAATATAAATTAGACAAAGAATAAGCATCAAACTCGTTTAAGAACATTAGAAAAAGATATATTGAGAGATGAGACATCGTAAGAAATTCAATCACCTGGGAAGAACAAGTGCACATCGTAAAGCCATGCTGTCTAATATGGCGACTTCTCTAATTCTGCATAAAAGAATCAAAACGACCCTGGCTAAAGCTAAAGCACTCCGATTATTTGTAGAACCTATCATCACGAAATCCAAAGATGATTCTACTCATTCTCGTCGGGTAGTCTTCAGTATGTTAAAGAGCAAATTCGCGGTTAGTGAACTATTCCGCGAAATTTCTCCGAAAGTAGCTGATCGTCCGGGGGGGTATACCCGAATCATTAAAACTGGCTTCCGTCAAGGGGATGCTGCCGAAATGTGTATCATTGAATTGGTCGATTTCAACCTGAATTTACTCGATAGTAAAGGAGGTAAGAAAGCTACTAAAGGTCGTTCTCGTCGTGCTGGTCGTAAGAAATCGGGCGATAGTGCTCCCACCGCCAAAGTTGAAGCTTCAGTTGCATCGGCCCCGGCTGTTGAAGAAGCATCAGTAGAAAATGTTACTCCGGTAGCAGAAGTATCCAGTGAAACTCCTGAGGTTTCCAATACTCCAGAACAAGAGAATGAAACTACTTCCGAAAATGAATCGAAAAAGGAATAATATACTGAAATAATACGTTTAACGAGGGATGAAGCTAACCATGCTTGATCCCTCGTTTTGTATAAAGTATGATACTATTTAACTATTTAAAGACATGACAAGAATTGTTCAAGTTTTAGCGCGCGAGATTTTAGATTCCCGCGGCAATCCTACCGTTGAGGTAGATGTGATTACTGAAAGTGGATTTGTAGGACGGGCAGCGGTTCCTTCCGGAGCATCGACCGGAGTGCATGAAGCGGTTGAGTTACGCGATGGTGATGCCGGCCGTTTTATGGGTAAGGGTGTTTTGATGGCTGTCAACAATGTGAATACCGTCATTAACGAACAGTTGCAAGGTTATAGTGTAACCGACCAACTAGAAATCGATCAGGCATTAATTGCTCTCGATGGTTCGCCCAATAAAGCTAAGTTAGGAGCAAATGCCATGCTTGGAGTTTCCCTCGCTGTTGCTAAAGCAGCTGCCATGGCCACCAATCAGCATCTGTTTCGCTATTTAGGCGGTGTTAATGCCAAAACCTTACCTATTCCAATGATGAATATTCTGAATGGGGGGCAGCATGCCGATAACAAGATTGATATTCAAGAGTTCATGATTATGCCGGTAGGTGCCGATAGCTTCAGCGAAGCACTTCGAATGGGCACCGAAGTTTTTCACCATTTAAAAGCTGTTTTGAAAGCGAAAGGTCATTCGACCAACGTTGGCGACGAAGGTGGATTTGCGCCTAACCTACAATCGAACGAAGAAGCGATTGAAGTGGTGGTTGAAGCAATTACTAAAGCCGGGTATCAAGCAGGTAAGGATATTTACATTGCTTTGGATGCTGCTGCTTCCGAGTTTTACGATGAAAAACGAAAAGTGTATCATTTTGAATCGACAGGAGAAGACTTAACGACGGAACAACTGGTCGATTATTGGGCGAGTTGGGTTGAGAAATATCCGGTCATTTCGATGGAAGATCCTTTACACGAAGATGACTGGGAAGGTTGGAAGGCTCTCACTGCAAAAGTTGGCGACCGCGTTCAGATTGTTGGCGACGATTTATTTGTTACGAATGTGAACCGTTTGCAACGCGGAATCGACGAGAAATCGGCGAATTCGATTTTAATTAAGGTGAATCAGATTGGAACCTTATCGGAAACCATCGATGCTGTTCGTTTAGCCGACATTCATGCTATGACTTCCATTATGAGCCATCGTTCCGGCGAAACAGAAGATTCTTTCATTGCCGATTTAGCGGTTGCCTTAAATACCGGTCTAATCAAAACGGGCTCAGCTTCGCGAAGCGATCGCATGGCTAAATACAATCAATTACTCCGAATTGAAGAGATTTTAGGAGATTCGGCCGTTTATCCCGGACGAAACTTTAAATTCATTCAGAACAAGTAACTGAAGTAGAATAGCTGTTTAAAAAGCTGTTTTAATTCTGCGGGGCAAGTCGTATTTTACCCGAAGAATCGAAACAGCTTTTTTTATGAATATACGTGCACGCTCCCTCCTTTTTGCCTTCGGATTTTTATTTTTGGTTTCCCCAGCGGAAGCTCAATCGCCTCAGAAAAGCGATTCGATAAGGGTCGATACAGCACGTATGCAATGGTTTAAGGACGCCAAGCTGGGTGTTTTCATTCATTGGGGTATTTATGCTGTGAATGGCATTTCGGAAAGCTGGTCGTTTTATAATCACTACATTCCCCACGATGAGTACATGCAGCAGTTGGATGGTTTTACAGCCGAGAATTTTCGGCCGGAAGAATGGGCTTCGCTTATTGCTCAGAGTGGAGCAAAGTACACAGTTATTACTTCCAAACATCACGATGGAGTAGCCTTATGGGATACTCAGCAAAATCATTTTAGTGTGGTGAAAGATACTCCTGCAGGCCGCGATTTATTAACCGACTTTGCGGAAGCAATTCGACAGGAAGGCTTGAAATTTGGGCTATACTATTCCCTTATAGACTGGAGCCATCCAGACTATCCGAATTTTACCCGAAATGAAAAGCGCTATGAGAATGACTCCGTTCGATGGGAACGATTTACTCAGTTTAATCATGCGCAGATACACGAGATTAGCCAGCAGTTTAATCCCGATTTACTTTGGTTCGATGGCGACTGGGAGTTTAGTGCAGCCGAATGGAAAGCATCGCAAATCAGAGCCGACCTGCTGAGTCGGAATCCGGCGGTTGTTTTGAACAACCGACTCCAGGGCTATGGCGATTATGCGACCCCGGAAAATGGTTTGCCGGTTTATCCTCCCGACGAACCTTACTGGGAACTATGCTTAACCATGAATGATAGTTGGGGTTATCAGCCGAACGACAAAGCCTACAAATCGAGTAAACAGATTATCCGGATTTTTGCTGATTGTTTAGGGATGGGGGGTAATTTGTTACTGGATATTGGACCCGATGCCACGGGAGTTATTCCGCCGGAACAGGTCAGTATTTTAAAGGACTTAGGTAGGTGGACCCATAAGCACGCGGAGGCTATTTACGGCACACATGCCGGGCTGCCAAAGGATTTGTATTATGGTCCGAGCACTTTGTCGGCCGACAGTACTATTTTGTATTTGTTTGTTGATGCGCACGCCGGCCGGGAAGTGATGTTAAAAGGTGTTCGCAATACCATTCATCGAGCTTGGGTCCTCGGTAACGGCACTCAATGTGAGGTAAAGACGCATTTAAAACCTTATTGGAGTAAGCAGCCGGGCCTGGTCTTTGTCGATTTGCCCGAATCCAGTCTCGACGATCAGCTCACTGTATTAGCCCTTTTACTCGATGGCAAGCTAGCAATCAGTAAGGACTAGCACCTACAAAATTAAAACGCAGGACGGAAAGCGGCCTGCGTTATAAGTATGCGTTTTAGATTAATTGGGAATCAGTTACAGCAGTTCTGGTTTGATTTGTTCTACCCAGGCGCTAACGCGCTCTTCGGTCAAATAATCTTCGAAATCTTCGTCGATTGGTAAGCCGATGAACGCTCCATCGATCAAGGCTTTGGAATCCTCGAAGGAGTAGCCTTCCGGGCTTACTTTGCCAATTAGAGTAGCCTTTGCATTGAGGAGTTTTTGAGCCAGAATTCCCATGTGGTCTACAAAGAACTGGGCATAGGTAACGCTGTCGCCAAGACCATAGATTGCCACTTTTTTATCGCTAAAATCGAATTCTTCCAGGCTCGGCATAAAGACATCCCAGTCGTTTTTAGTATGTTCTCCGTCCCAGGTTTCACGACCCAGGGTGGAAATGCCAAAAATGATGTTGTCGTATTTGCTCAGCGTTTCGGTAGTTGCTTCTTTCACAGGGATAAGATCGACGAATTCGTTGCCAATTTTTTCAGCAATCAATTTGCCGACACGATTGGTAGAACCTCCAATCGGGCCAAAAAACAATCCAATTTTGTTCATAGTAATTGATTAGGTGTTAACGATTATTATTGCTGTAAATGTAAGCATAATTTTCCCCCAGAATCTACTCTCTTCGGGGCTTTTTTGAAATTTGTCAGGTTTTTTTAGACCGATTAGTCTTAGTTTTACGATGGAAAAATCAGGCTATGAACGATAAGGAATATTTCAACAAGAACGATTGGTCTCAAGCTGAAATTGAGACTTTATTAAACGCGAATGGTGCATCCATGCAGGAGCTTTTTCGATTAGGAGCTGCTGCACGAGATCATTTTTCCGGGCCAAAAGTTTATCTGCGAGGACTCATTGAGTATTCAAATCAATGTGGGAAAGACTGTTTTTATTGTGGGATTAGAAAGAGTAACCGAAGGGTGCAGCGATATCAACTTAGCGAGGATGAAGTGTTAACGGCGGCGCGATACGCTTTGGAGGAGAATTACGCCTCGTTGGTTATTCAGTCGGGTGAATTAGAAAGTCCGGCGTTTACAGCAAGGATTACCCGATTACTTAAAGCCATTCGGGCTATGTCTGGGGGGAAGTTGGGCGTTACTTTATCGGTGGGAGAGCAAACACGCGAGGTTTACGAAGAGTGGTTCGAGGCAGGTGCTCATCGATACTTGTTACGGATTGAATCGACTAATCCGGAGCTTTTTAGGAGGATTCATCCCGACAATGAGTTGCATCGATTTGAGCGAAGGATTGCTGCCTTGCACGATTTAAAGGCAGTTGGATACCAAACCGGAACCGGAGTTATGATTGGCTTGCCGGGTCAGACGATGAGCGATTTAGCCCGGGATATTTTGTTTTTTAAGGAATTTGATGTTGATATGCTCGGGATGGGGCCCTATTTGGAACATCCGGAAACTCCCTTGTTTGCGGAGCGCTTGCAGCTTCTCCCTTTAACGGATCGATTTGAATTAGCCTTGAAAATGATTGCTGTTTGCCGATTGGTTTTGAAAGATATTAATATTGCTTCGGCAACTGCGCTTCAAGCGATTGTTCCCGATGGACGAGAGCGTGGAATAGCCGTTGGAGCCAATGTAATTATGCCTAATTTGACACCCCAAAGGGTCCGTTCGGATTATTTTCTTTACGAGAATAAACCGCTCTTTGAAGAGGGGGTAGCCTCGCACCTGGCTGAATTGAGCCGTAATCTGGCTAAAACCGGAAATGCAATTGGTTTTGGAGAATGGGGCGATTCGAGGCATTTTAGTAAAAGACATTCAACTAAATAAAGCAATATGAACAAGAAGAAGTTAAGCTATACCGAAGCCATTGAGCGAGTAGAAGAGATTTTGTCGAAAATTGAACGCGACGAGCTCGATGTGGACCAATTGGCGGAGAATGTAAAAGAGGCATCGCAGCTGATTAGCTTTTGCAAAGAGAAATTGTATAAGACGGAAGAAGAGGTAGAGAAAATTCTCAAAACGATGGAGTAAGCTACGGCTTCGAATGATAGCGAAAGAGACCATCCATTGGGTCGGGTTGGATTTGACCGATGGTTAAATTCCATGTTGCTCCCAACTCGCGGATAAGCTTCTCGTTTTTCCCTGCTACGGAGCCCGTGAAGTGAATCGGTAGTTTCTCAGCTTCGGGATACAAACGCAGGTATTTACCCATAAAGTCATGAAGGGCTGATTTAACCAGTGGTTGAAAATATTCTCGGTATGGCTCCTGAATTAAAAAAGGAGCAAAACTGGCCAGGTAGCGATTCGGAAAGGGATGCCGATAGATTTGAGTAATTAGTTCGTTCGGGTTGGTTTTGAACCATTCAAAGAAATGATCCCTGATTTCCGGATCGATTTCCTGATGCAGCATTTTCGTAACCAGTCGCTTCCCCAGGTCGGCCCCACTCCCTTCGTCGCCAAGCAGGTACCCGAGCGATATTTGCTGACGAGCAATCGATTTTCCATTCCAAACGGCTGAATTGGACCCTGTTCCTAAGATTGCCGCAATCCCTTCTTGCCTGCCGCATAAAGCCTTGCAGGCTCCAACGAGATCGGATTCGATTTGAATCGTTGCGCCGGAGAAATGATTTTGTAAGCTCTTTTCGAGTAAATAAGTTCGATCGGGCGAAGAGCAGCCTGCTCCATAGAAATAGATTTCTTGGGGATAGTTTTTGGGGCTAATGGGGAGTTCATGAAGAGCCGAAAGGATATCATTTTCATGGATGAATAGGGGATGGAGACCAGGACCAATCCAGGAATTCACTATCTGAGATTGCTCCATAAGCACCCATTTTGTTTTGGTAGCACCACTATCGGCAAGTAGAATCATGTTTTTTTCTTGCGAAAATAAGTTTAAAAGAAATAAAGTTTAGTTTTGCCGCAAACAAATCAGAATGGAAGAGCAAATCCGTCAGCTTTTTATTCACGGAATCCTTTTACTTGCAGTGGCTGTTTTTCTTGCCGTTTTTGGGAAGAAGATTGGCACATCCCTTTCTCGTCGGTGGAAACATTTTAAAAACTGGTATTTAGGTCGCAAGCGTGAAAAGTATGCGAGGCGGCTGAACAAGAAAGAGGAACGCATGTTTGGCCGCGACCGGAAAGTGGATGGAATCCGCCGGGTGAGTAGCAATAAGAAGCGCCGAAGAGCCAGCTCCCATTCAAAACATCGTCGTTCCTCAGCACATTCCTCTTCTCCCCGGAGGAAGGTTTAATCCCCGCAATAATCCCTGATTGACAAAACAGCATTTTTGTAACCAAGCCGATAGGCCTTTTCGAAGTCGTAGCAGGCTCCTGTGGTATCGTTCAGCATGATACGCGTATTTCCTCTGTTCATGAAAGTAATCGGGTCTTTGGGGTTAAGATCAAGCGACATGGAGTAATCGCTTTGAGCAGCAGAAAAGTTTCCTTTTTTAAAGTGAGCGTTGCCACGTATATAATAACAAGCATCGCAGGCTTTTCCTTGTGCAATAAGTTCATTAACAATGGCCTCGGCTTCGCTTATTCGGTCTAAATCGTGAAGGATCGTTGCTTTTAAAACTTGTGCTTCGCTGCGGTGAGCAAAAAAAGCCAGGTATTGATTCAATGTGTTCAGGGCTGCTTCGGTTTCGTAATTTTTATATAAAATCTGGGCTTCGGTATAGAGGTAATCCGGATTCAAGGAGTTCAGCTCTCGAGCGGATCGAATTGCTTTCAAGGCTTTTTTAAATGCTTGTTCCTGCATCCATGCCAAACTTAAATGATAGGCGTATTCGTCGTTTTTGGGTTTTAACTTAAGAGCATCTTCGAAATCTTCGGCGGCATAGTCGAAGTCTTGAAGCGAATAGTAGATAAGCCCCCGATGAAAGTAAGCTTCGCTATTTCTTTTCAGTCGGTCGAGTAGGTTATTGGCAATGAGTAAAGCTTCTTCTTGTTGACCTTGTTGGATAAGATATTGTGTTTCCGCCATGCTCATTTCGGAGCCAGCGTAGCGATTAGTCATCCAGAATTCTTCCCAAGCTTTTATTTTGGCCAATTCATGAAGTTGTTCATCAGTCCTGATTTCAGCTTTATTTTTTCGATAAGGAGAACGGATGTGCTGGTCGAGATAATATAGCGCAGAATCCATTTTATTTTTCTGTGTATAGTGCACGGCTAGCTCGTAGGATGCAATTCCCTTTTGATACGATTCTGCCTTCAGAAAGGCTTTTAATGCATCGTTTGTATTGCCTAAATGCTCTTCGATGCTTCCCAGTTTTAGGTACAGCAACTTAGGAGGGATATCGTCTTGTATCGCATCCCGAAAAAATCGACCGGCATCTTCCCATTTTCCTAATTCCATAGCAGCAAGCCCTGAGTAATAATTGTGCACCCGGCTTTGGCTACAAGTTTTTTCGACCGGTAGCAAGAGCATGGAAAGAATCAGAAGTAGGATGGATAAATAGTTTGGCATAAGGTCAACTGGTTTTTAATTCACAACTTGATTTGATACGCATTTTATTCAGAGGGTGTTACTTGGTCGGTTCCGGCGAAGACATGCACAAAACCTACTAAAGTAAAATGTTCTAGTCCCGATAATCGATAGGTGTACACATCGCACACATAGTAATATACTCCGTCGGATACCTTTTGCGGTGTGTCGAGGTAGGAGCCATCCCAGTTTATGTTGGGGTCTTCGGTTTCGTACACCAGATTTCCCCAACGGTTGTATATTTTCATGACTACTTTTTCGACAAAAAGATTGGTTATCGGAACGAGCAAATCATGGTTTCCGTCGTTGTTTGGGGTAAATACATTCGGCAGTTCATAAAAATAACAAGCATCGACACAAGCGACAACCTCAATGGGACTTTCGTTAAAGAAGGAATCGACCGCTGTGATGGCGTAACAGCCCGCGGTTGTGGGGTCGATATCGGTGAAATAATGTTCGAATTCGAATATCCCTGCCGAATCGATTTCCTCCAAAAGTTGAAGCGGATCTTCGGTGTTTGGTGAGTAATAAATGCGGAAGCCGCTGATATCCTCGAAGCAGGAGTCGGCAGGTAAGGACCAGAAAAGATAATTGACAAAGTCATCGCAATTGCTGCCCAGGTTAAGCATTGGTGTGCAGGGTGGAATGGTGTCGATGGGGATGGCACAAGCTATTTGACTACGATTGATGAGAGGGCGAATAAGATTGGGGTCGTGGTAAAAGCCCGAACCGGTAATTTGATAACAATATTCTGTTCCGTTTTTCAGGCTATCGTCGATAAAAAGGAAGTTTTCCTTCGTGTCGATGGAGTCGAAGAGAAGGGTTTGATGATTTTGTCGGTCGAGCTGAAAAAGAGAATCAATCCAGGGGGTGTTTTTTCGAAGACTTAGTTCCAGGTGGTTGTCGCCGGCTTTAATTTCGAGGAATGATGAACTGGCGATGTGCGGCGATCCAATGAGGAAGCGGTTATTCGGAGCATCGTGGTAGAGTTCGATTTGGTAGGAGTAGGGCAGGTTGAGCGTATTCAGTCCGGTATCGAGGTAGCTGGTGTCGTTGAGGCTGGAGAGGGAATCGATTAGAACCAGGTTTTCACCCCATATTTCTTCTGAGCGATAAATGAGGTATTTGAATGGACCACTGAGTTGCATGGTGTCCAGTTCTTTGGGTTTTGCCCATCCGACAAAAATTTGCCCTGATTCGGCGTCGGTACTGACTACATCGACATGGGTGATAGTTGGGATTCCGTTCTGTAGCAGGGTGCAGGCAGCGTCGGATGCAATGCTTTCGGCTCCATCGGTAAAGCGAGCAACAATGCGGTAGCAGTATTCAATTCCCTGACGCAGTCCGACTTCTTGGTTGTTATCGAAATAGGTGGTGTCGGACCAGGATTCGGTGGAGGCAATTTTTTCATAGCCAAGGGAGGCGGGAATTCCAGTTTGGCAGGAATCGGGGGTCCAGCCAGAGGAGCCTTCTTTTCGGTAAATGTCGTACCCGATGGCATTTGTGCAAGAACTGGGCGACCAACTGAGAGAGACAGTCGAGTTGCTGGCTTCCAGGGTGAGATTTTCGCAGGGAGGGGCAATAACCCGGATTTGAACTTGCTCGTAGTCGCTCAGGGAAATGAAGTCGTTCGAGAAGCTTCCGGCTTCGCTCGTGTCTTTGGCTTTGAAGCTAATCGTATGAGGATTGAGTTTAACATGACGGCAAATGGTTTCCCAGTGAAACTGATAGCTCGTAAGTGCGCCCAGTTGCCCGATTCGGGTAAATTCTGCAGGATTAATGGGGTATTCCATCGGGGCGCCAAAGGCCAACATTTCGATGTAGTTCTGCTCCGGATCGCTAGCCTCCACCAGGAAGTCGATGCTTGTGCCGGCTATTACGCAAATGGGTTCAAGCGGGTTGATTACCGGTGGTTGATTGTCGGTTTCTTCGACATTGATTTGCATATCGCGCACAATGGTTCCAATTTTTACGCCTCGACGCCATTCTTCAATTAGGATGGCCACGTTATAAGCACCAACTTGGATGGGACTGTCCCAGATTAATTGTCCGGTAACTTCATTTACATAAAACAGGCTATCGAATAGCGGGAAGGAATAGTCCTCGATGGGTAAGCCATCTTCGGTAAGGCAAGTATCCAGTTTAAACGATAAGCTGTCGCCATCGGGATCCCAGGCACCCAAGTCGTGAACAAACAGTTGATTGAGAGCAGCTTTGTCGATGGGGGGATTGAGCAAGATAGGTGTGTTGTTTTCGCCCAGGATGGGATCAATTTGCAGAATCGTTTTAAGCGCGAAAACAACATTGACGGAGTTTGGGATATTGAGTACTCCAAAGTTTCGGTTGGGATCTTCCACTACAATTTCGTAAATCCCTGCACCCGGGTAGGTATGGGTGGCTTTGTAGGTGTTCTGTTTGTAGTTGTCGGGGAGCAGAACGAATTGTGTTCTGGTTGCATAGCCGGTGGTGTTGTCGCCCCAGCTCACTTCGAGTTCCGATCGGTCGGCCAAACTTAGCGTGTAGGTATAGGTAGTGATGGTTATTTCGAAGCTAAGTGGTCCGATTTGTTCGTAGGTGATTTCCCCTGCCCGGTTGTGGGTAGCTTTACCTGAGAGAAAGAAACCGAATAAAGCAGCAGTTAAGAGTAGGTATTTAAGCATGATGATGGTCGGTTTGGGCTATGGGCGTTTGGTTTCAGCTGGCATTTTATCCACCACGAAGGTGTGTTCGAAACGATCGTTACTAAACATTTCTTGTTGAACCTCGCCCAGGTAATTAAGAAATACCAGGTTTTTCTGATTGGAGAAGTGCGAAGTGAGTAATTGATTATGAAGTTCAATCTTTTGCGGAGTTACTTTCATATCCTCCTGAAAAACAAAAAACCATTCTCCATTTTCGTGGCGTATATCGGTGAGGTTTGAGAAGTAATGTTGCGATTCTCCTAAAGAAAGATAGCATTGTTTTTTGAAGAATTCGATCCAAAATGATTTGGACTCCAGTCCTTTAGATAAAAGGTTTTGAGGTTGATTCTCTCCGAATTTTACCTGTAGGAATTCTTCTAAGTCGTGGTCGATGAGCTGAATTACCACTTTGAATTGAGAAGGGGAAGTAAAGTCGATGTTTACAACGCTTTTGTGTAAAGGGTGTGCCAGGAGGCTTGAGGAGAAAAGAAGGAATCCGACCAGGCTTAAAAGTTTCATGCGTTTGTTGATTTAGAATGTTCCGGTTGCAGAACAACACAACACAAAAATACGATAACTTAGTATGAAACAGGGATTAAAAACCGTTAAATACATGCGCTAAAATGCACTTCCGTGTAGCTATTTTTTGCTGAATGAATGAAGGAAGATTCAACTCTTCAAATCCACTGTTTAGCTATTAAATTTTACTATTGGAGTAAACAAATAAGCATTACCTTAGTTTTCCTTTTGCACTAAATAAAACTAAACTTATTCACTATGACGTATCAGGAAATTTTCGAGAAGCTCTGGGAGGATTATACCAACCATAACCCAGCGGTTAAGAATGTGTATGATTTGTTCGTTTCGCACGGAGAAGAGGTGGTAAACGACCATATTGCTTTCCGGACTTTTAACGACGAGCGTATTGGAATCGACAAACTTGCGGAAGTATTTAAAAAGGTCGATTATGCTCAATCGGGCGAATATTTTTTCCCGGAAAAGAAGTTGCGTGCCTTGCATTTTGAGCACGAACTCGATGTGAATGCACCCCGAGTCTTTATCAGCGAATTGCAGGTAGAGCAATTCAGCGAATCCTTTCAGCAAATTGTAAAAGAGACCATCGATCGAATCCCTGAGAAGATGCTGCAGTCCGATAAATTGATTTATTCCGGAACGGTTTGGGGCGATGTGTCTTACGAAACCTACGAAGCCTTACGAAAAGAATCGGAGTATGCTGCCTGGCTGTATGCATTCGGGTTCCGAGCCAATCATTTCACCATAAGTGTAAACCATTTGAAGAACTTTACCGAGATCGCTTCGGTAAATCAACTTTTAAAAGAAAATGGATTTCTGATTAACGATTCCGGTGGCGAAATTAAAGGGAGCAAAGAGCAGTTCCTCCAACAATCGTCGATCAAGGCTGGCATCATTAATTTCCCCTTTGTAGAAGGGAATCAGTTTATTCCGGGTTGTTATTATGAGTTTGCAAAGCGTTATCCAACCAGCTCAGGTGAGTTGTATGGAGGCTTCATTGCCGATTCGGCAAATAAAGTATTTGAAAGTACCGATTTTCGTAAAGCCTAACCATAACTTCCCCCATTTTGCATGCACATGGAATTGGATACGGTAGAACTCGATTTTACACCGCTTGTTTCGACAACGACTGGTGAGCTATTTACCGATAAGAAAACACGATTGCTATACGCCACCGATGCTTCGGCTTACCGCGAAGTGCCGGTGGCTGTTTTTTTGCCCCAAAATGAAGCGGATATTCTTCAGATCATCGACTTTGCCATTCGAAATAAAGTAGGACTAATTCCTCGGACAGCTGGAACATCGCTCGCCGGTCAGGTGGTTGGCAAGGGTATCGTGGTGGATGTGTCGAAGTATTTTACTCAAATTCTGGAGCTAAATGTGGAAGAAAAATGGGTTAGGGTACAACCCGGTGTTATCCTCGACGAACTGAATCAAATCCTGGCTCCCCATGGCCTATTTTTCGGTCCGGAAACATCCACCAGCAATCGGTGTATGATTGGGGGAATGCTTGGGAATAATTCCTGTGGAGCGCATTCGCTCGTTTATGGAAGCACCCGCGACCATACACTGGAGGTTAAAACCATTTTAAGCGATGGATCCCGTGCTCATTTTAAACCCCTCGAAGACGAGGAGCTGCAGCTGAAATTAGTTGCCGAAGGATTGGAGGGACAAATTTACCGGGAGATGCATCGAATTTTATCCGATCCGGAGAATCAAACTCGGATAAGCCAGGAGTTTCCGCATCCTGAGATCAAGCGAAGAAATACGGGCTATGCACTCGATTTGCTATTGAAACAAAAACCTTATCGGCCTGAAGGTGGACCCACGAATTATTCGGCCTTATTGGCCGGTTCGGAGGGAACGCTTGCTTTCACGACGGAAATCAAATTGAATCTGGTTCCACTTCCTCCTACTCATAAATTGTTGTTGGCCGTTCATCTAAATTCCCTGCGAGAAGCAATGGAAGCCAACTTGATAGTGCTGAAGCATAGGCCGGTGGCAATCGAATTGATGGATAAAGCCATCATGGATCTCACCAAAGAAAACATTGCTCAAAATAAGAATCGATTCTTTGTGGAAGGAGATCCGGCTGCATTGCTTTTGGCCGAGTTTGCCGGGAATAGCCCGGAAGCTATCCGCCAACAAGCTCAGCAATGCATTGAGTCGCTCCAACAAGCAGGCTATGGTTACGCCTACCCGCTTATTGAGCATGAGCAAATAAAACAGGTGTGGGAGCTGCGCAAAGCGGGTCTCGGGGTTTTGGGGAATATGCCGGGCGATGCTAAACCTGTCCCCGTAATAGAAGATACTGCAGTTCGCCCCGAAGATTTGCCGGCATACATGGAAGAGTTTAATACCATGCTGCAGCAGTTTGGAAAGGAGTGCGTGTATTATGCGCACATTGCAACCGGCGAACTTCATTTGCGGCCTGTGCTCAACCTGAAAGATCCGGAGGAGGTGAAGCTGTTTCACGAAATTGCTCTGGAAAGTGCCAAGCTGGTTAAAAAGTACCGTGGTTCATTGAGCGGAGAACATGGCGATGGACGTCTTCGAGGTCAGTTCATTCCCTTGATGGTGGGAGAGGAAAATTATCAACTCATTAAGCAAGTGAAATCCATTTGGGATCCGAACGGATTGTTTAATCCGGGTAAGATTGTGGATACACCTCCCATGAATACTTCCTTGCGTTACGATCCCGGTAAAGAGGTTAAGCCGATTCAAACCTACTTTAGCTTTGCCAAGGATATGGGCATTTTGCGCGCTGCAGAAAAATGCAATGGAACGGCTGCTTGCCGTAAAACCGAAGAGACGGGAGGAACCATGTGTCCGAGTTACATGGGAACACGCGACGAGAGTGCAACCACCCGCGCCAGAGCAAACGTTTTACGCGAATTCCTCACCAATTCGGAAAAAGCCAACCCCTTCGATCATAAGGAGATTTACGAAGTAATGGATTTATGCTTGTCCTGTAAAGCATGTAAATCGGAATGCCCCAGCAGCGTTGATGTGGCCAAGTTGAAAGCTGAATTTTTGCAGCATTACTACGACGAACATTTTATTCCTATTCGCACTCGACTGATTGCTTATTTGCCTAAAATACATCGAATTACAGCCTACTTTCCTGCTTTGAGCAATTTCTTTCTACGTCAAGCCTGGCTGCGCTCGCTCATCGGGTTTGCTCCTAAGCGAAACCTTCCTCCCCAGCAAAAGGAAAGTTTGCAACGTTGGTTTAGAAAGAAGAAGGCTGCGCTTACATCTACCGGTCGGAAAGTGTATTTATTTAACGATGAGTTTACCAATTTCCTTGATACGGATATTGGTATCAAAACCATTTTATTATTGGAGCGATTAGGATACGAAGTGAGCATTCCGCCTGTGTCGGAGTCGGGTCGAACTTATTTTAGTAAAGGCTTGGTTCGCACTGCGCGCGGTATTGCCCGCAAGAACGTTGAGGTGTTGAGTCCGCTCATTTCCGACGAACACCCTTTATTGGGTATCGAACCATCGGCCATTTTGAGTTTTCGCGATGAGTATCCGGAAATAGTGGGCGACGAGATGGAAGGAAATGCTCGTGAACTGGCTAAGCATACGTTCATGGTCGATGAATTCCTTGCCAAAGAATTTGCCGCAGGTCGCATTGATCGGGAGCTGTTTACCGACTCCGAGAAAGAGATTAAGCTGCACGGCCATTGTCAGCAAAAGAGTATTGCCAGCGTACAACCTACGGTACAAATGCTAAGCATTCCGAGTAATTATCGGGTAAAAGTAATTCCTTCGGGTTGTTGCGGGATGGCCGGCTCCTTTGGCTATGAAAAGGAGCATTACGATTTGTCGATGAAAATTGGTGGGCTTGTGCTGTTTCCTGCTGTTAAGCGTACCGCAGGTAAGGCTACTATTGCTGCTCCGGGAACGAGTTGTCGCCATCAAATTATGGATGGTACCGGAGTTAAAGCACAACACCCTGTTGAAATCTTATTCGACGCATTGCGATAAAGGGGCAGCAGCTTTTGTTAATTTTGCACCAGCGAAAAAAGAGATAATCCAGATATGAAGATTGCAATTAGTGGGGCAAGTGGGTTTTTAGGTAAGGAGTTAGGAGCCTATTATGAAAATTTGGGATTCGATGTTGTCAGGCTTTCCCGAAAGCATTTTCGATCGAATATTCATGATTTCAAGGAGCATCTGCGAGGTGTAGATGTGTTGATTCATTTATCGGGGGCTGTCATTTTTAAACGATGGACTTCGTCGTATCGGAAGGAGTTATACGAGAGTCGCTTGGGAACCTTGGAGAAACTTCATACTGCATTGAAGCTGATAAAAGAGCGTCCTAAACTGATTTTAGCTGCATCGGCTGTGGGCTTGTACAGCAAGGACGATCATCGGCATACCGAAGAGGTGCACGTTGTAGGCGACGACTTTTTAGGTCAGTTGGTAAAAGCCTGGGAGGACAAGGCGAACGAGTTGAATGAGCTTGAAAATATGCGGGTGGTTAATTTGCGATTCGGCGTTGTTTTAGGTCGAAAAGCGGCTGCCTTTCGAAAGTTAGTGCTGCCTTTTAAGCTAGGAGTGGGCGGAAAGCTAGGGACTGGGAATCAGCCCTTTTCCTTTATTCATGTCGACGATGTGAAAGACATTACCATGTTTTTCATCCAGCGAAAAGATTTATCCGGCCCGTTCAACCTAGTGGCTCCGGAGATAGTCAGTAACAAAGAATTCGCTCAGAAGATAGGACGGATTCTCCGTCGCCCTTCTTTTTTGCCGGTGCCCCGTTGGGCATTGTGGCTTTTAAAGGGCAAAGCTTCCACCATTCTTACCAAAGGATCCAAAGTATATCCGGGAAGGCTATTGAAGGAGGGCTATGAATTTAAATATTCTACGGCCGATGCAACGTTAGAAGATTTGCTGAACAAGTAATTCGGCCGGATTAATCGGATCAGGCTTGCTTATTCAGAAACTCCACTAATTTGGCTACAGCTAATCCGCGATGGCTAATTTTGTTTTTCAGCTCGAGCGGCATTTCAGCAAAACTTTGATTGTAGCCTTCCGGTTGAAAAATGGGGTCGTACCCAAAGCCCATTTCCCCGCGAGGTTCCGTCAAAATGCATCCTTTTACTTTTCCTTCGAATTGGTGTTCTTTCCCCTTGTAAATTAAGGAGATGATGGTGCGAAATTGCGCTTTTCGATTCGTTTGGCCTTTCATTTCGCGTAGGGCTTTGGCCACATTGTCGGAATAGCTGCAGTGTGGTCCTGCCCAACGGGCCGAAAATACCCCCGGCTCTCCATTCAAGGCGTCGATCTCCAGACCGGTATCGTCGGCAAAACAATTCAAATTGAATTGGGAAGAAGCAAACTCCGATTTTGCCCGCGCATTTTCTTCTAAGCTTGGGTAAGGCTCTGGGATTTCTTGGTGAAATTCCAGATCGTCGAGGCTGATTAGTTCATAAAATTGATTGTTGAGTGCTTGCTTAATTTCTTCAATCTTATGTTTATTATGTGTGGCAAATAGAATTTTCATGGTAAAAGAATTAATGTTTGAGATAGCAACCTACATGCTTTGTTCGATACAAAGATGATGGTAAAAAAAAAGATGAACTTGAAGGAAGTTCATCTTTTATCTTAAGCTTAATTGAATCCGCCTGATTTGGTAAGGTCGGTTCTGGGGTTGACACACATAACCGAGATTCTAGCATCGTTGAAGATGATTTTTTGTTCTTCAGCTCCCAGTAAAAAGTCTTGAAGGTTAATCTCTTTGGTTATCATGATTAGAATGAGGTTGGTATTGATTTCTTTGGCAAAGCGGATGGTTTCCTCTGCAAAGTTTTTCCCTTTTTCGGCATAATGCACTTCGAATTCCACTCCTTTTTCGGTGAGGTATTTTCGGGCAAAGTTTAAGTTTCCGATGGTCCGTTTTTTAAGGAGTTCGTCGCTATGAGTTGCGGTTAGGATTACTATGCGGGAACCAAAGTTTCTCGACATGTAATTGGCCCAGATTAGTTTTTCCTTGGTTTCCAGTTTGTGGTCGATTGGGAAAACGATGTCGTTGTCCTTGCGATATTGATACGGACCGGATACCATAATGAAGGGGATTTTAGAACCTGCCATTACTTTGAGGGCTCTTGATCCGGTAAAACGTTGAATACCTTTGAATTCATGAATGCCCATGATAACTAATCTGGCGTCGAGTTCGTCGGAAATGGTATTGATGGTTTCGTAAAGATGCCCAAGGCGAGCAATGAATTTAGGCCGTTCCTGGTATTTTTCAAAAGTTTGATCGCTCAATTCCTGCAAGCGCTCGGTAGCTTTTTCCACTTCCTGGATTTTGGATGCCTCGGAGGTGAACATGCTTCCTTCGTCCACGATGTGAACTAAGGTGTAATCGGTATTTAGAATACGAGATAATCGAACGGCTAAGTCGATTGCATATTGAGATACCTCGGTAAAATCGCAGGGGACTACAATGGTTTTCTTGCTAATGGTCATCGGATCTAAAACTTATAAGTTAGAAGAACGTGCGTAAATAGAGTTGAAGTAAAGCATTGAATTATTGCAGAAAAAAAGGCCTTTGTTGGTATAACAAATCGAAGGAAGATAAGCTTCGTTGACTCGTTTCTTCATACAGTTAAAAGCAATAATATCTTTATCTTTAGCATTCACTTAAACTGCTTCAAAATAGGCAAATTGTTTTATCATGGCAAAATTTATTGATTCAAAAAATACAGGCTTGTTTTGGGTTGGATTTTGGGCAATTATTCTCTTGTCCTTGCCCGTAAACCTGTTTGCCACCAACGTAAAACAAGGTATTCCCTTTATCCGGAATTTCAGCCCTTTTGAATATGCCAGTGAGAATCAGAATTTTTCGATGCTGCAGGACGATCAGGGTGTGAGCTATTTCGGCAACCAGAATGGTATTCTCATCTACGATAAACTGGAGTGGCAGCATTTGAATTTGCCCGGATTTCCGCGTCTCGATCGGACTCCTTCCGGCCGAATCTATGTAGGCGGCTTCAATGAATTTGGATACCTCGAAACGGCGAAAGGGAAACCTTATCTCGTCTCCTTAAAAGATAAATACCTCAAAAAGGAAGACTTTGGACTGATTGTGAATGTTGTCTGTTCCGACGAAAATGTCTTTTTCGAAAGTACCGATAAACTCTTTTTATTTCACCACCAGTACATTCAGCTAATCGATGCAAAGCGATCCGGCATTGTTGTTTTTAAAGCGAATAACCAAGTCTTCATAAATCATTCGACCAAAGGGCTTTGCTTTTTTAAAGATAATCGGGTGCAGGAAATTCCGGGAGGCAATTTCTTCATGGAAAAACAAATTGTCGATGTGTTTTTCTGGAATGGTGGATATTATATCCGAACCGAAGAAGATGAGCACTTCTGGTTCTTCGATGGAGTTGGTTTTAAGCCGATTGAAAGTAAAGCCGATGGTTTTTTGTCGGATCACGAGTATTCTCATGCCACGGTTTTGTTTAACGGCGATTTGGCTATAGGAACAAAAGGGAATGGTATTCTTTTGCTGAACAGGAAAGGGGAGATAACCAAACACATCAACAAAATCAATGGACTGGCCGATGAGTTTGTTAACTTTCTCTATGCCGATAAGTACGGAAACTTGTGGGCCTGTTTGCGAAATGGAATCAGTCGAATTGAATATCCTTCCCCCTTCAGTTATTTTAATACCAGAAATGGATTCGAGGGCGGAGTGTTCACTTTTATTCGAAAAAATAATTTTTTGTATGCAGGGACCGATAACGGGGTGTATGCCTGTTGTTTAGAAGATACCACCCGCTTGCCATCCTTAAAGAATCTATCATCCAACTTTTCTCTTTTACCCTTCATGGTCGGGATTGCCTATCAATTTGTGGAGTCTGAGGATGAATTGCTCTTGGCTGCTTCCAAAGGCGTGTATCGACTAAAAGATCGTAAGCTAGAACTCCTGGCTCCTTACCCGGCTCGGGTGCTCCTTCCTTTAAAACACTTTCCGGATTATTTCCTTCTCGGTAGCGATAATGGATTGCAGCTGCTTCATCGTCAGGGGGACGAATGGTTTGAAATAGCGGCCGACTTTGGAATCAATGGTACGGTTCAGTTCATCGAAGAAGACGACCTCGGAAACGTTTTTGTAAGTACCAGTTTTTATGGATTATACCGAATTCAGTTTCATCCTGAACACTTCCCGCAATACAGCCTCACGAATTATAAAGAGCAAGGCTACCTCGGCAACGAACACGGTCTTACTACCATTCTTAAGTCGGGCAACGAAATCCTGTTTTATACTGAATTAGGGCTATTCCGCTTTGAGCAAAGCCCGGATTTTACCGGATTCGTATCGCTTGTTCGCCCCAATTTTCCCGTTAATAACCCCCAAATTCTAAACGTACTGAACGATAATACCGGAGGTGTCTATTTTTTGCTGAGTTCCGATTTGTTGAAAGAAAATAAGCTGGTGGCTACGCGATTTTTGTCGAATGGGAATTTTGAATCATTCGATTACATCCCCGTAGGAAGAATGAATAACTCCTCGATCGAAACCATTTACATCGACGATTCGCTACGCTGGATAGGAGGGAGCGAGGGGCTTTTGCGCTTCAATCAGGCGTTTAACCAGGCACTTATCGACTCGGGGCCTATGCTTGTTAAAAAACTTCGTTTGCAAAACGATAGCATTATCGATATCCCCGTTGGCTATCGTTTTTCTGGCGAAAGAAAAGATTTTTTCGACCTTAACCATACTCAAAATAGTTTCAGAATTCAATTTGTTTCCCCTCCTAGCATTGCCGGCCAATCGCATCAGTATCGGTACTGGATGGAAAATTACGAAGTTGATTGGTCGCCCTGGTCGTCGCTGCACGAAAAGGATTACATTAAACTGAACCCCGGAAAGTATATTTTTCATGTCCAGGGGCGTGACTTGTTTGGTCGGGAAACGGAGGTTTTTTCCTTGGGAATCATGGTTAAACCTCCCTTCTACTTCACCACTTTTGCTTTAGCGGTTTACGTTATCCTGTTAGTTAGTTTCCTCTATACCATCATTACCGTTCGATCGTACTTTGTCGCGAAGGAAAGGATTGAACTGGAACGGGAAATTAAAGAACGAACCGATAAATATGTGAAGGAGAACGAGCGGTCGGAAGATTTGCTGTTGAATATGTTGCCGTCGGAAATCTCCAAAGAGCTTCGGCTTAAGGGGAAAATTTCTACCAGTAAATACCGAATGGTTACGGTAATGTTTATGGATATTCAAGGTTTTACGAGAATTTCTGAAGTGCTTGAACCGGATTTGCTTGTGGCTAAGTTGGATGAGTTTTTCCATGCAGTTGACGGAATCATCGAAAAATATCACCTCGAAAAGATTAAAACGATTGGAGATGGATACATGTGCGCCGGAGGTGTGCCGGTGAAAAATAAAACCAACCCAATTGAAATGTTACTCGCAGCTCTCGAGGTACGCGAATACATCAAAGGTTTTAAGTTCGATGAGTCGAAAACACCTGCACTCGATTGGGGCTTGCGTATCGGTGTTAATACCGGCCCGGTTATCGCCGGTTTAATTGGCGATAAACGCCTTTCCTACGATATTTGGGGAATCACCGTGAATAACGCCAGTCGCCTAGAATCGAACGGCGTTCCCGGGGAAATCAATATCTCGGAATATACCTACGAGCTTGTGAAAGATTACTTCATTACGCAATCGAATGGAACCTTGTCCATGAGGTCGGGATCAACTGCGAACATGTACCTGGTTAAAGGCCTGAAACAAGAATACCGTCTCGACGAATCCGGATATGCTATGAATTCGCTGCTTAAATCGGAACTCACCGAGCTTCGTTATCAGGATCTCTACGAAACCATTATGGAAATGCTCGATAAGGAGCTACCCGAGAAACTCTATTATCACAACAAACAACACACAATCGATGTGGTAGAAACGGTTTCCTTCCTTGCGAAAATGGAACAAGTCGATGCCGAATCGGATCTATTACTTCGAACTGCAGCTCTCTTCCACGATATCGGATACATTGTCGATTTTGAAAACCACGAGCAGCAAGGAGTCAAAATTGCACGCGATATGCTGCCACGTTTCTTCTATACTCCGGCTCAAATCGACCGAATAGGGGAACTTATCATGGCTACCAAGTACCCTCCCAGCCCTGAGAATTTATACGAAGCCATCATTTGTGATGCCGACCTCGATTACCTGGGACGAAAAGATTTTATCCCTCTCAGTCGAAATTTATTCATGGAGTTTTATGAGCGGAATCTGATTAAATCGGTCGATGAGTGGGTGAAAACTCAAATAAAGTTTATCGAACATCACACCTATTTCACCGAAACAGCTATCAAATCGCGCGAGGTGAATAAGAATCAACAGCTTGATAGCTTGCGGAAAATGGACTTTTTGGCCGGCTTCTTTTAAATCTTATTAACCTGGCTCCTGCTGTACTTTCGACTCGGCTTTCGGGTGAAAAAATTTACCTTTGAGAAAAATTTTTCACTATGCACGCAGATACATTCAAAAAGCTGATTCTACAAGGGATTCCCGATGAATTACCAGAGCATCCCGGTCACGACCTAAACGTTAATCACGCCCCTAAGCGAAAAGATATTTTAACCCCCGAAGAAAAACGCTTAGCCGTTCGAAACGCCTTACGTTATTTCCCTAAAAAGCACCATCCGGTTCTCGCTCCGGAATTTGCCGAAGAACTTCGCACTTTCGGACGCATTTACATGCATCGCTTTCGGCCCGCTTATCCAATTCATGCCCGAAGTATTGCCGATTATCCGCATAAGTCGGTTCAGGCAGCTTCCATCATGCTCATGTTGAGTAATAACCTCGACCATGCCGTAGCACAGCATCCGCATGAGTTGATTACCTACGGCGGAAATGGAGCAGTCTTTCAGAACTGGGCTCAGTATCTCCTTACCATGAAATACCTGGCCGAAATGACCGATGAGCAAACCCTGGTGCTGTATAGTGGTCACCCAATGGGTTTATTCCCATCGCATCCCGAAGCGCCGCGTGTTGTCGTTACCAACGGAATGGTCATCCCAAATTACTCCAAACCCGACGACTGGGAACGGTTCAATGCCTTGGGTGTGAGTCAATACGGTCAAATGACAGCCGGGTCGTTCATGTATATTGGCCCACAAGGGATTGTGCATGGAACAACCATCACGGTAATGAATGCGGGTCGTATGAAAAACCATTCCGATTTAGCCGGACAAATATTTGTCTCGTCGGGTCTCGGAGGAATGTCGGGAGCTCAGCCTAAAGCTGCGGTAATCTCCGGAGCTATCGGAATTGTTGCCGAAGTGAACCCCAAAGTTGTTCATACTCGCCATAGTCAAGGATGGGTCGAAGAAGTCTTTCAAAATCTCGACGAATTAGTTGCACGAGTGCGCGTGGCTCAAGCTAAAAAGGAAGCGATTTCAATCGCTTATCAAGGAAATATTGTCGATTTATGGGAAAAACTGTATGCCGAAAACGTCGAAGTACTCCTAGGTTCGGACCAAACATCGCTGCATAATCCGTGGGCCGGAGGGTATTATCCCGTTGGACTTAGCTACGAAGAATCGAATGATTTAATGGCTACCCAGCCGGATGCTTTTAAAGAAAAGGTTCGTGAATCCCTAAGAAGGCAAGTCGATATCATTAATAAATTCACTGCTCGAGGAATGTATTTCTTCGATTATGGAAATGCGTTCTTGCTGGAATCGGGTAGAGCAGGAGCCGATATTTTCGATGCTTCGGGCAAATTCCGATATCCATCCTATGTGCAAGATATCATGGGCCCCATGTGTTTCGATTATGGATTTGGTCCTTTCCGATGGGTTTGTGCGAGCAACCAACCGGATGATCTGGCTCTTACCGACCAGATTGCCATGGAAGTGCTGGAGAAAATTGCCGAAACAGCTCCCGATCGTATTAAGCAGCAAATGCAAGATAATATCCGCTGGATTTCAGAGGCTCAAAAAAATAAGCTAGTAGTCGGTTCGCAGGCTCGCATTTTATATGCCGATAGCGAAGGACGCATTAAAATTGCGAAAGCATTTAACGAAGCGATTCGTGCAGGTAAAATCTCTGCACCCATCGTTTTGGGACGCGACCACCACGATGTTTCCGGAACCGATTCGCCCTATCGCGAAACGTCCAATATTTACGATGGATCTGCTTTTACAGCCGACATGGCCATTCATAATGTGATTGGCGATAGCTTCCGGGGAGCTACCTGGGTAAGTATCCACAATGGCGGTGGTGTAGGTTGGGGCGAAGTGATGAACGGTGGTTTCGGGCTAACGCTCGATGGAAGCAAAGAAGCCGATGTGCGCTTAGAACGCATGCTTCTCTGGGATGTGAATAATGGAATTGCGCGACGTTCGTGGGCGCGCAATGAACCGGCTATGTTTGCTATTCAGCGCGAAATGGAGCGTACTCCCGGACTCAAGGTTACCGTTCCCGAACTAGCCGACGACGATCTGATTGATGGACTTTTTTAACTCAAGCGATGATGAAACAACGATACACCTTTTTTAGCCTGATTCTGCTACTGGTAATTAGCTTTAGTGCTTGCGACGATTTAGTAAACGACGATTCCTCCAATCCTTTGGTAGGAACCTGGAGTGTAAGTGAATCGAGCAGCGAATTTGGCGATCAAACTTATTTGGTAGAAATAACCACCGAAATGCTGGATCCTGACTTTGTGCGGGTTTACAATTTTTTTGGACTGGGAAGCTGGAGCTATGTTACCCTGGAGCAGGTTGATCAGGAGTTGATTATTCCTGTTCAGGATGTAGAAGGATTTCGTTTTCTGGGCACAGGCAACTTAAATGAATCGATGAATGAATTCCAGTTGAGCTTTTCTGCCGAAGAATTATCGCAGGTGAGTAAATCGGCCTTTCAGGTAGATGCTACGTTTACCAAACAATAAGCTTGAAGGATTCTGTAAAATATGCCCGATGGATTAAAGCAGAGGCAAAGCGATTAGGCTTTGCCTCTTGTGGTATTTCCGAAGCCACTTTTTTAGAAGATGAAGCTCCTCGTCTCGAAGCTTATCTGCATAAGCAGTACCATGGGAAGATGGCTTACATGGAAAATCATTTCGACAAACGACTCGATCCGCGTAAGCTTGTGGATGGAGCTAAGTCGGTGATTAGCCTGAGCTTCAATTACTATCATCCGAAAAAGCAATCCAGCCCCGATGCTCCCAAAATTTCTATGTATGCCTATGGCGAGGATTATCATCACGTAGTAAAAGAAAAACTTTGGGCTCTGTATGCTTTTATCGACGAACGCATGGGGCCCATTCAGGGACGGGTCTTTGTCGATTCGGGACCCGTGCTGGAACGTGCCTGGGCTGCTCGCTCCGGATTAGGTTGGATTGGAAAAAACGGATTGCTCATTCAACCCCAGCAAGGATCGTTCTTCTTTTTGGCTCAACTCATCATCGATTTGGATCTGGAAACCGACAAAGCAATTAAGGATTATTGTGGTAATTGCCGCAGGTGCATCGATGCTTGTCCTACGCAAGCCATTGTTAAACCGCACGTACTCAAGGCCGATCAGTGCATATCTTATTTCACGATAGAACTGAAAGATAGCCTCCCTCAGGATATGAAAGGGAAATTCGATAATTGGATGTTTGGTTGCGATGTGTGCCAATCGGTTTGTCCCTGGAATCGATTCAGCCTGGCAAATCAGGTTCCTGCTTTTCAACCTTCGGAGGAATTACTCCAAATGAATAGAAAAGATTGGATTGAACTTACCCGCGAAGGATTTAACAATCTTTTTCCCAAATCGGCAGTAAAAAGAACCCGCTACGAGGGCTTAAAGCGAAACATTCAATTCCTTACATCCGAAGAAAATTCTCCGGAAACAGACCCCTGATGGTCCCTTAGGAATGATGCAGGTGGAACTGTTCTAATCGATACGCCAAGTCGTTGATTTGATCGTCGCTAACCTGCGACACACAGGCCCGAAGCCCTTCGTGCCGCTCGCTACCGGTAATGTCGAGCGAAATGGCCGATACGCCATAATACAAAAGCTCTTCGATAAGCTCAACACCTGAAAATCCCGGATAAGAAATAGTGAAATAAAAACCATCGGCCAATAACTCGTCTTCATCTTTATCGTAAACAATCTTGAAACCATTGTCGGTGAACAGTTTCTTCATTACATGAGCGCGATCTCCATATACTTTAACGCTATCGACAAAGTTGAATTCACCATCGTTAACCGCTTTCAGCATGGCTGCAAAACCATACTGAGCCGAGTGTGTAACGCCCGACGAGAGGGCATACAATCCGCCATAAACCATAGCGTAGCCAAATTGATCGGAGGAGAAGTAGCGCTTTAGATCGGGGAATTTGCGCACCGCCAGGGAATCGGAAATAACCAGTGCCCCAATCCGTTGACCGGCATAGCTAAAGGCTTTTGAGCTGGAAATGAGTAGGATGTAGTTGTCGGAGTAATGAGCTACCGACGGCTGGTAAGGAGCTTGACCCGGAACAGAATAATCTTTTCGGAAATCCATGCCGAAGTAGGCAAGGTCTTCGATTACAATCACATCGTATTGATTTGCGAGCTCGGCAATAATTTTCAATTCCCTTTCGGTAAAACAAATCCAGGAAGGATTGTTTGGGTTGGAGTAAATGAGGGTGCCGATATCGCCTTTTTTCAGGTAAGATTCCAGTTTTTCGCGTAAAGCTTCCCCCCGATAATTATACACATCGAAGGTTTCGTAAGGTAATCCCAATACCTTCATTTGTTGCTTTTGAACCGGGAAGCCCGGATCGATGAAAAGGGTTTTGGGTTTATTTATATCGCGTCGGCAAGCTACCAGGAAGGTGGCAAATGCGCCTTGCATGCTCCCTACCGAGGTAAGGCAATTTTTTTCGTCCACTTCCACATTCATGAATAAATGGAGGAAGCGCGAAATCTCTTTTTTGAGCGAATCGAGTCCTTCGATCATGGGATATTTAGAGGCAACTCCTTTGCGTAAGGCTGCAATCTCTGCTTCGGTACCAATATCGGGCGGATTGAGTCCGGGAACCCCCATTTCCATGCGAATGAATTTTTCACCACTCGCTTTTTCAATCTCATTGACTAATCGGACTAATTCACGGATACTTCCTTTGCCAACCGGTGAGAGCCCGCTGGCTTCGATTTTACTTTTTACGAGCTGATAATCGATGGGAGTTGCTTTCACAATATTCAATTTTAGTAAAACAAAAATGATAGCCTTCCGTCGACTTCGATACAGACCAGAAGGCTAGCAATTATAAGCAATTAAGGAAGTTTAAAAAAATTTCCACTTAAGTTATAAAACAAGTTTTTTTGAAGCTAAGTTGTTGATTTACAGGAATCCGAGGTCTAGCTTCGCTTCTTCACTCATCATGTCTTTGTCCCACGGCGGATCAAAGGTAAGTTCCACATGTGCACCGGTTACGCCTTCGATAGCGGCTACCCGGTCGCGTACTTCGAGCGGAAGGCTATCGGCCACCGGACAATTGGGTGCGGTAAGCGTCATGTCGATGTTAACAAAATTCTGATCGTCGACCTCTACGGAGTAGATGAGGCCTAAATCGTAAATATTTACCGGAATCTCCGGATCGAAAATGTCGCGGAGAACAGCCAGGATTTTATCTTCAATCATTAAAAATTCATTCGTTGCCATTGGATTGCTGTTTTTCGAGTTGTGCCTGAAAGGCTAATGCGTATAATTTCATTTGTTTCACCATGGCCAACAGACCATTGCTGCGTGTGGGCGAAAGATTTTCGCTCAACCCGATTTGATCGATGAAGAACAGTTCGTTTTGAGCGATTTCGGCGGGTTCTCTACCCGATAAAACATCGACTAACAAAGCGATAATCCCTTTCACGATAATCGCATCGCTGTCGGCCCGGAAATAGAGTTTCCCATCGATAAGTTCTGGTACGAGCCATACTCGCGACTGACATGCTTTGATTAAAAATTCGTCGGTTTTAAATTTCGCTTCGAGGGGCGACAGATCTTTGCTTAATTCAATCAGAAGATCGTACTTATCCATCCAATCGTCGAACTCAGCGAATTCCCCGATTATTTGTTTTTGTTTCTCCTGTATGGTCATGATTTTTTTTCGTTTTTTGGGTTTGTTTAACCAAACATTAGTTTAATGCGTTCAAGGCCGGCTGCCAGTCGATCTATTTCCTCGTGAGTATTGTAAAAAGAGAAGGATGCACGCACGGTGCCGTCGATGCCTAATCGCCTCATCACCGGCTCGTTGCAATGCGTCCCGGTGCGAACGGCTATGCCGAGCTTGTCGAGAACCATCCCCACATCGTACTGATGAATATTCTCCATCACAAACGATAGGACAGACACTTTTTGGTCGGCTGAGCCAATTATTCGCAAACCTTCAATTGCGCTTAGCTTTGCAGTAGCATAATGAAGCAATTCTTGTTCGTAAGTGGCTAACTGCTCAATACCATGCTGTTTCAGATATTGGAGCGCTGTTGCTAATGCGTGAGCTCCCACATAATTCATGGTGCCTGCTTCGAACTTGAAGGGTGGTGGATTATAGACAGTTTTCTCGAAGCTAACCGATTTAATCATGTCGCCACCTCCCTGGTATGGAGGGAGTTTTTCCAGCCACTCCTGCTTTCCGTAAAGAACGCCAATACCGGTAGGTGCATAGATTTTATGCCCTGAAAAAACGAGGAAATCGCAGTTCAGTTTACTTACATCGATGGGTATGTGCTGAATCGACTGAGCAGCATCGATTAACACCGGGATTCCTTTAGCGTGGGCTTTTTCAATGAACGTGGCTATTGGGTTGATGGTTCCAAGCGAGTTAGAGGCATGAGTTATTGCCACGATTCGGGTTCGGTCGGTTAGTAGGGTGTCAAGTTCATCCAACAGCAATTCCCCATTTTCGTTCATGGGAATAACCCGCAGCTTGGCTCCTGTTTTTTCGCAAGCCATTTGCCAGGGTACGATGTTCGCATGGTGCTCGAGCGACGAAACTAAAACCTCGTCGCCCGATTGCAAAATGCTCCGCTCAAAACCATTCGCAATCGCGTTGATCCCGGCGGTAGCTCCTGCAGTGAAAACAATTTCGCTTGTACTACGGGCATGAATGAATTGCTGCACCTCTTTGCGGGCTTGCTCAAATAAATCGGTCGATTCCTGACTCAAGGTGTGCACTCCCCGGTGAATATTGCTGTTCACTTCGGAGTAATATCGCACGATTTCGTCCAGTACGACTTGTGGTTTTTGAGTAGTAGCCGCATTGTCGAAGTAAACAAGGTCTTTCCCATGCACTTTTCGGTTAAGAATTGGAAAATCGCTTCGTATTTGTTGGATGTCGATCATACCCATCAGATTAGATTTACGGCAAATTTACCTTAAATCCTTCGGAAAAAATGGCTTCCTACCCTTCAATCTCCGAATAATTGCGGACAAAGAAGCTATGTGCTAACGGCAACCGTTTGTACAGTCGTTACAACGACTCAGTTCGCCTCGCAAACGCTTCGAAACGAGCTCTTCGACCCGCAGGCGCAAGCCTTCGACCGGTATGGCGGCAATTACTTCGTAAGTAAAAGCATACATGAGTAACAAGCGCGCTTCTTTCTGACTAATTCCTCTGGTTCGGAGGTAGAACAAGGCGTCGGAATCGAGTTGACCAATAGTGGCCCCGTGGCTGCATTTTACATCGTCGGCAAAAATCTCCAGCATGGGCTTGGTGTTCATTTTAGCCCGGTCGGTGAGCAAAATATTGTTGTTGCTTTGGTATGCAGCGGTGCGTTGAGCATCTTTTCGAACCAGAATTTTTCCGGTAAACGAACCATGAGCATCGTCGTCGAGTACTCCTTTAAACGTTTGATTACTCGTTGCGTCGGGAACTGCATGGTCGATTAAGGTTCGATTGCTGATATGCTGGTTCCGATCGGTGAGGTAAAGCCCAAAGGTATCGTTGTGCGCACCTCGACCTTGCAAAGCCACATCGAAGCGATTGTAAATAAACCCACCATGTAGGCTGATGGTGTTCGTGCTAACCTGACTGTCGGCTTCCTGGTGAATGAAAACAGCTGCCAACTGCGACGACTCATTGTTTTCGTTCTGCATTTTGGTGAGGTGAAGACGGGCGTTTTTTCCGGCATAAACCTCGGTAACGGAATTCGATAAAAAGTCGTGGTTGCTCATGGTGTGCTCACAAACAAGCAGATTAGCCTCGGAATTATCTTCGAGAATAATCAAATTGCGTTGCTGAGTCATGAGATTTCGGTCCGACATCATCATGTTGATGAGCTGGAGAGCCTGATCCATTACCGTATTCTTGGGCAGGTAAAGGAAAAAACCGTCTTGGGCAAAAGCGGTATTCAAGGCAATTAAACCGTCGGAAGCCGGGTTAGCATACTTCGTGTAGTGCTTTTGGAATAGTTCGGGGTATTGTTTCGCTGCTTCGGCTAAACTTCCTAAAATGATTCCGTTTGAAAGCACTTGCAAACGATGCTCCGGATGATAATACCAAGAGTTTACGACAAACTCGACTTGTGTTTCCAGGTTGGGGACATCGCAGTTGAAGAGCAAATCTTTATCGAAACTAACCGGATCAAAAGTGTAACTGCGGTGGTATTCTTTATTGAAAAGAGGTTCGAGTGGGGTGTATTTGAATTCTTCGACTCGAGTTGAGGGAATTCCCAGTTTCAGAAAATGAGCAAATGCATCTTCTCTCTTTTGGTATTCGAATCCGGGAATAGCCTGATCGAGAATCGCTCGCTGTTGAATAAATTCTTTTTTCAGATCTTCCCTGGTGTCAATTATTTCGACCATCATATCCATAGTAACAACTGATTTTATAAGGTGATTAATGGATTGTCAACTTGTTTTTTAATCCAGTCGTAACCTTTTTCTTCCAGCTCAAGCGCAAGTTCTTTTCCGGCCGACATAACGATTCTTCCTTCGTAGAGCACATGAACAAAATCGGGGATAATGTAGTCCAGCAAGCGCTGATAGTGTGTAATGACGATGGTGGCGTTCTCGGGTGTTTTTAAACGATTAACTCCATTGGCAACAATGCGTAAGGCATCGATGTCGAGTCCTGAATCGGTTTCGTCGAGAATGGCCAATTTAGGTTCCAGCATGGCCATTTGAAAAATCTCGTTTCGCTTTTTTTCTCCACCCGAGAATCCTTCGTTTACCGAGCGATTGGCCAACTTGCTATCGATTTCGACCAATTCTTTTTTCTCACGCATCCGCTGTAAGAATTCTTTGGAACTAAGAGGCTCCAGATTTTGTGCTTTTCGGGTTTCATTCAAGGCGGTTCTCATGAAATTAGTCATACTAACTCCCGGTATTTCAATGGGATATTGAAAACCAAGAAAAATGCCTGCGCGTGCACGATCTTCGGGAGCCCATTCTCCAATGTCTTGCCCTTCGAAGGTGATTTCACCGTGGGTTACTTCGAATAGGTCCCGTCCGGTTAGAACCGAAGCCAGGGTGCTTTTCCCTGAACCATTCGGTCCCATAATGGCATGTACTTCGCCTGCTTTTACTTCTAAATTGAGCCCTTTTAAAATTTCTTTTCCTTGAATAGATGCATGTAAATCTTTGATGCTAAGCATGATATTGTGATGTTTTTTAGTTATCGATTATTCAATTATCCTACACTCCCTTCTAAACTGATTTGCAGTAGCTTTTGTGCCTCTACCGCAAATTCCATCGGAAGCTGATTGATTACTTCTTTGGCATACCCGTTTACAATCAGCCCAATAGCATCTTCGGTGCTGATGCCACGCTGATTGCAATAGAAGATTTGATCTTCGCCGATTTTAGAAGTGGTGGCTTCATGCTCCACAATGGCCGATGAGTTATCGACCTCGAGGTAAGGGAAGGTATGTGCTCCGCATTGGTCGCCTAACAAAAGGGAATCGCATTGCGAAAAATTGCGAGCGTTCGAAGCATTCTTCGCAACCCTTACTAACCCACGATAGGAATTATTGCTCTTGCCGGCCGAAATCCCTTTCGATACAATCGTACTCTTGGTGTTTTTACCCAAGTGTATCATTTTCGTCCCGGTATCGGCTTGCTGATGATTATTGGTAACGGCCACGGAATAGAACTCCGCAATCGAATCGTCGCCTTTTAAAATACAACTCGGATACTTCCAGGTAATGGCTGAACCGGTTTCTACCTGAGTCCAGGAAATCTTGGAATTGCGCCCTTTGCACAAGCCTCGTTTGGTAACAAAATTATAAATGCCTCCTTTCCCTTCTTTGTCGCCCGGATACCAGTTTTGTACCGTGGAGTATTTTACTTCGGCATGCTCGAGTGCTATGATTTCAACAATGGCAGCATGTAGCTGATTCTCGTCGCGCATAGGAGCGGTACAACCTTCGAGGTAACTCACGTAACTGTCGTCGTCGGCTACAATCAAAGTGCGCTCAAACTGCCCGGTATTGGCTGCATTGATTCGGAAATAAGTGGACAATTCCATCGGACAACGAACCCCTTTCGGAATATAGACAAACGATCCGTCGCTAAAGACAGCCGAGTTCAGCGCTGCAAAATAATTATCGCGATAGGGAACAACGGTTCCCATATATTTTTTCACTAAATCGGGGTACTCTTGAACAGCTTCGCTAAACGAACAAAAAATAATGCCTAAGTCGGCCAGGTTTTTCTTAAAGGTCGTTTTAACCGAAACACTATCCATAACCGCATCAACTGCCACTCCGGTAAGCAATTTCTGCTCCTCGAGCGGAATGCCAAGCTTATTAAAGGTATCGAGCAATTCGGGATCGACCTCGTCCAAACTGTTCAACTGTTTCTTTTGCTTGGGTGCGGAATAATACACAATGTCCTGATAATCAATTTCAGGGATTTTGAGCATGGCCCAATTCGGGTTCTTCATGGTTTTCCAGTGTGCAAACGCCTTGAGCCGAAATTCCAACATCCACTCCGGCTCATTCTTTTTTTCACTGATTAAACGTATCACTTCCTCATTGAGTCCTTTCGGTATGCTATCCGATTCAATATCAGTTACAAAACCGTACTTGTATTCACTCTGGGTTACCTCGTTTAGGATAATATCTTGATCTTTTTCCATTGTTTAATTGTTTGGTAGTTAGAGAATTACAATTTATTTGTAATTAATCTAAATAGATTGCAAAATTAAGTATTCATATCAATTTTAATTGCCGACCGGAATATTTAACAACATATCTATGGGTATATAATGATTCAATGAATACTTTGTTTACTGGAGAATAAATATTTTTTGTGGTGCTTTGCTTTTCGATGGCGATTCACCAGACGCTTTTCATCAAAAATCGCTTCTTCTATTCAAAAATCTTGTTTTTAATTTGCCAACTGGATTTGTTCACGGATTATTTTAAAATTTGCCCCCTGTATTTTTCTTTAAATGATTTACGAATAGATCAAACCGGGGAGGCTTTCTGGCAATTGTCAACTAGACGATGGATTATACCTTTATTACAGGATTAAATGGGTTTGCTCATAAGCACGTTAGCCGGAGAACAAAGCATGAATAAAAGAATGAAGCAATCTTCGATACAAAACATAATTCTCGATTTGGGTGGAGTCGTTGTTAACCTTGATCCGGGGAGAAGTCTCCAGGCTTTTAGTGAGTTAGGCTACGAGCGGGTAAACGACCACTACAGTGAGCAAGGGCAACATGAATTTTTTTCGATGTATGAAACCGGGCAGATAACCAGCGAAGTATTCCTTCGAACCATGCAAGAGGCCATTCCGAAGGGAAGGGTAACGGAGGATGAACTCATTGCTGCATGGAATGCGATGATATTGGATTTGCCCCTGGAACATGTGCCTTTTTTAAAGGATCTTGGCTCAAAGTATAGACTGTTCCTGCTTTCCAATACCAACGAAATCCATATCCAATTTTTCTACGAAACTTTTGAACGAACCTTCCCCGGCGAAAATTTCAACAACTTGTTCGAGCAAGTTTTCTTGTCGCATCGAATCGGATATAGAAAACCCAACGCCGATGCCTTCGAGTATGTGTTGCGCACCGCTGGAATTCAACCTTCGGAAACGCTTTTTATCGACGATAATGCATTGAATATCGCTGGTGCCTCCAAGTTAGGAATTAACACTTGGTTCTTTCAGCGGAACAGTGGTTTAGCTCGCCAATGGAATTCATTTTGGGATAATCAGGACTAGCTGGTATTCACGCTTATTCGCGTCGCTAATTCGTTAAAGGGACCTATTCCCTTCACCTTGACCAGCCATTTGGGTAATTGCCAAAGAAGGGGGGAAAGGAGGTGCTTTTTCTCAAAACATTTTGTTTATGCTCGTTTGGAGTGGTATTTTTCTATTTGCCACGATGCTGAAAGATTACATTTGTGCGCATTTTTAAAACATTAAGTATTGAATATGACAAAGAACACTTATAGAGGAACCATTGGTATTTAACCGGTGGAGGCGATGTCCCGAGTTTGAATCCTGCCATTCATTGCGGTAAAACAAGTTGTGCCATTCGCGAGATTTACCGATACTCAGACGCGCTTTGCGACGATGGCGCAGACCGTATCATGCAGGTTCTTCGCGACCCCAAAGCCGATAATCGAGACAATTTCATCGAATTAACGGAAGATATTGTAAACCGCGCGGGTAGAACCGGAGGAACCTTCCTCCATTCCTCAGAACACATTGCCAGCCATGTGCCCAAGATATGGTCCCCGATCACTTGAAGATATTTACAATCAGGATATCAATGATCTTACCCCGGAGGTGCTTAAAAATCTCGAATTCCTCGGAATCGATTTCTTGATTCCGATTGGAGGCGACGATACCCTGAGCTATGCGGTTCGTTTGTATCAGGAGGGCGTGAGGAAGTGGTGGCTATCCCCAAAACGATGGACCGCGACGTGCCGGGAACCGGTACTGCATTGGTTATAGCACCTGTGTGCCCGAACCATCTCCCTCACCAATAATCTCCGAACATCGCTGGTTCGCACGAACGTATTTTAATTACTCGAAGTATTTGGACGTTATGCAGGACACACAGCGCTATCCCAACGCGGCTGGTGCACTGCCAACCGTTGCGATTCCTGAGTATCAATTTGATGTGGCTGAGCACTTGACTGAATTGCTTGTGTACGACAGAAATAAAAATCCCAGCAAATATTCAGTGGTATTGGTCTCGGAAGGAGCAAGTTTTGCCGGAAGCGAAATGATGTTTCAAGGCGACGAAGCCGATATGTTTGGCCACCGCAAACTGGGTGGAATGGGCGATGCCGTCTCTGCCCGTGTGAAAGATTTGTCGGCTCATTTTAATAATGGTCGAACCATCAATGTAATCAATCAAAACCTCGGCTACATGGTTCGTGGTGGCGATCCCGATGCAATTGACTCGGTGGTTCCCATGGCGTATGGCAATCTGGCCCTCGACCTCATCTTGAAAGGGATTCACGGTCGTTTGGTCATTCTGCGAAATGGACGTTACGATAATGCGCCAATCGATATCGTAACCAGCAAAAAGAAGTTGGTCAACGTGAATAAATTCTACAACACCGAGCGCTTACGACCACATTACAATACCTTCGAAATGCAGCCTTTGCTCATTATGAGCGACCAGTCGTAAAACATAAATGGACTAAAAAAACAGCTTTAACTTTTGTGTTAAAGCTGTTTTTGTATGTACCCTTCGGTACGTGAATTCACTTCGACGACGATTGCTTATAACGAGTTCGAATCTCCTTGCCTCTGGCAGCAAGGAAGGAGCTGTTGTTCTTATCCCAATCGCTTCGAGAGCTGCTTTTGCTCCATGCTTGTGCTTGAGAATGAAAGGGATGATACGCTTATTGCCTAACTTTTTTTCGAGCGAAAGGAATCGAGCCCCAGTTCTTTCATTAAACTCCGGAAGAGTTCTACATCGGCCGTATGATCGATGACGATATCTTTCGACATAAGGAAAGTGCCCACTTTGATGTTCCCTTGAAAACGGAAGGTATTGCCTGTTGTTAAAAGCGATCCCAAAAGTTTTTTCTTATTCTTGAGCAATTCCTCGGTATCGATTTGAACCGGAACAATGTAGGTTGAAGTGGAAGCTGGTATTAAGGCAAATTCACTTTCGTTGGCCATGGTTCCGAGTCGAATATCGTCGTAGAAAACCGTTATAGAATAGCCTTTTACAGCGATATCGTTTTTATTCGGATTATTGATTTTGAGCCCAACATTCAAATCGACTTTCCCATCGTGAATTCGTTCAACCGTAACTGAGTCGATCCCAATAAGTTCAATTGGTTTCAGGATAAGACAGGAGGAAAAGAGGAATAAACTTAAAAGGAGGACTAAGCCTACCGCAAGATGATTATTGACTTTCATAGTTATGTTCGTTTTTAGGTTTTTTCTTAGAATGACTTACCGATTTACCGGTGCCTCCCATGGTAATGGAGATGCCAAATAAGAAGCCGAGGTTGTACCAGGCTCCGTTATTGTGAATGGCATAAATGGCCACGTCTTTTTCGAATAAGCTGATGATGAAGGCAATGGGTGCGATTACACCGTGCATAATCCCATACCAGAAACCATAGGGTTCTCCTTCGGTACATGCATCAATAGGAACCTGTTCGGCACAAGCCGAAAATAAAAGGAGTGAAATAAAGCCCAGTAGCAATACCTTGCCCTTCGGACGGAACGCCAATTTTTTCTTCATGATAAACGGTATTGAATGCCACATAAAACGTAACTTCGCTCCCAAAGTTAAGCGCTTTAGCCACTCCGTTTGACAAATCCGGAGGAAAGTTTAAAACAAATTTAATAACACCCTGTGGGAACCCTTAATAAACGGAAAATTATTAACGATCCGGTGTACGGTTTTATTAGTACTCCGACCGACTTAGTTTACGATGTCGTTAATCATCCTTATTTTCAGCGTCTCAGGCACATAAAACAGCTCGGCTTAACCTACTTGGTGTATCCGGGTGCCGTTCATACCCGATTTCAGCATGCCTTGGGAGCCATGCATTTGATGCGAAAAGCCATTGAGGTTTTGCGGAGCAAAGGACAATCGATCGAACCCGACGAAGAGGAAGCCGCTTTAGTTGCCATTCTGCTGCACGATGTGGGTCATGGCCCGTTCAGCCACGCCCTGGAGCATAGCCTGGTGCAGGGAGTGCATCATGAACAATTATCCCTCTGGATGATGGAGGAGTTGAATCGTGAACTAGATGGAAAGCTCGATAAAACCATTCAGATATTCCGGGGCAAGTATCCAAAAGTGTTTCTAAACCAATTGTTAAGCGGTCAGTTAGATGTGGATCGGCTCGATTACCTGAAACGCGATAGTTTTTACACCGGTGTTTCCGAAGGTGTGGTTGGCTCCGACCGGATTATCAAGATGTTGAATGTGGTTGATGGGGAGCTGGTAGTGGAGGCGAAAGGTATTTATTCGATTGAAAAATTTCTGTTTGCCCGGCGGTTTATGTACTGGCAGGTCTATTTGCATAAAACCGTAGTGAGTGCCGAAAACATGTTACTGCTTTGTCTGCTCCGAGCCAAAGAGCTGGTGCGATCCGGAGTCGATTTGCCCGCTCCCAGGGCCCTGCATTTTTTCCTAAAAAATGAACCTAATACCGATTCCTTCAATCAACCCCTGCCTGACGAAGGAAACTATTCGCCCCTTCAGTTTTTTGCTCTACTCGACGATCACGATGTGAGTTCGGCTATAAAAACGTGGATGTTTACCGACGATGTAATTCTCGCAACGCTTTCGCGCCGGCTCATCGAACGCAGGTTGTATCGGATCGAACTGAGTAAAACTCCTTTCCCGGGCGATTACCTGGAACAAAAGCGCCAGGAAATCAAGCAACGATTTCAGCTATCCGATTCGGAATTGCCTTATTATGTCCAGAGCGATGTGATAAAAAATTCTGCTTACAGTTTCGACGAACCGCAATTAACCATTTTATTCAACGACGGTCGAACGGCTGATATGAGTGAATCATCAGAGCTTTTTAGCATGCACCAAAACACCGGCACTACCCGTCAGTATTTCTTAATTTATCCTAAAGACTGAAGTTTTTACTTCGATTCTTTTGGATGTTAGTTAGTATGAACTAACTTTGACCCGTCAAAACAATCGAACCATGCAAACCGAACGACAGCGAGAAATTATCGAAGCAGCCATCCACCTGATCCATCACAAGGGGATTCAAGGCTTAACGATTAAAAACCTGGCACAGGCTATCGGGGTGACCGAACCTGCGGTTTATCGACATTTCGAAAATAAAATCCAAATTCTCATTGCCATACTCGATGTGTTTCGGGGGAATACCGCCAATATTTTTGAGCAGGAACAGTTTCGACAAGTGAGTGCGCTCGAAAAGATTACCCATTTATTCAACGAGCATTTCAGCACGTTTACAACAAATCCGGCTCTTGCATCGGTCGTTTTCAGCGAGGAGATTTTTAAAAATGAACCCCTTCTCCTCGATAAAATCATGAGCGTAATGAGTGGAAACATGGCTATTCTGCGTGACATCATTCAAGAGGGACAGGCCAACGAGGAGATTCGAAACGATGTGCCTGCAGAACATCTTAGTTGGATGCTCATGGGAACTTTACGCCTATACATCAAAAACTGGCAACTCCAACAACATACCATGAATCTCAAATCGGAAGGAAAAAAACTTATCCATTCCTTGAGTCGCATTCTCCTCCCTTAAAGGAAAGTAAACGGCTTTCAGCTCCGTTAGTATCGGGGCTTTTTTTAGTGCTTAAAGGTTAGTGAATATTAACAAACACTTGATCCATGAAAACAAAACAAAACTTCAAAATCCTCAGTGCGATAAGCATCGTGCTCTTTCTGGCCATTAGCGCCTATTTCTTTAAAGCCATGACCGAGAATACGCGCATGGAAACAAATCTGGATGAATACATGCCCAAAGATCATCCGGATTTTAAATACAGCGATCAAGCTGAGGAATGGTTTCAAATCAAAGATGGAATTATCATTGCCATCGAACACCAAGAAAGCATTTACAACCCGGAGTCGTTGCGGAAAATCAAAGAGTTGAGCAAAGCGCTGCAAGACATGGACGCCTTCGACGACAACGAGGTGAAGTCGCTATATACCAGCGATAATATTGTTGGATCGGCCGAAGGAATGGAAGTGGAATCCTTTTACAAACGGGTCCCAAAAACGGACGAAGAATTGACTCTTTTGCGCCATAAGGTGCGCGACAATGAAATGGTTCAGGGTCGCCTTGTTTCGGAGTCGGAAACCATTGCCCTTATTATTGCCGGAATCAACGATGGAGCATTCTCGGAAGACCTGTACAACGAGATTTTAACCTTAGCCGAATCTTACCAGTCGGACCAGGAACGGATCTATGTTGCCGGTCGGCCTATCGTGGAAGGAACCTTGGGTTTGTTAGGACCGGAAGATATGAAACGAATGGTTCCACTCGTAATTGCGGTCATTTTGCTCGTGCTGTATTGGATGTTGCGCTCGATTCGTGCCACGGCGGCCACCTTGCTCACCGTATTTCTGAGCACCGTCTGGGCCTTTGGACTGATGGCCGCCACTGGTATTCCCATTTATTCGGTCTCTACGATGATCCCGGTAATGCTTATCGCCATTGGGGTAGCTTATGGGATCTATTTCTTCAACCACCTGAAACAGTTTTTAATGGCTAATCCTGAGGCCGATCTTTTAGCCGGCTTGAGCTATACCTTGCGAAAATTGTGGAAGCCTTTAACCATGGCTGCTTTTACGACCATTATCGGTTTTATCAGCCTTCTGAGTTCCGAAGTGTATCCGATCAAATATTTTGGAATCTTCACCGCTTTTGGGATTGCTGTTTCCTACCTCCTGGCTTTATTGTTTCTTCCGGCAATTACCATTTTGTGGGGATATCGCATTAAAAACCGGCCGAATAGAAAAGTGGCATCGAGCCCTTCTTCCCAAAATGTTCAAGCTCTCACCGAAGGAATCCTCCGAAGGAAGAAACTCATTTATGTACTCACGGGAGCAATCATTCTCTTTTCCATTTGGGGGATTCAGAAGGTTTGGATTAACTCCAGTTTCCTCGATAAGTTCGAGAAGGACAGCGACATTGTTCAAACCGATGCCTTTATTAACCAACATTTTGGAGGCACTTCTACCTTGAATCTGGTTCTGGAAAGCGAAACGAACGATGCCTTCAAACAACCCGAAGTGCTGGAACTAATCGATAAGCTTCAATCCGAGGCCGTTGCCATTCCCGAAGTAGGCAGTTCATTCGGTCTCACCGACTATTTAAAACGCATGAACAAGGTGATGAATTCCGAGATGGAAGCGTATTACACGATTCCGGAAAGTGTCGAAATGGTTGCTCAGTATCTGCTCTTGTACGAAATGTCGGGCGATCCGGAAAATTTAACGAAAGTGGTTAACTACGATTATAATCGCACCAATTTCACCTTTCAGTTAAAAGGGGATGATTCCAAAACGATTCATGCCGCTCTTGCAATTGTAGAGTCCTATCGCCCAGCATTCGAAGCTCATGGTGTAGCGCTTAATTTTGCCGGATCGGGTTATAAAGCGCTGGTTTTTACCGACCTTATCCTCGAAGGTCAGCTTTTAAGCATTGCCATCTCCCTGGGATTAGTCTTTCTCCTATTGAGCATTATGTTCCGAAGTATTAAAGCGGGGCTAATTGGTTCGCTCCCGATTATTTTAACGGCCATTATCAGCTTTGGAGTGATGGGCTTACTCAACATTCCGCTGAGTACCACAACCGCCCTGCTTTCGAGCATTGCTATTGGTATTGGGGTCGATTATGCCATTCATTTCCTCCAAAATTATCGGAATTACCTTGACGAGTCGTCGAATGCTTCCGAAGCACTGCAACGAACCATGCAAACTACCGGTAACGCCATTTGGAACAATGCCTTGGTTGTCATTGCCGGATTTTTAGTGTTGCTTTTCTCGGTGTTTCCCCCTAACCGCATGCTGGGAGCTTTAGTTTCCATGAACATGTTTACCAGTTTCCTGGGTACACTGAGCCTGATGATGGTGGTAATTCACGCAAGTCGCTTGTTTCAGAAGAACAAGTCTAAGTAATTGTAAATAAAGGTAATAATCAATTATATGAAGATGAATTCTTCTCCAGCTCAAGCTCTACCACAAGGGAGTTGGCACCTGGAAGAATCATCGTGCTACTAACTCTTAAAAATTTTATCATGAAAACATCATTGTTAACGATTGTAGGAAGTATTATCATCTTCCTTTTCAGTCCAGGAAATCTTCAAGCCCAATTAAGCGGCGAGGCAATTATGGTAAAGGTATATGAACTGCCAACCGGCGACAATACGCAGGGTGAGCTTATCATGACCTTAACCAATAAGCAAGGAGAAGAGCGAGTACGAAAACTCACCCAGTATTTGCTGAATGAGGGCGACACGGAGAAAAAAATCATGTTTTTTACGGCCCCTGCCGATGTAAAGGGAACTTCGTTTATGAATTGGTCCTACTCCAGCGGAAAGGACGACGATCAATGGATTTATTTGCCTGCCCTCAAACGCACCAAGCGAATTAGCAGTTCCGGAAAAGGAGATTATTTCATGGGGTCCGATTTTACTTACGACGATCTGGGCGACCGTCACCCCACGTCCGATACGCATCAATTGGTGCGGGAAGAAGGGCTAAATGGCGTGGATTGTTATGTGGTAGAAAGTACTCCTAAGGATCCCGATTACATGTACTCCAGAACGCTCACCTGGGTCGATAAAAGTCGATTCATTGGTCTAAAACGAGCATTTTACGACGAAGATGGAGACCTGTTAAAAATCCTGACCATTAAATCGATCGATGAAATCAATGGGATTTTAACCATCCTGGAAACAGAAATGGAGCAAGTTCAAAAGAATCATCGTACGAATATGAAATTTTCCAATGTAAAAGTGAATCAGGGCATATCGGCGAACAAATTTACTGAGCGGAGTATGACATTAGGGCAATAGCTTTTTCAGCCCGGTGCAACTGAATTTGAATCGTATCGACTCAGTTGCGCCGGGATTCTTAACCAAATATTAAAAAAAACGTTATGAAACATTTTTGGATAACAATTAGCCTATTCCTGTGGGCAAGTATCGCGCTACAGGCTCAATCGAACTATAGTTTAAACGGTTATGTGCGTAATTTCACCGCTTTGGGTTTAAGCGAACCGAACGAATTCGCCATTGGTCAAAACACCCTCGACTTAACCTTAAAAGGAGGTAGCTCCAGAGCTTCTTTTACGGTCAATCCATTTCTTTATCACTACTACGATAATGAGTTGGAGTGGGGCTTACGAGAAGCTTATGTCGATTTATACTTTAATAATTGGGACCTACGCGTTGGAAAACAGCAAATTATTTGGGGTAAGGCCGAAGGGGTTTTTATCACCGATATGGTAGCACCCAAAGACTTACGACTTTTTTTGATGCCCGACTTTGAGGAGATTCGTATGGGGGTTACCGCTGTTAAATTGAACTATTACCGCGGAATGCATTCTTTCGAGGCAGTCTGGATTCCCTTTTTTACTCCTACGCTCATGCCTGAAGCAGGTTCTATGTGGACGCCTCAAATGCCATTTCCCGTTCAGCCTCGATGGGATTACTCCTTGGCCCAAGTGGATCGAACCCTCGAAAATTCCGAGTTGTTTTTTCGTTATTCACTCTTGTCGTCCTACATCGACTTGGAGTGGATGGGCGGAAGTTTCCTGTACGACGACCCGATGCTAAGTGTCCAGAAACAGATTGATCCACTTAGTCAGCAACTCCTTGGTATTACTCTTTTGCCCGAGTATAAACGCGTAAATATGACAGGCGGTAGCTTTAGTTTGCCGATTGCCGATTGGGTCGTTCGGGGGGAAGCTGCTTATTATCAGGGACGCGAGTTCCAAATTAATAATCCGGAAGTGCCATCCGGTTTAAGCGAGCACGATTTTTTGCATTATATGGTCGGAGTTGATTACTCCCTGGCTGGTGTTAAACTCAGTGCACAATTGATTCAGGAAAACATACTCGATTATCAATCAGGATTGGTGAAGCCGGAAACACGCAATACGATGACCTTTCTAGCGCGTAAAGACTTTTTACGGGAGCGACTCTGGCTCGAACTCTTTACCTACATCGGTCTCGACGAAGAGGATGCACTTATTCGCCCGAAGCTGAGTTACTTGTTCTACGATGGGGTAGAGTTCGTGGCAGGAGCCAATCTGTTTGCGGGAAATCAGGGCCAGTTTGGTCAATATGAGTCGAACGATATGGTTTACTTTAAACTGAAATACAGTTTTTAACAAGGATTAAGTAGCTTGATAAGCGTGTGTTAAGGTCTGTTTGCGAGTTCATATCGACTTACTATTCAGAATTTTATTTGGTATGACTTTGTTCTTTCTCGACTCTATTTGCAACGATTTTGAAATGCACAAAATTGGGTTCAAAATAATCTTAAATTAATATTACATTTGCAGCAAACCAACTAGTTCTATGGAGTTCACTGCTCAACAGATAGCCGCATTTTTAAACGGCACCCTCGAAGGTAACGGAGAAGTAGTAGTTACAGACGTTTCGAAAATTGAATCCGGTTTACCCGGAACCCTTACCTTTTTAGCCAACCCAAAATATACTCGTTTCGTATATACCACCAAAGCCTCTGTGATACTCGTTAACGACGATTTTGTAGCGGAAAGGAAAATTGAAAATACGCTCATACGGGTTCCCAACGCATACGAGTCGTTGGCACTCTTATTAAACATAGTCCAAAATGGCTATAATAATAAGGTGGGAATTCATCCGCAAGCCTTTGTTTCCGAATCGGCTCAAGTCGGTAAGGATGTGTACATTGGTCCGTATGCTGTTGTTTCCGACAATGCGGTTGTTGCCGATGGAGCGAAGATTTATCCCCATACTTTTATCGATTCGCATGCACAAGTGGGGGAAAATAGTGTTTTGTATTCCGGCGTAAAGCTATTTCGCAATTGTACGGTTGGTAAGAATTGTATCATCCATGGGAATACTGTAATTGGTTCCGATGGATTCGGTTTTGTCCAGGATAATGCCGAGGCTTATCAAAAAATCCCCCAAGTAGGGAATGTGATAATCGAAGACGAAGTAGAAATTGGCAGCAATTGTTGTATCGATCGGGCCACAATGGGATCCACCATCATCCGAAAAGGAGTTAAGATGGATAATTTGGTTCAGATAGCTCACAATGTTGAAATTGGCGAAAATTCTGCTGTTGTTGCTCAGGTCGGAATATCCGGTTCAACTAAAATTGGAAAGTATTGTGTGCTGGGAGGGCAAGTAGGTTTGGTAGGACATATCGAAATAGCCGATCACGTTAAAATTGGAGCTCAAGCCGGGGTTAATAATAGTATCAAAGAGGAGGGAGCTATCCTTCAAGGATCACCTGCTTTTAAGATACGCGATTTTCAAAAATCTCAAGTTTTGTTAAGAAACCTTCCTAAGCTGAATAAGGAAATTCTGGAGTTGAGAAAAGAAATAGAAAAATTAAAAAAAGGATTGGCTTAGGCTAATCCTTTTTTCTTTTATTTTTGTCGCCTTACTTAAGATAATTATGCACTTATTCGGTTAAAATGACTCATTTTCAATACACCCTGAAGTCGGCTATTACATTCACCGGTCAAGGTTTACACACCGGTGTAAATACTACCATGACCATTCATCCGGCTCCGGTTAATCACGGTTACAAATTCAAACGAATCGATCTCGAAGGAGAACCTGAAATACCTGCACTGGCCGATTTTGTAACCAGTACCCAACTTGGAACCATCCTCGAAGACAAAGGCGTGAAAATACATACAGTCGAACACGTCTTAGCTGCTTTGTACGGTATGGAAATCGATAATGCACTCATCGAACTGAATAATTCCGAAATACCCATCATGGACGGTTCCGCGCGCATGTTTGTCGAAGAAATTGAAAAAACCGGCCTCGTTCAGCAAAATGAACCTCGCGATTACTTTGTTGTAAAAGAGACTATTAGCGTTCATGAAGAGGTTGAAGGGAAAGAAATCTTGTTAGTTCCCGACGATGAATACCGAATCGTGGTGAATGTTTCCTACGATTCAAAAACCGTTAGTAATCAGTTTGCCAGTCTGAATCACATTAGCCAGTTTCCATCCGAAATTGCCTTTTGTCGAACCTTCACCTTCATCTCGGAGCTGGAGCCACTCTTGAAAAATAATTTGATTAAAGGCGGCGATCTCGATAATGCTATCGTTATTATCGATAAACCGATTTCGCAGGAAGAAATCGATCGCCTGGCCAAACTATTCAATCGTAGCTCTGTAGAAGTAAAACCCGAAGGAATCCTCAATAATCTGGACCTGTATTTTCCCAACGAACCAGCACGCCATAAACTGCTCGACGTAATCGGCGATTTGGCCTTGGTTGGAAAGCGAATTAAGGGTAGGGTTATAGCCACCAAACCCGGCCATTTTCTGAATACTGAAATGGCTAAAAAAATTCGTCAGCAGATTAAACAGGAAAAAATGAAAGGAGAAATTCCGGCCTATAATCCATCCGAAGTGCCGCTAATGGATGTGAATCGAATCATGGAATTACTCCCGCATCGACCACCCTTTTTATTGGTCGATAAAATCATCTACATGGAAGAAAATACCATCGTAGGGGTGAAAGGGGTAACCATGAATGAACCTTTCTTTGTTGGCCACTTCCCCGGTCAGCCGGTTATGCCCGGAGTACTCATCGTCGAAGCAATGGCTCAAACAGGTGGCATTCTCGTGCTCAGCTCGGTCGATAACCCCGAAGATTACCTTACTTTCTTTATGAAAATCGATAACGTGAAATTCCGGAAAAGCGTGGTTCCGGGCGATACCCTCATCTTTAAATTGATTTACACCACTCCATTCAAAAGGGGAGTTGCGAATATGCTTGGACAGGCCTACGTTGGCGAAAACCTGGTTGCCGAAGGCGAATTCATGGCTAAAATTTTTAAAAAATAATTCTTCAATGATTCATTCTCTATCGCACGTTAGCCCCCAAGCAAAACTTGCCGCAAATATTACTGTTGAGCCGTTTTCCACAATTGCAGCCGATGTTGAGATTGGCGAAGGAACTTGGATCGGTCCAAATGTGACCATCATGGACGGTGCGCGTATCGGAAAAAATTGCCGAATCTTCCCAGGCGCAGTCATTGCAGGAATTCCTCAGGATTTGAAATTTAAAGGAGAAAAAACTACCGCCATCATTGGCGATAATACAACCATTCGCGAATCGGTTACGGTTAATCGTGGAACTGCCTCAAAAGGATCAACCGAAGTGGGGAGCAACTGTTTGCTCATGGCGTATGTCCATGTAGCACACGATTGTAGGGTAGGAAATAATGTCATCCTTGGCAATGGAACGCAGCTAGCCGGTGAGGTCGAAATTTTCGATTGGGCTATCTTAAGTGGACTGGTCGCTGTGCATCAGTTCTGCCGAATTGGCGAACATGTTATGATCAGCGGTGGGGCTTTAGTTCGCAAAGATGTCCCGCCATACGTCACTGCTGCCCAAGAGCCCTTATCCTACATGGGCATTAATTCCATCGGTCTCAAACGGAGAGGATTTCAGGCTGAAACCCTGAATAAAATCCTCGATGTTTATCGTCTTTTGTTCACGAAGCGTTTATCCATGCAAAATGCACTGGAAAAAATTAGTAAACTCCCCGATACCCCGGAGAGAAATCGCATCGTCGAATTTGTGAAATCATCGGAAAGGGGAATAATTAAAGGATTCCAATCCGAGGATTTTGTCTAGGATTGGAACCCTTTTAGTCAACCCTTATCGGGTTATTATCAATCGCTTGCTCCATTGCTCCGCCCCGCGGTTAACGCTGATAAAGTAAAGACCGCTTTGCCACGTCGATACCGAAAGCCTTAGGAAATCTCCTGCACTTTGCTCTTCATGCAACATTCGACCACTCACATCGAATACGCGAATCCAATCACCATGCTCTAAACCGCTCAGGTAGAATTCGGTACTTGCCGGATTTGGATACAACTTAAACGATGCTTCCGCTTCTGAAATAATCCCTATTTCTCCTTCGGTGGTGAATTGCCAGCCATAGGTCCAATCCGATGGATAAAAGCCCGAAGCGGTGGCCCGAACTCTCCAATAATACGTCTCGGAGTAGGATAGACCCGATAATACAAAATAGGAGTTGGTGTTCACTTCGGAAACAACATTCACCAGAAAATACTCATCCAATGCATATTCGAGTTCATAGGCCTCGGCATGGGTTACTTCGTCCCATTCCAGAATTAAATTATTGACAGGTTGATTCGTTGCTTCATTAATGGGTGAAACAAGTGCAGGAGTTTCCAGAATTTGTAAGGTAGCAAAACTCCAGCTTTCGGCCCAGGCGCCTGGAATGAGTACACTGTGCGATGCTTTAACGCGCCAGAAATACGTCTCGCCGGGTAATAAGTTAACCGCGTAATACTCTGAATTCCAAACAACGTCCTGAATCAGGTTAAACAGGAAGTTGGCATCGGTAGCTAATTCAATTTCATAAATCTCTGCATCGGGCACATCGGTCCAATCGAGATACAAAAGGGCTACCTCCTGGTCGGTTACACCACTGTCGGGGCTTAACAATATGGGTACACCCAATACTTGTTGCCCGGTGGTGAAGGAAAATACCTCCGACCAATTAGACACCAAATTACCATCGGAGCTGCGCACTCTCCAATAATAAGTTTCCAAGTAATTTAAATTGTTGACTCCAACCTCGTTCATGCTACTGGTTTGAATAGGAGCCGATTCTAGGCTCATGGGGCTATCGGAAATCTGAAGGTGATACTCAACCGCACCACCGGCATTCGTCCATACTAGCAAAGGATGGTTGTCCACATCGTTTTCCTGATTCAGCGGCATGAGTGGCATGGGAGTTTCGGGTAACACCAAGGGTTCGTTTCCCGTAGAGAACCAGCGACTTTCCCACAAGCTGGTGTCGGGCTCGTTTAAGATCCGAACGCGCCAAAAATAAAAGCGATTCGAATCCAGGTTTTGAAGCAAATATTCTGTGTCGCTCAATCCATCGGATGCTCCTTGATACAAGAACTCTTCTTCAATGAGGAAGGAAGTTGCGAAGGTGTTGCTGCTATCGACTTGCAACTGGTAGTTTATCGCCCCTCGATGGTGTTTCCAATCAAGCAAAATAGCTGAATCAACATTCAGACTGTCGGGGGACGGACTTACTAAGCCTACCAGATCCAGGGTATAAAAAGGTTCGGGTGCAGTCCATTCCGATTCTCCGTTTAATCCCACCGCTTTGACCCGCCAAAAGTAATTCGTTCCAAAAAGCAGACCCTCGGCATAATGGGTATTATTGCCGGTTACAGTTGCTTGAAATAGTTGAGTGGAATTGAAATTAGTCGTGGTGTCGGCTTCGAAATAATACAAGTTGCTGCCCTCGATAGCTTGCCATTCGAAAGAAATCCCCGTAAAAGTATTGTTCCCTTGCAATGGATAGATGAGTTGTGGGGCCGCAGGCGTGATAAAACTTCGTATTTCCGACCAGGCACTCGTGTCGACCGAGTTCAGAGCTCTTACCCTCCAAAAATAAGCTGTTCCAAAGAAAAGATCCGCAGCCATCCACTCGGTATCGGCATTCCCATCGTAGGTATTGATGTAAGCCAGCGCACCGGTAGTAAGATTGGGGCTGGAAAAATTAGCGGTTGTGTCGAGTTGATATTCATATTGGCTAACACCGGCAACCGGCTCCCAGTTGAGCAAAGCTTCCACGGCTTGTAAATTACTGCCATTTGCAGGAGAAGTAAGGTTAACGGCAGCACCGGTATGGAAATCGGCACTCACCCAAATGGAAGTATCCAGGATGTGACGGGCGCGAACACGATAATAATAGTGGGTGTTGAAATAAAGTTGCGAAAGAGTTGCTTCCGAGTCGGCTGCACTATTCGAAAGGCTGGTTGCCTGATTACTGCTTCCCGACAATACAGCCGATTGAAAGGTAGCTGCCGTGTCGTATTGATAATCGTAGTAAGTAGAACCCGAGAAGGCATTCCAATCAATAACCACTCCTGCTCCCACCGTATCGCCCATTGGGTAAGTTAATTCGGGAGCAACCCGTGTTTGAAAGAATCCGGCATTCCAGGCACCGGTGTCCAAATCGTTTCGTGGACGAACTCGCCAGAAATAGGGAGCATCGTGTTTTAGATAGAGCATGGTTTTTTGAGAATCGAAAAAAGCATTCTGTTCGCTGAAGGCATTGTTGAAGCCTGCTTGTAGAAGCGGTGAATTGAAGTTGAGGGAAGTGTCCAGTTCATAATCGTAGTATTGCGCTCCGGGATAGGCGTCCCAGTCGAGATAAACACGGGTATAGGTGAGCGACCCATCGGCTGGTTCGACCAGGTGAACCGTATCGCGGGTAAAAAAACTACGAGTTACCGACCATAACGAGGTGTCGGTGGTTGTGAGGGTTCGTACGCGCCAAAAATAGTTTTCGCCAAAGTGAAAGTGATCATACAAAAAGGTTGTTCCTACTCCGCTGGCATCGGTCTCCAGCAAGGAATCGACCAATAGGTTCGAATCGAAGTTCAAACTGCTGTCTATCTGAATTTCGTAATAGCTAGCTCCCACCACCGGGCTCCAACTAAAAATGACTTGATGCCAGGTAATCGCATTGTCATTGGGTGTAATTAATGTCGGGCTTTCGCTCGAAAGCGACGACAAACTCATTCCGGTAATCAGAATGAGTAGCATTAAGAGTTGTTTCATGATAAAAATGACTTGTGTAATACGCTTCAATCTCGCAAATCGTAAAATTAAACGATAAGCGGTTGAGATTGAATTATTCAAGAGTTTTTTATTAACAAAGTTGTTTATTCAACCCGATGTTGAATCTGCGGAGAATCGCGAGCTGGTTTGCGTATCCCTTCCGCAGCTCGATATAAAATTGTAATATCGCAACACTTTACTTAAAGTTCTATTGCTTATGCGAATTACCCGAAATATTAAAATGGCCGATGTAATTCATATCGACCATTGGTTACTTACTGTGTTGAACCGATTCGATATTTCGCTCGGATTTGGTGAAAAGAAGGTCGATGAGGTGTGCGAGATCCATGGCGTGGATGTGGATTTTTTCCTCGAAATAGCCAACGCTTATCACGATGAGCACTATTTCCCGCGAACCCACCTGCAGACTTATCCGGTTCAAATGCTTGTATCTTATTTGAAAAGTACTCACGAGGATTATTTAACCCAAATCATCCCCCAAATTGAAGAAAAGATAAGTGCACTCATCAGCTTCTACTCAAACGAAGGGAAAAACATGTCGATTCTGCAAAAGTTTTTTCTGGAATACAAAAAAGAGTTGAGTATTCATATTCAACGCGAGGAAGATCGGGTATTCCCTTATGTGCTCGAGATAGGAAAGGCACATGAAGCCCTACAGCTTCCCCAGGCTTTGTACGAACAGATAAACCGCTATTCCATTCACGATTACTTTAAAGAACACGACGATGTGGAGGAAAAACTATACGATTTGAAGAATATCCTCCTGAAATATTTACCTCAAGGTCGGATTAGTTTGTTGCAACAGGAACTAATTAATGCACTATTCGGACTCGAAAAAGATTTGAATAATCATTCCCGCATTGAAGATAAGGTGCTGGTGAATAAGGTAGCTATTATGGAGCGCGAGCTACTTACCCTTTATCAATCTAAATTATAAGCATGAGTCTGCCGGTAGTTATCCTCATGGCCGAGTCGGCAATTATTCGCAAAGGCTTAATGCAGATTCTCAACGAGTTTAGGGAATTTGAATACAAGGAAGCCGACCATCCCTTGCGAATCAATCAGCTCGAAAATGCAGTCAATGCAAGCCTTATCGTTGTGTCGGAAAATTTATTTCATCCCGAACTCCCTCTGAATCAGTTCTTATCCGATCATCACGATTTATTCCCAAAATTGTTAATCCTCCGCTTTCCGGGAAGTACCGAAGCACTTAATTTTCCGGTCACTACCATCTATTTGGGCGATTCCGAACAAGAAGTACTGAGCGTTTGCAGGAAAATTGTGCGGAAGAATTTTCACGATGCTACTCCCGGCGAAAATGCCGAAGTAAGCAAACGCGAACGGGAAATAATCCGCGCTGTTGCGTTGGGAATGACCTCCAAAGAAATTAGCGATATGCTGTTCATCAGCCCGCATACGGTTATCACCCATCGGAAAAACATCAATCGAAAGCTGGGAATCAAAACGGTATCGGGACTCACCGTTTATGCTATTTTGAACAACATCATTACAACCGACGAACTGGAGTAGAACCCACTAAATAAGTTCCATTCTTTTCAAATCGAGCAGGATAACTTCTGCCATTTCGTCGATACTGATTTCGGAGCAATCGAACACCGAATCGAAGGCTCTGTTTTCTTTCCCTTTGGCAAAGTGCGACAGGAATCGTTGACGCTTTTCACTCATCTCGGCTACCAACTTTTGAGCTTCGCTAAAACTGCAGTTTTTATGCTGACTCATGTGCTCTATCCTCCATTTTAATGGCGCTTTCAAAGCAACATGATAGCTGCGGCTTATATGGCCCGTAATATAATGACCTGCTCGGCCTACTATCACATAATGACCCTGTTGCGCATAGGTCAAAATGATTTCTGCTATCGTATTCTTGATTTTTTTGTCGCCCGGAAAACAATCGCTCGAAAAAATTAAGGCAACATAATCGCTTAATTTTCGCTCCTCGAATTGCTGTATATCGTCTATTACCGACGGCGATAGCTTTAACTCTCTCGCTAAAATTTTCAGCACTTCTTTATCAATCCAGTTCCATTTCGTAGGTGGATCTTCCCGATTAATTCGGTAAACCAACTCATCCGCAAGGGTCTTGCCGGGGCAACCATATTCGCGCGTTATCGTAACTACCGGACCATATTCCGTTTCCGGATTCGAAAAGATACGTTCCTTATCCATTCGGGTCTGAAAATAATTGAGTAACAAATTTTCCATGATCCTGCCATTTTAGAGTAAATACTTTGCTGCTTCCTAAAGTTACGGCGATTTCTCTTTCCACTCAATACTTTATCGCACCTCAAACTCGTTTTATTCGCTAATTTTGTAGCCTTTCAATTTATCAAGAATGACGATTATCAAACTAATTAAACAAGAACCTTATTTTCTGATTCTTGCTTTGTTAGCTGCCACCATTCCGGTTTCTACTTTCGGAATGAGCGTGAGTCAATTTTTTCTGCTATTCTATTTTTTAGGAAGCGGTAAGTGGAATGAAAAATGGAATCGCCTGCGAAATAATAAAGCTTTGCCTTTTATGCTGCTGGTATATGCCGTCCATCTGGTTGGTCTGCTTTACACAACCTATCCGGAAGGTTTTTTCGGGAACTATTACACAGCTCTCGATGATCTCCGCATTAAATTACCCCTGCTAATTCTGCCTGTTCTCATAGCCGCTTTCCCTCCGTTAACTTTCCATCAAATAAAATGGATTATCTACGCCTTCTCCCTATCGCTCCTAATTAGCAGTTTTATTAGTACGGCTGTTTATCTCGGACTTACTCCGATTCAAATCGATGAAACACGCGACATCAGCTTGTTTGTATCGCATATTCGGGTGTCGCTCTTTGTGGATATCGCTTTTTTTCTCGGCCTCTATCTCGTGCTGATAAAGCGAAATTATCTAAGCAAAACCGAAAAATGGCTTATACCGGTTATTTTAGCCTGGTTCCTCTTCTTTTTGATTTTGCTCAAAGCCTTTACAGGAATCTTTGTATTTGCTGTAATCGCTGGTTTGGGGATTTTGCTTTGGAGCTTACGTGCGTCTTCTCTTCGGCGACGCTTGCTTGCTATATCTCTCCTTATCCTCCTTATATTCAGCTCTTTTGGTTGGTTCGCTCACTATGTGACGCAATACCGAGATTTCGACGGATATCAGCCCGAAAAGCTCGACCCTTTCACCGCGAATGGCCGACCTTATTCCCACGATTTCTCGAACTTGCAAGTGGAGAATCAACATTGGGTAGGCTTGTATCATAACGAGGAAGAACTACGAAACGAGTGGAATCGAAGGAGTAAGCTTCCATACGATGGACCCGATTTACGAGGAAATAACTTGAGGCAAACCCTGCAGCGTTACCTAACCGGATTGAACCTTCGCAAGGATTCTTTGGGTGTGGTTCAATTAAGTGAGGACGATATCAGCATGATTGAACAGGGTTATGCCAACCCAATCTATAAGAAGCGCTTCAGTTTACTTCCGCGGATCTACGAAATTGTCTGGGAAGTTGATCTCTATTTGCGGGGAGCAAACCCCAATGGGCATTCCGTGGCGCAACGAATGGAATATGGGCGACTCGGGTGGTTAATTCTTCGTGAAAATTTTTGGTTTGGGGTAGGAACCGGCGATGTTTACCTCGCTTATCGAGCTTTGTATGATCAAAATGAATCGCCGCTGCGGGGCTCCAACCAGCGCCGGGCTCATAATCAGTACTTATCCTTCTTAATCGCTTTTGGATTGGTCGGTTTTAGCTTCATAAGTATCGGTGTACTTGTCCCTATTTTTATGTTTTACAAGCACATCAATTTCATGTTCTATATCCCCTTTGCGATTGCTTTGCTTTCCATGATAAACGAGGATACGCTTGAAACTCAGGCAGGTGTAACTTTTGTCGCCTTCTTTTATTCTCTCTTCGTTTTTGGTTGTAAACAAAAGAGTGTTTAGGGTAAGTTTCTTATAATCATGCAAATAGTTTCTAGCTGTTCCGCTGCCTTGTATATCACAATGCTTGTAATATATTTGTCAACGCTTTTTCGAAAAAGCTGATTATGAGAGCTTGACGATATAAGTTTACCTATTCTTTCACATTTTTCTTTACCTATGAATGGATTAAAAATCATTGTTTTAGCTAAACAAGTGCCGGATACCCGAAATGTGGGCAAGGATGCCATGAAAGCAGATGGAACGGTTAACCGTGGTGCTTTGCCGGCCATCTTTAACCCGGAAGATTTAAACGCACTGGAAATTGCACTCCGCATCAAAGATCGCTATCCGGGAACTACGGTTACGGTTTTAAGCATGGGCCCCGGACGAGCGGCCGAGATTATCCGCGAAGCCTTGTATCGGGGTGCCGATAACGGAGTTTTACTCACCGACCGCAAGTTTGCCGGTAGCGATACGCTGGCTACCTCCTACGCATTGTCGATGGCTATTCGAAAAATGAGCCCTTATCATCTTATCGTTGCCGGAAGACAAGCCATCGATGGCGATACGGCTCAAGTAGGACCACAAGTTGCCGAAAAACTCGGCTTGCCCCAAGTTACCTATGCTGAAGAGGTTCTGTCGGTCGACGAACAATCCATTACCATCAAACGGCGTTTGGAGCGCGGAGTGGAGGTCGTAAAAGCTCCCCTTCCTACCGTTATAACCGTGCATAGCTCGGCTCCCGATTGTCGCCCCAGAAACGCTAAGTACCTCATGAAGTTCAAACACGCCAGGACTATCACAGAGCTGCAAGATTCCAGCGAAGATTATATCGAATTGTATAAGGATCGCCCCTATCTCGATATCAAAGAATGGAGCGTTGCCGATGTCGAAGCCGATTCCGATTGGCTCGGTTTGTCGGGATCTCCTACTAAAGTGAAGAAAATTGAAAACGTTGTCTTCACAGCCAAAGAATCGAAAATACTAAACGATTCCAACGACGATATTTCCGGATTAATGAAGGAGCTAATTAATAATCATACCCTGGGTTAGTCTCAGGTTTTTACGACTAGTTAATTTAATCGACAAACCAATTCTAAAGGGACTCCTTAATTCTGGATCTTATCTTCTCGTATTAAAAAAGAAAGATCCCACAGGAAGACCGCCTGAAAATTGAAAAAAATAAATCATCATCCATGAATAATGTTTTTGTTTACTGCGAAATCGACGAAGGCCAAATAGCCGATGTTAGCCTGGAACTCCTCACTAAAGGCCGAAGCCTGGCCAATACTCTTGGCTGCAAGTTAGAAGCAGTGGTGTTGGGTCATGCGCTCAAAGGTATTGAAAAAGAAATTGCTCCCTATGGAGTCGATGTCATTCATGTCGCCGACGACCAGCGCTTGTTCCCATATCTCACCTTGCCTCATAGCAGCATTTTAGTTCAACTATTTCAGGAAGAAAAACCTCAAATCGCACTCTTCGGAGCTTCGGTAATTGGGCGCGATTTAGCCCCCAGAGTGTCTTCGGCCCTTAAAAGTGGCTTAACGGCCGATTGCACCAGCCTGGTAATTGGCGATCATTACGATAAAAAGACCGATACCAATTACGAAAACCTGCTGTATCAAATCCGACCAGCTTTCGGAGGAAACATCATCGCAACCATCATCAATCCGGACCATCGTCCGCAATTAGCAACCGTGCGCGAAGGGGTGATGAAAAAGGAAATTTACGATCCTGCTTATAAAACGAAAGTTCGAACCCTCGACCCTAAAAATTATTTAAGCGAAACCGATTTTGCGGTTTCCATCATCGAGCGTCACATTGAGGATCGAAAAATCAATATCAAAAATGGTCAAATCATCATTGCCGGAGGGTATGGTGTTGGGTCGAAAGAAAACTTTCGCCTACTCTTCGATCTGGCCGAAGTAATTGGAGCCGAAGTGGGCGGATCGCGTGCAGCGGTCGATGCCGGATTCGTCGAACATGAAAGGCAAATTGGTCAAACCGGAATTACGGTTCGACCAAAACTGTATATAGCATGCGGTATTTCCGGTCAAATTCAACATCGGGCCGGAATGGATCAATCGGCTCAAATTATTTCGATTAATACCGATATAAATGCTCCCATTAATCGAATTGCCGATTATACCATCGTGGGCGATGTAGCCGACGTTATCCCCAAAATGATTCAGTACTATAAAGAAAACTCAAAATAATTCGAAGTCCGGACTTCATAAAGCTTATTTGCTATGGCTAATTTTTATACCGACAATACCGATATGCGATTTCATCTGGAACATCCTCAGATGAAGAAAATTATCGACTTAAAAGAAAATAATTACGAGGATAAGGAAACCTTCGACTATGCACCCCGCGATTTTGAGGATGCACTCGACAGCTATCATCAAGTGTTGGAAATAGTAGGAGAAATTTGCGGTAACATCATTGCTCCGAATGCTGAATCGGTCGATCACGAAGGGCCGAAAATTGTCGACAATCGGGTCATTTATGCACGTGGCACGCAGGAAAACCACGAAGCGCTGACAAAAGCCGGCCTCATCGGACTTTCTTTACCCCGCAAATACGGTGGGCTCAATTTCAGCATGGTTCCCTATGTGATGGCGGCCGAGCTTGTTTCCCGCGCCGATGGTGGATTCGCGAATATTTGGGGTTTACAAGACTGTGCCGAGACCATTCATGAATTTGCTTCCGACGAATTAAAGAATGAATTTTTACCGCGCTTCAATCAAGGAGCCACTGCCGCTATGGATTTAACCGAACCCGATGCCGGGTCCGATTTGCAAGCGGTTCAGCTTAAAGCAACTTGGGACGAAGAAAAGCAAGTGTGGTTGCTCAATGGAGTAAAACGATTCATTACCAATGGCGATGCCGATATTTCCCTGGTTTTAGCTCGTTCCGAGCATGGAACGCAAGATGGACGCGGACTTAGTTTATTTGTTTACGACCGAAAAGACGACGGGTTGATTATTCGTCGTATCGAGAACAAATTGGGTATCAAAGGTTCTCCCACCTGTGAGTTAGTGTTTAATAACGCTCCTGCTCAATTAGTTGGCGACCGGAAGCTGGGTTTGATTAAGTACGTGATGTCGCTCATGAATAGCGCCCGTTTAGGCGTTGGAGCACAATCGGTTGGAATTGCCGAGGCTGCATATCAGGAAGCTGTAAAATATGCGAAAGAGCGGATTCAATTTGGCAAGTCAATCCATAAATTTCCAGCTATTTACGAGATCCTCACCAACATGAATGCCGACGTAAAGGCCATTCGTTCATTGCTCTATGAAACCACTCGGTTTGTCGATGTGTACAAAATTTACGCTCATCACAGCGAACATCGGAAATTGACCAGCGACGAACGCGCTGAGATGAAAGAGAATCAGCGGTGGGCCGATATGTACACCCCTTTGCTAAAGCTAATTAGCAGCGAATATTGCAATCGGATTGCCTACGATTCCCTTCAGATTCATGGAGGAGCCGGTTTTATGAAAGATTTTCCGATTGAGCGAATTTATCGCGATGCCCGCATTACCACCATCTACGAAGGAACATCTCAACTTCAGGTTGTAGCTGCCATTCGTGGCGTAACCACCGGCGTTTACCTAAATAAGATGCGCGATTACGAGGCCATCGAATTGAAAAAGGAACTCATTTATCTGCGTCGTATTTTGATTATCATGACCGACGACTATGAGAAGGCAGTCGATACTGTTTTGGCTGTAAACGATAGTGAGTATATCGATTTTCAGGCTCGCAGGTTGGTTGAGATGGCTGGCAATATCATCATGGGTTATTTAATGGTGCTAGATGCCAGGCGCGACGAGTCTTTTGCTAAGCCGGCGGAGGTTTTTATCCGAAAAGCTTTTGCTCAGAATAAAGAACGCTTCACGTACATTACCCACTTCGATTTAAAGGATTTATCCGACTATCAACTTGAATAGAAAATATTTAATTGGAATCTTTTTCAATTACTAAAATAAATTCTACTTTTGCAGACCATAAAATTTTAGAGATTTTATAGGGGTATTTAATTATTAATTAAAAACTTATTAAGTAAGTGGAAGCGAATAGTTATAAAACGATTTCTCTCAACAAGGATACTGTTCGGAAAGAATGGATTATTGTTGATGCTGAAAACGAGATTTTAGGGCGGTTATCTTCAAAGATTGCAAAAATTTTACGCGGTAAACACAAGCCTGGATTTACCCCTCATGTTGATTGTGGCGATAATGTAATCATTGTCAATTCGGATAAAGTGCGTTTTACCGGAGATAAGTTGCATCAAAAAGAGTATATCCACCATACCGGATATCCAGGAGGGCAGCGTTCGCAACTCGCTATCGACCTTATGAAAAAAGACTCCACTCGCGTCATTAAAGCCGCTGTTCGGGGTATGCTTCCTAAAAATCGACTGGGTAGAGCCGTTCTTAAAAACCTATATGTATATCAAGGAACAGAACATCCTCACGAAGGTCAAACTCCTAAAATGGTTGAATTAAACAGTATTAAATAAAGAACATGGAAGTTGTTAATGCCATAGGTAGAAGAAAGGAAGCAATCGCCCGCGTATATGTTTCCGAAGGAAAAGGTAAAATTCAAGTCAATAATAAAGACTACAAAGAGTATTTCCCCACCGGAACACTTCAGTATATCGTTCTTCAGCCACTTCAGTTATTGGAAGCTGCCGAGAAATACGATATCAAAGTGAATCTTGCCGGAGGTGGTATTAAAGGTCAGGCCGAAGCGCTTCGTTTAGCAATCGCACGTGCCCTCTATTCAATCAACCCCGAAGATAAAACCAGCTTACGTGCTGCCGGTTTCGTAACCCGCGATCCACGTACCGTTGAAAGGAAAAAACCCGGTCAGAAAAAAGCCCGGAAGAAATTCCAGTTCTCGAAACGTTAATCTATTCATAATATTCATGTTAAATTATCGAGACTCTTTTATGTCGCATAAAAGGCTACTCGATAATTGCCTTTAAATCCTTAATTAAATGCCAAGAGTAGAATTTAATCAATTGCTTGAAGCTGGTGCTCACTTTGGTCACCTAAAAAGAAAATGGAATCCAAACATGGCTCCCTATATCTATATGGAGAAAAACGGAATCCATATCATCGATTTGCACAAAACTGTGGTAAAAATCGACGAAGCTGCAGCCGCAGCTAAACAAATCGCTAAATCGGGTCGTAAAATCCTGTTCGTTGCTACCAAAAAACAAGCTAAAGACATTGTGGCCGATATCGTTTCCAAAGCCAATATGCCTTATGTTACCGAACGTTGGTCGGGTGGTATGTTAACCAACTTCCCAACCATTCGTAAGGCTGTCAAAAAAATGACTTCCATCGATAAAATGCTCAAGGAATCGACCTACGATAATCTCTCTAAAAGAGAAAAACTCCAAATTGCCCGTCAACGTGCCAAACTGGAGAAAAACTTAGGATCCATTGCCGACTTAACTCGATTGCCTGCTGCCGTTTTTGTAGTGGACGTAATGAAAGAACATATCGCCGTTGCCGAAGCAAATAAATTAGGTATCCCTGTTTTTGGAATCGTCGATACCAACTCCGATCCGGAAATTGTCGATTTCCCGGTTCCCGCAAACGACGATGCATCCAAATCGATCTCCTTAATTCTTAACGCAGTTATCGATAGCATGATCGAAGGTGCAAACGAACGTAAGCTCGAAAAAGAAAAAGAAGGCGATAACGAAACGCCTAAACCTCAGGCTCGTCGTACCGAACGTAAAAGCTCTGCGAAAAAATCGCACGCTCCGGTCGAAAACGAGAACGAAGAATAATTATTGATCGAATATTTAACCTGATAAAAAAATACTAGAATGGCTGGAATTAGTGCTTCCGATGTAGCTAAACTTAGAAAAATGACCGGAGCCGGTATGATGGACTGTAAAAAAGCCCTCACCGATGCCGAAGGCGATTTTAATAAAGCAGTAGAATTTATTCGCGAACGTGGTAAGGCAATTGCCAATAAACGAACCGACCGCGAAGCCAAAGAAGGCGCTGTACTCGCTCGTATTAGCGAATGTGGCAAATTCGGCGGCTTAATCGTCCTGAATTGTGAAACCGATTTCGTAGCTAAAAACGACGATTTCGTGGCTTTTGCTTCTAAAATACTCGATCTGGCTATCGAAAAACGTCCATCTAACCTCGACGAGTTACTGGCACTTAGCATAGACGACATGACTTTGGCCGATAAAGTAACCCAACAATCGGGTGTTACTGGCGAAAAAATCGAATTAGCTCACTACGAATTCATCCAAGCTGAACAAGTAATGGCCTATATCCACTCCGGTAATCGTCTGGCTACCATGGCTGGTTTTAACCAAGCTGGTCACGATGAGCAAATCTACAAAGATGTAGCTATGCAAATTGCCGCCATGGATCCGGTAGCTATCGATAAAGAAGACGTAGCTCAAGAAATTCGCGACGAAGAATTTAAAATCGGTCGTGAACAAGCTCGCCTCGAAGGTAAGCCAGAACAAATCCTGGATAAAATCGCCGAAGGTCGTCTCAATAAATTCTATGCTGAAAAAACACTTTTGAACCAAGAATTTATCAAAGACAACAAAATGAACGTTCGTCAGTATTTACAAGCTGCCAACAAAGATCTTACTGTAACAGCTATTGCTCGTTACACCCTTAGCGTTTAAATACGTTTTCCTTTTTTCATAAAACAAAGGCTGTTGCTCGTTTCGTCAACAGCCTTTTTTTATTTTAGAATTGGTGACTTTCTTTCCCTGCAAAAAACTACTTTCACTCCTTCTATTTTCAGTATGGCAAAGAATAAAACAGCTTGGTTTTGTAAAGAATGTGGTTACGAATCGCCTAAGTGGGTGGGTAAATGCAGCTCGTGTGGAAGTTGGAATACCTTTGTCGAAGAAGTTATCGTTGCAAATACACATAAGCCTGCTTATGGTGGCGAAGCAACGAAGAACCGACCAGTACTCATTCATTCGCTCGAAACTCAACAAACACCTCGCCTCGACCTTCGTTCCCAGGAATTGAATCGTGTGTTGGGTGGAGGACTGGTTCCCGGTTCCATGGTGCTTATTGGAGGTGAACCGGGTATCGGGAAATCAACCCTTGTGCTTCAGCTTTCTCTCCGATTGAAGGATGTCCCGATTCTTTATGTCTCTGGCGAAGAATCGTACCACCAACTAAAAATGAGGGCCGACCGTATCGGAATCAGTAATCAACATTGTCATATTCTGGCCGAAACGAATCTGGATAATATCCTCAACCATGCAAAAGAATTGAAACCGGCGTTTGTGGTTATCGATTCTATTCAAACCATTGCTTCATCGAGGGCCGATTCCTCGCCAGGAAGTGTTACTCAAATTCGGGAAAGTACCGCTGAGATGCTTCAGTTTGCCAAGTCGAACAATATCCCTTTCATGCTGATAGGTCATATCACCAAAGAGGGAAGCATTGCCGGTCCGAAAATCCTGGAACACATGGTCGATGCGGTGCTTCAATTCGAAGGCGACCAACATAATCTGTATCGAATCCTGCGGGCTATTAAAAACCGATTTGGATCAACTTCCGAAATCGGAATCTTCGAGATGCAACACAAAGGTCTGCGCGAAATACACAATCCTTCGGAGTTACTACTTACCCATCGCGACGAGGAGATAAGCGGTATTTCGGTAGCTGCTTCGATGGAAGGAAACCGATCCATTTTAATCGAAACGCAAGCGCTTGTTAGCTCGGCAGCCTATGGAAATCCGCAACGCTCATCGATTGGAATGGATGTAAAACGCTTGAACATGCTCTTAGCCGTACTCGAGAAACGGGTAGGGTTCAAACTCGCTAGCAAAGATGTTTTCCTTAACCTGGCTGGTGGTGTTAAATCGCAAGATCCCTCAATCGATCTGGCTGCACTGGCCGCTGTGCTATCGTCCGATTTAAATATCCCCATTAATCAACACGTTTGCTTTGCCGGCGAAGTTGGTTTGAGTGGCGAGGTGAGACCGGTGGCACGGATCGAACAACGGATTACCGAAGCACAAAAACTTGGGTTCCGAAAGATTTTCCTCAGTAAATACCACGAATCCTCGCTCGATACCAAAAAGTATCAAATACCGATTCGTTTTATTGGCCAGGTTAATGGAATGTTTAAGGAATTATTCTCGTAATGATCCGAATTAGGAGATCCTCGAAAGCATTCTAAGTAGAAATATCAGCTGTTAGGTGTTTTATCATTCTTGAAATGAACTAATTATATCGGTTTTGTGTTAATTAAGTTCTAAAATAGACGAAAAGCAGGGCTAGGGTTTGATTCATTTGATTCCCTGTTCTATTTTTGTCCTGCTAAGCAAAATTTACTATGAAATCATTGTTAAACATCGTTCGACGCCTTTTCGCCTTCTTGTTGGCAAGTTGGATGCTTCTGATTAGCAATGGATTGCTTATTAATCATCATTATTCTCATGGTAAACTGTTTTCTTCCTCCATTTTCCTTCCTGCCGATAAATGTTGTCATCATGTGGATGATGGAGAAGATGCCGAAGTGTTGGCCTGTGCCTGCAGTTTAGAAACCGACCCCTCGTTGAACGATGAACCGGTTGCTTGTATCCTTCCTGCCGAAGAAGAGCAGCACGATCATGGTTGTTGTTCCGAAACCTCCGATTGGCTGCAACTCAATGGTGAATATACCCAGGCAACCGATGTGAGTCTTCCTGAATTGCTGGCTATAATTCTGTATTTTAGCACCTTCCCTCTTTTATCTTCTGAAGATAATCCGTCCTGTTTCCCTGATTCTCCCCCTATCATTCTGGCGGAAGGACCTCCTATTTACTTGCAAGTTTCCTCTTTTCTTTGTTGAGAATGGATGGTGCTATTGGATGAGTTAGATTCGTTTTTCACTCAAAATCCAATAAGCATTCTGTCCTAACGCACGATGGTTGATGCCATTAAATGGCAATTCACTCTTTTTTCAGCCATCGCTGAACCATCCATTTTATTCATTTAAGAAAGAATTATCATGAAACACTTATTCATATTGGGATGCTCGCTTTTGTGGCTGAGTTTACTCTCCAACGCTCAACGGCCGGCCGCTATGCTGGACGGAAAAGTGGAAGCTCCTACTCAACAAAATGGGGAAACGATTTTGATTCCGCTTGAAAATGCCAATTTATTTTGGTTAGATACAGGCAAAGGTACTGTGACCGATGCTAACGGGAAATTTCAGCTAGAGAAACCTTCCGAAGGAAAAAAGCATCAACTGGTCGTGAGTTATATCGGCTATAAAACCGACACCCTGGTGATTCTACCCGGCGAGGATCACCTGCATCATCGAATGACCGAAAGTAAACTAACGGAAGTGGTTATTGAAACCAAACAAAAAGGGGAATTTATCTCCAAGCTTAATCCGATTCAAACTCAAACAATCACTACAGCCGGATTACAAAAGTTACCTTGCTGTAACTTGTCGGAAAGTTTTGAAAACACTGCTGCAGTCGATGTTGAATTTAGCGATGCGGTTAGTGGAGCCAAGCAAATACGGATGCTGGGTCTCGACGGTAAGTTTAGCCAGATTTTGATGGAGAAAGTGCCGGAAGTTCGCGGATTGTCGGCTGGTCTGGGGCTCATGTTCATTCCCGGTTCGTTCATCGAATCAATTCAAATTTCGAAAGGAACTTCTTCGGTAATCGACGGTTTTGAATCGATTACCGGACAAATTAATGTCGAGTATAAAAAGCCGGAATCGACGGAAGATTTGCACGTTAATTTGTATGGTAACGTATTTGGTCGAGGTGAAGCGAATATTTACGCTGCACAAAAAGTAAACGAACGTTGGCATAATCTCGTGATGGGACATTATTCGATTATGCGCAGTAAGCACGATATTGAAGGCGATGGGTTTTTGAACATTCCCATGAGTCAGCAGGTTCAATTTGTTAACCGTTGGCGATACGATAATGGCAAAAACCATGAAGCTATTCTAGGTCTTTACGTACTCGACGACGATCGCGAAGGGGGCCAGGTAGCTTATTTCGATTCCGAAAATCCTTCGCATAATGGTGCTTATGGAATTGGTATTCGAAATAAACGCTACAAGTTTACTGGTAAAACCGGATTTTTCCTTCCCGGGAATAATCACCAGAGCATTGGGTTTATCTTTTCCGCAACCTATCACGATTTTCAAGGCAAGTACGGAAACCGAAGCTTCGATGCCTTGCAGCAAAGCATCTATTCCAACATCATTTTCAACACAGGGTTGGGTCATCCCAATCATAGTTTAAGCACCGGGTTAAGTCTGACCTACGACGATTTTAATCAGTATTTCGATGCGATCGATTACAGTTACCGCGAGCGGATTCCGGGAGTATTTGCTGAGTACAACTACAATAATTCCGAGAACTTCAATTTAATAGCCGGTTTGCGCTACGATTGGACCATGGATCATGGCCAATTCTTCACTCCTCGTTTGCATGCGAAATATCAGTTTACCGAAGATGCGCTCATGCGTGTTAGCGCGGGTAAAGGGTTCAGGGTGCCGAACCTTATCTTTGAAAATGCTCAGTTTTTTCCGAGCAGTCGTTCTTTCATTCTGAATGAGCGAATCCAAGCGGAGGAGGCTTACAATGTTGGGATTAATTATACCCACGATTTTCATCCTGAATTCCTCTATGGTTCGATGGGCTTAAGCGTCGATTTTTATCGAACCGATTTCGTGAACCAGCTCATAGCCGATGCCGATCAGAGTTTGAATACGGTTGTGCTTTATAATTTGAACGGCAGGTCGTATAGCAATAGTTTTCAGACAGATTTATCGATGGAAGTGGCCAAAGGCTTCGATTTGAGTTTGGCTTTTCGGGTAAACGATGTGCAAATTACCATCAACGATCAGCTGAGATCCAAACCCTTTGTGAATCGTTATAAAGGGTTGGTTTCCGGAACCTATGCCACCCGGTTTAATAAGTGGACGTTCGATTTATCGCTTCAGTACAATGGAACGGCAAGTTTGCCGCTGAGTTTGCTCGAAGCCGATGAACTTCAGTATCGCGACGCAACGCCGGCATTTTTCATGCTTCATGGTCAAATTACCCGAAAGTTTAAGTACTTCTCCATTTATTTTGGTGGAGAAAACTTGACCAATTTTACCCAGGAACAACCCATTATCGATCCTCAGAATCCTTTTGGCGATGCCTTCGATGCCAGTATGGTGTGGGGGCCACTGATGGGGAGGATGTTTTTTGTCGGATTCCGTTATACGCTGGATAATTAATTTGCTAATCATAACGTATCAATCTCATGAACCAATTCAATCGAATTGCCGGGCTACTGCTTGGCTTAATGTTACTTCTTCTTTTTAATCCAGAGTTGCACGCTCAGAAACCATCGAAATACCAGGTCGATACGATTCAGGTAAGCTCGCAATGCAGCATGTGTAAAGACCGAATTGAAGAAGGGTTGGCCTTTGAACGGGGAATCAAATCTTCCACAGTCGATTATGCCAAAGGCGAGCTCGTTGTACGCTATAAAACGAAACGTACTAATTTGGACAAAATTAGAAAAGCTGTCTCCGAAATGGGGTACGATGCCGATGAGGTCCCAGCCAATAAAGAAGCCTATGTCAAACTACCGGAATGTTGCAAGAAGCCGGAAGATAGAGCTCCGGGACACGACCACGACCATGACCACGATCATTAGCATTAATCCGACTTTCCTGAATTAGGAAATGGCTTAGTGCTCAGTATTTTGCTTACTACTTTGCCGTCCTTGAAAACGGTTTCAAAAGCTTGGTCGGTCTGGAGTTGACTAATCGAAGTGATGATGTTGTTTCCCTGATAATTGAGGGTATAACCTCTTTTGATTACTTGCACCGGATCGAGCAAGGTGAGCCGATGCTGCAGACTTTGTAATCGTTGCAGTTGGAACGGAAGCGTACGCTTGCTAACCTCTTGCAAACGATTCTGATACTGGTCCAATTTGTTTCTTTGTCGGAGGGTATGTAAAGCATTGGCTCCCTGCAAGCGGCTGGCTGCGTGTTGAATGCGGTTTTGTTGTTCCCGAAGGCTACTCCTGCTGGCCGATAGGCTAAGCGTTTCCAGTACTTGCAAACGATGCTTGTGTCGTTGCAGAATCGATTGAACCTGAGGAACCAAGCGGTCGCTGTTTCGCACCAATCGATTCTTTTCAAAGGCCATGCGTTCACGAATTACCTGAAGTAAGTCGTCTTCTAATTCAATTAGTTTGAGTTGATGCTGATGTTGATGCTGAATAAGGAATTCGGCTACAGCGGTAGGCGTTTTAAACGCTGAATAGACCACCATGTCGACAATGCTTTCGTCGCGGTCGTGACCAACGCCCGTAAAAATGGGAATAGGGAACTGAGTGCAATGGTAAGCTAGTTCGTAATCGTCGAAGGTGATTAAGTCGGATCGACTTCCACCTCCACGAATAATGACGAGCACATCGAAATTTTCTTCCGATTCGTACACTAGATTCATCGCATCCATGATGCTTTGCGGAGATTTGTCGCCCTGCATGGTGGCGGGGAACAGCTTGGTTTCAAATCGCAAACCGTATTGATTCCGATGCAATTGGTCGATAAAATCGCCGTAACCGGCTGCAGTACTCGACGAGATGAGTGCAATTTTTTGAAGAAAAGCCGGTAATTCCAGTTCCCGATTCATATCGAATACTCCTTCGTTCCGAAGCTTCTCAATAATTTCTTTGCGTCGTCGGGTATGATCGCCCAAGGTGTAATTTGGGTCGATATCCAAAATGTTTAGGCTGTGCCCGTATAGCTCATGAAACTCAACGCTAACACTAACCAGTACTTTTTGCTCGGCCGCCAGCGACATGCCTGTGCTTTGTTCGAAGTAGGGTTTCAGCATGCGGAAAGTGCGCGACCAAATGGTGGCTCTCGACTTGGCAACCACTTGATTGAGTTGATTTTTTTCGACCAATTCCAGGTAGCAATGACCCGATCGATGCTGATTAATTTCGCTTATTTCGGCTACTACCCACAAGCTCACCGGGAATCGCTCGTGCAGCAAGGAACGAATTTGTCGGTTTAACTCGAGTAAACTTAATTGTGTTTCCATGAATCGACATTAGGGTGCAAAAATCCTCAAAAATGCGAGGAAAGGTTCGATAAACTTAATAAATATTTGTCGCCTTTTGTACGAAGGAATTCAACGAAAACCTGTAAATTTATAGGATTCTAGCTGGCTTCCCGGTTCTTTGAAATTCATTTTTTTATTCGACGGAATAGTGGATGGTTGTGAATCAATCATTTCGACGCTTTTAAGTTGAATGGTCATTCCAGCGCTGGCAAAACGCTTCCGTAATGAGCCCTTTCTATCAACCCTGACTGATAACCTTAAATGGAACATACCATGAAAAAAACCTTCATCCTCGACACCAATGTTATCTTGCACGACTACACGTGTATTTATCATTTTAAGGACAACGACATTGTGCTCCCAATTGTCGTGTTGGAAGAACTCGATCGTTTCAAAAAAGGAAATGATTTAATCAATTTTCACGCACGGGAATTTACCCGTGAACTCGATAAATTAGCCGATGGGCAGGATTTATCGCTCGGTGTTCCTCTGGGCGAGGGCTTAGGGAAGCTCTTTATCGAAACCGGAAAGGCATTTTCCGAACAAATGCTTCAGTCCTTTAGTGAACATACCCCCGACCATCGAATACTCGCGATTGCTGAATTCTTTAAGACGCACCGTCCGTCGTTTCATCCTGTTTTGGTCTCGAAAGACATCAATTTGCGCATGAAGGCTAAGTCGCTTGGAATAGCCTCGGAAGATTACCTTACCGGAAAGGTCCAAGACCTGGAGCATTTGTACTCGGCTCTGCCGGTTTACGATAACTTAAGCGACGACTGGATTGGTAGTTTGTATCAATCGGAATTTGTCCCACTGGATGGATCTCCCCTTAAAGACGTAGCTTTCAAAGGTCAGTCCTACTTCATTTTGAAAGGAAATAATCAGAATGCCTTAGCCTATTTTAATCCTATTTCGAAGTTGATTAGTCGGGTTGAGAAACAAACGAATTATGGGATTAAGCCTCGAAATGCGGAACAGACCTTTGCTTTTCATGCTTTAAATAATCCGGAGGTATCCTTGGTTTCTGTTTCGGGAAAAGCCGGAACGGGAAAAACCTTACTTGCTTTGGCCGCAGCCTTAGCCCAAAGAAGGCAGTACAAACAGATATATCTTGCACGTCCGGTTATACCACTCTCCAATCGGGATATTGGGTATTTGCCTGGCTCCGCCGATGAAAAAATTGGTCCTTACATGGCTCCACTTTTCGATAATTTATCGGTTATCAAGAATCAGTTTAGCCCTCAATCGCGCGAATATCAAAACATCGAAGAGATGGTGCGCCTCGAGAAGTTAGTCATTACACCGCTCACTTACATACGGGGAAGGAGCTTGTCGGATGTGTTTTTCATTGTCGATGAAGCTCAGAACCTTACCCCTCACGAAGTGAAAACGATTATAACTCGGGCAGGAGAGGGAACTAAGATGGTTTTTAGTGGCGATGTGCAACAGATAGACACTCCTTATCTCGATAGCAAATCGAATGGATTAAGTTATTTAACCGATCGGATGCGTGGACAAGAAATTTTCGCTCATGTTCATTTGGAAAAGGGGGAGCGTTCAGCATTGGCTGAGTTAGCGAGCGATTTGCTTTAATCGGGCAGTTCGCTCCAGGCTTGTTGTGTTTTTTTGGGTAAGGACGCAATCACCAGCGCATAGGAGTCGTCGATCCATTGTTTGATTTGCGAAACGGGAATCGAACCATCAATTTGTACGGTATTCCAGTACTTTTTGTTCATGTGGTAACCCGGTTGAACCGAAGGGTAGGCATCTCGTGCAGCCAAAGCATCTTCGGGTTCAAATTTTAAATTAATTGCCAGGTCATCTTCGATGTCGGTGAGTGCATACATCTTATTCATCACTTTAAAAACAAGCGTTGTTTCGTCGAATGGAAAGGACTCAGTGACTCCTTTTTTACTCAGGCAATAGCTTCGAAGTTCTTCAATATTCATAATGCGAAAAGCGATTAATTGGTTGCAATCGGTTCTAAAAAGAAGCGTAGATTCTCCTCGTAAATTTATTGAAAAGATGCCTTGTAATGGCTCGTTTAATTTGTTTCTAAACGTACGCCGTATTATTTTTGAGCAGATTCCGAAAACAGGATGGAAGGCCTTGGTTTTCAGGTGTCTGGCTTGAAAACGATTAGCGTTCTAAAACAAACAAGTATATCAATTACCATCCGGGACGACTCGAAGATAGTAATACCTCCGCATGAGGTGAAGTAAATCGACGTTTTGTACCCTTAAAATTACGTACACATGAAAAAAATCAAAGTTCACAACCCCGTGGTTGAGCTCGATGGCGACGAAATGACGCGCATCATTTGGCAATTCATTAAAGACAAACTGATTTTTCCTTATCTCGATTTGGACATCAAGTATTACGATTTGGGAATGGAGTATCGCGACGAGACCGACGATCAGGTAACGGTCGATGCCGCAGAAGCAATCAAACAGTACGGTGTTGGAATTAAATGTGCCACCATTACTCCCGACGAAGCGCGTGTGGAGGAGTTTGGCCTGAAGAAAATGTATCGTTCTCCTAACGGAACCATTCGTAACATCTTGGGCGGGACGGTATTCCGCGAGCCCATTATGATTAACAATGTACCTCGATTAGTTCCCGGATGGAAACATCCAATTTGTATCGGACGTCATGCATTTGGCGACCAATATCGTGCTACCGACTTCGTTACCAAAGGGAAAGGAAAACTCACCATTACTTTCGAACCGGAAAATGGAGGCGAAATTCAGCAATACGAAGTATATCAGTTCCAGGACGATGGAGTTGCGCTGGCTATGTACAATACCGATGAATCCATCACCGGATTTGCTCATTCCTGCTTTAATCAGGCATTAATGAAAAAGTGGCCACTGTATCTTTCGACCAAGAATACCATCTTGAAAAAATACGATGGTCGATTCAAAGACATCTTCCAGGATATATACGAAAAACACTACAAGCAAGCTTTCGAGGATGCCGGAATTTGGTACGAGCATCGTTTGATCGACGACATGGTAGCTGCTGCTCTTAAGTGGGAAGGTGCTTTTGTTTGGGCTTGTAAGAACTACGATGGCGACGTTCAGTCCGATACCCTGGCTCAAGGTTTTGGTTCCTTAGGATTGATGACTTCTACCCTGGTAACTCCCGATGGAAAAACGATGGAAGCTGAGGCTGCGCACGGAACGGTTACGCGTCATTATCGCATGCATCAGCAAGGTAAACCTACTTCGACTAATCCGATTGCGTCCATTTTTGCGTGGACTCGTGGCTTGGCCTTCCGCGGTAAATTAGATAACAATCAGGACTTAATCCATTTCTGCGAAACCTTGGAACAGGTTTGCATCGAAACCGTCGAAAGTGGTAAAATGACCAAAGATTTGGCGCTAACTATTTATGGCGACCAGTTGAATGAAAGTCATTACCTTACTACCGAGCAATTCCTCGATGCCCTTGATGAAAATTTGAAAGCTAAATTGCAATAGTTAAATACAAGCAGTTTGTTTCCGTGAAAGCCGTATCGAAATAACGGCTTTCCGGTGACAAACTTTTTTTTTCTTATGGAATCACTCAAGATTACTATAGTTCAGCAAGCCATTGTGTGGGAAAAGCCCGAAGAGAACCTGCAACATCTGGATCTTATTTTGCAAGCGGTTCCGGTGAGCGAATCTCACCTAATCGTATTACCCGAGATGTTTACTACTGGTTTTACGATGAATTCCCATCAGCTGGCGGAAGAAATGGACGGTCCTGCATTGGAATGGATGAAGCATACGGCGCGTGAAAAAAACGCGGTAATCATGGGGAGTGTCATCGTTAAGGAGCAAGGCGCGCACTACAATCGCTTGCTGGCAGTTCATCCCGATGGTAGTTTTAATCAGTACGATAAAAGGCATTTGTTCCGCATGTCGGGCGAACATGAGCATTTCTCACCGGGAAATCAATCCATGATTTTTAAGATTGGCGAATGGCGTGTTAAGCCTCTGATTTGCTACGACTTACGTTTCCCTGTTTGGAGCCGCAATCGCAACGATTACGATGTATTAGTCTATGTTGCTAATTGGCCCGAAGTACGCCGACGCGTGTGGAACACCTTGCTCAGTGCCAGGGCAATGGAGAATTTGTCCTACGTGGTAGGGGTTAATCGTGTTGGTATCGATGGAATGGGGATTCAATATTGCGGCGACAGCATGGCACTTAACTACTACGGCGAAGTAATCAGTTCGCATACAGAGCCTACCGAATGGCTTGAAACAGTCGATCTCGACCGGGAGGCTTTGGAGCGATTCCGAAATAAGTTTCCTGCCTGGAGAGATGCAGATTCCTTCGAAATTCTGTAACTCATTTTCTCATTAGAATCGCTTTTATTCCTTTGCTTTCAATATGTCGTATTCCATTCAAACCAGTTCCCTTCAACTCAACAGCCATTTGCTGGAAGCAGACGAGTGGATTCGAATCTACCGACTTTCCGGAAAGCATCAGGATGGAAGCAAGCTCTTGCTAGGTGCAGCCGAATGGGACCATTCCAGAGGTCAGGTTCTGCGTTTTGCCCTTGAATACAGTCTTTCACGACAACGGCCGGCCGGCTTATTCGCCAAACAATTTGAAAAAAGAAACGAGTTATTATCGCACTTGGCTTTTAACGGTGGTCCTAGTATCCTTCCTTCGGTCGTGAAGCAGCATGCACTCGACGATTTATTTCAAAATGCTCCCCTGGGTTTTCTCCTTTCGCACTCCTACGTAATGGGAGCACCTATATACTCCCTTCCGGTACTCCTCGTTACTGAAACGCATGACTTGTCGGTTCGTAAAATAGATTTAAGTCAAGGCATTACTTTAAAGTGTAACTCACGGACCATCGAAATTCCGGCTCAGAACCGTAACTTATCTCCTGATACTCCTCAACTACCTGATTTTTCATACTACGATGCGGCCTATGCCGGCGATACCATCCCCGGAAATGGTCGAGTAGTGATTCAGTTGGCCGGTAATTCGATTGCACGCGTCCATCATACCGGATACCTGCAAAATCCTCCTTATCGAGCTGCCGGGCTGGTTTTGTCCATTCGGTCGGAGGCGCTCCCTCCCATGTGGGATATGAAGGATAAAGAATTGGAAATAATTATTCCGGGATTGGAGAATGTGGTATTTGGGGTTCAAGCCTCGTATTATTGGGAGAAAGGGAAAGGTGAGGTCGAAACCGATGCACGGCTTTCCACTTATCTGGCTCGTGATCCTGAACCGGCTCAAACCCGTTATCTCTTGGGATTAACAACTCAGAAAAAGTGGGTTGTATTAACCTTGCCTCACTGTGATTCACCCTGGAGAGGTTTGTCGTTGCAGGAGTTACCCGAATTACTGGAGGAAATGAATTTTCAATGGGCAATTGGTCTCGATGCCGCTAACGGGAGTTCTCTCTACCGGGGAGTTCAACGAATACGCCTTTCGGAGAAAGATCCTGATGAATTTTTCAATCCTTTTGCCACCGATACCATTCAATCGGGAGCTGTTTCAAATGCCTTCATTCTTTATCGGGAAAAACTTTTTTAAGCAAATAAAACCGCTTCCTCCCAAGCGAATCATCCGCTGCTGCCCGGTTATCGGTTTTTTAATGAAAACTACGTTCTTTTAAGGGCTTTAGTCTTAAACTGAACCTATTATTTACACGAAAAATAGCTATGAAATACCCATGAGATATCTAAGCCACACCAACCGAAATGAAGATAGATTGGGTATTCCATTTGACCATTATAAATCAACCTTTATCCAGATGAAAAACCAATTGCTGATACTGTATGTCGCTGCCTCAATCTTCCTGTTTGGACTGCTCGCGGCTTGCACGCACAATGAAAATAAACATACGCTCTCGTCGCCCAATTTGCAAAATAGGATTGAATTCGAGGTCACGGAGGGTAAGATGTATTATGCCGTTTATCGGGCCGACTCACTCCTGATTGATAAAAGCAGGCTTGGCTTCCATTTGGAGGGAGAACTCCAATTAAGCGATAGTTTCCAAATCCTCACCAGCGAGAAATCGAGTCACCGCGAAACATGGAAACCTTATTGGGGACAACGATCCGAAGTGCTGAACGAATACAATGAAATGCAGGTTTTTTTAAAGCAAACGAATAGCAATGGGTTGAGATTGAATGTGTTATTTCGAGCCTACAACGACGGGGTTGCCTTCCGATATGTCGTCCCCAATCAATCCTTTGTCGATAGTTTGGTAGTAGAAGAAGAGTTGAGCTCTTTTAACTTTTTGCATGACTATCAAACTTGGTCGATTCCCGCAAATTTCGACAGTTATGAGTTTTTATACAGGGAGTTACCGCTGTCGGAATTGAATGATGCGAATACCCCCTTAACCCTTCGTGCGGAGAACGATTTGCATCTCAGTATTCACGAAGCTCATTTGGTTAATTATCCGGAAATGACTCTTTTACGTAAAGCGAATTCTACTCAGCTTGCAGCCAATTTAGCTCCCGCTGCCAATGGGTACAAGTTGAAAAGCCGAACACCTTTTTCTACTCCCTGGCGCAGTATTCAGATAAGCGATGGAGCTGCCGGATTATTACTTTCGGATTTAATCCAGAATCTCAATCCGGCTCCTGAATCGAACTTCGATTGGGTAAAACCCATGAAGTACATCGGCATTTGGTGGGACATGCACATTGGTTATACAACCTGGACTCGTGGACCCCGCCATGGAGCAACTACCCTGCGAGCTAAGCGATACATTGATTTTGCTGCTCAACATGGAATCGAAGCTGTGCTGTTCGAAGGATGGAATACCGGATGGGAAGCCTGGGGGAAAGAGGGTGCTTTCGATTATGTAACCCCATATCCCGATTTCGACATGGAAGAGATTAGTCGTTATGCCAGCGAAAAAGGGGTGGCCCTGATCGGTCATCACGAAACCGGTGGCGATGCAAGAGGATATGAACAAATGGTCGATACGGCTTTCGCTTATTACAAAAATCATGGAGTTAATGCAGTTAAAACCGGTTATGCCGGAGGGATTGTGCCACAAGGAGAATCGCATCATGGCCAATGGATGGTGAATCATTATCGGAAGATTGTGCGAAAGGCTGCTGCTGAACAAATTATGTTGAATGTACATGAACCCATTAAACCTACTGGCGAAGAACGCACGTATCCAAATATGATGACTCGCGAGGGAGCTCGAGGAATGGAATGGAATGCGTGGAGCACCGGGAATCCTCCTTCGCATACCTGCATCTTGCCATTTACACGCTGTTTGGCCGGACCGCTCGATTATACGCCGGGTATTTTCGACGTTTTATTAGAGCGAAAAAAAGACGAATTGCTCGATTGGAATAATAAACCGGAGGGAACCCGAGTGCATACCACGCTGGTTAAGCAGCTCGCTCTCATGCTGGTTCTCTATTCGCCCATGCAAATGGCATCGGATTTAATCGAGCATTACGAAAAGGAGCCGGCATTGGAATGGTTCAAGGCTGTTCCCGTTAGTTTCGACGAAACCCGAATTCTTAATGCACGAATAGGGGAATATGTCACTTTGGCTCGACGCAGCCAGCAAGATTGGTTTGTAGCTGGAATTAGCAATGAAAAAGCACGCGTTTGGGAAGTCAACCTCGATTTCCTTCAATCGGGGAAGCAATACCAGGTAATTCGTTATCTCGATGGCGATTCGGCTCATTATCTTACGAATCCGCTTCCCTATACCGTCGATACCTTATTTCTGGCTCCAGGCGATAGAACCTTAGAGGTTTCCATTGCACCTGGTGGAGGCTTTGCGATGCAGATTACTCCTCAGTAGCGATTCGGAGTCATCAGCTTTCTGAGTAGGATTGAACGGGAAAAGAGCTTCCTTTTTGTAGAGATTCTCGGAATACTAACGTCACCCTTATGAATGCTAAACAAGCTAAAAACCATGTTTCATCATCCTTTTCCTGTTTTAAAATCGTAGGATAAGCACCGATAGGCAGACGAATAAATTATCCTGCTTTTAACCTAATAATCAGTCGGAAAAATTAAGAGAGAATCCAGTCGGGGCTGGGGAGTAATCCAATGACAACATTTTTGAGATGCTGTCATTGGATGTGTTTTTTACTAGAGCGAGCGAGGGATGCAGGAAGAGGTTTAGAGCGTTTTTCTCACTTCAACTTCTTTGTATCCTTCAATGATATCGCCTGTTTTAATATCGTTGAAATTCTGAATATTCAAACCGCATTCGTAACCCGATGAAACTTCTTTTACATCGTCTTTGAAGCGTTTTAACGAACCCAATTCCCCGGTATAAACCACGATACCATCGCGAATGAGGCGGATTCTGGTGTTTCGATTGATCTTTCCTTCTTTCACGATACAACCGGCTACCGTTCCCACTTTCGTAATTTTGAAGGTTTCGCGAATCTCCAGGGTTGCCACAATCTCCTCTTTAATATCGGGCGATAGCATTCCTTCCATAGCGTCGCGCATCTCGTTGATAGCATCGTAAATGATTGAATACAAGCGGATATCGATTTCTTCTTTTTCAGCAAGTTTCCGTGCACTCATCGATGGGCGCACCTGGAACCCAACAATGATGGCATCGGAGGCAGCTGCCAACAGAACATCCGATTCGGAAATTTGTCCAACAGCTTTGTGTTTAACATTAACCTGTATTTCAGGTGTGGAAAGTTTAATAAGGGAATCGGAAAGTGCTTCTACCGAACCATCGACATCACCTTTTACAATGATGTTCAATTCCTGGAAGTTTCCAATGGCGATGCGTCGTCCGATTTCGTCGAGGGTAATGTGTTTCTTGGTGCGGAGGCCTTGTTCGCGGATAAGTTGTTCGCGTTTGTTGGCAATTTCGCGTGCTTCGCGTTCCGAACCCATCACATTGAACTTATCGCCTGCTTGTGGTGCTCCGTTCAGTCCTAAAATTAACACCGGAGTAGATGGTCCGGCTTCCGTGATTTTTTTACCACGCTCATTGAACATCGCTTTAACGTGCCCAAAATTAGGTCCGGCAATCATGATGTCGCCAACTCGCAACGTACCTGTTTGAACCAGAATATTGGCTACATACCCACGGCCTTTATCTAAACTCGATTCGATAACGGTTCCGGTTGCATGCTTGTTCGGGTTTGCTTTCAGCTCAAGTAATTCTGCTTCTAGCAGTACTTTTTCCAACAATTCCTCAATGAAAAGACCTTGCTTTGCCGAAATATCTTGCGACTGGTATTTACCGCCCCATTCTTCTATGAGGTAGTTCATGGCCGCCAGCGCTTCCTTAATTTTTTCAGGATTAGCGTTTGGCTTATCGATCTTGTTGACAGCAAATACGATGGGAACACCTGCGGCTGAAGCGTGATTAATCGCTTCGATCGTTTGGGGCATCACATCGTCGTCGGCTGCTACTACGATAATGACAATGTCGGTAATCTTGGCTCCACGAGCACGCATGGCGGTAAATGCCTCGTGACCGGGTGTATCGAGGAAGCTGATGATGCGTCCGTCTTTTAGCGAAACAGAATAGGCTCCAATGTGCTGGGTAATTCCACCGGCTTCACCGGCAATTACGTTGGCATTCCGAATGTAGTCGAGCAAAGAAGTTTTACCGTGGTCGACGTGTCCCATTACGGTTACAATAGGAGGACGGCTCACCAAATCGGCTTCGTTTTCAACCTCTTCATGGATTAATTCTTCCTCATCGAGGCTGATGAAAGATACCTGGAACCCAAATTCTTCGGCAACCAAACTCATGGTTTCGGCATCGAGACGTTGGTTAATCGACACAAATAATCCGAGGGTCATGCAGGTCGAAATGATTTGTACCGGTTGAATGTTCATCATGGATGCCAATTCGCTCACGGTAACAAATTCGTTCACTTTCAGTACTTTGCTTTCTTCTTGTTCCCGGATATGTTCTTCTTGTGCTCTTACCCGAACATCGTCGCGTTTCTGACGACGGTGTTTCGCTGCTTTGGTTTTACCTTTGGTGGTTAAACGAGCGAGGGTATCTTTAATTTGCTTTTGAACATCTTCGTCGGTTACTTCGGCCTTCTTAACTACTTTCTTGGTAGCGGCAGCCCTGGGGTTTTTCTTGTTTTTCTTATCGGTATCGGCGGCAGCTTTAGACCCGGGGACATCGATTTTTTCTTTTTGGATGCGTTTCCGTTTTTTCTTTTGTCCCGGATCGGGTTTGGAGCTCGATGCAACCGGTTTTTGCTTTCCTTTTCGTTTATCTTCAACCGGCAATTCAATCTTACCTACAACGGTAAGTCCGGAGAGTTTTTCAAACTTAGTTTCCAGGAAATTTTCGTCTTTAGCTTTAACAGGAGCTTCCTTTTTTGCGGTGGTTTCATCGCTTGTTGGAGTAGCCTCTACTATGGGCGTTTCTTCCGCAACCGGAGGCTTTTCTGCGGGGGGTGTTTCCTGAACAGGTTCTACGGTTTCTTTGCTTGGTTCAGCTTTCGACTTAGCTTTTTCAGCTTCTTTTTCCTTTCGAGTCTTTTTGGTAGGTCGAGTTTTCTGGTTGATTGAATCCAGATCAATCTTTCCTACAACTTTGAATTCGTTATCACGGGTTTCTGCCTTCGGAGCCACCTCAGGTGTTTTTTCTTCTTCAACAACCGGTTTTTCCTCTACTGCTTCAGGAGTTATCACTTCTTCTTCTGCAGCATTGCTTACTGGAACTTCTTCTTGAGGGGCTTCTGGTTGAGGTTCCGGTTCAGCCGTTTCAGCTTTGGCTGACTCTTGTTTTTCGGCTTTTGGCTCTTCAACTGGAGTTTCTGCGGGAGGAGCGCTTGCCTCTTCTTTTTCCGGTATAGTTTCCGCTTTGCTTGCTGGTTCTTCTTTGGCTACGGATTTCGATTTTTTCTCAGGGATTTCGATTTTTCCGAGGATAACCGGACCTTTTTTAGGTTTAGGTTCAACTTCCGGTTCTGCTTCAACTGTTGTTTCGATCGTGGTAGTGGGGGATTTAGGCTCTGGCTCTACCGGAGCTGGAATGATTTCTTCTTCAACCTCTTCTTCAATCTCCTCGTCGGTGGTATTCTCGATGGTGATGGTTTCTTTTCGCTGTTTTACCGAGCGACTGAGTTTCTCGGATTCTTTTTTTATTTCGCTATCCGATTTAAACTCTTTATTGAGTAAATCGACGTATTCGGGTGCAAGTCGACTGTTAGGATTTGAATCGACGTCAAATCCCTTTTTGTGCAGAAACTCCACTAATGTAGAGATTCCGACATTCAGGTCTCTTGCTAATTTACTCAATCTTATTCCTTGTACCATATTGCCACCTTCTGTGTTACTTAGTCCCAAATGTTTGGCAAACTTTCTTAAAAATCGCATGAAAGATTAACTCAAACTCCAGGTTTATTCAAATTCAGATTTTAAAATTTCCATCACGTCCTTAATGGTTTCTTCTTCCAGATCGGTTCGCTTGACCAAATCTTCTATACTTAACTCAAGGACACTTTTAGCGGTATCGCACCCAATGGCTTTTAGCTCGTCGATTACCCAGCCTTCAATTTCGTCAGCGAATTCTTCCAAATCCACATCTTCGTCTTCAACTCCTTCAATATCGCGATATACATCAATCTCGTATCCACATAACTGGCTGGCTAACTTAATGTTGAGTCCGCCTTTGCCGATAGCAAGGGAAACCTGATCGGGTTGCAGATACACATCGGCTTTTTTCTTTTCCTCGTTAATGGAAATCGAATTGATTTTAGCCGGATTCAAAGCGCGTTGTATGAACAGTTGGAGGTTATTGGTGAAATTAATCACATCGATATTTTCGTTCTTAAGCTCGCGCACGATTCCATGAATACGCGACCCTTTCATTCCTACACAGGCTCCTACCGGGTCGATACGGTCGTCGTACGATTCAACCGCTACTTTAGCACGATCGCCAGGAGCACGTACAATCTTTTTAATCGTGATTAACCCATCGAAGATTTCGGGTACTTCGTTTTCGAATAAGCGTTCGAGGAAAACTGGGGATGTACGCGATAAAACGATAACAGGAGAATTGTTTCGCATATCTACTTTGATTACCACTGCGCGAACCGCATCGCCTTTCCGGAAAAAATCGCCGGGAATTTGTTCCGATTTGGGGAGTAATAATTCGTTCCCTTCGTCGTCGAGGATAAGAATCTCTTTTTTCCAAACCTGATACACTTCTCCGGTTACGATTTGGCCTACTCGATTCTTGTATTTGTTGTAGATATGATCTTTTTCAAGTTCCATGATCCGACTGGTGAGGTTTTGACGGAGGGTTAAAATACTGCGTCGACCAAAATCGAGCAGCTTTACTTCGTCGGTATATTCTTCACCTACTTCGTAATCGGGTTCTATTTTTTGTACTTCGCTTAACCGGATCTCTAAATTTTCATCTTCCAGTTCATCATCCTCTACTACCGTACGGTTTCTCCAAATCTCAAAATCGCCTTTATCAATATTGATAATCACATCGAAATTTTCGTCCGTTCCAAATCGCTTTTGAAGCATAGCCCGGAATACATCTTCCAAAACCCGCATCATGGTGGGCCGGTCGATGTTTTTTAATTCTTTGAACTCTGAAAAAGTATCAATTAAATTTAAGTTTTCCATGCTCGTGTGTATAGCCTATTTAAAGGTGATTTCTAATTTAGTTGACTTAATAGTCGGATACTCAAAACGAAGCGTTTCGGTAACCACTTGTTTTTTCTTTTTCCCTTCTACTTTGACTTTCTTTTCGGTTAAAATCTCGAAGCTTTCGGTATTACAGCTAAGCAGTTTGCCCTTGTATGTTTGACCGTCGAGGCTGATCACTTTTACTTGTTCTCCCAAATGCTTTTCATATTGTTTTAAAAGTTTAAACGGCTGATCGATGCCAGCCGATGAAACCTCTAATTCGAAATCGTCTGCCTCGCGGTCGAGATTTCCTTCAATCTGACGACTTAACGCAATGCATTCTTCGATGGTAACTCCCTGAAAAGAATCGATGGTAACAGCAATCTTGTTCGTAGTAGAAATGTTTAATTCTACTAAAAACAATTCTGTCCCCTCTAAATGAGAGTCGATTAAAGTCTGTATGTAGCTTTTATTTACCATGATTACTAATAAAATAGGGGAACCTCGTCCCCCTATTTTCTATCCCTCTTACGAGCGGCAAATATATAAACAATTTCCTCGCCCCGAAATAATTTTTTTCCCTGATTCTATTGATGTTTCCGACGTTTTAGCGTTTGTGGTATTGATCGGAGTAGTATTTTTCGTAGGCCCCACTAATAATGTTGTTTAGCCAGGTCTCATTCGAAAGATACCAGCGAACGGTTTTCTCAATGCCCTCTTCAAATTGAACCGACGGACTCCAACCCAATTCGCGCTGTATTTTGCCCGAATCAATCGCATAGCGCATATCGTGACCAGCCCGATCTTTTACAAAGGTGATCAGCTTCTCTGAACTACCTTCCGGACGACCTAACTCAGCATCCATTACCCGACATAAAACACGTATCAGGTCGATGTTTTTCCATTCATTATTCCCTCCAATGTTATACGTATCGCCCAATTTGCCTTCATGAAATACCAAATCGATAGCACTAGCATGATCCTCGACATATAACCAATCGCGAATATTTTCCCCCTTGCCGTATATTGGAATGGGCTTTTCGTTTTTGATGTTATTGATCGAGAGGGGGATAAGTTTTTCAGGGAATTGATTGGGGCCGTAGTTATTCGAGCAGTTTGTAATCACTACCGGCAAGTGGTACGTGTGAAAATAGGCTCGAACCAAATGATCGGAACTGGCTTTCGATGCTGAATAAGGACTGCGGGGATCGTATGCGGTTTCCTCGGTGAATAATCCATCCTCACCCAATGATCCATAAACTTCGTCGGTCGAAATATGGTAGAACCGTTTTCCATCCATGTTCGAAGCCCAAAATTTGCGCGCTGCATTCAAGAGAACCATCGTGCCAACAATATTGGTTTGAATAAACTCCAACGGATTGGAAATGGATCGGTCCACATGCGATTCGGCTGCTAAATGAATTACATCGGTAAACTGATGTTTTTCAAACAGCTTTTCAATAAATGCTTCGTCGCGGATATCTCCTTTCTCAAATAAATAATTCGGTAAGTCATCGATATCACTCAGGTTTTCCAGATTTCCCGCATAGGTTAAGGCATCGAGATTTACAATGCGATAGTGGGGATAGCGTTGTACCAATCGACGAATCACATGCGAGCCAATAAACCCGGCTCCCCCGGTAACTAAGATAGTTTTCGACATAGAAATGAGTTTTATTCTTACTATTGATTTTTTGCTCGATAATTTTTCTCCCAATTCCAGGCAGATAAAAGTGTTTCCTCAAGACTGCTTTGAGCACTCCAACCTAGCACTCGATTCGCTAATTCCGTATCGGCCCAAACTTGTTCCACATCGCCGGGTCGTCGGCCAACCAACTCATAGGGTAATTTTACCCCACTTACCCGTTCAAAACACTGGATGATTTCAAGTACCGAACGACCTTTGCCGGTGCCTAAATTAAAGAATTCAAAAGGAGTTTGAAACTGATTATTCAACAATCGTTCAATGGCATAAACATGTGCCTTTGCCAAATCCACCACGTGAATATAGTCGCGAATGGCTGTCCCGTCGGGGGTGTTGTAATCGGTGCCAAAAACCTTCAATTTGCCTCGAATACCAATGGCTGTTTGGGTGATAAAAGGCACTAAATTATTCGGCACTCCTAAAGGCAATTCACCAATAAGCGCGCTTGCATGTGCCCCGATCGGGTTGAAATACCTCAAGGCAATCGCACTTAACTGCGGATCGGCTTGCAAACAATCCTGAATAATCTCTTCCGAAATCTGTTTCGTATTTCCGTAAGGGGAAGTTGCCGGTTGAAATGGAGCTTTTTCGCTGGCTGGGAGTAGTTCGGGTTGACCGTAAACCGTTGCCGACGAAGAGAAAACTAAGTGCTTGATTCCATGATGACTCATGGCTTCCAGGATATTCATCAGCCCAAGCAAATTATTGCGATAATACTTAATGGGTTGTTCCATCGATTCACCCACTGCCTTGTAGGCGGCAAAGTGGATAATTGCCTCAATGTTCGGATACTTGGCAAAAAAGTCCCGGCATGCCTGGTCTTTGGCAAAATCTATTTGCTCAAAAAGGGGCCTCTTCCCGGTTATCTGCTCTATCCCATCTAACACATCCAAGCTCGAATTCGATAAATTATCGGCTACAATTACCTCGTATGATTTATGCTGAAGCTCAACGGCAGTATGTGAACCTATGTACCCGGTACCTCCGGTAACCAATATCTGTTTCATGGGAGAGGATGTTAGTGATGGAACAAATATCCGAAATTGAGTAGAAAAAATACTCAATCTGGATTGATTTTTTGGTTTTTTTTCCACGCTATCCTCGCTTCCGATAGCGTTAGAAAGGTGAAATCATGAAGCAATTGATCGAATTTATTTGCTAAGCTACTGTTGCCAAGTGAGTTAAGGGTGTTTTGAACAATACCTAAATTAAGATGAAAGGGAACCGACGAATCGAAGTCACGAGGATGAAAATAGGCCATGTTGTATTCCTTTTGTTCGAATTGTTTTTTCACAAAGCTATAAGGAAGAACTCGCATGTATCCTGATCCCGAGTAGGTAAGTCGTATTCCATACGTACTAATTCGAAGGAGAGGGAACTCGAGTAGCTTACCCGAGGTCAAGGCTATTTCGAAGGGGTGAGGGGGAATAATTTTTTCTTCGAATCGAGCGCCGCAATTAAAGGTGCTGGTCGCCACAATGCCAACATCCAGCAAGATATTCAAGTAGGGGCGTGCATCTCCGTGTAAGGAGAACATGGGTGCCCGATAATAAAGCACCGGGCTTCCCTGGATATTTTCCAGTAACCTTATTCCTTTCAGTAGATCTTTTTCGAACTCAATGAGGCTTTGGTCGTTGGGCCGACGATGCTGGAAAGAATGGTAGCCTATTTCGTGGCCAGCCTTTAAAATAGCTTCTACTAATTCGGGGTATTTTTCAGCAATCCAACCTAGAATAAAGAAGGTTGCTTTTTGATGGTGCTTTTCAAGAAGGGATAAAATGAGGTGGGTGTTTTGCTCTACTCTGGCCGGTAAACGATTCCATTCTGAAAGAGGTAGTCGATTGGCATCTTTGCTTAGAAACCATTCTTCAATGTCGAAACTCAATACATTCATGCTATTCTTCGGACTCAAACACGCAGAACGGTGTTTTGGCAGGAATATTTCGCCCAACAATAGGGAGAGCCAAGATGGCTGTGCCAATCAGGCTCAGGCAGATGAAGTATAAACCGCTAAAGAATACGATTGGGAGGATTATTACAAATCCAATTAACCAGCTGTAAATAAAGATCCAGTTCAGGAAATCTCCTTTCCATTGGTGATTGGAAACGAATTGCTTTTTATAGGCAGTACGGAGAAAGAGGGCGGTGAAAAAGGGTCGAAATATAAGCGTTGCTACAATGATGATGGTAGCTGGAATTGCTCGCATGAGCGGATTGCTGAAACCAAGACCAAGCGAATAGCCAATTTCATCGACGATAAAAATACTGGCGAACATTCCGGCGGCAAATTGAACTACCAGGAAGAAAGCAATCCAGGTAAGAAAAAGTCGCGGTCGCCAACTTATGCGCTTTATGCGCTTTAGTAGTAAGGTGAGAAAATACCCCAGTCCTAACCAAAGCAAAGGCATGATGAGATAGACAATCATTACCTTGGCTGTAGTCCACGAACCTCCTGAATAAGAGGGATAATTGATGGTTAACGGATGGTAGTCGAAACGAATGTGAAAAAGCTTTAAGAGAACGTAGGTGGATAGGTTCATGCTAATCTTAACCAGGAAGAAGGCGGCTATCATTCGTGAAACCGAATGAAGAAGAATGCGAACTTTATCAGGTGTAGCGATCAAGGCTGAGAAGTATGGGTTAATTAATGAGCAGCTAATGTAAACGTTTTTCAAAAATTACCATTCAATCAACGCGGTAAACGAATCTTTTTTTGAACAAAATTTTGTTGGTCTGTTAATACTCCGGTTGATAAACACTGCGTTTGGCGCTTGCAGGAATCAATGTTATAATGCAAATTTAACGCTCTATGGTAGCAAATTATACAGACGAGAGTATCAGGACTTTAGATTGGAAGGAACACATCCGAAAACGTCCTGGTATGTATATCGGAAAATTAGGCGATGGTTCCTCACAGGATGATGGAATCTATGTGCTCATAAAAGAAGTATTGGATAATTCCATCGATGAATACATGATGGGATTTGGGAAGCAAATTGACTTGACCATCACGGAAAATCAAGTCATGGTGCGCGATTACGGTCGGGGTGTTCCTCTTGGGAAACTCATCGATGTAGCCTCGAAAATGAATACCGGAGCCAAGTACGATTCCAAAGTGTTTAAAAAATCGGTTGGGCTCAATGGAGTGGGTATCAAGGCTGTAAATGCTCTTTCGTCGCAGTTCCAAATCGTTGCTTTTCGCGAGAATAAATCTGCTAAAGCCATATTCCAGGAGGGAAATCTGGTAGAAAATTCTTCCATTTCGGATACTGCGGAAAAGGATGGAACGCAAGTCCTTTTTCAACCCGACGAAACCGTATTCGGTAAATACAAGTTTGTTTCAGAATACATCGAAAGCATGCTCAAAAACTATGTGTACCTGAATACCGGGTTGAGCATATACTACAATGGGCAGCGCTATTTTAGCCGAAATGGCTTGGTCGATTTACTGAACCAGAACCTCGATGGACCGGGCAAATACCCCATTGTGCATTTAACCGGCGATGATATCGAACTGGCTTTTACCCATAGCAACCAATATGGCGAAGATTATTACTCTTTTGTCAATGGTCAGCATACCACTCAAGGTGGAACGCATTTGCTTGCTTTCAAGGAGGCAATCGTCAAAACAGTTCGCGATTTTTACAAGAAAGAATTCGACCCTTCCGATATTCGCGGAGGAATAGTTGCGGCTATCAGTATCAAAGTGGAAGAACCGGTTTTCGAGTCGCAAACGAAAACAAAATTAGGTAGTAAGGAAATGGCGCCCAATGGAGTAAGTGTGCGAAATTTTATCATGGACTTTGTTAAAAAGAACCTGGATAATTACCTGCACAAAAATTCCGAAACGACCGAAGTCTTGCTCAATTTAATCCAAGAAGCCGAGAAAGAGCGAAAAGCAATTTCCAGTATTAAAAAGATTGCCCGCGATCGGGCTAAAAAAGCAAGCTTGCATAACAAAAAGCTCCGCGATTGCAGGGTGCATTATAATTCCAATGCCGATAACAAAGAGCTTTCTTCCATTTTTATTACTGAGGGTGATTCGGCCAGTGGCTCCATTACCAAATCGCGGAATGTAAATTATCAAGCTGTTTTTAGCCTGAAAGGGAAGCCGCTTAATACCTACGGGCTTACTAAGCGAGTGGTTTATGAAAACGAAGAGTTCAACCTGCTGCAGGCTGCACTCAATATCGAAGAAGGAATCGAGAATTTACGCTATCATAAAGTAATTATTGCTACCGATGCCGACGTGGATGGCATGCACATCCGATTGCTTCTCATTACCTTTTTCCTCCAATTCTTCCCCGAACTGGTACGAAAAGGTCATTTGTATATTCTTCAAACTCCCCTGTTTCGGGTCAGGAACAAAAAGGAAACAATTTATGCTTATTCCGAAGAGGAAAAGCAAAAAGCAATGGCTCAGCTGGGGCGTAATCCTGAAATTACCCGATTCAAAGGGTTGGGTGAAATCTCGCCCGATGAATTCAAGCACTTTATCAATGAGAATATTCGCTTAGAGCCGGTTCTGTTCAAAAAGGACGATTCGGTTAGCAAAATGCTTGAGTTTTACATGGGGAAAAATACCCCTGAGCGACAAACCTTTATTATCGATAACCTAAGGGTTGAACTCGATCAAATAGCTTGAGCTTAAAGGGCAAATTCCTTTATCTTTGCGGCTGAATGAATCGGAATGGCATTCCTATGCTCCACCAAACCTAACTTATGACTGTAAAGGACCAACTCACAAATGGAATTGCTCAATGCGTGGAAACGCTCTATGGTGTAGTTCCTTCTCCCAAACAAATTCAATTGCAAACAACCCGTAAAGAGTTTACCGGCGATTATACGCTGGTAGTTTTTCCCTTTACCCCTTTATCCAAGAAAAAGCCGGAAGATACCGCAACAGAAATGGGGGAATACCTGCTCCAGGCATTGCCTCTGGTGGCCGATTTCAATGTGATCAAAGGATTTCTGAATCTGAGTATTACCACCGATTTTTGGACTTCTTTCGTTCAAGAACAACAGGACCAATCGCAATTTGGTTACCAAGCTTTAGCTGCAGACGTTAATCCGGTAATGATCGAGTTTTCATCGCCCAATACCAATAAACCCCTCCACCTGGGACATATTCGAAATATTCTGCTTGGCGATTCGCTGGCGCGCATTGTCGAGGCTGCTGGAACCCCGGTTTTACGGGTAAATCTTGTCAACGATCGTGGTATCCATATCTGTAAATCCATGCTTGCCTGGAAAAAATGGGGCGAAGGTAAAACTCCTTCCGATCTGGGTAAAAAAGGCGACCATTTGGTGGGCGATTTTTACGTCAGGTTCGATGTTGAATATCGAAAAGAAGTAGCCGGGCTAATCGAACAGGGAGTGGATGCCGAAGAAGCTAAAAAGCAAGCTCCCTCCTTGCTCGAGGCTCAAGAAATGTTGCGACAGTGGGAGCAAGGAGAACCCGAGGTTATCGAGTTGTGGTCGAGAATGAATAGCTGGGTTTATGAAGGTTTTGATGAAACCTATGAAAAACTAGGTATTCGCTTCGATAAAATCTACTACGAATCGAATACGTATCAGCTCGGGAAAAAATGGGTCTTACAAGGGTTGGAGAACAATCAATTAGTTCAGGATGACGATGGGTCGATTTGGGCCGATTTTACCGCCGAAGGTTTAGATCGAAAAATCTTAATGCGTTCGGATGGAACCTCGGTATACATGACTCAGGATATTGGCACTGCTGTGCAGCGTTTCGAAGAGTATCCCATTCAACAACACATTTACGTGGTCGGAAACGAACAGAATTATCACTTTCAGGTCCTTAAGTTAGTCCTGGCAAAATTGGGCTTTGAATTTTCCGATAAAATTTTCCATCTGTCCTATGGAATGGTTGAACTGCCCGAGGGGAAAATGAAATCGAGGGAAGGGAAGGTGGTCGATGCCGATGATCTTTATCTCGAAATGATTCAGACCGCTGCTGAATCGGCTGCTTCGTCGGTTAAATTAGCCGACATGGAGGAAGATGAGCTACATGAAGTGGTTCGGAAAATTGCTCTGGCTGCGCTCAAGTACTTCATACTAAAAGTCGATCCCAAGAAAACCATGGTTTTCTCACCGTCGGAATCAATCGATTTCAACGGAAATACAGGGCCCTTTATTCAGTACACCTATGCCAGAACGGCATCTATTTTACGTTCCGCCCGCGAGCAACAACTCGAATTCCAACAACCTGTCGAAACCTCCTTCGAACCCTCCTTCGAACCCAACGAAGCAGAATTGCTGATTAGTAAAACCTTATACGAGTTCCCGGAACTTATTCAAGAGGCTGCTCAGAATCTGTCGCCGGCATTGGTTGCCAATTATATCTACCAATTAGCGAAGGAATTTAATCGCTTTTACCACGAATATCCAATTCTGAAAGCGGAATCAGAAGCAGCAAAAACTTTTAGATTGCAGCTTTGTTCTCTCACCAACATCGTTATTAAAAATGGAATGGCCTTGTTGGGAATACCGGTTCCCGAGAAAATGTAAATCGACAAACTAAATAATTTTTAACCATGAGAATTTTACCGAAAGAAACCCTCGCCGTAGTAGTAGATATTCAAGGACTCCTCTTCCCTCATATCCACGATCACGAAAACCTGGAGAAGAACCAAAAAATCCTGATCGAAGGGCTCAAGTTATTAGAGATTCCCTTGCTTGTAACGCAACAATACACCGAAAAACTGAAATCAACCTTGCCTAGCTTGTCCGAAGCCATAGGCGAATACGAGCATATCGAGAAGATGGCTTTTAGCTGTTGCGATGAACCCTCATTTGCCGAGGAACTCGCAATTCAGGGTAAGCGAAATGTCATCCTTTTTGGAATTGAAACACATGTTTGTGTCTTACAAACGTGTATCGATTTAATTGAATCGGGTTATCAACCGATTATTGTAGCCGATTGTGTTGGGTCGCGTAAACCTTACGATAAAGAAATTGCCCTGGAAAGAATGCGCCAGGAAGGGGCCATTATCACGACCAAGGAATCCCTCCTTTTTGAATTGCAACGCGTAAGCGGAACCGACCGGTTTAAAGCAATTAGCAAATTGGTTAAGTAATAGTAAAACTGCTTATCTAGTTAAAAAAAGCGCCCTGTCAGGCGCTTTTTTTATGCTAAAACGAAATAGAGTAGGTTTTTAATTAAGAGGTCGGGTTGCTCTGCATGAACCCAATGACCCGCTTTAGGGATTGTTACTAGTTCGGCGTAAGGGAAAATGGTTAGGATGATGGAGTCAAATACATCCTGCGTAATGTAGTCCGATTCAGCTCCCTTCACGAACAAAACCTGAAATCCGGTAATTCCTCTGCCTTTTTCAAATTCTTTCTCGTTTAAACCATCGAGGATATGCGGAAGATTATTCCAAAGTGCTTCCAGATTCAGGCTCCAGGAGAATTGATTATTCGATTCCCTGCGTAAGTTTTTCATTAAAAACTGACGAACTCGCTCGGGAGGAATTGTATCCGACAGCGCCTCGTCCACATCCTGACGACTTTCAATTTTCGAGAAATCGACCGAGCGCATGGCTTGAATCAAGGTGGCATGGTCGAGGGTGCGATGTTTCTTTCGGGCATCATCGAGGTATGAAATCGGAGCAATATCTACTACAATGAGGTGACTAATACGTTCGGGATATTCCTTGGCGAAATGCATAACAGTTTTTCCTCCCATGGAATGACCCAGTAAAACTGCTTTCTCAATTTCATGCTCGTCCATGAACAGCTTCAGGTCCTCCTTCATTGCCTCGTAGGTGTGATCAGGATGATGGGGAGAACGTCCGTGATTCCGTTGATCGACTAAAAATACCTCGAAGTAATCTTGTAGTCCTTTTGCAATTGAGACCCAATTGTCGGAAGCTCCATAAAGACCATGCACGATGATAAGTGCCGGTCCTTGACCATACTTGCGGTAAAATAAATCCATGCTTATTCTTTCTCTAGGTTGATTACCCAGATGCCGCGCAGGGAATTTGGCTCGAAGCCGGTGGCGCGGTCGTCGGGATAATTGGCTAAAATGCGTTCGTATGTTTCGGTGCTAATGTGGTCGTTGATTATGCCATGGCATTGCATGCAAAGCTCTTCCGTAAGGATTGGGAATCGAACCTCTACTTCCTTATCGGCAATGAGGGTGGATGGTTTGGGTGCAATTCCATTTTTTAGGTCCGATTCGATGGACTCGATATAGGCTAAATCGCGCTGGTTGGCTGTATTTGATGGATTGCGAAAATTTTTCGCTGCTCTCCTGATGCCAGCCTGGTTTGCTTCTCCGACGCTATCGGTTAAATGAGTGGCTTGGGTAGCGCAGAAATCAATGGCATAAGGTGCTCCCGATTGCTTGATGGCTGTTACCAGCTTAGAACCCAAGGTTCCTTTGGCTTTCAACATGATTTCTTTCGCCAAGTGCTCATAATCGGGCGATTCGTTTTCTGAAGCTTGATGATCTGTTTTCGATGGTGCAGAAGGCTGACATGCAATGAGGAAAGCACCTAGAATTAGGCTGAAGATGATGCCTGGAGAAGGAATTGTTTTCATGGATAGTGAATTTTAAAACCGGCCTTGCAAAAATAAGCGAAATGAATTGGATGCCCGGTGTGCTATGGATACTTGTGAGCGTTAAAAAATAAAAAAAGGCAGTTCCATCGGAAACTGCCTTTCTATTGAAGTATTTTGAACCTTACACTTTGTGACGTGCTTCGTCGGAAACAGTAAGTTTCTTGCGTCCTTTTGCACGACGTGCGGCCAGAACTTTTCTTCCATTGGCGGTTGACATTCTTTCGCGAAATCCGTGCTTATTTTTTCTCTTCCGGTTAGATGGTTGAAATGTTCTTTTCATTATCGTAAAATTTTATCGTTTCTGTTTTTAAAATCGGTTTGCAAAAATAGAATTGTTTTTTAAACTTTCAAATACTCAGGCGAATAATCTTAATTTTTTCTCGTCCATGTAGTCGAACGGCCCAGGATTGAAAACCCCATATATCCTCGCATTTCGATTTGATTTTGATGAACCAGATTGATTTTACACGAATACTCATTCCCACTTTCCGGATCGTAAATAGTACCATCGTCCCAGGTAGAACCGGAAATATATTCCAGGTTTTCAAGGATGGTTAAACCCACGATGGGGAATTGTTTCTTTTTCGAATCCGGGTTTTTAGTATCCAGCTTAGGTTTTCCATTTTCATCGAGTGGATTTTTCAGGGCCACTATTTTAGCAAAATAGCGTTTCCCTTTTTTGAAAATCTCTACAGTCGATTTATCATTTTCGGTTGACCAGGTTCCCAAAATAGCATCTGCTTTTTGGGCAAAACCAGCGGAACCAATCAGGATAAACGAAAGGACGAAAAAAACAGATAAAATACGCATGGGTACAGCTTAGTTTTTCTTGTTCTTAAGTGCCTTTTGTTCACCGCGCTCAATTACTTCGTATGCAATCGGAGTCGCAATGAATAAGGATGAGTAGGTACCTACAATAACACCAATCATCATGGAGAAGACAAATCCGCGAATGGTTTCACCTCCAAAGAGGAAAATGGCGAGTAATACGACAAATGTACTCAACGAGGTTGAGAATGTACGGCTCACTGTACTATTCAAGGCGTCGTTGTAAACCACTTTTCGTTCCCGGTTAGGATGCAATCCCATCCATTCGCGAATACGGTCGAAGACAACCACAGTATCGTTGATCGAATAACCAATTACGGTTAGGATAGCGGCAATAAAAGCTTGGTCAATTTCGAGGCTGAATGGTAGTATTCCGTAGAAAAGGGAGAAGAAACCCAAAACAATAATGGCGTCGTGCATAATAGCAGCAACTGCTCCTAAACCATACTGCCAGTATCGGAAACGAATCATGATGTAAAGGAACATGATGATCAAGGAAATGAGCAAGGCCCAAACTGCTGCGGTTTTAATATCTTCTGCAATGGTTGGTCCAACCTTCTGAGAACTCATTCGACCGTATTCTACATCTTCGCTATCGGAAATAAAATCATCGTAAGAAATTCCACCCAATAAATCTTTTAATCCAAGGTAAAGTTTCATTTCCACCACATCGTCGACACCCAACTGAACGGATGCTATTTGTTCTTGGAAAGTGCTGTAGTCCATGCCATTTAGCAAAGAGCTGAGTTCGCTGAACAATTGCTCTTGATTCACTTCCGAATCCTCCAGCGTACTGTAATCGATCATGTATTTGGTGGTAACCTTCACTTGATTGTCGCTACCAAAAATTTTCACTTCCGGAGCTTGCCCGTAAACATCGGCTAAGCGTTGCGAAACATCGGAGGTCGATACACTTTCTTCAAAACGTACCACATAGGTTCTACCTCCGAGGAAATCGACACCTAAATTCAATCCTTTGGTGAATAAGGAACCCAAGCTGATAACAACAGCAACTGCCGAAATGATGTAGAAGGTTTTTCGTTTGTCGAGGAACTGGATCTTTAGGTTAGTAAAGAGGTTCTCAGTCATTTTGGTCGCAAAACTAATCGAGTTGGATTTTTCAAGCATTCTTTCAAAAACCAAACGAGTAATGAAAATTGCGGAGAACAAGGAAGTCATAATACCTATTATTAAGGTAGTGGCGAATCCTTGAATTGGACCTTTACCAAAATAAACGAGTACGATAGCTGTAAGTAAGGTGGTAATGTTCGCATCGACAATAGCGGAGTATGCGTTTCGATAACCATCTTTTAAGGCTAATTTTAAACCTTTACCAGAGCGCAATTCTTCTCGGATTCGTTCATAAATCAGCACGTTCGCATCCACCGACATACCAATAGTTAAAACGATACCGGCAATACCAGGTAAGGTTAGAACTGCTCCGAAGGAAGCGAGTACGCCAAAAATGAAGAAGATGTTTGAGATCAGTGCGATGTTCGCTACCAAACCAGCTCGGTTGTAGTAGAAAATCATGTAAATGAGGACAAAAATAAAGGCGATTACGAACGACCAAAGACCCGAGTTGATGGCTTCTTTACCCAGCGATGGACCAACGATGGCTTCTTCGACGATACGAGCCGGTGCAGGTAATTTACCTGATTTGAGCACGTTAGCAAGGTCTTGAGCCTCTGTGATAGTAAAGTCGCCGGTAATTTGAGAATTTCCGTTTTTAATTTCGTTTTGTACGGTTGGGAAGGAATAAACGTAACCATCGAGAACAATCGCTACTTCACGACCAATATTCTCTTTCGTTAAGCGAGCCCAAATTTTGGAGCCCTCCGGAGTCATTTGCATGCTTACATCGGCATTTCCCCCCATCTGACCAAAACCTTGACGAGCATCGCGAATGGCAGAACCATCGAGTGGAGCTAATCCGTCGCGACTGGTAACTTTAAGGGCAACTAGTTGGAAAAAATCTTCAGTGTCGCCTACGGGCTTGAAGGTCCAGGCAAATTTGATGTCGCGGGGTAATAAACTTTGAACCTCCGGGTTGCGAAGGTATTCGTTCATTTTTGCCGTATCTTTTTTATGAACGTATCCTACATTAGCACTATTGATAATGTTTCCATCGGTATATTGTGGAACACTCAAAATGGCCCAAATAGGATTGTCTTTCAATTGTTGTTCGCGAATGAAGGAGCTATCGAGTGCTGCTTCGTCGCCAGCTAGTTCATCGAGCAAACTTTGAGTCGTATCTTCTTCGCTAGTAAGGAGCTCTTCGTTGGGGGAGGTTGCTTCGGTTTCAAGGGCTACTTCGGCTGCTTCGGTCGCAGCTGGTGTGTCGATGGTGTCGCCACTTTCAAGTTTTTTTAATTCAGCAAGGCGCTTATTGGCTTCGTCGAGGCTGTTGACGATCTCCCCTACACGATAGGTTTCCCAAAATTCAAGACTAGCGGTTCCTTGAAGTAATTTACGAACGCGTTCGGGTTCTTTAACACCCGGAAGCTCAACTAAAATACGTCCGGTATTTTCTAAACGCTGAATATTGGGTTGAGCCACACCGAATTTGTCGATACGACTGCGCAATACATTGAAAGAAACTTCGATAGCGTTTTCAGCTTCGGCACGAATCACTTCAATTACTTCTTCGTTTGTTGAGTTCGGACGAACTTTATCTTTTAATTCGAGGGTTGCAAAGATGGTAGCTAAACGAGCATTGGGATCAATCTCGTTGAATGAACGGGCGAATAATCCAACAAAATCGGCTTCGCCGGCTTTTTGATATTGATTAGCACGTTCTAAAGCAGCAAGAAAGACGGAGTCTTTGCTGTATCCCGAAAGCGATTTGATTACGTCAACTACAGATACTTCAAGGGTGACGTTCATCCCTCCTTTTAAGTCGAGACCTAAATTGATTTCTTTCTCTTTACTATCCTGATAGGTAATGTTTTTCAGAACCGGAAAATCAACCACCGGTAGATTTTGGACGGAATCGAGGTAAAAGTATTTCAACCGGGAATCGCCTTGGGCATACTCGTCGGCAGCTTTTTCAACCTTATTCGATAAATACGAAAAGGACAATTGATAAATCGTCACTAAAGCTAACAGGATAGCTAATAATCTAATAGCACCTTTGTTCTGCATTTGTTTTTAAATTTTGTAATCTTCTAATTATTATGATGTTTCGGTAAAAGAATCGGCAAATATATTTAATTTTTTCATTCTTAATGTCTTTTTTACGGACAAATCCAGCTCATAAAGGCAGTCTGATTTTGATTTTTAAGTGGCTGAAAATGTGTTATTTGTGAGTCTTCTGGTCAAATTCCTCTCCAATTATTTTCGTCTAAGTAGTCGGATCATTTCACGATGATGCGATTTGGAGTTATTGGGAGATGAGAGAAGGATGCAAATTGTTGAGAATCTTGACTTTTTATATCCGAAATGAGGTCAGTTTTTCACGTATAGCTAATCCATAAATTCTCGTGTTGGAAAAAGGACACTCGGCGCTCAACTGTTTCAGAGGTTTGAGTCACGATGATTCTTGCCTCTCGATCCTTTATGGGATTGAATGCTTGTATGCTCAATTCCTGTAGAAAGTCGATATGACGATTTTGCAGGGACTTGACCATTACTTCTTTCATGGTCCAACAAAGTAGTGCGTGTTCTTTTTTGTAGTCAGGAAGCAGGTTGTTTTGCTCCGCCGGGCTTAAGAATCGAGAAAGAATCCGATGGATAGGACGAGGCATCAGCTCGATGTCGATCCCCGGATTCGGCTCATCCGTGAGATAGATGGCAACGTAGTGATTACTGTGCGATATGCTAATATGTTCTTTTGCGTTGATTAAGAACGGCTTACCGCTCGATTCGTGCGCTAAAATAATTGGACGTTGAAAGAAGAGGTTTATGAGGTACCTGGTTCCTAAAAATTCGATTTTGCGACTATTAGAGCCTAAGCTTTGATATGTTTGAACCGATTCATCATCCAGCGAGACAAAGGGAAGCAGCTCTTCAGCCGAATGGGTGAAGGCTCCCAGTAGGATGTTTTTGCCCGCATCGGGAGAAAAGGACCAGAGGCTAATCATGAGCGTCTTTCCAAACCAGCGAGTTAATGAGGTAATCAATGTCTGACTCAATGAATTGTAAAACCGGGGCTATGGAGTCAGCATTGGGTGCGTGCAAAAAATACAAGGAGCCTCTTAAAAAGTGGTGGGTGCTATCGGTAAGAAAGAACTGAATGGGTGAAGCGGCATTCCCGCGGATATGATAGATGAGTCCGAATTTTGATTCGTCTGGTTTCATAATTACTTCATCCTGAATCGCATCTGATATTATTTGATGTTTGAATGCGAGTTGATGCGATTCGTCTAATAAAAATCTGAGATTTCCCTGAATAGGGTGATAGCTAAGGTGAAGTTGAGCTTTTTGAAGAGGAAAGTTCAGATTGTACCAATACTTGCCTTTCTCTTGATTAGGATAAGGGGTTAAAAGGGAATACACTGGGTATTCGAATTGGTAGGGCAGATCGTCCGATTCGAGCAGGCGGTAGTCTTTTTCGGGAAAATCAATGCGGAAGTATCCGTAGGGTTTGGGTATTGGGGTGTCTGTACAGGCAATGGCAAATCCCCCGATAAGTAGAAGGAGTGTAATACGTATTCCTTTCATGTTGATTATTTTTCCGATTCTCTACCAGGATCAATTTGGACTTCTACTTGTTTGATTCGTCGATGATCGACCGATTTTACTTTAAATTGATACTTGCGGATTGAAAGGATGGTTCCTTGTTCCGGAATCATTCCGATGCGTTCTAATATGAGGCCTGCAAGGGTTTCTATTTCTCCTCGTTCTTCGAAAAAATAATCATTGTCTTCGCCCACAATTTTGTAGAAATCGTTCAGTAAAATTTTACCTTCAAAAAGGTATTGGTTTTCACCCAATTGAGTATAAATTATTTCTTCTTCGTCCATCTCGTCGGTGATTTCACCGACTATCTCTTCCAGAATATCTTCCAGGGAAATGATCCCGCTTGTTCCCCCATATTCATCGACCACAATGGCTAAGTGATTTTTATCGCGACGAAATTCTTCCAATAGATCGTCGAGCATTTTGGTTTCCGGCACAAAAAAGGCTTTTCTCATCAAGCTGGTCCAATCGAAATCATCTTTTTTATTTAAGTGAGGTAGAATATCCTTGATATACAGAATGCCTTTAACTGAATCGAACGTTTGATTCACCACAGGAAGACGGGAATATCCATTCTCCATGATAAATTGTATCAGGTCGCTGAAACGAGTTTGAATATCGATGGTCACTACATCGACCCGAGGACGCATAATTTCTTTTACATCGGTATTTCCGAATTTTACGATGCCTTGCAGGATTTTTCGGTCCTCCTGTAATTGCAAGTCCGATGCTTCAAAAGCTTCTGATAAATCATCGAGGGAAAGGGTTTTGGTGTTTTTCAATTTTCGATCGATGAATTGAGTGCTATTAACAAGAATGCTTAATAGGGGATAAAGCAAACTTTTGCTAAGGAGTAGTAGCGGCGACATGATTTTGGCTAATCGGAGTGCATGGGCAGCGGCTAGTTTTTTGGGCAGGATCTCTCCAAAAAAGAGCAGGACAAGCCCGATGAGGATGAGGTGCCAAATAATGGATAAGGAGTTAAGTGTGGTTTGAGCAAAGAGCATCTGACAGAGTACCATTGCTGAAACCAGAAATCCTATTTGAGTAATTAGTTTGCTGGTGATTAGATTTGCCAGAAGCAGTTCCGGTTCTTTGAAAAGTTTTTCCATTGAACCGGGTTTAGTTGCTTTCTGTTGGAGGTATTTCTTCCAGGATTGCGCTGGGATGGAAAAGAATGCCACTTCCGACGCAGCAATAAGAGCTGAGTAAAGAAGAAAAAGGCCGGAAAGAATAACGAAAATCAGGATGCTTCCCGGATCCGGATTCTCGCTAATCCATTGGTTGAAAGGAGGATGAATATCCATCATCATAGGGTGTGCCGAAGCATGGATTTAGAATGGTAAGCCATCGTCGGTTGCATCAGGCACATCGGGTGATTGAGTCGGTGGGTTATCGGATGAGTTGTCGGGCCGATCGTTGGTTCCCTGCCCTCCCTGGGCTCCTAGCATCACCATGGAGTCGCCATACACTTCGGTGATATATCGCTTTACTCCTTCTTTATCGTCGTAAGAACGATGTCGGAGTCGACCTTCAACGAAGATTTTATCACCCTTTTTCAGGTATTTTTCGGCTGTTTCGGCCAACCCTCTCCAAAGAATGATGTTGTGCCATTCTGTTTGAGTGGTTTTTTCGCCCGATTTACTTTTGTAGGTTTCATTGGTTGCTAGTGAGAAGGACGCCACCGCCACACCAGAGTCGAGGTAACGCACTTTGGGGTCGCCCCCGATGTTACCAATCAGCATTACTTTGTTTAGCATAGTACTAATTTTTAAAGGTTTAAGAATGAACTATGGTATTGCTTATTCTTAAAGCGCAAGCGCCAAAGTTAAGCAAAATTACCTGCTTCCATTTTCAAAGATTGATTCATAATGTTTGGTTAAGAATGAATCCATCAGTTTAGATACGGGCAATTTACTAAGTTCTTTTGTTGGTTTCAATTGAAAGGGATGAATGGTATCAGTTAATTTATCCTTACTTAGGAGAATAATATAGGTGGCATGGATCTGTCTATGGCTAAGGAGGTGTTTTTTCTTGTTTTGGATGATTTGAAGGTCGAAATGAGGCTTATAAAGTCGATTCCAAAGCGAAAGTTCCGATAATTGCTCCGGAGGCAAGGGTGTTTTCGTCTCTTCGAGTGGGAATTGATACATTCCTCCCCAAATTCCTTTGTCTGATCGTTTATCGATATAAACTTGTTCCTGGTCGGTAAGGACAAAATAATAGTGCCAACGTTTTTCAACGATGGTTTTACCTCTTTTAATTGGTCGAGTGTCGATAGTGTTATTATGGTATGCTTCGCAAAGTTCCTGAAGCGGACACGCTTGGCAATCGGGGTTTGCCGGTACGCATTGCAGCGCACCGAACTCCATGATAGCTTGATTATACTCGCCCGGTTTTTCGGGGTGAAGTAATTCCTGGGCAAGTGATTTAAACATTTTTTTCCCTTCCGATGAATCGATGGGCAGGTCTATATTAAAGAGTCGAGATAAAACCCGATACACATTTCCATCGATTACAGGGACCGGTTCATGGAAAGCTATTGAGGCGATTGCAGCCGCTGTGTATTCTCCAACTCCCTTAAGCTTAATGAGTTCTGTGAAAGTTGCGGGAAATTGGTTGTTTCGGTTTTGGTGGATTTCGATGGCTGTTTGATGCAGGTTCCGGGCTCTTGAATAGTATCCCAATCCTTGCCAAAGTTTCAGTACGCTTTCTTCGTCGGTCTTCGCTAGGTGCTCAATAGTAGGGAAGGCAGCTATAAAACGCTGAAAATAAGGAAGCCCCTGAGCTACTCGTGTTTGTTGTAAAATGATTTCCGATAACCATATTTTATAGGGGTGCGGATCTTCTCTCCAGGGAAGGGTTCGTTTGTTCTGTTCATACCAGGTTAGAACTAAGTTTTTGATATAGCTAATTTTATCCAAAATTTTTACGGTGAGTTTTTAAGCAAAAATACTGGCTAGTGGTTTTATTTGTGTAATAAATTCCCTTATATTTGCAGACCAAATTCAAAATGAATTATAAGTAATTGATAATTAAAGTTTTTTAAAAATGACAAAAGCTGATATCGTAAACGAAATTTCGAAGAACACAGGTATTGAAAAGGTCACCGTTCTAAAGACTGTGGAAGCTTTCATGGATTCTGTAAAAAATTCATTAACCCATGGCAAGAATGTATATCTGCGTGGATTCGGTAGTTTTATAGTTAAGGAGCGCGCTGAGAAAACAGCCCGAAATATCTCCAAGAATACTACTATCATCATCCCTGCTCATAATATCCCCGCCTTTAAACCTGCTAAGACTTTTGTCAACAAGGTTAAAAATCACGTAAAATAATAACCATTTATAAACGATAGCTATGCCAAGCGGAAAGAAAAGAAAAAGACACAAAATGGCTACTCATAAAAGGAAGAAACGCCTAAGAAAAAACAGGCATAAAAAGAAGAAGTAGCCTAATTCACACTCTTCCTAACAGTTTTCAATAAACCTAAAGAGAAACATCTTTAGGTTTATTGTATTTATACCATTCACACCGCAATGATTCTTATATCGGTCGGGGAATTATATGACTTCACAAACAAGTAAAGAACTCATTATAGATGTTAATGCCGGTGAAACCTCCATTGCACTATTGGAGGATAAACTGATAACCGGTTTATACAAAGAGAAGAACAGTATTCAGTTCTCGGTAGGCGACATTTATTTAGGGCAGGTTAAAAAAATCATGCCTGGCTTGAACGCAGCCTTCGTCAATGTTGGTTACGAAAAGGATGCTTTTTTGCATTATCTCGATTTAGGTCCACAGTTTAGTTCGCTGAAAAAATACCTAAGCCTTACCTTAGAAGGAAAGCCGGTTCCTGCTTTCTCATCTTTCCCGTTGGAACCTGATATCAATAAACATGGGAAAATAACCGAGGTGCTTTCGCCGGGGCAGTTGATTCTAGTGCAAATAGCTAAAGAACCAATCTCATCTAAAGGGCCACGATTATCAAGCGAATTGTCGATTCCAGGGCGGAACATGGTGCTTATTCCCTTTTCGAACAAAATTTCCATAAGCCAGAAAATTGGCTCCGATGAGGAGAAGCTTCGACTAAAAAAATTAATCCAGAGTATTAAACCCAATAATTACGGTGTAATTGTTCGAACTGCCGCGAAAAGTAAACGGGTGGCAACGCTCGACAATGAACTACGTGAACTCGTCGAGAAATGGGAAAATGCTTTCAAGTCGATTAAACAAATAAAAGGGCCGCAACTCTTTATTGGTGAATTGAATCGCTCTTCGGCTGTGGTGCGCGACCTGTACAACGCCAGCTTCAACCATATTTTTGTTAATGACCATCATATCTATCAGCAAATAAAACAATACGTTGAGACTATCGATCCGGAGAAAACCAAGATTGTGAAAATGGTCTCGGCCAAAACGCCCATTTTTGAGCAATTTGGAGTCGATAAGCAAATTAAAGCGAGTTTTGGAAAAACGGTCAGTTTCAAGTCGGGAGCTTATCTAATTATCGAGCACACCGAAGCGATGCACGTAATTGATGTAAACTCCGGAAATAGGACCAAAAAGGACTTGAATCAAGAGTCGAATGCGCTTGAAGTCAATTTAGCGGCGGCCGAGGAAATTGCAAGGCAGTTAAAATTGCGCGATATGGGAGGCCTGATCGTGATCGATTTTATCGACATGACCCTGGCTCCGAACCGACAGGCTTTGTACGATAAAATGCGAAGCCTGATGGCTGATGATCCGGCAAAACATACCATTTTACCCTTGAGTAAGTTTGGGTTGATGGAAATAACCCGTCAGCGGGTGCGCCCTGAAACCGATATCGATACGATTGAAAAGTGTCCTTCTTGCAATGGAACCGGTGAGATTCAATCGAGCATGTTGCTGATGGATGAAATTGAAAATAATCTTAAATACCTGCTAAAGCAAAATCCAAGCATTAAGTTCCTGAAGCTGAAGGTACATCCTTTTTTAGCATCCTATTTTAAGCAAGGTGTTTTTAGTATTCGCTATCAATGGGCAAAAAAATACAAGATTAAGCTCAAAATCAAGGAAATCAATTCTTTCCCAGTGCTGGAATATCGCTTTGTCGATCAAAATGAGATTGATATACTGGTCTGATTTTCATTGGTTTTTCCCTGTTAATTTTTATTAAATACCCTTGCCTCATCCATACCCCTGTTTTAAGAGGGAGTATGGCTGCCAAAAAATCATATTTTTGCGAGCTGTATTCTAAATCCATTTAGTATGAAGTTTCGCATGCTTTTCATCTTGGTAAGTGTTCTTCTTACCAGTTTCAGCACTTTACAATCACAAATCGACATTCCTGTTACCTGGGAATACCGACTGATCAATTCCAACAAAGAGTCTGCTATTCTAGAAATGGAAGCCACCATCGAAGATAAGTGGCATCTCTACAGTCAGCATACCCCTGAAAATGGTCCCCTTTCATTGTATTTTGAGTTTGAAGAGAGTGACAATTGGGAGCGAATTGGTGAGGTAAAAGAGCCCAAGCCATTGACTGAGTTCGACGAGATTTTTAAAGTGGATGTGCTCTATTTCAAAGATAAAGTGGTCTTTACGCAAGAGATTAAAATCCTGAGCCAAGATCCTTTCTTTATTCGAGGTACATCTGATTATCAGGCTTGTATCGATGGGAAGTGTGTTCCGGGCAACGATGATTTTGCCATACCGGTAAACGGAGCCAAAGCTGATGCGGCTAGCCCGGCAAAAAAAGAGAGTAAAGCGGTTAAAACCATGTCGTTTGGCAATATGGATGCGGTTGGGGAAGTGGTTCCTGCACCGGCGTCTGTAACCCAAAAAGATGGAGAGGCTCCTGCAAAAGCTGATTTACTAAAGGAAGAAAAAGTCCCGATTAGCTCAGAACCTGCAGGTGAAAATAAGGGTTTGTGGTTGTTCTTTTTCATCAGCTTTCTGGCAGGTTTAGCCGCGATTCTTACTCCTTGTGTTTTCCCGATGATTCCGATGACGGTTACCTTCTTTATGAAAGATAAAGAACATGCTGCCAAAGGGAAAAGAGAAGCCTTGGTTTATGGATTTTCAATCATCGCTATTTATACCTTCATTGGTTCCATTCTCGCCGTTGTAGCCGGACCTGCGATAGCAAACTGGCTAAGCACCCACTGGATTCCTAATGTGCTATTCTTCCTAATTTTTATGGTTTTTGCTGCCTCTTTCCTGGGGATGTTCGAAATTGTCCTTCCCAGCAGCCTGGTGAACAAGTCGGATGCAAAAGCTGATAAAGGCGGATACGTAGGTGCTATTTTCATGGCTATTACGCTCGTGCTGGTGTCGTTCAGTTGCACCGGTCCTATCGTTGGAGCCATTTTAGTTGAATCGGCTGGTGGCGCTGTTTTGCGTCCCATCATCGGAATGTTCGGTTTCTCGCTGGCATTTGCATTACCCTTTACTTTATTCGCCTTCTTCCCCGGTTGGTTGAAGAATTTACCCAAATCGGGCGGATGGCTCAATTCGGTTAAAGTTGTTCTTGGATTCATTGAGTTAGCTCTCGGATTAAAGTTCCTGAGTGTAGCCGATCAGACTTACCATTGGGGTATTTTAGATCGGGAGATTTACCTCGCTTTCTGGATAGTCATTTTTACCTTGATGGGACTTTATTTACTTGGAAAACTGAAGTTTTCGCACGATAGCGACATGCCGTATTTGAAGGTGCCTCGTCTCGCATTGGCCATTGTAACCTTCACTTTCGTGGTTTACCTTATCCCGGGAATGTTCGGAGCGCCTTTAAAAGCATTGTCGGGGTATTTGCCTCCGTCGTCGACCCACGATTTTGATGTGGATGACAAGATGATTGAGAATGCATTCATGTTGCAGGAATTGATAAACGAAGGTGGCATAGCTGTTACCGGTTCTGCTAAAGCGGATTGTCCTGAGCCGAAATATGCCGACCAATTGCATTTACCCCATGGATTGAAGGGGTTTTTTGATTACGATCAAGCCTTGGCTTGTGCACGTGCTCAGAACAAACCCCTCTTTATCGATTTTACCGGACATGGTTGTGTTAACTGCAGGGAAATGGAGGCAAATGTTTGGTCGGATCCGGAAGTGCTGAAGCGATTACGTAACGATTACGTCGTGGTGGCCTTGTATGTTGATGACAAGAAGATTAAGCTACCGGAAGATGAATGGGTCGTTTCTACCTACGACGGAAAGGTTAAAAATACCCTGGGTCGGAAATATGCCGACTTTCAGATAAGCCGCTTCAATGTGAACGCACAGCCCTATTATGTGTTGCTCGGATCCGACGAAGAACTCTTAGTTCAACCTCGAGGGTACGATTTGAATGTAGGTGAATTTGTTACTTTCCTCGACGATGGTTTAAAAGCTTTTCATCAATAATAATCAAAACAGGATGATGGTGTAAACGTCATCCTGTTTTACTATCCAGATAGTTTATGCGTATTTTATTTTTTATTCTTTTCAGTTTTCTTTTCAGTCAAACAGCTTTTTCCCAGCCAAAGAGTTTAATACAGTGGATGGATTTCGAAGAAGCCTTAGCAAAGCATGAACAGCAACCCAAAGTCCTTCTGATCGATATGTACACCGATTGGTGTGGATGGTGCAAGGTGTTGGATACAACCACTTTTGCTAATGCTGGTATTGCGAATTATATCAATTCCAATTTTTACCCTGTTAAGTTCAATGCCGAAGGTTTCGATACGATTACTTATCGGTCGAAAGTTTATACCAACCAGGGTAGTGGTCGACGGCCAACACACGATTTGGCTAAGGAGCTTTTAAAAGGACGACTCTCATATCCGTCGATAGTTTACATCGACGATGCATGGAATGTTTATCCGGTGGCAGGTTATTTAAAGCCGGAGCAGATTGAGCCTATTCTGGCTTATTTTGTCGAGAAGGCTAATAAATCGGTTCCTTACGATGACTTTAATGCAAGTTTCGAAAAAGTGATTCGGGGTAATCCTCCGATGAAGGATTTAGTGAAGTGGATGGAGTTTCCGGAGGCTATCCGACAAAATAGCTTGGCTCCTAAAAAAGTACTCGTGAATGTGTATTCTTCTTTGGGGTATTCCTCTCGCATGATGATGCAGGATATTTTCACCGATCCTGTTTTAGCGGCTTATATCAATGAAAACTATTATCCGGTGCGGGTAGAGGCAGAGCGTACCGATACGATAGTGGTGAATCAACAGGTTTTTATTAACGAGCAAAAAGTTAAAAACTATCCTCATCAATTGGCCATTGCCTTATTGAATGGTCAGGTTCAGTATCCAAGCCTGGTATTCATCAATGAGCAAGGGCAGGTTGTCAATAAGATCAGTGGATTTTTAAAGAAAGCCGATGTAGAACCACTCTTGCATTTCTTTGCAAAAGATGCTTACCAAACTCAGAAATGGGAAGAATTCCGTCCTAATTTTAAATCGCAATTAACCGAGTAACTATGGGCGGCGATGCCAGTTGCTCCGGTTTATTTGGATGATGTTCCCCCAATAAGTGTCGAATTCGATAAAAATCCGTTTGTCGTTTAAGGCTTCTACCGGGACTCTGGCGAGTGTTCCGTGTTGTGCGAGCGGAGTGCGTCCGTGAAGAATTACTTTTTTATTTTGTATGATTTCCACATTAACCATTTCCGGGATTCGGTAAACCAAGCCCTTGTCGGTTGCCAGGGTAGAATCGAGCTGATGATAGAAACTTTCGAGCTTTTTTACTTCGGTAGTTGGCGTGATTTGGAGGTAAACTATTTCTTCAAACTCAGCTTCCTCTATGGGTAAGAAACCATCTTCTTGTGAAAAGGCAAAAATTGGATAGAGCTGAATATTCTGTTGATCAATTGTCAGCGGAGTAATATCTTTTTGTACAGCCAATTTTGTTCGGCTTGTTTCGCCGGTAAAAAGGGGCAAATAACTATCTTCCAGCTTATCGAACTCCTTCATAATGGTGCGGAAAGTCTCTCCTTCGGGAAATTCCTCCAGGTCGCCAATGAGCATGGCAAATTTTTCTTCCCGCATTTCGAGCATGATTTTAGCCAAGTCTTGGGCTTTGTCGCGATTGGTTTTAGTAACATATTCTTTGTTCACCACCGGCACGCGCAGGGTTGTTGAATCGGTTTCGATAAGGCGATAAACGGTGTCATTTTTAAGGTATTGTCCTTGGGTTAGCGGGATAAAATCGGTTTGATGATTGGGCTGATTTAACAGAATAGATTTGCTTTTTGGAACATCCTGCTTTAGCTCGGTCGCCTTAGCATTGTAAGATTGTAGGATTCCTTGATCGTTCAGGCGAATAGATGGAAGTTTATTTTTCTTACCGGCATCGATTAAATAGAACTGTTCCGAGTCGGGTTCTGCAAAAATGTGAATGGTTATGTTCTCAAGGCTGTACCAGGTACTATCGCGCAGAGGGACATCGGGCATTCCGAGCAGTTCGTTGGCATAAGGTGCAAAGGGTCCGGTATGATGATGGTGTTTGTTGGCATCGGCTTCCACACGAATAATGTTTTTGGGGAGAGCATAAACAATTACATCGTTCTCAATGAAATGCTGGTTTGCTTCGTGGAGTGGAATTACTTTGATTCCGCTACAGGATGAAAGTAGAACAAGCGCCACGATGGCAAGCACGAGATTTTGTTTTCCCATAAGATTAATTCCTTTGCTGATTGGTAATAATGGGGCTAAGATACCAGAAAATTGCGGGTTACTAGCAACGCGGGAATTCCTTCAATTCTTTAAACGCTTTCCCGATGCAATCGATAATATCGCCGGCCAGCATGCATTCCGGTTCAATACTATGACAAGCTATATCGCCGGCACGTCCATGCAGGTAAACGGCTAAACGACTTGCATCGATGCCTGAATATCCTTGTGATAGGAAGGAAATAATCATTCCGGTAAGGACATCGCCTGAGCCCCCTTTAGCCATTCCCGGATTGCCCGAAGGGTTGAAGTAGCATTTCCCGCCGGGCTCTGCAATCGATGTGTAAGCACCTTTCAGTACGACAATTACATCTTTCTGACTGGCAAATTCCATTTGTTTTTGAATTCGTTCATAATGGTTTGCTGCCGGTCCTACTAGCCGTTCGAACTCTTTCAGATGGGGAGTAAGTATGGTTCCTTTGGGAATTAGATCGATGAGTTCTCGGTTTTCGGCAATAAGGTTGATGGCATCGGCATCGATTACAAGCGGATTAACACATTTGCTCATCATGTCGGCAAGAGCTTGCATGGTATGCCGTGTTTTTCCGATTCCCGGTCCTATCCCTACTGCTGAGTAATGTTCGGTAGAAGGAATTTTACTAATCAGCTTATCGTAACTATCGATGCTTACCATTGCTTCGGGGAGGGAGGTTTGAACTACTTCGTAGCCTAATCGAGGGACGTGAATGGTGAGCAATCCTGTTCCGGTACGCAGGCAAGCTTTGCCCGAAAGGATGGCCGCTCCAATTTTTCCATAACCACCGGCTATGAGAAAGGAGTGGCCGAATTTGCCTTTATGGTCGAATCTTTTTCGCTCTTTCAGGAAGGATCGTAGTGCTTCCGGTTCGGTTAGTTCGTAGGGCGTTTCCAATTGTTTCAGACCCTCCGGGTGCAGCCCGATGGGTAGAATTTCCCATTGTCCGACTAGGTTTTCGTTTTCCGGGAATAGGAAGGATAATTTGGGTAATTGAAAACTCAGCGTAAAATCGGCATGGACGATGTGTTGTTTACTCGAGCTTACGGGTTGTTCGCTAGCTAACCCGGAAGGGATATCGATGGAAATGATTGGATGCTTCGATTCATTCATGAGTTCGATCAAGGTGCCGTAGTAGCCTTCCACCGGGCGATTCAATCCTGTTCCAAACAGGGCGTCGATTAAAATGGAGTTAGGTTTTGGATTGAAAGCAGGCTGATTTGAATCGAGAAGGATTGTTTCGATGTTTTTGGAAAGCGTTTCTTCTCGGTATCGTGCAGCATCGGGGGAGAATTCTTGCTGCTCGAAGTGGTAGATTCTTACAGGATAATTGGCCTCCTTGAGTAAGCAGGCTAGCGCGAAGCCATCGCCTCCATTGTTCCCATTTCCGCAAAAGATTTCAAATTCTTGCTGCGCATCATACCGTTTCGTGATCCAACTAAACAAGGCTTCAGCAGCCCTTTTCATCAGCAAATGCGAAGCGATAGGTTCGTGGGTAATCGTATAAGCGTCGGCTTCTCGGATTTGCGCGGAACTAAGAATTTTCATGCTTTTGTAAGGGTTTTAAGTTACAATAAAAAGCTTCCTGAAAGGGACGATTTATCTTTCGAACAATCATCAAAAGTATGGAAACCTTTTGGAACATCCCATGACATTTCCTAGGATAAGGTTAGGATGTTCGAGCCGGTTTCCGATTAGCAAGAGGGAAAAGACAGGTCTCTATTCCTCCAGAACAGCTAACAAACGGACTGGTAGTCCAAATTGTTTAGAGTGAGGGAGTTTTTAATGCGAATCGAAGCAAGATTAGGATGAAATCGGTTGAATAGTGAGGGTTTTGATAGCAAAAAAAACAGCAAAAACAAGGGTGAATGGACCTCAAAAAATTGTTATTCAAAATCTTCTGCACCTGACCCTTATTCAAAAACCTTTCTATATTTGTCAGGCAATTCAAAAAATTTAACTTTTAAAATTAGAATTTATGTTTAAAGGACATCCAAAAGGGCTAATTGCTGCGGCTTTAGCAAATATGGGCGAGCGATTTGGTTTTTATACCATGATGGCGATATTGGCCTTATTTATTCAAGCAAAATTTGGTTTGAGTGGAACCAATACCGGTTACATTTATGCGACCTTCTACGCTTTGATTTACATTTTAGCCTTGGTGGGAGGGGTGATTGCCGACCGCACCCGTAACTACAAGGGAACTATTATGGTAGGTCTTATTACCATGGCTCTGGGATATCTTTTAATGTCGATTCCTTCGCAAACACCCGTACCGGAAGATAAAAAGACCCTCATGTTGGTACTTACCCTTTTTGCCTTGTTTGTAATTGCCTTTGGTAACGGATTGTTCAAAGGGAACCTGCAAGCTTTGGTTGGGCAGATGTACGATAACTTGAACGACGATAAGAAGCGGGATTCCGGCTTCTCTATTTTCTATATGTTCATTAATGTAGGTGCCATTTTCGCTCCTTTTACCGCTGTTGGCGTTCGTAACTGGTGGTTAGAGCACAATGGATTTGAATATAATTCCGACCTGCCTGCATTGTGTCATTCATATCTCAACGGAACCATTGAGGCTAATGCCAGTGCCTCTCTTCAAACCCTTGCTGATAAAGTAAGCGGAAGTCCGGTAAGTAACCTGAATGCCTTTGCCAATGAATACTTGAATGTTTTCGCTACCGGATTCCACTACGCTTTTGCGGTTGCAATTTTTGCTATGGCGATTTCCTTTGTGGTTTACATGGTAAACAAGAAATTCTTCCCGGATCCTAAAAATCATCATGCTGAAACAAATGCCGATGGAAGTAAAGTCATTGCTATGGATCCAGCCGAAGTTCGTCAACGGATGTATGCTTTGTTCGCTGTATTCGGAATCGTTATTTTCTTTTGGTTCTCTTTCCATCAAAATGGATTGACCTTAACCTATTTTGCCCGTGACTACACTTTATTGAAGATTGGAAGTTGGGATATTTCAGCTGAGATTTTTCAGTCGATGAATCCGTTCTTTGTGGTCTTCTTAACACCGGTGATTGTGGGAATTTTCGGGTATCTGAATGCCCGAGGGAAAGAACCATCAACACCTCGCAAGATTGCTATCGGTATGTTCATTGCTGCCTTAGGTTTCGTAGTGATGGCTCTTGGATCTGTCGGAGTTCCTAATTATTCTGAGATTAATCCTGAATTGGGCGGTAGTCCACTAGCCGAGGCTCAGCGAGTAACTCCTTACTTACTCATGGGAACTTATTTCATTTTAACGGTAGCTGAACTCTTTATATCTCCACTTGGAATTTCTTTTGTATCGAAGGTTGCTCCTCCACAATATCAGGGAGTTATGCAGGGAGGTTGGCTCGGAGCCACTGCATTGGGTAACCAGCTGTTGTTCATCGGTGCAATCCTCTACGAATCGGTGCCAATTTGGGCTACCTGGAGTATTTTCGTGGTAGCTTGTATCATTTCCATGGGAACCATGTTGTTTATGGTGAAGTGGTTAGAGCGTATCGCCAAATAGTTTTAAAAGTATATGGATTAAAAAAGGCTGATGCAACCCTGTATCAGCCTTTTTTATTCGAAACTTCCTTGACTACTTTTTGTTAAGAGGAAAACAACATTTAGCATGAACCTTATCGTATTGAAAGATGGCTTATCAGTATATCAACCTGGAGTATTTGTATAAACATTCCAATGGAAAGATGGATGTTGTGGCTCACATGCTGCACCTGTCCAAGCTCAATGTGCAGATGTACCGCAAGGAAATGATTGAGTACTTTGTAAATGCAAGTTGGTACAAACTTGCCGAGACGGCTTTTTGGGCCAAACAAAAGTTACCTTTAGTCGGATTAGTTGATTTTTCGGCTAAAATGAATGAATTAGAGAAACTTACGCATAAAGGGGAGGACGTAGAGGCAATAGAGAAAATTATTCGTGAGTTCGACGAAGCAGCTCCCAAGATTATTGAAGAGCTCGAAGAGGAATTACAGAAACTGATTTTAGAGTAATCCTATATATCCTACCATTAGAAAAAACGGAATCTAAAGGTATCTCCTTTTGTTTCCTTAATTTTCGGGCTAATGAATTCAGTCTAAGCTGCATTTCCTCCAAGAAAAAAGCGAAAGTCCTCTTCGAAAAAGAGGGCTTTCGCTTTTTTTGGTATGACGGTGAGTTTTACTTCAATCGAAGCTCCAGCTCGTCGAGTTGATCGATTGCGATAGGCGATGGGGCATCGATCATTACATCGCGACCGGCGTTGTTTTTTGGGAATGCGATTACGTCGCGAATTGAATCGTTACCGGCAAAGAGCGAAACCAATCGGTCGAAGCCAAAGGCAACCCCAGCATGTGGTGGCGCACCGTACTTGAAAGCATTCATCAGGAAGCCGAACTGAGCTTGAGCTTCTTCGTGAGTAAAGCCGAGAATCGTGAACATTTCTTGCTGAAGCCGATCGTCGAAGATTCGCACCGAACCCCCACCAATTTCCACTCCGTTGATTACCAGATCGTAGGCATTAGCGCGAACGGCAGCGGGATTGCCGGCAAGGAGCTCAATGTCTTCCGGTTTGGGAGCGGTGAAAGGATGGTGCATGGCATAATAGCGTTGCGTTTCATCGTCGAATTCGAGTAAAGGAAAATCGACGACCCAGAGTGGAGCAAACTGTTTTTTATCGCGTAAGCCAAGTTGATCGGCCATATGCAAGCGCAGTTCCGACAGTTGGGGTAAGGTTTTTTTCTTCTCACCAGCCATTACGAGGAGTAAGTCGCCGGGTTTTGCCTGCATTTGTTCTGCCCATTTAGCTAAAGCTTCGGGTTGATAAAATTTATCGACTGATGATTTAAAGCTTCCATCGGCTCCGTATTTTACATAGACCAAGCCTTTGGCTCCGATTTGCGGACGTTGAACGAATTTGGTGAGTTGGTCGAGTTCTTTTCTGCTGTATTCGGAGCAGTTAGGCGCAACGATTCCACCAACGTATTCGGCACTTTCAAATACAGGAAAATCGTAACCTTTCGTGAGTTCGGTTAGTTCGACGAATTCCATTCCAAAACGTAAGTCGGGTTTATCGCTCCCATAGCGATTCATAGCCGTTTGGTAGTCCATGCGTGGAAACTCGCCATTGAGTTCGACCCCTTTAATGGTTCGGAACAAATGCTTGGTGAGTCCTTCGAAGGTTTGCAAAATATCTTCTTGTTCTACGAAAGCCATTTCACAATCGATTTGGGTAAATTCCGGTTGTCTGTCGGCGCGAAGATCTTCGTCGCGGAAGCACTTCACAATTTGAAAATAGCGGTCGTAACCCGAAACCATCAGGAGTTGTTTGAATACTTGCGGGCTTTGAGGTAAGGCATAGAATTCACCGGGATTCATCCGCGAGGGGACCACAAAATCGCGTGCTCCTTCGGGAGTTGATTTAATGAGTACCGGCGTTTCCACTTCGAGAAATTCTTGACCATCGAGGTATTTTCGAATTTCCTGAGCCATTTTATGACGCAGAATCAGGTTGTTCTTCACCGGATTCCGTCGCAAGTCAAGGTAGCGATACTTCATGCGCAGCTCATCGCCCCCATCCGATTCATCTTCGATGGTAAAAGGAGGAACTTCCGATTTGTTGAGGATGTTTAATTCGTTTACAATGAGTTCGATGTCGCCTGTGGGGAGGTTCGGGTTTTTATTACTTCTTTCCTGAACAATGCCTTTTATTTGGAGGACAAATTCTCTCCCTAATTTTTTAGCTTTCTCGAAGAGTTCGGGTTGCTTTTCCTGGTCGAAAACCAACTGAGTGATACCATATCGATCGCGTAAATCGATGAAGGTCATTCCACCAAAATTTCTGATTCGTTGGATCCATCCGCTGAGAGTAACCTGATTCCCTTGATTCGTAATGCGTAATTCGCCGCACGTGTGAGTTCTGTACATGAGTTGAAAATTTTAGGGCGAAAATAAAGGAATTTGTGAAGAATAGTTGTTTCGTTGCGAGGGCATTTCGGTGATTGTTTTAAAAAAATCCCGATGAAGGGAATAGTGCCTGTTCAGGCGGTTAAAAATGCTTAAATTGGGTGCTTTTTGGCAGCCAAAAGGGCGTTAGTTTGTCTTGGGCTTATAATTTTGAGCGTTTCAAAATTCTTTGTAGTAAAGCAATTGAATTCAATTCATTAAAAGCAGTTTAAATCCAATTACTCATGAGAAAAAACATCTTAACGATCGCTCTTTCCTTCCTGGCAATCATGGTTTTTAGCCTAGTCAGAGGTCAGGGGTATGATATCGAAGTGAAAATCAAGAATTTCGGGAGTCAGGAAATTTATATGGGTCATTATTTTGCCGATAAAACCTATGTAAAAGATACCGTTCAAACGAATGCCGAAGGGGTAGCTCATTTTAAAGGAGACAAGCCCTTGGAGGGAGGAATTTACTTTGTGGTATTGCCAACCAAAACCATAGCGTGGGAGTTTTTAGTCACCGACGATCAGCAGTTTGCGATGCACACCGATTCGGAAGATTACATAGGGATGTTGCAGTCGATTGGACATGTGGAGAATCAGAAGTTTTTCGAATACAGTCGGTTCATGCGCGACCGGAACAAAGAGATGGGTCAGTTCCAGGAAACCTACAAGACCGCAACTGGAGCTGAGAAAGAAGCAGTGAAAGGCAAAATAGAAGATTTACAAAAGCGAGTTCAAAAGCAATGGGATAGTTACATCGCCCAAAATCCCGGAACTTTTTTCGCCAATCTGATTAAGGCTCAAAAATATCCGGAGGTGCCTGAATTTACCGTACCCGATCATATTGCCAATAAAGACTCTGTGCTGCAGGTTAAACGCTATTATTACAATAAAAACCATTGGTTCGATAATATCGATTTTACCGATGCTCGTCTGCTTCGTACTTCTTACGTTTACAGTCGCTTACAAACCTTCTTTAACCAAATGGTTTTCGACCCGGATACGGTGATTGCCGAAGGGGAAAAAATTATTAAGCGGTCGGAGCCAAGTCCGGAGATGTTCCGGTATATCGTTGAATACATGCTGAATTTGAATTACGAAACGAAACGAATGGGCATGGATAAAGTGCTGGTGCACATCGGTGAAGAGTATTATTTATCCGGTCGTGCTCATTGGGTAGAGGAAGAAAGGCTGGAGAAAATTAAGGATCGTGTGATGAAAGTGCGTCCTAATTTGCTGGGAACAAAGGTAAAAGACATGAAGTTTGTGACGCTCGATAATTCGATAGTCAATTTATATACCCTCACTACCGATTATACGGTTTTGGCCTTTTGGGAGCCTAACTGCGGCCACTGCAAAAAAACCATCCCTAAGCTTCACGATATTTATACTGATTTGAAATGGAATCAGGATAAAAGCATCGAAGTGATGGCTGTTTTTACTCAGGTGAAGGAATACGATGAGTGGAAAGAATTTGTCGAGGAGAAGGGTATGACCGATTGGGTGAATGCCTACGATCCTTATGGATGGAGTGGCTTCCGCGACCAATTCGACATTTATTCTACACCGACGGTGTATTTGTTGAATAAGAACAAAGAGATTATAGCGAAACGAATTGATGTAGAGCGCATTGCCGAGTTTATCGAAAATTACGAAAGCATAAAGTAATTGGTGTTGAGCGATTCCGTAAAAAGTATTCAGCGATTAAACGACCTCTGTGCTCAGAGCCTGGTGAGTCATTTGCAAATGGAGTTTTTTCTCGATAATTCGGGAATGCCAGCCTTGAAAATGCCCGTTGGGTTGGCTCAAAAACAACCTTTTGGCCAGTTGCATGGTGGGGCGTCGCTCGCAATGGCCGAGACGTTGGCTGGAGCCGCGAGTATGTGGTTGCTCGATTCCAATCAGGTAGCTATGGGAGTGCAAGTGAATGCTAATCACGTTCAGTGGGTCGATCAAGGATGGGTTTTTGCTTATGCCAGGGCTATCGTTTTGAAAACAAATTGGCATTTGTGGGACATTACCATTCAAGATGAATTGGATCGAATAATCTCGGTTGTTCGAATTCAAAATCGAATTGTGGATAAAGTAAGCGAATGAATCTTTCGGACTTTTTAAACTCTTGTGTCAACGGCGGAATTGCTTTTGCCAGTGTAAAAGAACCCGGTAAAAAGGTTTATACCATTCCGTCGGAACTCAGTCAGGTTCATTCTGTGAACGATGAAACGCTGCGACAGGTTGAGCAAGGATTTCTGGTTGCTCCCTTTAAGCCCGGAGATCAAAAATGGTTGATTCCGATTGACCATTTGCACGAAGGGAATTTCATTCCCGATACCCTCCTTCAAAGGCTGAAAAAGGATCGAAGCCTTGTGCCTTTTCAGAAGAATCCATTTGATTCGACGCATTTTCCTGAGTATGCTGCTCAGTTTAAGCTTTTTCATCAATCTTTAACCAGCGGAGAACTAAGCAAAGTGGTATCGTCGCGACGAACGCTGCTAGAGCCTTTGCCGGAACCGGATGATTATCCGCTTTTGTTTGAATCGTTGATGCAAAACTATCCTTTTGCTTTTGTGTATTGGATTCATATACCGGGAGTTATGTCCTTTATGGGAGCCAGTCCGGAGGTGTTGTTAGAATGGGCCAATGGTGAAGGACATACCATGTCGCTAGCCGGGACAATGCCAGTGGATTCACCCATGCTGTGGGGTGAGAAGGAGCGTGAAGAGCAGGCTATTGTGAGCCGTTACATTCAAACCATTTTACAAGAAGAAAACTTGTCGGTAACGGTTTTTCCGACCGAGGATAAGATTGCAGGCCGAATTAAGCATTTATGCACTCGCTATCGTTTTCCATTGCCCTCGGAGCGATTTCTTGACTTAGCCTTACGATTGCATCCTACTCCTGCTATTGCCGGGATTCCCATGACGGAGGCAGTAAAGTTGATCGAGGAGGTAGAGCATCAATCTCGTCGATTCTACGCCGGATTTGCCGGGTTATTGCGCTTGCCTGTTCAGGGTAGTTTATTTGTAAGTTTGCGCTCGATGGAGATTTTTTCCGATGCTCTGGTCTTATATACCGGAGGAGGTCTCACGGTAGATTCTCAGTTAGAGAAGGAGTGGGAGGAGACCGAGCGAAAGGCTGAAACCTTATTGTCGATTATTGAAAAAATTAGGAAATTCGCACGAAAAGAAGCACATGACCAGCGATAAGATTGGAATCAATCATTTAGTAGAAATTCTTCTTCAAAAAGGGATTGATTCGGTTGTGATTTCGCCCGGAAGCCGGAATGCACCCTTAGCCATTAGTTTTGCCCGGAATCCGTCTATTCATCTTTATCCAATTGTCGATGAGCGTTCGGCCGCTTTTTTTGCCATGGGCATGGCCCGTGAATTGGGCAAACCGGTAGCTTTAGTGTCTACTTCGGGGAGCGCTGTGCTGAATTATGCACCGGCATTGGCTGAGGCTTATTATCAGGAGATTCCACTCATTTGCCTCACCGCCGACCGACCGGCAGCCTGGATTGATCAGGGAGAGAGCCAAACCATTCGTCAGTTCGAAGTTTTTAGAAATTTTATTCTAGGGAGTTTTCAACTTCCCGAAGTAATTCAGAATGAAGATCAACTCTGGTTGAATAATCGAATCATCAACGATGCAATCAATCTGGCCTTAGGGAAACCACATGGTCCGGTTCATATCAATATCCCCTTGTCCGAGCCCTTGTATGGGGTTCGCGAGTCGGGTACGATTCAGCCAAAATTGATGAATCATGTAAAAGCAGAGCCACTGCTGCCTAAGAGTGAGGTACAAGAGCTGAGATCGTCCTGGAGTGGGTTTACCCGTAAATTATTGCTGATTGGGCGACAGGCTCCCGATGCTGCGTTAGAACAACAAATCAGCAACCTGGCTGCCGATCCATCGCTTGTCGTGTTGACCGAAAGCACTTCGAATATGCATTCGGAACGCTTTTTCCCTTGCATCGATAAGTTAATGGTTTCGATGCCACCGGACCGAATGGAAGCGTTTCATCCTCAGCTCCTGATAACCATTGGGAATCAGGTGATTTCTAAGATGGTGAAAGCCTGGCTTCGGAAGATTCCTGGTCTGCAACATTGGCATATTGATTCTTCCGGGAAACCATTGGATACGTATCAGCATCTCACACGGGTTTATCCAATTAATCCTAAGGATTTTCTTCAATATTTGACTGAATCGCCCACCTCCTCCAGCACCTATCGACTTGCCTGGGAACCTTTACTTAGGTCGATTCAACAGCATCATCAAAACTATTTGCAGCAAATTGCTTACAGCGATTTAAAAGTTTTTGAAGCCATTACTCAATCCTTGCCCTATCATTCGGTGTTGGACATGGCCAACTCAACTCCGGTTCGTTACATACAACTTTTTCCCTTTAATCGAACCATTCGGTATTACGGGAACAGGGGAACCAGTGGTATCGATGGGAGTGTTTCCACGGCTGCAGGAGCTGCTTTTGTTTCGGAGCAATTGCATGTATTGATTACCGGCGAATTGAGTTTTTTGTACGACAGTAATGGATTGTGGCACGCTCATCACAAACCAAACTTCAAAATTATTGTTATCAACAACGGAGGAGGAAATATTTTTCGGTTCATTGAAGGTCCCGCTCAATTGCCAGAGTTAGAAGAATTCTTTGAGGTTCGTCATGATTATTCGGTAGAGCATTTGGCCAAAGCCTTTCGATTCCGTTATGTTGCTGTTCAGCCGGAGATCGACTTAAAGCTTGCCTTGGAGCAGTTCTTTGTGCCGAAAGACCGTCCGGAAATTTTAGAGATTTTTACTCCTCCGGAGGCCAGTGGCTCCATCCTCAAAGCTTATTTTAAGTATTTAAAAGATAATCGATTATGACACAAAGAAATTGGACAACCATTAAGGAATACGAGGATATTCTATTTGATTTTTTCGAAGGGATCGCAAAGATTACGATTAATCGCCCTCGATACCGCAATGCATTTACCCCCACCACCACCAGCGAAATTAGCGATGCTCTGCGCATTTGTCGAGAGGACCAAAACATCAACGTTGTGGTTTTGACTGGAGCGGGCGACAAAGCATTTTGCAGTGGAGGCGATCAAAACGTTAAGGGAGCGGGAGGATACATTGGGAAAGATGGTGTTCCCCGACTGAATGTGTTGGATGTGCAGCGTCAGATACGTTCCATGCCAAAGCCGGTAATTGCCATGGTTAATGGTTATGCCATAGGCGGAGGTCATGTGCTCCATGTTATTTGCGATTTAACCATTGCATCGGAGAATGCTATTTTTGGGCAAACAGGACCCAAAGTTGGCAGTTTCGATGCTGGATTTGGTTCTTCCTATTTAGCGCGGATTGTGGGTCAGAAAAAGGCCCGTGAGATTTGGTTTTTGTGCGATCAGTATTCGGCACAAGAAGCGCTGGATATGGGCTTGGTAAACAAGGTTGTACCCCTTGAGCAGCTAGAAGATACGGTTGTTGAATGGTCGAAAAAGATGATGATGCGCAGCCCAATGGCATTGCGAATGATCAAGATGGGCTTGAATGCCGAGCTGGATGGACAGGCTGGCATACAGGAATTGGCCGGAAATGCAACCTTGTTGTATTACTTAACCGAAGAAGCTCAAGAGGGGAAACACGCTTTCCTTGAGAAACGCGACCCCGATTTTCATCAATATCCCAAATTTCCATAAGCATGGCAAATGCAACGGCGTGGATTCAAGCCTTTCGCTTACGAACCTTACCCTTAGCCTTGTCGAGCATAGCACTTGGTGGATTTGCAGCCTGGCATCGCGGAAGTTTTCAGCTTAAGGTAAGTTTGCTGGCAGCCCTCACCACTTTGCTCCTGCAAATTTTGTCGAATCTGGCCAACGATTATGGCGATTCGAAAAAAGGAACGGATAATGATAATAGGGTTGGTCCGAGCAGGGCGGTTCAGAGTGGAGCCATTAGCCCTGCCTCGATGAAGCGTGCTGTAATCTTTTTCTCTGGTCTTTCGTTGCTTTCGGGAATAATGCTTCTGTTGGCTGCATTCGGAACCAGCGGGAAGCTTTATTTACTGCTAAGTTTCTTTTTGCTGGGAGTAGGCGCAATTTTAGCGGCCATTCGCTACACGATTGGAGAAAATCCTTATGGTTATGCCGGCTTTGGCGACTTATTCGTGTTTCTTTTCTTTGGTCTGGTTGCAGTTACCGGAACCTTTTTTCTGAATGGGTTAAAACTGGAATACGATGTATTTTTCCTGGCTGCTGCCATGGGCTTGCTCAGTACCGGTGTGCTGAATCTGAATAACATGCGCGATATTGAAAACGACAGGGCGAGTGGAAAGAATAGTTTGGTGGTAAAAATGGGTTCATCGTGCGCTCTCGTTTATCATGTCGGACTCATTTCCCTTGCATTACTTTCCTTTCTGCTCTACTCCTGGTCGCATTTTCAATCATGGTCTCAACTCAGTTATGTGGCTGTTTATCCTCTGTTTTTTCTACACATTCGTCGGGTGGTAATGGAAAAAGAAGCTCGAAAACTCGATCCACGTCTCAAAGAACTGGCTCTTTTATCGCTCTTGTTGGTGGTAGCTTTTGGATTGAGCCTAAATCTTTCTCTCTAGTATGTACGTTGCATTACACCCCTATCGGTTACAATTTTTAATTCCTGCCAAAACATCGCGCTCCGAACTCTTTCATCGCGATGTATGGTTCATTCGTTTGCAAGATGAGGAAGGGAAGATAGGTGTGGGCGAATGTCCTCCGCTTCCGGGATTAAGCAAGGAACTTGTGCCGGATTATCCGGAGGTTCTTGCTCGCCTGGTTGCCGATATGAATGCAAATCCGGGCTGGCAGCCGGAAGATTTTATCGCTTATCCGTCCTTCCGATTTGGCTTGGAAACGGCTCTAGCCTCGCTCAAAGCGAATAATGGACCGGTCCTGTTTCCAAGCGATTTTACCGAGGGACGTTCCTCGTATCGGATAAACGGACTTATTTGGATGGGTACGTATGCCAGGATGAAAAGTCAAATTGCGGCGAAATTGGAGGAAGGCTTTCGGTGTTTAAAGTTGAAAATCGGGTCGATCAATTGGGATGATGAATTGAATTTATTACGTCAGATCCGAAAGGATTTTTCGCCTTCTCAACTTGAACTGCGGGTAGATGCGAACGGTGCTTTCGATCCTTATGAGGCCGAGCAAAAGCTGCGCGATTTAGAAGCCTTCCATATTCATTCCATCGAACAACCCATCTATCCGGGCCAGCGATATATGATGGAGGAATTATGCCGGAAGGAGATCATTCCCATTGCTCTCGACGAAGAATTGCTGCAGGTACGCACCCTGGAAGAGAAACGAAGCTTGTTGGATGAGGTTCATCCGCATTATCTGATTCTTAAGCCCGGCATAAATGGTGGATTTGCCTCGTCGGAAGAATGGATTCAACTGGGCCGTGAGCGAACTATTCCATTTTGGATTACCAGTTCGCTGGAAAGTAATGTTGGCCTGAATGCGCTAGCACAATTCACTGCTTTGCATGCCGACGATATGCCTCAAGGATTAGGCACCGGGCAGCTCTATGGGAACAATTTTCCTGGACCGCTGATCCTGCAGGGCGAACGATTGTATTTCGATAAAAACCGGACCTGGGATATCCGTTCCATTTTTGAACATGAGCACTAGTCGGATTTGGTGGGAAGGGAAAGCTTTTTCCCCGGAGGAATGGATTTCCTCGATGGATGGGCGCTTTTCGACTTTTCCTGATTGGTTGAAGGAATGGAGTATTTTCCTTCGGGAATGGCTTAGCCCCTCGCACCATATTGAGGTTCAGACCTCCGGTTCGACCGGGACGGCTCAAACGATGTTGCTGCTTAAATCGAACATGCGATTGAGTGCTCAATCAACCAATCGGTATTTTCAACTAGGACCCGAAAGCCAGTTCTTATCCTGTTTGCCGGTTCGGTTCATAGCCGGTAAAATGATGTTGGTAAGAGCGCTCGAAGCGGGTGCTGGCTTGGTTTTGAAGGAGCCGAGAGTCAATCCACTCGATGAAATTACCGAAGAATTTGATTTTGCCGCTCTTACTCCTCATCAGCTTTGGAACGCCCATCATGCTGGAAGTCCCATCCATCGGATTCAAACTATTTTATTGGGTGGCGAGGCTGTTTCAGCGGCACTCCTTCAGGTGATTCAATCGTATCCGGTACGTTTCGTATCCAGTTATGGAATGACAGAAACCATTACCCACGTCGCTTTACAAGAGCTTCATCCGAATTACGAAGCTTATTTTCGTTTGCTACCGGGAGTTACCGCAGGGCTCAATTCGGAGGGTTGTTTATTTCTGGAGGCCAGTTGGATAGAAGGGCGTATTCAAACTACGGATAGGGTTGAGTTTGTGGGTTCGAATCGTTTCCGTTTTTTAGGTCGGAGCGATTTCATTATCAACAGTGGAGGCATCAAGGTTAATCCGGAGGAATGGGAGCGAAGCGTAAAAGAGCAGGTTTCATTCGACTGGCTTATTTCTTCTCGTCCGCATGCCGAAAAGGGCGAAGAGCTTGTTTTAGTCGTTGGTGATGCCAATTACCAGTTAGCCCAAGCGTGGCTCGATATGGTGAACCGCTATTCGACCTTTGGTGTTAGTATAAAAAAAGTGGAATGCTGGGATGTTATTCCCAGAACCGAATCAGGAAAAATTAATCGAACCGAAGTAAAAAATCGATTGCAAAACGATACTTTTAGTCCTTAAACCTCGTAAACCTCGTATATGAGCAACACCAACCTGAGTAACCTGCTGGAGCATAAATATTATTTCCCTGAAACACCCTTTCACAAATTAATGACCCACCGGATAAATCGGGTTTTATTGCTTTCTAGCTCGTACGATTATTTCATTTTGGAGGAAGATGGTCGGATCGATGAGCAGATTTTTCTGGAGTATGTGGCCCTGAACCTTCGGTATCCGCCTCATTTTATTCATGCTAATTCAGCGCAAAAAGCCCTCGAGATACTCGAGTCGGAACCCATCGATTTGGTTATTACCATGATCAGCATCGAGGATATGGATGTATTCGAGTTGAGCAATCGGATTAAGGAATATCATCCGCATACCCCCATCGTCTTATTGAATGCTTTTTCGCGCGAAGTTTCTATTCGATTGAGCGAAGTGAATTTAAGTAAGATCGATTTTGTTTTTTCCTGGTTGGGAAATGCCGATCTGTTGCTCGCCATCATTAAGCTGATCGAGGACCGAATGAATGTGGAGCAAGATGTAAACGAGGTGGGAGTCCAGACGATTTTGCTCGTAGAAGATTCCGTGCGTTTTTACTCGAGTTATCTGCCACACATTTACAAAATCATTTTTAAGCAGTCGAAAAAATTCATGGTCGAAGGACTGAATGAGCATCAGCAAATGCTTCGGATGCGCGGCAGACCAAAAATTTTGCTCGCCACTAATTACGAAGAGGCCCTCGACTACTATCAAAAATACAAGCATAATTTACTGGGAGTAGTAAGTGATATTTCGTATCCTCGAAAAGGAATTAAAGACAAGCGGGCTGGTTTCAAGCTGGCTCGTTTGCTTAAGAAACACGACCCTTATCTGCCGATTTTATTGCAGTCGTCCGATGCAAAAAATATCGAAGTGGCCCGCTCCATGGAAGTCGGGTTCATTCACAAACATTCGAAGACGCTCAATAAAGAGTTGCGGGATTTTGTGACGGAGTATTTTGCTTTTGGGAATTTTAAAATCAAAGACCCTGACACCGGGCATGTTGTATTGGAAGTAGCTAATTTGAAGGAGCTTCAGGATGTTATTCATCAAATCCCCGATCAATCGCTTCAGTATCACATCGAGCGGAATCATTTTTCAAAGTGGCTTACTGCCAGGGCGTTGTTTCCGGTCGCAGAGATTTTTAAGTGCTTGCGTCCAGAGGATTTTCAGGATTTGAATCAAATTCGGAGCTTCCTGTACACCACTATTTCTAACTATCGGCACAACAAAGGCCGAGGAATCATTTCTAAGTTTTACCGCGATCGCTACGATACTTCCCAGATTTTTAGCCGGATAGGAGAAGGCTCCATTGGAGGAAAAGCAAGGGGATTAGCCTTTGTTGATTCCTTGATTAAGCGCAATGGCTTGCTCGATAAATATCCGAATGTTCAGATTACGATACCGCGAACTGTGGTTTTAAGCACCGAGGTATTCGATGAGTTCATGGAGATGAATCAGTTGTATTCGGTGGCTTTATCGAATTTGCCCGACGACGATATCTTGAAACATTTTATTAGGGCACAGTTTCCTTCTCGCATTTTACGCGATTTGGAAGCTTTTATCCGGGTTTCTAAAAATCCGATTGCAATTCGCAGCAGTAGCTTGCTCGAGGATAGTCATTATCAGCCTTTTGCCGGAGTTTACAATACCTACATGATCCCGATGAACGACGAAGACGAAGGGCAAATGCTGGTAAATTTGGCCAATGCAATTAAAGCTGTTTATGCGTCGGCCTATTACAAAAACTCCAAAGCCTACATGATTGCTACCTCGAATGTAATCGACGAGGAGAAAATGGCGATAGTCCTTCAGGAAGTAAGCGGACGCGCTTATGAAAACCGCTTTTATCCGACCATGTCCGGGGTAGCTCGATCCTTCAATTTTTATCCAATTGGACCCGAAAAGCCCGAGGATGGGATCGTGAATCTTGCCTTTGGTTTGGGGAAATATGTGGTGGAAGGAGAGCCGAATATGCGTTTTTCGCCCAAGTATCCTAAAAAGATATTGCAGCTTTCGAATACCGATATGACTCTGAAGGAGAGTCAGAAAACATTTTACGCTCTCGATTTATCGAAAAAGGATCCCGGGTTTACTCCCGACGACTCAGCCAATTTGGTGAAATTGAGAATCAAAGCCGCTGAAAACGATTCATCGCTTAAATATGTTGGTTCTGTTTACGATTTTGAGAATCATATTATCCGCGATGGGGTTAATTACGATGGGAAAAAGATCATCACTTTTGCTAATGTGCTGAAGTACGATACCTTCCCCTTAGCCGATATTATTTCCGATTTGTTGGATATCGGGCATAAGGAGATGAATAATCCGGTTGAAATTGAATTTGCTGCGGTGCTCGATGTAGACCCTGAAACGCCTCGTCAATTTCATGTTTTGCAGATTCGCCCCATCGTGGATAATCGGGAGTACATCGATGAGGATTTGGATTCGGTTAAGGAGGAAAAAACCCTGATTAAGTCGTATGCTGCCTTAGGAAATGGAATGATAAGCGAGGTGCAAGATGTGGTGTATGTAAAGCCTTCGAGTTGGGATCCGTCGAAAACTGTTGAAATAGGGAACACGATTGCCCGGATTAATGAGGAATTTGTGCAGCAGGAGTCTTATTATGTATTGGTTGGACCTGGTCGATGGGGAAGTTCCGACCCATGGTTGGGTGTTCCCATTAAGTGGTCGCAAATTTGCCAAGCCCGGGTTATTGTTGAATCGGGTCTGGAAAACTATCGAGTCGATCCGAGTCAGGGAACCCATTTCTTTCAAAACTTAACCTCGTTTCGGGTTGGCTACTTTACGATTAATCCTTACTCGAATGATGGTTTTTTGAACATCGATTTTCTATCGACCCAAAAAGCTATTTACGAAGATAAATACGTTAGGCATGTTCGCTTGAAAAGCGAGATGAGCATTAAAATCGATGGTCAACGTCGTATCGGAGTTATCCTATTGCCCAACGGAACGGAATAGTTAAAATTCCGGATAGTAAACACCGCTGCCGATAAGGTAATCGTAACCTTGAATTGGGGTTACGTAGGCATTTTTAAATTGCTCGGTGTTTGTTTGATAATCCATCCAATAATAGGAGTAAAATCCCCCACCATTTTGAGCGGTCTCAATTAATCCTTGCATGAGGTAGTTCCCGCGAGAGTCTTGCATATCCCACTGATAATTCCCTTCTCGTTCGGGTTCAGGAGGTTGTACTACATTGTATCCGCGGTAATCGAGTACAAAAAAATAACCACTCAGGTTATCGAAAAAGCGAATGTGCCTTAGGAAGGCTCTCATCAAATCTACCCGTTCGAGCGAGTCGGAAGCAGTGGTTGGCAGCACTGCAGCCAAGCCTCTTGCCATAAAGTTAACCGCTTCCTGCACTACCTTTTCGTTTTTCTTAAAATCGCAGAGGTAAGGTTCATTCATTCGACCGTAAAAACCTGATCCTGCGTACCAGTCGGTTCCCGGAATCGCTTTTACGTAGGTAGTTTTTTCGTCGATGTTCCCGTTCAAATCGCTGTAATCGTAGCTTAAAAAGCCACCGTTCTGATAAGTAACCAAATCAATCATTTTAAGTACGATTAGATTCCCATGAGCGTCGGTTTGTTCGAGCGAAGATTGACCTTCCAGTTCGGGCTGAGCTGGGTGGGCAATGTTGTATCCGCCCAGGCTTTCCACAAACAAGTAAGATTGAGGTTCATCCAGAAAGAAAGCCGCATGAGCAAAGGCCTTACAAAACTTCACTTTTTCGATGGAATCGACCAGCCAGGTGTCGCCGAGGCTGTAAAGCCCTGTATTGAAGGTGCTCACATTGGTTTGGACCGATTCTTTCAGTACTTGGTAATACGGATAAGCTGCTTGTTCCGGTTCTTTTTCGCACGATGAAAAGAAAAATACAGCGATAACCAGAAGGGTAAAATTAGCTTTCATGGGACAGAATGTGTGGATTAAGTTTCCCGAAGGTAGCATATTTTAAGTGGCTTGTGCTTAACTTGTTAATTAGAATTGAAAACTTGTTCTTATCGACCATGTGGAGCTTTCTGTAAAGTCGTAATTTAGACTGATAGAAAGCAGGTTCGCAGTGCTTGTAGGAGCGGATTGTTTTTCTAAGTTTGCCAGTTGAAAAGTGGCCTTGGAAAGAGTTAGTTCACGGCCTTTTATACGAATTTACGGCTATTGAATGGCACCATTGAATAGTTTACCAAAATACCTTTCTCTATGAGAATGAACGACGATTATTCCGAACCCGATAACGACCCGATCCTCATCCATCGTTTTGAGGAAATGTTGGAGAATAACGAGGAATTATACTACGATGTGGAGGAGCTCGAACGGATCATTGATCATTATTTGGATTCAGAAGAGCTGGACATGGCTTTGTCGGCCTGTCGGCACGCAGAAAATTTACACCCCGGAAGTCCATCGCTCACAATACGAAAGATCTTTGTGCTCATCGATTTAGAATCGATTGAAGAGGCTGGAATCTTATTGGATCAGCTAGCGCTAATCGATGAAGAAAGTTTATTACTCTACCTGGGTAAGTTGCGCATGGCCTTGCACTGGGGCAATTTGGAGGAAGCCGATGGGTATGCCAATGCACTGCTCGATTCCGATGCCTACGATCCCTTTGATATGCTCATCGATATTGCTGAGCAGTTTTCGCGGGCTTTGTATTACGATAAGGCGGAGCAGTACTTGATGCGGGCCAGGGAAATTGAACCAAGTAATGAAGATATCCTTCAAAAATTGGCCGACCTTTATTTGTTGAGTGGGAAAGCTGAAAAATCGATTGAGATGTATAACAATGCATTGAACGATACTCCTTTTTCAGAACATTTGTGGTATAACCTGGCTTTGTCCTACACCTTTGCCAATCGTCTCGACGATGCTCTCGGTGCCTACGATTATTGTGTTGCGATAAATCCCCACTTTACCAGTGCTATTGTTAATAAAGGGCTAATCTATCTGCAATTAAACAGGACCGAAGAAGCCGTTGCCATATTTACCGAATTACTCGAACACGATAACTCTCCGGTGCAGGCTAATTTTTACATCGGGATGGCCTATTATCAACTCGACGATCATCGGAATGCAGTCATTTATTTCCATCGGGCCGCTGTACTTGATCCAAAATTTCACGAAGCGCATTACTACGAAAGTGTGTCGCATTACCACCTCCAGTATTGGACGCTCGCGCTTATGGCGATTGAAACAGCTTTGACCCATCATTCGGATAATTACGAATACCTGTTTCAGAAAGCACGGGTCTTGGTTCATCTCGATGAGTTATCGGAAGCCTCGGCTATTTTTACCACCCTTGTGGCCGACGATCCCAGCGATGTGGATTCCTGGTGCCTGCTCTCGAATGTTCACAAAAAGATTGGCTCCATAGCCATGGCCGAAATGGATTTAAAAATCGGAATGGAACATAACCCGGACGATCCGGATTTAAGTTTTCATTTGGCCTACATCTGGTACCGCATTGGAAATGAAAAAGAAGCAGCCGCTTTGTTTCAAAAAGCCTGGGATTTCGATCCCGAAGCTTATAACGACCTGCTCGAATTTTACCCCGAGGCAAGTACTGTTGAAATCTTTCAGCAACACATCCGAAACATTCGAACACTCGGTGAGTAATTTTTTCTTTATTATAACTCCCTGTAAATGAAGTTTTTTTTCTTGTTTTTGAAAGGTGGTGCCATGGGTGCCGCCAATGTTATTCCCGGTGTCTCGGGTGGGACCATAGCATTGATAACCGGTATCTTTGAACCCCTCATTCACGCCATTAAGTCTTTCGACATGGTCGCTTTGCGATTATTGGTGCGTGGTCGGTTTAAAGACTTTGCCGAGCATATTAATCTCTCTTTTTTATTGGCTGTTTTTGCCGGGATCGGTGTGAGTATCCTTAGTTTAGCCCGACTGCTTGGGTTCTTATTCGATCATTATCCCATTTTCATTTGGGCTTATTTTTTCGGGCTCATTTTAGCTTCAGTTTATTTTGTTGGAAAAACGATTGAGCGCTGGAATATTCCCGTGGTTCTTAGTTTTCTGGTGGGGACTGCGATTGCTGTTAGCCTCACATTGATGGCTCCAGCTACCGAAAACAGTTCTTTCTGGTACCTCATTTTGTCGGGAGTAGTGGGTGCTTGTAGTATGATTTTACCGGGCCTCTCGGGTTCGTTTGTCCTTATTCTGATGGGTAATTATCAGTTGGTTATGATCGATGCTATTAATGAGCTTAACCTGGCGATTTTGCTCCCGGTTGCTCTTGGTGCAGCTGCTGGAATACTCGCTTTTTCGTGGGTGTTATCCTACATCTTCAAACGTTTTAAGGATGTTACGGTGGCGATTCTAACCGGTTTCATTCTGGGTTCTTTGAGTGTATTGTGGCCCTGGAAGCATAGTTACGATTTAAACGTTGAATTGATCCCTGTTAATTCCTATGGAGCATTCGATGTAGATCCTACGCTCTTCGATAAGCTAAAAGTGATGAGCTATGAACCTTTTGTTCCAAATACCGTGGGCTCCATCGAATTGGCTGCCTTGGGAATTGCCATAGCCGGAATCCTAAGTCTTTGGGCTATTGAAAAGTTAGCGAAGTAAACTCTCTTACTTTTCAATAAAAAAAAGAGGCAGATTCTTAATGATCTGCCTCTTTTTGTTAAGCTTCGGTTTCGAGCATTATGCGGAGAATATCTACCGCAGCTTTGCTAACCGATGTTCCCGGTCCGAAGATTCCGACAACCCCTGCCTGATGTAAGAATTCATAATCCTGTGGTGGAATAACTCCTCCAACAATGACCATGATGTCTTCGCGGCCGGCCTTTTTTAATTCTTCGATTACTCGCGGTACCAAGGTTTTATGCCCAGCAGCAAGCGATGATACTCCGAGGATGTGAACATCGTTCTCCACGGCCTGGCGAGCTGCTTCTTCAGGAGTTTGAAAAAGTGGCCCCATATCGACATCAAAGCCCATGTCGGCATAGGCAGTTGCCACTACTTTAGCTCCCCGGTCGTGACCATCTTGCCCCATTTTGGCAATCATGATTCGCGGACGGCGGCCTTCACGTTCAGCGAAGAGCTGTGTTAGGCGTAAAGCTTCGTCGAAATCCATGTCTCCTTTATTTTCACTTGAGTAAACACCCGAAATAGTTCGAATTACTGCGTTGTACCGGCCTGCTACTTTCTCGCAAGCCATGGAAATTTCCCCTAAGGTAGCTCTTTTTTGAGCAGCAATTATGGAGAGTTCCAGCAGATTTCCTTTTCCCGTTTCGGCACAGGTAGTAATGTCGTTGAGCGCTTGCAATACTTCGGCTTCGTTGCGGTTGGCTTTTAGTTCCTGAATGCGTCGAATTTGTGATTCGCGTACGCTGGAATTATCCACGTCGAGTATATCAATGGGATCTTCTTTTTCGAGGGAATACTTGTTTACGCCCAGGATGGTTTCTTTACCGGCGTCGATGCGCGCTTGTTTGCGAGCGGCAGCTTCCTCGATGCGCATTTTGGGTAAGCCCGTTTCGATAGCCTTGGCCATTCCCCCAAGCGATTCAATTTCTTCGATGAGCGCCCAGGCTTTTTGAGCCAATTCGTGGGTAAGCTTTTCAACATAGTAGGAACCGGCCCATGGATCGACCGATTTTACTACGTGTGTTTCTTCCTGTAAATAGATTTGTGTGTTACGGGCTATTCGAGCGGAGAAGTCGGTTGGTAAGGCAATCGCTTCGTCGAGAGCGTTGGTATGCAGCGATTGGGTATGTCCTAGCACGGCAGCCATTGCCTCGATCGTGGTTCGAGCTACGTTATTGAAAGGATCCTGCGCTGTAAGGCTCCAACCTGAAGTTTGGGAATGGGTTCGCAACGCCAGCGATTTGGGATTTTTCGGATTGAATTGTTTGACGATTTTAGCCCATAACATGCGAGCTGCCCGTAATTTGGCTATTTCCATAAAATGATTCATTCCAATACCCCAGAAGAATGAAAGACGAGGAGCAAAGGAATCGATATCCATTCCGGCCTCGATGCCGGCTCGAAGGTATTCCAGTCCATCGGCCAGGGTGTAGGCCAATTCAATATCGGCTGTTGCTCCAGCTTCTTGAATATGGTATCCCGAAATAGAAATTGAGTTGAAGCGAGGCATGTTCTTCGATGTGTACTCAAAAATATCGGAGATGATGCGCATGGAGAACTCAGGCGGATAGATGTAGGTATTACGAACCATGAACTCTTTTAAGATATCGTTCTGAATGGTTCCGCTTAACTGCTCGAGGCTGGCTCCTTGTTCGAGGCCTGTAACGATGTAGAATGCTAAAACCGGAAGCACTGCTCCGTTCATGGTCATGGAAACCGACATTTTGTCGAGTGGAATTTCATTGAAAAGGATCTTCATGTCGAGGATCGAGTCGATGGCAACACCGGCTTTCCCAACATCGCCCGGAACCCGTTCGTGATCGGAGTCGTAGCCTCGGTGAGTTGCCAGGTCGAAGGCAACCGATAATCCTTTTTGGCCAGCGGCTAAATTGCGGCGATAAAAAGCATTGGATTCCTCGGCAGTGGAAAAACCGGCATATTGTCGAATGGTCCAGGGGCGCATAACATACATGGTGGAGTAGGGGCCTCGAAGGAAAGGAGGAAGACCAGCGGCATAATTCAGATGCTCGCAGTTTTCCAAGTCTTCCGGAGTGTATAGGTTTTTGATGTCGATTTGTTCGGCACTTTTCCATCTCCGTTCGGAAGCTTTTTTGTCTTTCGATATGGACGAGCTTGTATGAAGGTCTATTTGTTTAAAATCGGGTCTGTTCATAGTTTAACAGGATAAGGTTTGAATTAAGCGGTAATTGATAAGTGTTCGTGGAATTTCTTTAATTCTTGCAATACATTCATTCTCATGTGAATAAAGTCGTTGATTCCACTTGCTTGCAATTGTTCCATGCAGGCAGGAGCCCCGGCAATTACCAGCGTGGCGTAATCGGGTAGTTGTTTTTTGAGCTCGGGTGCGAGGTGTTCATATTCTTCGTCGGAGGAGCATAAAACAGCTATTTGAGCTTGGGATTTTTCGAAAGCTTTTACGGCTTGTGAAATATCGGGGAAACCATTATTATCGATGGGTTCGATTCCTCCACAGGCAAAGAAGTTGGAGGCAAATTGAGCTCTTGCTCGCCGCATGGCTAAATTTCCCATGGTAATCATAAAAGCTTTGGGTCGTTGCGCTACTTTGCTATGACGATCGGCAGCAAAACGCAACAATTCAAAGGCTTCCGCTCCACGGTATGGGCTCAGCAAAGGCATATCTTCCAATGCTTTGTTCCCAGTGCTTGAGTGTGGTGCTTTATCTAAAAGCTCCCCTGAATTCGGGTATTGATTCACTCCAACAAGGATTTCTTTTCGTTCGGCAATTTGTCGATCGCGTTTTTGAGCCATTTGTTGGATTCGGTTCTGAATAAACCCTTGTTTGAAGGACTGAAGGAATCCGCCTTCGTCTTCAATTTCGAGGAAGAGTTTCCAGGCTGCATCAATCATAGCATGGGTAAGTTGCTCGATGTAATACGATCCGGCCGATGGGTCGATTACCCGATCGAAATACGATTCTTCCTTCAGCAGTAATTGTTGGTTGCGGGCAATCCGCTTTCCGAAGTCGTCGGTGGAACCTAAGGCTTCGTTGTAAGTACCAACTCGCATGGAATGGATTCCTCCAATTGCGGCCGACATGGCCTCGGTGGTTGTGCGTATCATGTTGGTATGAGCATCGTATCCGGATTTATTCCAAGTAGAGGTTTCAACATGAATAAGCATGGGGCTTTGTTCTTTTTCGTCGATTCCGTAGGCCGCTTGTAGTTTTGACCACAAATACCTGGCAGCCCTAAACTTGGCTATTTCCATGAAATAATTTCCACCTACGGCAAATTGAAATCGAATGTTTTCAGCTACATCGCTCAATTCAACCCCTTGTCGGGCAATTTGAAAAATGTATTCAGCTCCGGCCGCCAGGCTCATCCCCAATTCTTGAACTAAGCTGGCTCCCGATTGACGAAATAAATTGCCATTAACCAGGATTGAAGTGAATTGTGGCCAATCGCGGGAAGCGAAAATGATTTCCTTCCCAATAGAAAAAGCAGTGGCTTCGTTTCTCGACCAAACTCCGTGCTGCATGAAATAACTCAGCGGGTCGTAATCGACCGATCCCTCGATGCGGATATTGTTTTCGTTTAAGACTTCAATAACTTCCATGGATCGTTCGCCAGCCAGGAAATTGATTTCGGTAATTTCTGCCGGGATGTCGTTTAAAAGTTGATTCATCCAATCCTCGTCGATGCTGGTGTTGGCATTGAGTTCAAACCCAATCGAACCGACGCCTCGCTTACTTAATTCAGCCACTAATCGATTTCCATCGATCGCATCTTTTACGCAGATGTTTTCGCGTATGAGCCAGTCGTTGGTGTCGGTTTTTGTTCCGCGTAAGTAGGGAGCTTTTCCGGGCATGCATTCGAGGTGTGAAAGCGATTGCAAATCTTCAGCTCGATAATAGGGTTTGACATCGATTCCTTCGATGTTTCTCCAAATGAGTTTTTTGCTATAATCGGCGCCTTTTAAATCTTCATGGATAATTGCTTCCCACTCATCGGTGCTAAGGGGAGGAAATTCAGTAAAGAGTTTCTTTTCAGACATGTGTTCTTCTGTTAGTGAAAAATCGACGATAGAAAACCGCAGCTGGATGATAAGTTGCTGATAAACTTGTGTCTCCAGAGGAAGTCCTGCTATCTGTTTGATTCGCAAAAGTAAAGCTTTTTGACTGCTCCTCTTTTTGAGAGGAATATGATTTTTATCAGCCTGCGAAGTGGGTCTTTTATGTATTTGTTAATCAGTGTTTTCTGACTGAATATGGGTTTAATAACATATTCAGAGCCCGGTAAGATTTTTCCAAAGTAGGAGCACATCGTTTTGGATACGGTAGTCTTTCGAATACAGCAGATTTAGGTGCTCCATTTGGATGGTGCTCAGGGATTGATGATTGGACAGGTTTGCCGGAGGAAGAATGCCTGGTTTGATGGTGGGTAAACCCTCGTTGTTGACACCTGCTTGCTCGAAATAGGAAACCCAACTGTGGGAACCGAAAAGGACTTTCCTTGCGTGAGGTAGTAGTTTTCGGGCAGATGGAAAAGCGATCCACCAGAAAGGGTAGGTTAGTAAGATGATCAAGCTGCTGATCAAGTCGAATAAGCGCTTTTTTCGTAGATTTTCCGGTTTGTGTATTGAGTTGTGGTCGATAACGTAGAGTTCCCCTGCAGTATCGATGGAGTTGCTGCCAATAACCGAGATGCTTTCCGGAGGAGCAATTTTAAAGTCGAGGTTAATGTCCGACAAAACATGCATGGTTCGGATAATATCCTCCGATCGAACATCTTTCCCGGAGAAAATGAGCTCATCGATTCGGTTTATTGCCACAATCTCATGCAATTGATCCAGAGAGCCAAGAGAATTTGCTGGGTCGTTGGCGTTTCGATCGGGGCTTACTAGTCCGACGATGTCGGTTCTAATCCGGGTTTGATGCAGTAATTCTTTCATTCGCTCAGCTTCGTTGGGGCCGGCAACTAGCAGAATACGTTTCCTATCCTGCGATTTTTTTCGGAATCCCAACAGGTTAACTTGCCGAAGGATCTGCCGAAGGCTTGTAAATAGGATGAAGGCCGTTCCGGCTCCGAGCAAAATGAGTGCCCGCGAAAAGCGGAGGTGTTCAGGCAAGAGAGCATAAATAGCCAGGATAAAAATGGTTCCAACCGATAGCCCTCGAACCAAGCGATTCCATTTGAAGGGAGTCGAATATGCCCGGTAGAGATACATCCAGGCAATCCAACTTAGGATGTAAGCCGGAACAATTTGCATGAGGAATTGTGGCGGATACCACGATGGTTCAAAATAGGTTTCTTCCCACCAGGGTAGTAAGAGGTGATACGCTCCCCAGAGGCTCAGAAAATCCAACAATGGAAGCGTTATTGTTTTTAAGAAGCGGGAGAATAGTGCCAACCCTGCTCTTAAATAAATGGCAAAGTGTATGATAGCGGTGTAAATACCTGCCTTTTGAGAGCTAAAATGCTTTTTGGCAAAAATAATCATAGCCTGATAAAAGACCATCACATAGTTAATACTCCCTTTCTTGGTGCTTTCGCCCTTGTAATGAATAATAGCCGGATCGGGCAGGTAGTAATTTTTATAGCCTCCCTGAATAATCCGGTAACTCAAGTCGATGTCTTCGCCATACATGAAGAAACTTTCGTCGAGCAAGCCGACCTTATCGAGCGCTTCTTTGCGTAAAAACATAAAAGCACCGGCCAAGATCTCGACTTCATGGATTTCGTTTTCGTTTAAATGACCTAAATGGTAACGGGCGAAAATAGGAGAGCGCGGAAAGAGTCGCGAAAGCCCCATGATTTTGTAAAAGGACACCGACGGACTTGGGAATGCTCGTTTTGATTCCGGCAGGAATTTGCCTTTTCCGTCAATCATTTTTACGCCAATCCCTCCGACCTCGGGGTGCTGATTGGCGTAGGACAAAACTTTTTCGAAACAGAGTTCGTCCACAACGGTATCGGGGTTAAGGAGCAAGATATATTTGCCACGCGCTATCCGAATGGCTTGATTATTTGCTTTCGAGAAGCCAACGTTCTCTTTATTTTCAATAAGCTGAACTTGAGGGAATTTCTCCTTAATCATGCTGCACGAACCATCTACCGAGGCATTGTCCACCACCAGCACCTCCATCGCGATTTGTTTGCCGGCCTTGAGCACCGAATGCAAGCATTGTTCGATGAAATACTTTACGTTGTAATTGACAATTACGACCGATAAATCCATGCGCTTTGTCGCTTAAAGTTTTAAGTGTTTAAAGAATCGTCGAATAACTTTCGATGAAGAATGGATTGCCCCAAGGTTACTTCATCGGTATATTCCAGTTCATCGCCAATACCTACTCCACGAGCCAGGGTGCTTATTTGAATGGGATAGTTTTTTAGTTTTTTGTAGAGATAGAAATTCGTTGTGTCGCCTTCGATGGTTGTGCTCAAAGCCAAAATTACTTCTCCGATGGTTCCACTTTCGGCTTTTGAAATCAAACTATCGATGGTCAAATCGTTGGGACCAATGCCATCCATCGGCGAGATTTTTCCGCCTAATACGTGATACAGACCTTTGTATTGATGTGTTGCTTCGATGGCCATTACATCGCGAATATCTTCCACAACACACACAAGTCCGGAATTTCGTTCCGGATTAGCACAAATGCGACATGTTTCGGTGTCGGAGATGTTGTGACAGTTTTGGCAATACTGAATTTCCTTCCGCATTTTAATGATTGAATTTCCGAAGGATTCAACTTCGTGTTCTTCTAATTTGAGAAGGAATAAAGCTAGCCGAAGCGCTGTTTTTTTCCCAACTCCGGGTAATCGGGAGAGTTCGTGTACGGCTCCTTCCAATAAACTCGATGACAATCCGAGAACTTCCATGTGGTGCAGATTTCTACTTTAAATGAGCGTTTGAGATGGTTTAAAAATAGCGGTTTGGAATGAGGTATTGTGTCATGTAATCGTCGATACCGGCTGCTAAATCGTGGAAGGGATTGGTGTAACCAATGCTCCTGAGTTTGTCCATTTCGGCACAGGTGTAATATTGGTATTTGTCGCGAATATCAGCCGGAGTGTCTATAAATTCAATTTTTTCAGGTAATTGCATGGCCCGAAAGCATTCCGATGCCAATTGGTAAAAGCTTTCGGCTTTTCCTGTTCCCAGGTTATAGAGCCCCGAATGTTTTCGGTTTGCGGCCAAAAAATGAATCACGTCAACCACATCCTTTACGTACACAAAATCGCGAAGTTGTCCTCCGTCGGCATAATCGGGGCGGTGGGAACGAAACAGTTTCATGCCCCCGGTTTCTCTAATCTGACGATAGGCATGTAAGACCACGGAAGCCATCCGGTTTTTATGGTATTCATTGGGTCCGTAAACATTAAAGAATTTGAGTCCCGCCCAGAAGTAGGGTTGTTCTTTTTGCGACAGAGCCCAGCAGTCGAAATCGTTTTTCGATTCGCCATACGGATTTAAGGGTTTCAGTTGAAAGGGGAGTTCGTGATTATCGGCATAGCCCAGCGCTCCGTCGCCGTAGGTAGCAGCCGAGGAAGCATAGATAAGTGGTATTCCAAATTCAACGGACAATTTCCACACTTCTTTTGAATAATTGAGGTTCAGCTCGTCGAAAATCGGAACCCGAAACTCAGTCGTGTCGGTTCGAGCTCCCAGGTGAATGATTATCTGAACAGATTCTTGATTAATTCGTAGCCAATCAAAAAACTGATTCCGATGAACTTGTTCCCGATACTGCTTGTTAGAGAGGTTCTTGTTTTTGATAGGGTTGGAAAAATCATCGACAAGAATCAGATCTTTGAAGTTTTTTTCATTTAGAGAGGCAATTAAACTGCTGCCAATGAATCCGGCAGCTCCGGTAACTACAATCATTTCCTTGATTTTAAGGGTTCTGGCTTTGCTTGCTTTGACATTGAAAATGGGAGGGAAGATAAATCTTTCCCATCGAAAATTAATCCCAATTAGCGCTCAATTATTTCTAACTTAATACCCACAAAAATAAAGCACATGATGTTCATTACACGCCGTGAGCGATTCAACGCCGCTCATCGATTATTTCGCGAGGATTTTAGCGATGAACAAAACCTGGAGGTATTCGGTAAATGCTCCAATCCGAATTGGCACGGACACAACTACACGCTCTATGTTACTGTTAAGGGTGAGGTGAATCCGAAACTCGGTTTTGTTATCAACCTAAAGACCTTGAGTATCCTAATCCGGGAGAAAATCATCGATAAACTCGACCATAAGAACCTGAACGTGGAGGTCGATTTTATGTCAGGAAAAATTATGAGTACCGAAAACCTGGCCATTGCAATCTGGGAAGAACTCGAATCATCGGTTCTTGCCTTGGGTTGTCAGCTTCATCGGGTGAAGGTAGTCGAGACAGAAAACAACTATGTAGAATATTTTGGAAGTTAAATCATGGAAGAATACAAAATTAAAAACGAAAACGGCTATTCCCGTCTGGAATTGTGGAACGACGACACCACCGAGCAATTGGCCAAGCATTATCATGGAATTTTAGGGCTGTTAGGTGAAGATCCTTCGCGCGAAGGGCTTGAGAAAACGCCGGTCAGGGTCGCAAAGGCAATGCAGTTTCTAACTCAGGGTTATACGGTCGATCCGACACAGATTATATTATCGGCTAAGTTCAAAGAAGATTATCGCGAAATGGTCGTGGTGAAAGACATTGAACTGTTTTCGATGTGCGAGCATCACATGTTGCCCTTCATTGGGAAAGCCCATGTAGCCTATATTCCCAATGGTTATATTACCGGATTAAGCAAAATTGCGCGGGTAGTGGAAGCTTTTGCTCGCCGTCTGCAAATTCAGGAGCGCATGACCACCGAAATTAAGAACTGCATCAACGATGCTTTGAATCCGCTGGGAGTGGCTGTGGTTATTGAAGCACAGCATTTGTGCATGCAAATGCGCGGAGTTCAGAAGCAACACTCGGTAACAACAACCTCCGATTTTATTGGTGCTTTTGAGCGAGAAAAAACTCGTTCGGAATTCCTCAATTTAATTGGAATGCGTTTGCACTAACGGGAGTATTTAATCCACTTCCACAGCTCTTTGTAGGAAACCTTTTTGCCGTACATCAAAATGCCGGTACGATAAATTTTCGAAGCCAGCCAGGTGGTGATAATAAAGGTCAGAATAAGAAGAGCCATGGATAAGCTCAGTTCCCATACCGGGACCCCAAACGGAATCCTCACCATCATTACAATGGGAGAGGTGAACGGAATCATCGAGAACCAAAATGCAATATTCCCATCGGGATTCTGAATGGCATTTATCATGACCATGATTCCCAGTACAAGTGGCAGTGTAACCGGCATCATAAATTGTTGTGTGTCGGTTTCACTGTCGACGGCTGCGCCAATTGAGGCAAAAAGCGAAGCGTAAAGCAAATATCCTCCGATAAAGAAGAAGAGGAACAGCAACAAGACCGTAACAAAGTTGATGTTTCCTAACTCGTTCATAATCATCTGGATCATATCCGGATCGGTCATGTTCATGCCGGCAGCTTCAATTGCCTCGCCAGCCGGGTTGCTAGCCATAATATCTTGAGTTACCGGAGCAGGAGCTAATTCAGCAGCATCGTGCGACGGACTGAAGTAGGTAAGCCCAATAAACGAGAATCCGGCAATGAGCACCACCCAGGCAATGAATTGCGTAAGCCCGACCAACGCAATGCCGATGATTTTTCCCATCATTAGCTGAAAAGGTTTGACCGAACTGATAATAACCTCGACAATCCGGTTGGTCTTTTCCTCGATAATGCCACGCATTACCTGCACCCCGTAAAGGAAAATGAAAAAGTAAATCAGAAATCCACCTAAGTAACCCACAATCATCGCGGTTGAGGTGGTGTTAACGCTTACCGAACCGTCGGATCCCCATTTAATCGAATCGAGATTCAAACGTACCTTGAGCGAGGAAATCAGATCGCGGCTTATTCCTTCCTGAATCAAGCGCTGATCTTCGAGGTAGTTTTCAATACTTGTTTTAATATGTGAAGTAATGGCCTGACTCGGCTGCGACTCCGAGAAAAGTTTTACCGTGTTAGAAACGGTAATGTTTTCGGGAATAAACAGTATCGCATGGTAATTCGATTGGTCGTAAAGCTCCTTTATGTTTTCGTCGCCTTTACTATCGATGAGCTCGAATTTGATGGCATCGGTGTTTTGCAAGGATTCATGCATAATCATGGAGTCGTCGATAATCCCAATCAGCCTCTCCTCGGTTTCTTCGGCCATGATAAGATAAGAATAACCGATGATGAATCCGGCCATAAGGAGCGGGGCTAAAATCGTCATGATGACAAAGGATTTCTTTTTAACCCGGGTGGAATATTCGCGTTGGAGGATGATGCTCGTTTTCATGCTTATGTGGAAATTTCTTAGGTTGATAAATGGGATGTGCTTCGGTTAAACAGCTTTCGTGTGATTCTCGACGGCATGAATAAAAATATCATTCATGGAAGGAATCACCTCCTTAAATCCGGTCAAATTCCCTAAAGGAAGCAATTGTTGAATTAGTTGATTGGTAGTGAGGTTATGAAGCAACTTGACCGTAATGTATTGTTTATCTTCTTTTTGGAAAGAATTCTCGATTTGGTAGTCCGACGATAAGGTTGCTTCCATCTTATTGTAATTACCGGTAAATTCCAACTCGTAACTATGAGAACGAAAATCTTTTCGGATTTGCTCCATCGACCCTTTTAAGATCAGTTCGGAGTCGTTTATGAGCGCAATGTGGTCGCAAAGTTCTTCGACCGACGACATGTTATGAGTTGAGAATATGATGGTACTTCCTTTTTCTTTTAGCTCCAGGATTTCGCGCTTGAGCATATTTGCGTTAATGGGGTCGAAACCACTGAACGGTTCATCGAAGATGAGTAGCGAGGGTTCGTGCAAAACGGTAATGACAAATTGAATTTTCTGTTGCATACCCTTCGAAAGTTCTTCAACTTTTTTACCCCACCACTCTTCGATTCCTAGTTTGACAAACCAGTGCTTGAGTCGCTTCAGCGCATCGTGGCGCGATAGTCCTTTCAGGCGCGCCAGATAAAGGGCTTGTTCGCCAACTTTCATTTTTTTGTATAAGCCCCGCTCTTCGGGTAAGTAACCAATCCGTTCGATGTGACCCGGGGATAAGGGTTCGCGCCGAAAATAAACCTGCCCTTCGTCGGGCGCAGTAATTTGATTGATGATGCGGATAAAGGTTGTTTTCCCGGCACCATTCGGGCCGAGCAAGCCAAACACGCTTCCTTCGGGGATGGAAAGATGGATGTTGTTTAAAACTAAATGATCGGCTCCAAAAGTTTTGTAAACACCTTCGGCATCGAGAATATTCATAATGGTTCGATTTAGTAAACGGATAGAACGATACAACCAGCGTGGAATCACGCTAAAAATGCGAACCAAAGATGAAAAAAAATGATGAAAAGAAACCTGCCAAATGCCACAAAATAAAAAGGGGCAGCCAATTGGCCGCCCCATCTAATCAAATAGTTCGAATGAACTATCCATAAAGGCAGTAGCCCTTATGAAACCCCCAAATCGTGTTGTTCTTTTTGCTTTAATAACTTTTCCAAATGCATACGGCAGAAATAATCCCGCCCAAAATAATCCCGCCAAAATACCTAAGACTCCAACTATCGGGTGCGCCACCACCCGTTTCGTTGTTTTGCGTAGCTCACTGAGTTGCATGCCAGCTACTCAGAAGCATAGCTAGATCCAGTAATCGTAAAAGTTGCTTCATAAGTTTAAATGCTTAATAAGATGTGGAGTCGATTTAAAACGACACAAACTTAAGTTGTATCACGATGCCTGCTCTCTTTTGGACATTAATTAGTATGAAATAGTATAGATAGGTGTATAAGAATTTATATAAGCATTATTTCGGTATCGCACTATGTGGAGATGTTTAGGAGTTTTTTGTTACTTTAGTGCATTAATTGTTACGTAATAATCTGCTGAATAATGCTAGCTATTTTTGCGTATCATCTTATGGGACATTCCTAATACTTTTGAGCCTTAGTGCTATCAAATTTTAATTTAGAATGAAAGATGAGTATAACTGACTATTGCATGATGCCTTTCACCAACAAGTCATCACAAAACAGCATACTTTCTCTGCTTAGATCGGATTATAAGATTGATTTGCCCGAGTCAAGTAGTTATTCGAAACAGATTAGAGATAACTGTCAACTATGAAATACCCATGAGATTATTTAATTCCACCAACCACGATGAATATAGAATGTGTATTCCCTTTGACCTTTGCAAAACAAATTAGATACAGATGAAAATATTCCTTGCACTAGAATCAAAATGATGAAACGAACCCAGGCAATCAGAAATCCGTGGCTTTATTTTACCTTGATAGTGCTATTAATTAGTGGGCTCCTCTTTTTTTGGATGCACCTTAGGAATCAGAATCTAGTCCGTGCGATTCAAACCTCCGACTCCATCGTACAACAAAATGAGCTTTTGAAAAAACTCCCCAAAGGTAAGTACGAACACCTCATGAGCCGTTCCATACAGCGTGCCTTAACCAACCACGAACATTTATTGGCCGATTCGATGCTTCAACTATTCAAAGAGCGCGGCCTCGAAGAAGAGAATCCTATTGCTCTCTCCTCGGTAGCTCTCACAGAAGCATATCGATTCATTTTTATTCAACAGCTGGATGAAGGATTGAAATTATTGGAAAGCACCTATACCAGTTATCACATTTTGAAGGATTTCGACTTATTGAATTACTATCATATTAGGAGCTTGTATCATTTGCACAGGGAGGAGCGCGACTCCCTGAGGAAATACCTCGATTTGGGATTCAATTTAGCCTTGCAGAGGGAAGATCCGTATGAGATTTCTCGTTTTGCAAATAACCTGGCTGCCTATTACTATTTCGAGAACATGGTCGAAACCTCTTCCAAGCTTTTGCTCTTAGCTATCAATGAAGTTCGAAAAGTTGATGAACCCGATCCCATTCTTTTAAATAATTACCTGGCTCATTTAACCAAAAAATCCATGTATAAGGAAGCTAAAGAGTTCTTTTTGGAGCACCGCGAAGCCCTCGAAGGTTCGAAGCAACCCTATGTAAGGGATATGGTACTACTCCAGAAAGCGGTTATCTACGGAGCGTTGGGAGAATGGGAAACGCAAATGAGCTTTGTTCCGCTTATTCGAACCATAAAACGTGATTGGCGTAGTGTCTCTTTATTGATTTTGCTCGATTTGGAGTTTGCCGATTACAAAGGACGAGAGGCACTTATCGCTGCTGTGGAGCAAAATCTACCGGACTATGTGAAATTTTTCCCACACTCTTTTTCGAATAATAACTACGACTATGTATCGCAGGTTGTTTCTGAGTTGGAATGGCCTGATTTAACGGAATTTGAAAAAAGTGTCGTTGAATTCCAACCTACTGAAGTTCTCGACTATAATCGAGTTTCTCTGGCTTATCGCTTCCTGAGCGAGTGGAAAAAGTCGCAAAACCAAATTCATGTGGCTCTCAGCTACCTCGATTCATCCATCGTTTATTTGCGACAGTACGGTGCGAAACTAGAAGATGTTACAACAGCCGATATCGAGAACATAGCTGAAATACAGCAAATGCGAGTCGATTTGGACGATGCTAACAAGGAAGTGTTTTTACGGACAGCCGTAGGCGGATTCCTGTCACTCTTGTTGTTTCTGGTTACATTGCTCATTTTGCGCAATAACCGAAAACTCAAACTATTGAATCAACAACGAGAGGAATTACTCGTTCTTAAACAAAAGGAATTAGATTACAAACAAAAGGAGTTGCAATGGTCCATTGCTGAAAAGAAAGCGAATGAACGCATCGTACTATTCTCCAAAATTACCCATGAAAAGGCAAAAGATATTCAAGATAAATTACGGGAACTGACACAGAAATCAAGTCCTGAAAACCGTCAGGTAATCAATGATTTAAGTACGCTCATGAAAGGAATGCTGGCTTTTAAAGAGGATTCTAATCCCACAGTGGTCGATGATATGTTACGTGAGCAAAGCCATGACCTCGATCTTTGGAGTTTTATCCATGAGTTAAACCGAACCGAACGTCGCGTTCTGGCTATGGTGCTTCAAGATTTTCGTCCTAAGGAAATTAGTCAAACCATTAACATCTCCGAACAGCATACCCGAAACCTCAAGTCTAAAATTAAGCGTATCATCAATGCTAATGGATATGCCGACTTTGCGGATTTGAAGCAGTTGCCCAATAAGGAGCTATTGTTGGACGACGAAGAGGGTTAAAGCTTCTGAAAATCCCTGGGATGAACCCGAATAAATATTAGTTTTGCCGGGCAATAACAGAATGCTTCCTGCAATGCTTTGGGCCTATTGCACAAGTACCTCCAAGCCGTGAATAAGCGGCGCACTGAGTGAACCTTTACCCTTATGGCCTGTTTGAGCATCGTAACGAAGTCGCTCTTCTGTTTGATTAAAACGCTTTCAATCATTTAAAAATATCATTTATCATGGATTACGATGTAGTAGTAATTGGTTCCGGTCCCGGTGGTTATGTAACTGCGATTCGATCGGCTCAACTGGGTCTTAAAACCGCTGTTGTCGAAAAGTCTGAACTTGGAGGTGTATGTCTCAATTGGGGATGTATCCCAACCAAATCGTTGCTTAAAAGTGCTCAGGTTTTTGAGTACTTAACTCATGCTGAGGATTATGGTGTAAAAATCGAAGGGAAAGCTCAGGCCGATTTTCCGGCTATGGTCAAACGTAGTCGGGGTGTTGCCGATGGCATGAGCAAAGGGATTCAGTTCTTACTGAAAAAGAATAAAATCGATGTCCATGTAGGATGGGGTAAGATCCTGAAAGCAAATACGGTCGAAGTTGATAACGACGGTCAAAAAAGTACCATTACCGCAAAGCATATTGTCTTGGCAACAGGAGCTCGCTCACGTGAATTGCCTAATTTGCCTCAGGATGGTGTAAAAGTAATTGGCTATCGCAAAGCCATGTCGCTCGAAAAACAACCTGAAGCCATGATCATTGTTGGTTCTGGTGCTATCGGTTCTGAATTTGCCTACTTCTATCAATCCATCGGAACTAAAGTTACTCTCGTGGAATACATGCCGGAAATTGTTCCGCTCGAAGATGAAGAAGTATCCAAAGCGCTTGCTCGCTCCTTCAAAAAAATGGGCATGAATGTGATGACAAACGCTTCGGTTGAATCGGTCGATACCTCCGGAACAAACTGTAAAGTAAGTATCAAAACCAAAAAAGGACTCGAAGTACACGAAGCCGATATCGTTCTCTCGGCAGTCGGAATTGCTCCCAACCTTGAAGGAATTGGTTTAGAAGAAATGGGCATTGAAATGGAAAACGGAAAAATCAAAGTAGATGATTACTACCGCACCAACGTGCCGGGCATTTATGCCATTGGCGATATCGTTCCCGGTCCTGCTCTTGCCCATGTTGCCTCGGCCGAAGGGATTATTTGCGTTGAGCAAATAGCCGGACATCACCCTGACCCCATGGATTATAAAAATATTCCGGGTTGTACCTATACCAGCCCCGAGGTGGCTTCGGTTGGAATGACCGAAAAACAAGCGCGCGAAGCAGGCTACGAAATCAAAGTGGGTAAATTCCCCTTTACTGCTTCCGGAAAAGCTAGTGCTGCCGGTGCAAAAGATGGTTTCGTTAAATTGATTTTCGATGCGAAGTATGGCGAGTTACTTGGCGGTCATCTCATTGGAGCCAATGTGACCGAAATGGTGGCCGAATTAGTGGTTGCCCGTAAACTGGAAACTACCGGACACGAATTGATTAAAGCGGTTCATCCGCATCCAACCATGTCGGAAGCTATTATGGAAGCTGCGGCTGCTGCTTACGACGAAGTGATTCATTTGTAGTCGATTACTATGTTTAAGAAAGGCTTGGAAGAGAGCATCGCTCTCAAAACAAAAATCCTGCATAGCCCGGATTTTTTAAATTCTCTCGAGGAGCTGGCTACTCTTCTGAGCCAAACTTTTAAAGCCGGAAATAAAGTCTTGTTCTGTGGAAACGGTGGTTCAGCTGCCGATGCACAACACTTGGCTGCTGAGCTTTCCGGTCGTTTCTATCGAAATCGGCCTGCATTGCCAGCCGAAGCTTTACACGTTAATACCTCTTTCCTCACAGCCATTGCCAACGATTACGGGTATCATTACGTTTATGCTCGCATGATTGAAGCAATCGGTCAGCATGGCGATGTTTTAATAGCTATATCAACTTCGGGTAACTCGGAGAACATTGTTAAAGCAGTTGAGGCAGCGCGCGAAAAAGGAATGATTACGCTTGCTCTAACCGGCGAGGGAGGTGGTCAGCTTCGAGCTATCTCCGATTATTGCCTGGCAGTTCCTTCGAAAGATACCCCGCGTATTCAAGAAGTGCATATCTTGCTCGGTCATTTGTTATGCGAATGGGTGGAAAACGACCTTTTTCCTGCCGATTAAGTGTAGCACGTATTGCTTGTCCATTTAATTCTTATTCAGGGAATTAGTTTAGCATCGGGGTCAGCTGTTTATTCCCTCCTTTTGTTTAGCTTCGCGCCCCTAATTCAATCTTATGGATAGTAAGAAAAGGCAATTACGAGGAATCCTCTTTGCCATAGTTACCGCCCTATTTTGGGGTGTTCTGGCCATTGGACTTAAAGTTGCTGCCGAATTCATCGATTCGATTAGCATTGTCTGGTTTCGGTTTTTCATTTCGTTTAGTTTCCTCGCTAGCTTTTATGCCTTCCGGAAACCGAAAGCGCTCCGAATTATCTACTCAGCCCCACCCATTCTCTACCTGGCAGCCGTTTTCCTGGGATTAAACTACCTGGGTTTCATGAATGGAATCCGGCATACCGACCCCAATACAGCTCAAATCATCATTCAAATGGGTCCAATCTTATTGGGGCTTATGGGCTTTGTTCTGTTCAAAGAAAAAATAAACCTGCGACAAGGATTTGGCTTTTTAGTGGCCGGAGTGGGGTTAGTGATTTTTTACCGACAAAGTTTACTCAGTTTAGTGGAGGAGCGAACCCTTTTTAATCAGGGAGTTTGGTGGATAGTAGTGGCTGCTTTGGCGTGGATGCTTTATGCATTGATCCAGAAGCGATTAGTCGCTCGGATTCCCTCCCAGGAGCTCAATCTGGTCATATTTGGTTTACCCATGCTCGCCTTTCTTCCCGGCGTGCAGTGGGATGCATTAGCGGGACTTGAGACCTGGCAATGGTGGTTGATGATTTTCCTGGGTTTAAATACCCTGATTGGCTACGGAAGCCTCGCTTACGCCATTGAATTAACCGATATTAATAAGGTGTCGGTAATCATAACCATGAATCCGATGCTAACCATCTTGCTTATGGCTGCTATAAGTATTTGGGAAGTGAGCTGGATGGAAGGACGAGTTCTCGATACGGTTTCAGCTTTGGCAGCACTCATGGTTATTGCCGGTGGTGTGGTGGCGGTTGTATTTCGTAAAGGTCGTTTTGTCGAACCCGAAGCAGATTAACATCATCTAAGGAGCATTCAATTTTTGTTGCGATTCGAAGAATGATTCGCATCTATGGTTTGTCACTCCATAGGGATAAAATAAGCTTTAAGACATATCAATTAAGCGGCTTCAAGCGAAGCTTTTCGGTTATTTTTGCGCTTGTAGGAATACCTCTTTTGCCAATCGAAAAAGCGGGTTGAGGAGTGGGAGTATTTCGTATCCAATTCAATGTAAATATTCGGGTGTATTTGTGTTTTGACAACCCGTTTTTCAGCTTATAAAATGAATAAAATAGTAGAACGAGGAGTCGTAAAATGGTACGACGAACTTAAGGGGTTTGGTTTTATAACCCACTCGAAAGGGCATGAAGTATTTGTGCACCGTTCCGGCTTGTATAGTTCTTTTCTTGGACTGTTTCCGGGCGATGAGGTCGAATTCAGCTTGAAAAAAGGTCGGAATGGACTTCAGGCGGTAGATGTTAGAACCGTTAAAGAATATAAAGCTTTAGGCTGATGGATTTGCATCATTGAGATACAATTCAATTCTGAGTAACTAGTTGGTCGGATCAATTCAAGCGAGGACAACTGCTACCGATTTACTTCCGTTCTTTGGCTACCTGTTTTGGCAGGTTGACACATGAATACGCTTATCCTTTCACAATCGAATAGTATTCCCGGCTAAATGCCTTGATGTGCATTTCTTTCGATTTTTCCGGATACACGATGTAAAACCGTTGTAAGATTTTAAGCTGGGATTGATGGCATTGGGCCGCTTCATTTTTAATATCCCAGTATTTCTCCAGGTCAACGGCAATATCCGGCCGAGGCAAGCCTTTACTGCCCGTTAATTTTTTCGAGAATTCATAACCGGGTGTTTTTGAAACCAGAAAACGTTCAAGTTGCTCGGTAAGGGTTATTTGGAAAATCATCTTCGGCGAATCACCCTGCTTTGCGCCATCCTCTTTCACAATTTGTTCGGTGAGTTCAGCCGAAATTCTATGTTCCGGATGCCCATAACCCCCAATTTCAGCATCGTAGCTTACAACATATTGCGGATTGAAAGCATTAATTTTGGTTCGAATAACCTGCTTGATGCTATCTTTATGATCGTACCAAAACACGATACTATCTTGCATAATCGCATCCCAGGAGTTGTTAATAAAGCCTGCAATTTCGACTTTCTGAATCCCCAGTTTAGCAGCCGAACAGCTTAGTTCCCTAATCCGGGTTTCGTTATGCCCACAAAGAGTCAGCAAATGAATGGTAGCTCCATGCTCGCGGAAATAGGCAATTAATCCTCCGGCAATGGTTTCATCATCAGCATGAGGAAAAATCAGTAATACTTTCGTTGTGTCGTTAACTGCAACCTTTATTTCAGGGACAGAATAGTCCTGATAAGTAGCAATTTGATGGTAGTCGATTTTAGGGCTGCATGCAAATAAAAATAAAAGCAAGAAAAGGGAAACAATGTTTAAAGCAGTTTTCATAAGACAAATTTGGAAACAATAGTACCCATTTAAAAGCTACAAGCAGCAAGGAAATTATTGGAGATTATTTGTCTTACTGAAATGCCCTCCATCAGTTAGAAACTAATTCCAACCCCGATGTTCAAATGATGATGCCAATGGTGTTCGTTCGCTATTTTAGTGAATTGATAATCGGCTTTTAAGATGGCGTTTGGATGTAATTTCCACCCAAAACCGGTAAGGATTTCCACCCGTTGAAAGGCTTCGTTGGTCGTAATACAATCGGGAACTTCGGCATGGGTGTCGAAGTACTCAAACCGAACAAAAGGAATAAAGGCCTGGCAATGTTCCGACTGCAAGCATACTTCGCGGGAAACTTCGGCAAAGTAGCCGGTGATTTTACTTCCTAAGTTGTTTTGAGTGAATAGGTTGTATTCGTTGGTTCCATTCAGATCGGCTACAATATACTCTGCCCGCATGAACCATTTTCCGGTGCGGTAACGCACATCGATTCCTCCCATGTTAACCCCCACCACCGAGCTGTCGGCGCGGGCGATAGCTGCCTCGTCGTCGCGGGCAATGCCATGGTATAAATTCGATTGGGTGTTGCCAAAATAGCCAGATAAACCAACTCGTAAACCCGGAATACCTACGTATTCAATTTTGCCGGAGTAATTGGGTGAACTAATGTAAGATTCTGCTCCCATTTGCCGGCCGCCAACCAATCCACTGGCTCCGTCGAGCAACGCTCCATCGTCGTAGCTTTTAAAGCCATTCACTACATAAAGCTGGTATTTGATTCCCGTGTGGGCAAACTTTCCGGCAAACCCCATCCCAATTTCCCTCCAGGGTGTTGGAACGATATAGGTATCGACATTGGGTCGAAGCACTCCGTTATAGATGGTTGGCTCGTGGTTTTCATTAATGTAACCGAAAGGAATCAGCATAAGTCCTGCTCTAAAATTCAGCCAGGGTAGAATTTGATGATTCACATAAGCTTGCTCGATGAAGATATCTTTTACCTTCTCCAGCTCTATTTCTGATACAAACCAGGTTCGCTTGTTAAACGTATAGTTGGCTATGAAAACCATCCGCTCGACATTCAAATGCCCATTGTAGATTTTTTCCTTATCGATGGGTTGCAGGTAATTAATTTCGGCAAAAGCACCGAAATGAAACCCTTGACTCTCGGCCGTCATGTGATCGTGGTGATCTTCGTGGGAAAAGAGATTTTCTTCGTGATGATGATTACCCGTGCTGTCGGGTTCGGTGTGATGCTGTGCATACACGACACAATTGATATAAATCAATAGTAGAGTTGATATTATTTGCTTCATTATCTTGTGTTTAGCTCGAACTAAACTAGGGGGCATCCAGAGCGACAGCAATACCTATATATAGGTATATTCCTATGTTTTTTAAGCTACTTTTGCGCCATGGAAAATAGCTACCCTTGGAGGCATTTGCGTCGCTTTAATGCTTTTACCGATTTCTTTAAGCAATTGCATGGCAAGCGTTTGCAGAAGTTGAGTATCGATGCTGGCTTTTCTTGTCCAAACCGCACTGGAAAAACTCGCACCGGTGGTTGTACCTTTTGTAACAACCGCGCTTTTAATCCCTCCTATTGTACTCCTGATAAAAGCATCACCCGCCAGATAGAAGAAGGGATTCAGTTTCATCGTTGGCGTTATCGTCGGAGTGTGGGTTATTTGGCTTATTTTCAGGCCTATTCGAATACGTATGCGCCCATCGATTCCTTGCATAAGCTCTACGAGGAAGCGCTGGCTCACCCCGAGGTAGTGGGATTAGTTATTGGCACTCGTCCGGATTGTGTGGATGAAACGATTTTGGATTACCTGGCGGAACTGAGTCGATCGTACGTTATTTTATTGGAATTTGGAATCGAATCGGTTTACGATCAAAGTCTGGAGCGGATTAATCGGGGACATGATTTTGCAGCTTCACAATGGGCTGTTCGGGAAGCTGCGGCGCGGGGCTTAATGGTTGGGGGACATTTTATTTTGGGTTTGCCGGGTGAAAGCGAAAGCGCCATGCTGGAGGCAACGCAGTTCATCAATGAGTTGCCGTTTCATCACATTAAGCTTCATCAATTGCAATTGATAAAAGGGACTGCTATGGTGAAGGATTATCGTAAGCATCCTCAGGATTACCGGTTTTTTAGCCCCGACGAATACATTCGCTTTTTGATTCAATTCGTGGAGCGTTTGCGCCCCGATTTGCAGTTGGAGCGATTTGCCTCGGAGGTTCCACCGGCATTTAACTTAACTCCTGTGAGTTGGGATTTACGTTACGATGTGTTTTTAAAGCGATTCGAAGCTGAGCTAGAGCGGTGCGACACCTGGCAAGGACGTTTGTGGAAGCCCCAGGCATAAAAAAACCCCGCTCTTTGGGAGCGGGGCCAAACAAACAAGCTATGAATTACTACACATGACCTTGAGCGATCATTGCATCTGCAACTTTCACAAAGCCACCTATATTAGCTCCTTGAACATAATCGATTTTATCGCCTACTTTACCGTACTTGGCGCAAGTAGCGTGAATATCGCTCATGATTTTCTTTAATTTCTCATCAACTTCATCGGCAGTCCAGTTGAAACGTAGGGAGTTCTGACTCATTTCTAATCCGGAAACGGCAACACCACCGGCATTTACTGCTTTGCCCGGGCCGAACATGACGCCTGCTTTGAAGCACATTTCGGGTACATCAGCTTCGCAACCCATGTTGGACGCTTCGGCAATAATTTGTACTCCGTTCTTGATAAGCATTTCAGCATCTTTCCCACTTAATTCGTTTTGAATAGCGCAAGGCATGGCAATGTCCACTTTGCGTTCCCATGGACGTTTGCCGGGGAAGAATTCAGCACCAAACTCCTGAGCATAAGGAGCAACCACATCGTTATTCGATGCGCGAAGTTCGAGCAAGTATTCAATCTTTTCTTCGTCTAATCCTTTTTCGTCGTAAATGTATCCGTCGGGACCTGAAATGGTTACAACCTTAGCGCCCAGTTCGGTGAATTTGCGGGCAGCACCCCAGGTAACATTTCCAAATCCGGAAAGAGCTACTGTTTTACCGGCAATTTTATCACCTTTTGTTTTCAGCATTTCATCTACGAAATAAACTGCTCCGTAACCGGTTGCTTCCGGACGTAAAATGGAACCACCCCAATCGAGACCTTTACCGGTTAAAACGCCGGTGAATTCGTTGCGTAAACGCTTGTACTGTCCGAACATGTAACCAATTTCGCGACCACCTACTCCGATGTCGCCAGCTGGAACGTCGGTATTAGGACCGATATGACGCGATAATTCGGTCATGAAGCTCTGACAAAAGCGCATGATTTCATTGTCCGATTTTCCTTTTGGGTTAAAGTCCGATCCTCCTTTACCACCACCCATAGGCAGCGTGGTAAGGCTATTTTTCAGAATTTGCTCAAAACCCAAGAATTTTAAGGTGCTCAAGGTTACGCTCGGGTGGAAACGCAAACCACCTTTATAAGGTCCAATAGCCGAGTTGAATTCAACGCGGAAACCACGATTCACTTCTACTTCGCCCTGATCGTTAACCCAAGGTACGCGGAACATGATAACGCGCTCAGGTTCAACTAATTTTTCCAAAATCTTGTGAACTTTATATTTCGGATTTTCTTCTACGTAGGGAATTAACTTTTCTACTACTTCCTGAACGGCTTGAATAAATTCATCCTCTCCGGGGTTTTTTGCAATAACCTTATCCATGAAGGCTTTTACTTTTGGATCCATCTTTAACTGATTTAAAAGGAGTTAAACAACTAAAAATTAACGTTTTCTTGAAACAAAATTATACTTTTAATCCTTCCAATTCCTCAAAACAACAAAATTCGACCAGTCGTTTCGGCCTTTGCAAACTGCTGACATCCAGTGGCGTATAAATAACATGCTTTGTGTTTAATAGCACTTCGTGATAAAGGTCATGAAAAAGGCAGCCTTATTTCGGGCTTTCCATTTATTTTGTGGTTTAACCAGCTATTTCATCCATGATTGCTTTTGCTCCGGCTAAAATAAATGTGGGTTTACGCATAGTGGGTAAACGAAGCGATGGCTATCATAATCTATCGTCCATCCTTTACCCCATTCCGCTTTGCGATGCCCTCGAGATCGAACGAGTGTCGCACGTAAAAGGCGGAAGCTTGCGCTTGCATCATTATGGATTGAAAGCTCCTTGTGCCGACACTGAAAATCTCTTAACCCGCACTTGGGAGGTGATGGCTTCGATGTTTCAGCTCCCTGCAATTTCATTGCATGTGCTCAAAACAATTCCCTGGGGAGCCGGCTTGGGCGGAGGATCGTCGAATGCAAGTACTTTCCTGCTCATGCTGAATGAATTACTCAATTTCCCCTTGAGTTCCCCAGAACTCCATGAAATTGCTCTCAAGTTGGGGAGTGATTGTCCTTTTTTTCTGGAGCCGAAACCTTCGCTGGCAAGTGCTCGTGGCGAAGTATTGGAACCCATCGATCCGTTTTTGAAAGGAAAGTATTTGGTCGTTTTATATCCCCGATTGGAGATTGCGACCAGCTGGGCATTCAAGCAACTCGACCTTTTAGGTAAATGGGAAGGAAGCCAGGAGCCGTTTCTTCCTCCGCAGGGGAAGATTTTTACCTCGATCGATTTACACAATGATTTTGAGCCAATCGTCTTAAGCGCCTATCCGCGGCTCAGGGAGCTTAAGGTCGATTTGTTGGAGGCCGGATTTGAATTGGTTGGAATGAGTGGCACCGGTAGTTCATTCTATGCTTTGAGCGAAATCCAGCGTCGTGTGCCCTCTCGCTGGCGATCAAGTCTGATTTGGTCTGGTTGGGTCACTTAGTTTTATTAGGCTAGTATTTTCATCATCCGTTTTCGAAAAGGAGCATGCCGGATAAGCATAAAAAAACGGCCTGTGTCATCACCTTACTGGATGAACAGGCCGTTTTTTTGGATGAAGCCTGGCTTATGGTTTAACTGCTTCTAATTCGACTGTGAAGTGTCGCATGATAGGCGCTTCGTAGCGAATACGGTATCCATTCCGGATTTGGTCGCGTCGGTTCCACACGTTAATTAGTCCTGCAGCAACAACGTCCATGTGATTATTGGTGTAGGTTCGACGAGGAAGAGCCAGACGCACAAATTCGAGTGCCGGATAGCGGTTTTCACGCGTGCCGGGGTCGCGGTCGGCCAGCAATGTTCCAATCTCAACTCCTCGAACACCACATTCTTTATAGAGTTCGATGGCTAATGTTTGTGCAATGAATTCTTCTTTGGGGACATGTGGTAAGAATTTTTTTGCATCGACAAAAATAGCGTGACCGCCGTAGGGCAATTGAACCGGAATGCCTGCATCGGTTAGCTTTTGTCCGAGGTAGGCAACTTGTTCTACCCGTGTTTCGAGTGGGGCAAATTCGGTGTTTTCATCCAGACCAACTGCTAAGGCATTCATATCACGTCCCGACATTCCGCCATAGGTGATATAGCCTTCGAAGATGATATTGAAAACACTTGCTTCACGAAAGAGTTGCTCGTCGCGCATCGCAATGAAACCACCCATGTTAACCACTGCATCTTTCTTCGAGCTCATGGTCATGGCATCGCAATACTGGAAGGTTTCTTTGACGATTTCCTTAATGCTTTTATCGGCGTAGCCGGCTTCGCGTTTTTTGATGAAATAGGCATTTTCGGCAAAACGAGCTGAATCGAAAATGACCATTTTCCCATATTTTTTAGAGAGTTCATAAACCTGTCGCATATTCTCCATCGAAACAGGTTGCCCTCCGCAGGTATTATTGGTAATGGTAACGATTACAAAGGGAATCTTGTCGGTATGTTCCTGAAGAACTTTCTCCAGCTTGTTTAAATCCACATTCCCTTTGAAGGGGTGAATTAGCTCGGAATGAAATGCTTCGTCGATGGTGCAATCGATGGCGCTGGCTTTCCGGAATTCAATGTGACCTTTGGTGGTATCGAAATGCGAATTGCCGGGCACTACATGACCTTCCTTAACCAGCACTGAGAATAGCACGTTTTCGGCCGCCCGGCCTTGATGGGTTGGAAGGAAATAATCGAAACCCAGGATGGATTGAATACTTTCTTTGAGTTTGTAATAGGAGCTTGCTCCGGCGTAGCTTTCGTCGCCCAGCATCATTTCGGCCCACTGGCCTTGGCTCATGGCTCCTGTGCCGGAATCGGTAAGCAGGTCGATATAAACCTGACTGCTTTTGAGATTGAAGAGATTATTTTTTGCTTCGAGCAACCATCGATCTCTTTGCTCGCGGGTGCTGCGATGAATGGGTTCGACAACTTTTATTTTGTAGGATTCAGCGAATGGTAAATTCATAGTGGTAAGATTTTTTTGCGTTCTGCTAAGTGGGTTTTAGAACTGAAACGAGTTATTATTCGGATTTGGGGGCTGGGATTCGGTAAAAGAGAACCGAAACTCTAGTTAATAACGGGGGTATTCGTCGCGTTCTTTGATGTTAACAAAGCGCAGAAGGGACTGAATTTCAAAGCGAATCGGGTTGATCATAGTTTTTTCACTTTCCCTCCAAAAATAGCAAAAGTCCTGAAAGTCGATTCCATTTCTTTAACATATTTTGCCTAAAAGGCATAAAAAAAACACAGAAGCAGTTTGGGAGCTCTCTCTCCCGCTTCGCAAGCCAGTTGGTAAACATGTATCGAACTTTTTTCCCCTCTTTAGGGTTTAGAAAGTTTGACAAAGAAATGGTATTAAAAAGCTTTAATAGCAGGGCTGTTGAGCCTGACTTATAGAAGAAAAGCCAATTTACTGTTTACCTTTGCCTCCTTAATTTGAAAAACAGTACATGCTTTATCACGAACATTTATTGGCAAATGGCATTCGACTCATTCACATTGCAGCTATCGGTCGAGTAGCCCATGCTGCCCTCATGGTGCATACCGGTTCGCGCGATGAGACTTCCGAGATTCAGGGAATGGCTCATTTCCTGGAGCATGTCTTTTTTAAAGGCACAACCCACCGAAAAGCTTACCATATTAACAATCGGCTCGACGAAGTTGGAGGCGAGTTAAATGCCTACACCGCCAAGGAAGAAACCTGTATTCATGCCTCTTTCCTCTCCGAATATTTTCCCAGAGCCATCGAATTGATGGCCGATATCTTCTTCCATTCTACCTTCCCCGAAAAAGAATTGGAAAAAGAAAAGGAGGTCATTTTAGATGAAATAAATTCCTACCTCGATAATCCATCGGAACAAATTGCCGACGATTTCGAAGAATTGGTGTTCCCGAATCATCCGCTGGGATATAAAATTTTGGGTACCCCCGAAATCATTCAAAACTTTACCCGCGACCAGGTAATTCGTTTTGTGCAGGAAAATTATTATACCGACGAGATGGTTTTGGTAACCATGGGCGACTTTCCGCTCTATCGGATAGTTCGCTTGTTCGAAAAGTACTTCTCCGACCAACCGGCTCGTTTGAATAAACCCGAACGCGAAGCATTTAATGCCTATTGTCCGCAGTATTCGGAACAACAAAAAGACAGTTACCAAACGCATTGCATGCTGGGCCGCGAAGCTTATTCGGTGAATCATCCCTTGCGCCTTCCCATGTATGTTTTAAGCAATTATTTAGGAGGGCCTGGAATGAATTCCCGCTTAAATATGGTTTTGCGCGAAAAACACGGATTGGCGTATCATGTCGAAATGAATTACGCTCCCTACAGCGATACCGGCTTACTCACTTTATACTTTGGGACTGAAAATGGGAACTTGAAAAAAGCTCTTCGACTTATTGAGCGTGAGTTAAAGCGCTTAAGCGCTCAACCGTTAACCGCTGTCCAATTAGAAAAGGCGAAGAAGCAGCTCATTGGCCAGTTAGCCCTTGCGAATGAAAGCCCCATTAATCAGGTCTTATCCATGGCCAAAAGTTATCTCGTATTCGGACGATGCGATTCGCTCGAAGAGGTTAATAATAAGATTTTAGGAGTTACCCTCGAACAAATAGAACAAGTAAGTCGAGAGATTTTTGACTTCGAAACGCTTTCGCAACTAATTTATCGTTAATACATTATGACAGCATCCCTCGAATTAACTCAATTTGCCCATGAGCACATGGGAGAAGAAGACCCCATTTTACAGGAATTGTATCGCGAAACCCATCTCAAGGTGTTGCATCCTCGAATGCTAAGTGGTTTTTGGCAAGGAAAGCTGCTTCAAATGATAACTGCCATGATTCGTCCGCGAAATATTTTAGAAATTGGAACATATACCGCGTATTCAGCCTTATACATGGCAAAGGCTTTACCCGAGGGAGCGAAAATTCATACCATCGAGGTAAACGATGAACTCGAAAGCTTTATCCGAAAATGGATTGAGCGTGCGGGTGCTTCGGATCAAATAGAGTTGCATATTGGTAATGCCTTGGAAATTATTCCGCAGCTCGAAGGTCCATTCGATATGGTTTTTATGGATGGAGAAAAATCGGAATACGTCGAATACTATGAATTGCTGATGCAGATCCTTCCTTCGGGAAGTTTTATTTTGGCCGATAATATTTTTTGGGATGGAAAAGTTTTCGAACCAGCGGTTAAGTCGAACGATTATTCCACCAAAGGGATTTTGAAATTTAATCAGATGGTGAAGGACGATAATCGGGTGGAAAAGGTTATTCTTCCTTTGCGCGATGGAATTTTTCTCATTCGGAAGAAATAAAAACCGGCTTAACCGTTTATCTAAACAAAGTGAAAAAAATGATCCGACTTTTATGGATAGCTTTTGTTCTTTCTTTCCTTCCGGTCGTAGGACTGCAAGGGCAAAAACTGCTGTCGGATACAGTTCCTACCTTGACCGAGCGTCAGAAAAAACCCATTGTGCAATTGTCGGGGATAATAACCAATACCAAAAAGGAAGGAATGCCTTTTACCACGATTGCTGTTATCAATCGCGCGCAGGGAACGGTTTCAAACTTTTGGGGTTATTATAGCATTGCTGTCCATCCCGACGATACCATTCGATTCAGTTCCGTTGGGCATAAATCCTTTGAATTCACTTTCCCGGATTCTTTTTCCGAAAAAGAGTGGCACGCAGATATTGTATTGGCATACGATACGGTAGTTTTGAGTGAAACGGTTGTTTTCCCCTGGACTACTTATGATCAATTTTTGCAAGCAGTACTCGATTTAGAGCTTCAGGACGAAGATATGGATCGGGCTCGTTCGAATATTGCCCTCATGCAAAAACAATTATTTTCCGAGGAGTATCAGGTCGATGCCAGCTTGAATTATAAGTTCTACATGCAAGATAAAGCGAATCAATTATATACCCGCGGTCAGGTTCCAACCCTCAGCTTGCTCAATCCTTTTGCCTGGGCTCAATTCTTCGAAGCGCTCAAGTCGGGCGCCTTTACCAGCAAGAAAAAAGTGTATTAATAAATTGGATCGCTCTGCAATACAAGCCTCAAAATCTAGTTTTTTATCGAATAAACAGCGTATTTTGCGCGGTTTAATTTTCTACCTGTAACCGCTATGTTTCGAGTGAAAATCTTGCTTTGCATACTTCTTTTCTTTCCGGCATTTACACATGCTCAGGAAATGGGGCAGGTGTATGGAAACATTAGCGATAAACAAGGGAAAGCGCTGGAGTTTGCCAACGTTAGCCTTAAATCGGACCCGTCGGTCGGAGCAGTATCCAATTTCGATGGTAATTACTCTCTAAGTCTTCCCGCCGGAGAAAACTTCACGCTTTTAGTAAGTTATGCCGGCTATCAAAATACAGAAATCACTCTTAAATTATTCCCCGGCGAAAAGCGGAAATTGAATTTTCAGCTTAAACCTTCCGATATCGTTTTGGGCGATGTGGATATTAAAAGCGAGCGAGAGCGGAGTGCGAATATGGTGCGCTTGAATCCGAAAATTGCCAGTTCCGTATTGTCTGCCACCGGTGGGGTGGAACAGATTATTCGAAGCCTTCCGGGAGTAGTCGGTAATAATGAATTGAGTAGTCAGTATTCGGTTCGTGGAGGGAATTTCGACGAAAACCTGGTTTATGTCAACGATATCGAGATTTACCGTCCTTTCCTCATTCGTTCTGGTCAGCAGGAGGGACTTAGTTTTGTAAATCCCGATATGGTTTCCTCACTTTTATTTTCGGCTGGTGGGTTCGAGGCCCGGTATGGCGATAAAATGTCGTCGGTTCTGGATATTAAATACAAGCGACCGACCAGCTTTAAAGCGTCCGCCTCGGGAAGTTTGCTGGGGGGCTCTGCTCATGTCGAAGGAGCTGCTCAGAATCAATTGCTGAGTTACATTGCCGGGATTCGTTACAGCACTAACCAGTACTTGCTTGGAAGCCTCGACGAAAAAGGGAGCTATACTCCCGAATTCCTCGATTTTCAAACCTTTGTTACCTATGAAATTGGAACCAATTTCGAATTAAATTTTTTGGGACATCTCTCTCAAAACTCCTACTACTTCATTCCCGAAACACGCGAAACTTCCTTCGGAACGATTCACGAAGCTCTCAAGCTAAAAATCTATTTCGACGGCCAGGAGCTGAACCGGTTTACAACCTTTACCGGAGCATTAGCTGGTCATTATGAGCCGGGGCCGGCCTCACGTTTGTCACTTTTTGTATCTTCCTTTAACACCCGCGAAAGTGAAACCTTCGATATTTTAGGTCAGTATTTTCTAAATGAACTTGATAACCAACTAGGTTCTGATAATCTGGGTGATAGCTTGGCAAATATTGGCGTTGGCTCTTTTTTAAATCATGCCCGGAATTACCTCGATGCTCAAGTTTACAGCATTTATCATAAAGGTTTGCATCGGGCCGACAAACACTTCTTTCAGTGGGGCGCTAAAGCGCAATGGGAATTCTTTAGCGATCAAATGAATGAATGGAACCTAATCGATTCGGCGGGTTATTCCTTGCCCTACAGCGATAGCGAAGTACTACTTTATAGGTATTTGCAAAACGATACCAGTTTACAGAGTCAGCGCTATACGTCTTATTTCCAAGATACCTACACGCATACAGGCGATGCCGGTGAGTTAAGCATTACCGCTGGTTTCCGAACGAATTACTGGACCATTAGCCGTGAATTTTTATTCAGCCCACGCGCCAATGTGGCATTTAAACCGAAGTGGAAAAATTCGAAACGGGATATTCTTTTTCGTCTCGCTGCAGGAATGTATCATCAGCCGCCTTTTTTCCGGGAAATGAAAGATTGGAATGGCCGAATTAACACCGATATTAAAGCTCAACGGTCAACTCATTTTGTGGTGGGAGCCGATTATAATTTTGTTTCCTGGAACCGTCCGTTTAAGTTTGTTGCCGAAGCTTATTACAAAGAGCTGAGTAACTTGATTCCTTACGATGTAGATAATGTTCGTTTGCGCTATTACGGAACCAATAACTCCGAAGGTTATGCCGGAGGTTTGGATTTGAAAGTAAATGGCGAATTTGTTCCCGGAGTCGATAGCTGGATAAGTTTATCGCTCATGCAAACCAGGGAGCATATCGATGGTCAGTTTTCCTACGAAATAGAAGGTGCCGATACCTTGAGCATTAGCCCTGTGTATATTCCACGGCCAACCGACCAGTTTTTTACGTTTAGCATGTTTTTCCAGGATTATTTCCCAAACGACTCAACCATCAAAATGCAACTCAACATGATGTATGGTTCCGGGTTGCCTTTTGGACCACCCAATGCAATGAAAACCCAGGCCGATTTGCGTATGCCTTCCTATCGCCGGGTCGATATCGGATTTAGCAAACTAATTATCGGCGAGAATGCCTTGCTAAAGCGAAAAGGCTTTCGCCATTTGGAAAGCTTATGGCTTGGGCTAGAGGTGTTTAATTTGTTGAACATCCGTAATACGGTTTCCTACACCTGGATTAACGATATTCGTAATCAGCAATATGCAGTGCCGAACTACTTAACAAGCCGAAGAATTAATGTGCGGGTCGTTGCCCGTTTTTAGTGCCTTGTATCATGGAGCATTCATCCCGAAATAACTTGTCCGTAAACCAAGCCTCCAATGAAGCTGTCCCTATTCTGCCTCAAACCTATTGGCATAAAATCTTCCTGATTCTAGTCGTTTCCCTACCGCTACTTTCCTATCTGCCGGAACCTTTTCGATTTTACACTTCTATTCCAATCCTTATGGGAGCTTTCACTCTTGCCGGGCTCTGGTATGGCTATCGCACTCAAGCTTCCCTCTATTACGAACTTTTGAGGCATCCTGTCTTCTTCATGCTGATGGCTTACGCTATTTTTTCCATCATCAGTGGATTATTTGCCAGAACGCCTGCTCTCGCCTGGAGCGAAACCATTCGCTTTCTATTATATCCCGGTGTTACCCTACTTACCTTAGTTTATAGTAAACAGGTGAAAGGTTTTACTGCAAATGTGTATCGTGCCATTCTGGGTTTGGCTTTTTTGAATGGAATTGTAGGAGTGGCTCTGCTGCTCAATCAATTTCTGAGTAAAGGGATCGTGCTCGGGTATACCAACTCTTCCTTCTTGAACCAGATTCTTAGCCTGGCCGTTTTTACTCTTCCTGTCGCTCTTTTTCAGCTAAAAGCCGAAAATAAGCAACTTCGAATCCTTGCTTTTTTGGCTGCACCAGGTAACCTTTTCTTGTTAGCTTTTTATCTCTATCCGCCCGCAAGCATTGCTGCCATCGTTCTGCTACTGGTTTACATCCTTTTCCCCTTAAATTACTACTTCTCCTTTCAGCTCAATCGCAGGAAAATTCTTTTAGCATTGGTCCTTTTTCTCGGTGTGTTTGCATGGAGCTTTTTGGCTTTTCAGGCTTCCTCGAAGCTGATGAAAAACGAGGTATTCGTAACGGAGAAAAACTGGTTACTCGATTATCGTTTTGGAAAAGATGTTGAGAGAATCGATCGTTGGGATGCTTCGTTGGCCTTGTATCGCGACAATCGATTATTGGGAGTTGGCGGGGAACACTGGCGCATGGAAGTGGCAGCTTTAGGCTTGAATGGTATCAAGGGTGTAAATGAGCAAAGCGATTTGCAATATCCCGCTAATGAGTGGGCCCAGTTACTTGCGGAAAAAGGCTTTCCCGGATTTCTATTCTTATTGGCCCTATTCCTGAGCATAGCTTATCTTCCTTTTAGGCTGATACGCAAGGTGAAAACTCAGGGAGAGTCGAACGAGTTGTTGGCCCTGGTAGCTGCAACTTCAGTGTTTTTGATTTACACCCTTTTATCTGACTTTGCCGGATTAGAATCTGTATTACTGCTGGTTTCAATTTATGTCGCTTTGCTATTGAATAAAGGCGATCGGATAAATCCGGAGAGTAAGTCCGGCGGCTCGCGCGTAGCACTGCCGGTTATCCTTGTTTTGCTGCAACTGGCCGCATCGCTTAATTTTATTGGTGGTTCATTAAAAGCCTATTCCCAGTCGCAGCTGAGGCTAGCCGAGCAGACTGCATGCGAAGGATCATGGGAGAAGAGCTTAGCTCACCTAAATCGCAGTAGATCAGCTTGGTTTCTCCTAAGCCCTGAAGGGAATCCCCTGGACTGGTACCTCGCTCAAGCCTATGATGCATTAGGTCGTAAAGACGACGAGCTGAAATCCTTACTGGCAGCCCAATCGATTCATCCGAATCATGTGGGTGTGTTAAACGACTTGGGCCGCTGGTATGCCGATACTGCCCGTTTCGATGCCGCACTTACTTATTACGACCAGGGCTTGGCGGTGGATTCTTTGCAGCTGGATTTACTGCTGAATAAAGCCCGTTTGCTGTTCAATCTTAATCAGGTAGATCCGGCTTTTCAAGTCTTGAGTAAAGTGCCCGTTCATACTTCGCATGCCGAGTATCCAGCCATGCGCGATACCCTTTTAAAGGCAGAGCTGTCGCGCACCAAAATGGCAGTCGGATCGGGCGAGCTGGCACTTACCCTGGAAAGGATTGAAAACGACCCGACCTGGATGGTCGATGTGTATGAGAAATCCCTTGCCGAGAATCGAAGTTTTTACCATCAGTTAGTCGAGGAAAGTATCTATATCCTCGAAGTCCTCGACCGCTCGATTAGCCCCCAACAAGCGAAAATATACCGCAGCCAATGGCTTCCTTAATCAGTAGTTACCCATCTTTTAAGATGCTTTTTATTGTAATGCTCTTTTATTCAGCTTGTTGTCAGTTTTTTTGCTGATAAATATCACGGCACACCTGATTATTATCAGCAAAGATTGATTGCATAAGCTATAGCTTCGCTCTACCTTGTTCGGGTAAATACCGATGCCCATCATTGGCAGCATTGCCTATAAAAGTCACATCGATGAGTTCAGAATTTGGTTTAACAAAATTAGCATTAGGTCTGATGCGACTTAATGAATGGGAATACTCACCCGCACAACTTTTACATTACCTCAAAGAAGCGCAGGATATGTGTGTGAACACGATCGATGTAGCCGATATTTATGGTAATTATTCTGTCGAAGAACAGCTTGGCAAGGCCTTAGCGCTCGATTCTGCTTTTCGGAAATACATTCGCATTGTAGGGAAAGTGGGCATTAAGCTCGTTTCCGATCGTTACCCGAAGCGACGCATCAAGCATTACGACACCTCCTACGGGCACATTATGGAAACTGTGGAGCAAAGTCTGATGAAAATGCAAATCGATTACCTGGATATTTTGCTCATTCATCGGCCCGACCCATTTATGAATGCGGGCGAAACCGCACGAGCTTTAAACCAATTGGTTCGTGAGGGTAAAGTGCTGCAGATTGGGGTTTCTAATTTTGCTCCGCCTGAGATTGAATTATTGCAATCTTACCTTGAATTTCCCTTACGCTACAATCAAGTTGAATTATCCTTACTTAGGCACGATGCCTTGTTCAATGGCGATTTAAGTTACCTGCAAATGCATCGGATTCGTCCCATGGCCTGGTCGCCTTTGGCTGGTGGCGATTTATTGAATAAAGAGAGGGTGAGTGCCGGTTTCCTGAAGCTTGTGCGGCAACTTACCCGAGAACATCGCCTGGCCGATCCAATGCAGGTTTTATTGGCCTGGTTATGGCATCATCCCGCCCGCATTTTACCCGTTTTAGGAACGGGTAAGATTGAACGGATAAAGCTTGCAGCCGATGCCAGGGATGTGATGCTTTCTCGTGAATCCATTTATGAATTGCTCGAATTGATTCGCAAAAAACCGGTAGCGTAAATTCACTTCTTTTCACTGATTTTTGCTTGCTACTGATTCCCCTACTTATCCTACCTTTAGGGCAAAATTATCATCATGACCTTATTAAGCGTTAATATTAACAAGATTGCCACCATTCGGAATGCGCGTGGAGGTAATATTCCCAATGTGATTGAGGCGGCTGTTCGTATTCAGGAGTTTGGCGGACAGGGAATTACCGTTCATCCCCGGCCCGATGAACGCCACATTCGATATACCGATGTGTATGCTTTACGCGAGGTGGTGCATACCGAATTTAACATCGAAGGCTATCCAACCTCTACGTTTTTGGAATTGGTCAAAACAGTTAAGCCGGAGCAAGTTACCCTGGTTCCTGATCCTCCCGATGTATTGACTTCGAATGCCGGCTGGGATACGGAAAAGCACTTACATTTTTTGCAGGATATCATTGCCGATTTGCAAAGTGTTGGGATTCGCACCTCCATTTTTGTCGATACGCTCCGTAAGAATATGCAGTATGCAAAGGAAACGGGAACCGATCGGGTCGAACTGTATACCGAGCCCTATGCAGCCGGCTATGCGAGTAACCGCGAGGAGGCTATCCATCATTTTATCCAGGCTGCTAACTATGCCAATGAGTTGGGTTTGGGTCTCAATGCCGGGCACGACCTGAATCTGGATAATCTGGCGTATTTCCATGCCTGCATTCCCTTTTTAAAAGAGGTTTCCATTGGGCATGCGCTCATTGCAGATGCCTTGTATTTTGGATTGGAGAATACCATTCAGCGTTACCTTGCCTGTTTGAAGGGATAAGCTAAAATTTAACAAGGTTTATGGAATCAGGTCTTTCCCCCGCTTATGCTGCAGGGCAGTGGTTTTTGACCTTGAAACTCGTTGCATAACATACGCCAGACTGGGACTCTCACTGTTCTTTTCGTTACTTTTGGAACATTAATAACCGCTTTGTAGCAAAAACAGAATCCTATCATGGTAAATTTAGATTGGAAAAATCTTCCGTTTGGATATGAGAAGACGAACTACAACGTTCGATGCTATTATAAAAACGGCTCCTGGGGTAAGTTAGAAATATCCTCATCGGACCATATTAACATACACATGGCTGCCACTAGTTTGCACTATGGGCAAGAAGCTTTCGAAGGGCTGAAGGCTTATCGGGGTAAAGATGGAAAAGTCAGGCTTTTTCGGTGGGAAGAAAATGCCAAAAGAATGCAAAGCTCGGCACGCGGAATTTTAATGGCCGAAGTTCCAACCGAACTCTTTCACAAAGCTATTTTAAAAGTTGTAGAACTGAATCAGGAATTTATCCCTCCCTACGGAACAGGTGCTGCTTTGTATTTACGACCTTTGCTAATTGGTACCGGTCCGCAAGTGGGTGTAAAACCGTCCAACGAATATTTATTCATGGTGTTTACTTCGCCGGTTGGTCCGTATTTTAAAGAAGGCTTTAAACCGGTCGATATGTTGCTTTGTCGTAGTTTCGATCGTGCCGCTCCACTTGGAACAGGCCATATCAAAGTGGGAGGAAACTATGCTGCCAGCCTGGCTTCCTTGAAGAAAGGACACGACTTAGGTTATGCTTCGGTAATTTACCTCGACGCAAAAGAAAAACAGTACATCGACGAGTGTGGTCCGGCCAACTTCTTTGGCATCAAAGGCGATACCTATGTCACCCCTAAATCGCACAGCATTTTACCATCGATTACCAACATGAGTTTAATTGAATTGGTAAAGGATCTTGGTTTTAAGGCGGAACGACGTCCGGTTCACATCGACGAATTGAAAGCATTCGACGAAGTAGGTGCTTGTGGAACAGCGGCGATTATCAGCCCAATTCGTTCTATTACCGATGAATCGAATGATATTCGCTACGAATATTGCAAGGATGGTAAACCCGGACCTGTTTCGACTAAGATCTACGAACGTTTGTTAGCCATACAGTTTGGCGAAGAACCCGATGTGCATGGTTGGGTTGAAGTGTTGGATTTTTAATCGGGACGCGAGAAAATATTTTTTAGGAGGAAGGCGCTGTTACTTTAAATAGCGCCTTTTCTGATGCATGTTGCTCAGCTTCTTTCTTAGAACTGCCCGTGCCCACACCAATAATTTCGTTATTAAGCCGGATGGAAGCCACAAAGCGTTCGCTTCGATTCGGGTCGGCACTAGTTTGATACACCAATTCCAATTTATTTTTTTGCGACCATTCCAGGAGTTGACTCTTATAATTCGAGTCCTCGTTCATAAGTGTTTGCAGGTTGATGTATTTGGGAATGAGGTAGCGGGCAATGTATTTTCGTGCTCCTTGATACCCACTATCCAGGTAAATCGCTCCGATGAGTGCTTCGAGTGCGTCGCCATAAATGTTTTTGCGAGGCGTATTGCTACTGGTTTTCGATACGAGAAGTTGGTCGATGCCCATTTTTTGGGAAAGCATATTCAGGTATTCTCGCTTAACGATTTTGGATCTCATTTGGGTGAGAAAGCCTTCGTCTTTATTTGGGAAGGCGATGAAGAGATAATCGGCAATAATGGAATCGAGCACTGCATCGCCGAGGAATTCGAGTCGTTCGTTATTGACTACAGCGCCGTTTCCCAGATCCATTTGGGCGGAACGATGGGTAAAGGCGATTTTAAAGAGGTCGGTATTTTTTGGGTAATAGCCTACGTGCGCATACACTCGTTTGGCGTAGGTGCGATCGGTAGAAAAAGCGTTTTTAATTCGATAAAAGAAGGAAGCTCCTGGCACAATCTGGTTTATTCCGTGTACTTCTTAAAGATTACGGAAGCATTGTGGCCACCGAATCCAAAAGTATTGCTAAGCGCATAATTAACTTCGCGGTGCTGAGCTTTATGGAAGGTAAAGTTCAGATTGTAATCGATGTTTGGATCGGGTGTTTCAAAATTGATGGTAGGAGGTACGCAACTATTTTGAATGGCGAGAATACTGGCGGCAGCTTCGATAGCACCGGCTCCGCCTAGCAGGTGACCGTGCATCGATTTGGTAGAGGAGATGTTCAGTTTGGGAGCATGATCACCAAAGACCGATTTAATGGCGAGAACCTCGGAGATATCGCCAAGTGGGGTACTTGTACCGTGAACGTTGATATAATCGATTTTATCGGGGCTCAAGTTAGCATCTCTTAGCGCATTGTTCATAACCCTTGCGGCTCCTTCGCCTTCGGGATGGGGAGCGGTTAGGTGGTGAGCATCGGCCGATAAGCCTGCGCCAACAATTTCGGCATAGATGTGAGCGCCGCGTGCTTTGGCATGTTCTAATTCTTCGATAATGAGGGTTACCCCTCCTTCGCCCATCACAAATCCATCGCGATTTACATCGAATGGACGCGAGGCTGTTTTATAATCGTCGTTACGAGTAGAGATGGCACGCATTGCGTTGAATCCACCAATTCCTACTTCGTTAATTGCGGCTTCGCTTCCGCCGGTAACAAAGCCTTTGGCAATACCGAGTCGGATGTAATTGTAAGCATCGATGAGTGCGTTGCTTGAGGAGGCACAAGCAGAAACCGTTGTGAAATTTGGGCCTTTAAAACCGTATCGCATGGAGATGTGGCCCGAAGCGATATCGGCAATCATTTTTGGAATAAGGAAGGGGCTGAATTTGGGGACGTAATTCGACTTAACAAAGTCGATTACTTCCGCCATAAAAGTAGTTGATCCGCCGATTCCTGAACCCCAAATAACCCCGAAGAATTCGGTATCGAGGGTTTCGAAGTTCAGTTTAGCATTCTGAACGGCTAGTTCGGTAGAAGCCATCGCAAACTGAGCATATAAATCCAGTTTGCGTGCTTCTTTCCGATCCATGTAATCTCCTACTTCAAAATCTTTTACCTCGCAGGCAAATTTTGTTTTGAAATGCGTTGCATCAAATCGAGTGATGGGTGCAGCAGCACTTACTCCTTCGCTGAGGTTTTTCCAGAATTCGTCTATCGAATTACCAAGCGGGGTGACCAATCCTAGGCCGGTAACAACTACCCGTTTTAGTTCCATAGGTAAAAGATTTGAATGAATGCTATTTTTTCGACAATTCGTTTTCGATGAACTTTACGGCTTCATCAACATTGCTGATAGATTCGGCTAATTCGTCGGGAATAGAAATATCGAATTCTTTTTCGAATTCCATGATCATCTCAACGGTGTCGAGAGAATCTGCTCCCAAGTCGTTGGTAAAGCTGGCATTGAGAGTAACCTCTTCTTCTTCTACGCCTAATTTCTCAACGATAATCGCCTTTACTTTTTCATAAACTTCAGACATAACTTTTACGTTTAATTAATACTATTTTAAGTAAAATTCTAAGCGGTGCAAAGAAAGAAATTAAAGGCTGAATTTTCAAAAATAAAGTTAATTTATTTACACCCCCTATCCTTAAATTGCTTACTTTGTAAATGCCTAAGCATTAGTAGCATTAGGTCTTTTATGGTTATTTATCAGTCGATTAGCTTAGCATGAAAAGAATTGCCCTATTTGCAAGCGGCTCGGGAACGAACGCCGAAAATATTATCCGATACTTCCAAAATCATCCATCTGTCGAAGTCGATACGCTTATTACCAATAACCCCATGGCGCAGGCTATCCATCGTGCCCACCGACTCAGAGTCCCCTGTGTTGTGTTTTCCAAAGGCGATTTCTTTCAAGGACCTGCCTTGCTCGATACGCTCCAACAACGTGAAACCGATTTTATCGTACTGGCTGGTTTCCTATGGCTCATTCCGGAACATATTATTCAAGCTTATCCCAATCGAATCATCAATATTCATCCGGCCTTGCTTCCGGAGTTTGGAGGGAAAGGAATGTACGGAAACCGGGTGCATCGGGCAGTAATCGATGCCGGTAAAAAGGAATCAGGGATCAGTATCCATCTCGTGAATGAACACTACGACGAAGGAAAGATTCTCTATCAGGCAAAATGCCCTGTTCTTCCAACCGATTCGGTCGAATCGCTCGCTCAACGGATCCACGAATTGGAGTATGAACATTATCCTCGAATCCTGTCGGAATATTTTGAACAATTGAGCGACTGATTACTTTAAGCAGTATGAATTTAAACCCTAAAAACCAAGGAGCCTCTATTCATTCAACCGCGCGGTTGGCTGGCTCTTTCCTATGGGTAATTCTATTTGCTTCGGGCTTGTGGGCTCAAGACAAACAAACGACTCTTGTCGAAGATACCAGCGCATACGTATTATACCATCCCGATTTTCGATTCAACGAAGGCATATTCCTGCATTTCGAGCAAGTAAAGCAAAACAAACCCATTCCAATCGAACGAATTTTATCGGTAGCCAATCCCAACGATTTCGATTTTTATGAAAAATTGCTGGAGCATGAATCGCTGGCCATTTATGATGAAAAAGGGATGAAACAGGATGTGCCGGTCGAAGCTATTTGGGGTTATAGCAACAAAGGAATTTTGTACATACAACATAACCGGGAATTTAATCGCATTCCGGTAATCGGTAGTATATGTCATTTCGTATCGAACGTAAGCTACGAATCGTACCGAAATTTCGATCCATACTACAATCCCTATCGGATGTACGATCCTTATTACACGGGAATCAGAACGCAACCCGTTGTAACCAAGGAAATGCGACAATTTTTGCTCGATTGGCAATCGGGTGAAATCTATGAATACAATCGGGAGAACCTACAAATTCTGTTGATGCAATCGCCCCAATTATACGAGGAATATAATGACCTGAGTAAACGAAAACAGAAAAAAATGTTGTTCTTTTACCTGCGCAGATTTAATGAGCAGAATCCTTTGTATATTCCTGTTTATCAATAACTTATTCCTTATTAATCCGTTTCGGTTTTTTAAATTACATCGCTATGTCTGACGATAAGAAGATTATTTTTTCTATGGTAGGAGTGAATAAAATTTTCCCTCCTCAAAAACAAGTATTGAAGAATATTTACCTGAGCTTTTTCTACGGAGCTAAAATTGGCATTATTGGTTTAAATGGTTCGGGTAAATCGAGTTTGATGAAAATCATTGCCGGGAAAGACGATGCTTTTCAGGGCGAAGTGGTTTGGTCGCCAGGCTACAGCGTTGGAATGTTGGAGCAAGAACCCTACCTGGACGATAGCAAAACCGTTCGCACGGTAGTGGAAGAAGGAGTACAGCATGTGGTAGATGTGCTGAAGGAGTATGAAGAAGTGAACATGAAATTTGCGGAACCAGAGGTACTTGAGGATCCGGATAAGATGGATGCGCTTATTACACGCCAAGGGGAATTGCAGGAGTTAATTGACCAGTACGATGCCTGGAACCTCGACCATAAACTGGAGCGAGCCATGGATGCTTTGCGCTGTCCGGCTCCCGAAACCGGTATCAAAAACCTTTCGGGGGGTGAGAAACGCCGGGTGGCCTTGTGTCGCTTGCTTTTACAAGAGCCCGATGTGCTCTTGCTCGATGAGCCAACAAACCACCTCGATGCTGAATCGGTGCAGTGGTTAGAATTGCATCTGCAACAATACAAAGGAACGGTAATCGCTATTACGCACGACCGCTATTTTCTCGACAATGTAGCCGGTTGGATCCTTGAGCTGGATCGTGGAGAGGGTATTCCCTGGAAAGGAAATTACTCCTCTTGGTTGGAACAGAAATCGACTCGATTGGCACAGGAAGAAAAACAAGCCAGCAAGCGCAGAAAAACCTTGGAAAGAGAGTTGGAGTGGGTTCGTATGAGCCCCAAAGCCCGTCATGCTAAATCGAAAGCACGTTTGTCGGCTTACGATAAATTGCTGAATTCCGATGTAAAGGAAAAAGAAGAATCACTGGAAATATTTATTCCGAACGGTCCTCGTTTGGGCGATAAAGTGATTGAAGCACATCAGGTTGCCAAATCGTTTGGAGAGAAGCTATTATTCGATAATTTGGAATTTGTGCTGCCACCCAATGGTATTGTTGGAGTAATTGGGCCCAATGGAGCCGGAAAAACCACCCTGTTTCGCATGATAATGGGAATGGAAACGGCCAATGCTGGTAGTTTTGAAGTTGGTCAAACGGTAAAGATTGGCTATGTTGATCAAACGCACGCAGCCATCGATCCGGTTAAAACAGTTTTCGAGGTAATTTCCGGAGGTTTGGAGCATATTCAAGTGGGAGGCCGGGCTATTAACGCTCGTGCCTATGTGGCTCGTTTCAACTTTACCGGAGCCGATCAGGAAAAGAAATGTGGCGTTTTATCGGGCGGAGAGCGTAACCGACTGCATTTAGCCCTCACCCTGAAGGAAGAAGCGAATGTGTTGTTGCTCGATGAGCCTACCAACGATATCGATGTAAATACTTTGCGGGCCTTAGAAGAAGGCTTGAACGATTTTGCCGGTTGCGCCGTGGTAATTAGCCACGATCGCTGGTTCCTCGACCGGGTATGTACCCACATTCTCGCATTCGAAGGGAACTCAGAAGTTTATTACTTCGAGGGAGGATACACCGATTATGAAAAGAACCTGCGTCAGCGTAAAGGAAACGAAGGTCCACAGCGGATTAAGTACAAAGCGTTGAAAAAATAAAGCGACTTACCGTGATTCGTTGCGATACGAATTTCGGCTCATACAGAAAAGCAAGACAGTGTGAAAGATTTAACCGAGGGAAAAGAAGGGAAGCTCATTTGGCGGTTTGCTATTCCGATGCTGATAGGAAATGTATTCCATCAGTTTTACAATATCGTGGATAGTTGGGTAGTGGGAAATTACCTGGGTAAAGAGGCTCTTGCTGCTGTTGGTGCTTCTTTCCCTTTGATATTTCTGCTCATTTCCCTCGTAATGGGAGTGTCGATGGGTTCAACCATTATTATTTCGCAGTACTTCGGTGCCAAGAATCTGGATAAGGTCCGCATGACCATCGATACCTTATACATTGTATTGTTTTTTGGGTCTATACTGATTACGATCATTGGAATTAGTTTTTCCAAATTGATTTTTGAGCTCATTAAGCTTCCTCCGGAAGTGATTCCCGATGCGGTGAGTTATTTCAATATTTACATTTCGGGAGCCATCATGATGTTTGGTTATCATGGAACAACGGCCATTTTACAAGGATTGGGCGATTCTAAAACGCCGCTTTATTTTCTCATTATTTCCAGTTTGGTGAATATTGGGTTGGACATGCTTTTTGTGGTTCAATTCGGTTGGGGCATCGAAGGGGTTGCCTTAGCCACCGTTATTGCTCAGGCAGGAGCCTTGTTTACAGCGATAATTTATTTGAATCGGACGCATAAGCTGATACAGATTCGCTTCGTGAATTTGAAGTTCGATACCGAAATATTTAAAAATAGTTTCCGAATTGGGATCCCGACCGGAATTCAACATGCGTTGGTCTCCTTAGGAATGTTAGCCATTTTTCGTATTGTAAACGATTTTGGAACAGCCGCAGTAGCTGCTTTCTCGGTGGCTGTTCGAATTGATTCCATTGCTATTATGCCGGCCATAAATTTTGCATCGGCGCTGGGTACATTTGTTGGGCAGAACATGGGGGCCGGCAAATTGGAGCGAGTACGTTCCGGGTTGCTCGCCACTTTCCGAATGACGGGTGTTATCTCGATTTTAATTTCCGTTGTCGTTATCTTTTTTGGCGCTCATTTGATGAGCTTTTTCTCCAACGATCCGGAGGTCATAGCTATTGGCAAAGTGTACTTTCAAGTAGTGGGTAGTTTTTATATTGTGTTTGCCGCCATGTTTGTTTTTACCGGAGTTTTCCGCGGATCGGGCGATACGCTGATACCGATGTTTATAACCTTGGTGGCATTATGGGTGGTTCGAGTTCCGGCATCGCTCATTTTTTCGAAATTTTTCGGCGTAGTGGGTATTTGGTATGGTTTGCCAACCGGATGGATTTTTGGATTTGTGCTGTCGATGATTTATTACTTCCGGGGCAATTGGAAAAGTAAGGTAATCGTTAAGAAACACGAGATTGAACCTGAAGTAGAGTTATTATGAGAAAGGATTTCCTTGCATTGAGTGCAATTTCCCTCTTGGTGGTGGGCGTTTTTTGGTATTTATTTAGCAATGAGCCGGTTGAGTCGGAGGAAATCCTCACCAACGTGCATGAGTCAATGCCAGCAATTACTCCTATTATAAAAGAGTACGATTTTAATATCGATTCCTTCGACATTGAAAAAGCTTCCATTCGTAGGAATGAGTTTTTAGCCGATATACTTACCCGCAAAGGGATTCCGTATCAGCAAATTGATCGGATGGTGAGGCAGGAAAAGGAGCGTTTCGATGTGCGTAAGATTAAAACCGGACAAACCTATGCTTTTGTTCAGCCGAAAGACACTTTGAATCGAGACCGCTTTTTTATTTACGAAGAAAATGCATCGGTTTATTGGGTTTTTCATTTTGGCGATTCGCTTTTCGTTGAGCGGAAAGAGAAACCCGTTGTTACTCGATTGCAGTATGCCGAAGGGATGATTGATCAATCCTTATGGATGAGCATGGTCGATAATGCTTATCCACCCCTGTTAGCCATTGAGTTATCGGAGATTTATGCCTGGTCGATTGATTTTTTTGGGATTCAGCGCGGGGATAGTTTCCGTGTTTTTTACCAGGAAGATTTTGTCGATTCTGTGTCGATTGGGATACGCTCCGTTGAGGCTGCCTTTTTCCAGCATAAGGGATACGATTACTGGGCTATTGGTTTTGTGCAGGATAGTGTATATGCTTTTTTCGATGAGCATGGACAATCCTTGCGGAAAGCTTTTCTGAAGGCACCTTTGCGTTATTCCCGCATTAGCAGTGGCTTTAGTCACAGCAGGCGGCATCCGGTGTTGAAAATTTACCGGCCACATCATGGAATCGATTACGCTGCTCCGAAAGGAACGCCGGTTTATTCTATAGGCGATGGGTTGGTGGTGGAGCGAGGTTATCAGAAAAGTGGGGGAGGTAATTATGTTAAGATCAAGCATAATTCGGTGTACACCTCGGTTTACATGCATTTGCAAGGCTTTGCCAAAGGTCTGAGCAAAGGCGATCGGGTGCAGCAGGGTCAGCTTATTGGTTATGTGGGTTCAACCGGATTATCGACCGGTCCGCATTTAGATTTTCGGATTTATCAGAATGGTAGTCCGGTAAATCCCTTGCATGTTAAATCGCCCCCGGTCGATCCGATTAAACCGGAAAACGCTGTTCCTTTTGAAGGAACATGGAAGCACTGGAAAGCACGTTTCGAAGTATATGAACCGAAGGTTACTTCGGTTGGCCAGGTTACTTAAGGGTTTACTTACCGGGTTTCGGCTTCCCTTTTCCCCGAAAAACATAAAGGCTGCTTAAGCTATGCGTGGCGAAAGGAAACTATGAATCTATAATTTCTTCGTGTCCATCGGCGTGGCGGGCAAACCGTCCGCGGTTTTTGTCGTGAACCTGATCGGTACGGGGCCAGGGCCAACCTCCAAAACGGGTTTCGTTGTAATCTTGAAAGGCTTGTGTGATTTCAGCTTTGCTATTCATCACGAAAGGGCCGTACTGGATAACCGGTTCGCCAATGGGTCGCCCTTGCAGGATGAGGATTCCGGTGGGTGTATCGCCGGCTTTGAATACGGTATCGATTTGCGGATTCAGTTCCAGGGAATGGTAGGCGGGGATGGGCATGTTCGACACACTTAGGTTTTCGCCCAGATAATAGAAAGCGGTCCGATTTATTCCGGGTTGAGCGCGTGGAAGTTTCCATTCGGCAAAGGCATCCATTTTAATGTTCCAAACGGCTACTTCGTTGTCGGGATCGGCGGCCCAGGAATTGGGTGGTGGAGTAGGAGCAGCCAAATCGTCGATTTTACCGGCAATGATTTCGACGCGTGTGAGTCGGTTTTGTTCGTCGCGATGCTCAAATACCGGGATATTTTCGCGCCAGAGCATGGCAAAGTGAGGCTCGACCATTTTGTTTTTAGCAGGCAAGTTGAGCCAGATTTGGAACAGTTCCAAAGGGTTTTTTTCATTTTGATTTAGGAGAGGGAACATTTCGGCATGCTGCACGCCTCGTCCGGCAGTCATCCATTGCACATCGCCATTTCCGTAGCGGCCGGCGGCTCCGAGCGAATCGGAGTGGTCGACAAATCCTTTACGCACCAGGGTGATGGTTTCGAATCCGCGGTGTGGGTGACCGGGAAAGCCCGGGACTTTTTTGCCATGGTACATGCGGAATCCGTCTTTGATAATGAAATCGTCGCCAAGGTGCCGGCCTTCGAAAAACTGCGGGTCGGGGCCCATTTGGTCGTTTCCTTCCGGGAAATGGTCTTCGTGATGGACACAAAACAGGAAGGGGTCTTTGGTTTCCCATTGGAAACCGAGCGGTTTTATTTGATCGACGGGGTGAATGTATTTCAGATCCATATCTTCGTTAAATGTTTTGGGTAAGCCGGTTACGGGAATGGTTAAAGCGGTGCCGAGGGCTAAACCCAGTCGGTGGAGGAATCCTCGTCGTTCCAGCTTAGATTTTTTCGAGTCGCTCATGCTGATACTTTTGCCTTTTCAACAGGTAAAATAGCCGATTGTTTGAGCTCGTTGGGAAGATTTTAGATTTGGCTGAGGAGGAAACAAGGAATAGCAGCTACAAATTTGTTCGGGGGCGCAAGCTGCCTCGGGCTTTTTTTTATTTTTGTGTGATTTTCAAGCAATATACTATGGTTAATAATGAATCGGGGAGAGAAGCGAAAGTGGAAGCTCCTGTAAATGAGTTGGAAGCGTTTTTTCAGGTTTTTCGGGAGAATACCATTGGCTATCAAACTTATTTTGATTCACCTTATGGAAGGAAACAAATTTTGTATGCCGATTGGATCGCCAGTGGGCGGCTTTATCGGCCCATTGAGGACCATATTTTGGAACGGATTGCTCCGTTTATTGCCAACACCCATACTGAAAGCAACTACACGGGAACGTTTATGACCCGCGCTTATCAGGTGGCTTTGAAGAAAATAAAAGAGCATGTGCATGCCGGTCCCGACGATGTGATTATCACGGGCGGTTCGGGCATGACAGCCATGATTAACAAGTTTCAACGCATTTTAGGATTGAAGGCCTGCGATAGTATTGGCTTAGCTTCGAATTGCATCAAAAAAGTTGATCGGCCGGTGGTGTTCATTACGCACATGGAGCATCATTCGAATCATACTTCGTGGTTGGAGACAACTGCCGAAGTGGTTCAATTACAGCCGAATAAGGAGCTGTTGGTCGATTTAGACGATTTGCGGAAGAAGCTTGCAGAGTATGCCGATCGAAAGTTCAAGATTGGAGCATTTACTGCCTGTTCGAATGTTACCGGAGTATCGACACCTTACCATCAAATGGCGAAGATTATGCACGAGCATGGTGGGGTTTGTTTTGTCGATTTTGCGGCTTCGGCACCCTATTCCGATATCGATATGCATCCGGAAGATCCGATGGAAAAGCTCGATGCGATTTTCTTCTCGCCTCATAAGTTTTTGGGTGGGCCTGGTTCGTCGGGCGTTTTGATTTTCGACCGAAGCATGTACAAAAGTAAAGTGCCCGATCATCCGGGCGGAGGAACGGTCGATTGGACAAATCCGTGGGGTGAATACAAGTATGTGGACGATATCGAAGCTCGCGAAGATGGGGGTACTCCCGGCTTTTTGCAGGCCATCCGAACGGCTTTATCGATTGAGTTGAAGAATCAAATGGGGACGGATCGCATGGAGCAGCGTGAGCGGGAGTTATTGGCAAGGGCTTTCCCTCGTTTAAGAGCTATTCCAAATTTGAAAATTTTAGCCGATAACATCGAGGATCGTTTGGGGATTTTATCGTTTTACATTGAAGGCTTGCATTACAATCTACTCGTTAAGATGTTGAACGATCGGTATGGTATTCAGGTTCGGGGTGGTTGTGCTTGTGCCGGAACCTATGGTCATTTTTTACTCGATGTGTCGTACGAGTATTCCCACACGATTACCGAGCTGATTAATCAAGGCGATTTGTCGCATAAGCCGGGTTGGGTTCGTTTATCGATTCACCCAACCATGACGAATGGGGAGCTTGATTTTATTTTGAGTGCATTGGAGGAAATTGCTCAGCAATTTGAGGTTTGGGGGAAAGATTATGTGTACGATAAGAAGAAAAATGAGTTTTATCACATTGATTTCTTGTCGGTAAATCCGAATGAGATTGAACAGGTTTTCAACTTGGGCTAGTTCGGATGGTTGATTCCTGAACGGAGGCTTCATTCCTTTGCGATTTCGAATTGTTTTTCTGATTTGCGCGCAAGGGATTTCGATTTCTGTTTTGATTAAAAATAGCAAGAACGTTAAAAAAGAATGATATGAATTCACCCAGGTTACTGAGATCTTTGTTTTCTGTTTTGATTTTGCTGGTTAGCTTTTCGGTTGGTATGGCGCAGCAAAATGCCATTCGCACTGATGTGCTTGGACCTTTTTTGAATAATCCGTTTAGTGTGCATTTTGAGCGCAATTTCGATTCGGCAAATTCGCTGGTTTTATCGGTCGAAGGTGGTTACTACATGCGCGACAAAACTAGCTTGAATGGGCAACCGTATTGGAGCAAACGCATTGTGGGTTATGGTGGCATGGTTGAGTGGCGGCATTATTTGCAATACCGGAGTATGATGAGTCGTCCGGTTGGTTTGTTTACGGGTGCTTATGCTCGTGTTTTGCAGTTAACCTACACCCAGGATTTTGAAACAACGTTCAACAATCAAGGTCAGCTCGATATAACTGAGGAGCGGTTAGGCATAGGTGGTGGTGCGGTGCTGGGTTACAAGTATCAGCAACCTTACTCACGTTGGTATGTTGAGGGGCTTGTTGGGTTGGGCTACGGAGCGCTGGAATTCGATCAGTATTCGCCCGATGATTTGCCCGATCCTTATTTTTTATGGCGTGCCGAGATTTCGATTGGGTATTCGTTCTATTAGTCCCTCGATAGATTGTTGTTAAAATTGTTGGCTATTGGCTATTGGCTATTGGCTTTTGGCTAGTTCTCTGTTAATTAATCACTTCAAGATTGAAAAAGGAACATTTTTCACTTCAATAATGGCCGCGAGGTTTTGAATGGAGGTCGCTAAGGTTCGCGCAAAGGGCGCAGAGGACCCGCAAAGGACGCGGAGGTTTTATCTTGAACTAGAATGAATGCCACGCTCCTGGAGTCGCAGCATTATAAAAAAAACCGTCAACCATATTTAGGGATTGACAGACATTCACCGTTCAGCGTTCACCGATTTGCTCCAGTACACAATTTTTTTGGTTTCGAAGAAAGCTTCCTGGAAGAAATCGGGAATGTCTTTCACCACCACTTTCGAAGGAAGCTGTATCAACTCCTCGGTCAAATCGCCTCCTTTCAGGGCGATGATACCGTTTCTTAAATCGTGGTGATGGGTAGTTTTTAGCTTGTTTCCTACCCATTCGATGAGTTGGGGCATAGGAGCAACGGCGCGGGTTACAATAAAATCGTAGCGATGCTTGAGGGTTTCGGCGCGGGCTTGTTCGGCCGATAGGTTGCTGAGTTGCAGGTTCTCGGCAATATCGAGCACAACTTTGATTTTCTTCCCAATACTATCGACTAAATAGAACTTTGTTTCGGGGTAGAAAATAGCGAGGGGAATACCCGGCAAACCTCCACCGGTGCCAACATCGAGAATGGACGATCCCGGCTTGAATTCGATAAACTTGGCAATGGCGAGTGAATGGAGAATATGATGAATCATGAGCTGATCCATGTCTTTTCGGGAAACCAGATTGATGCGTTCGTTCCAGTACCGGTATTTTTCTTCGAGTTGGTTGAACAGGTCGATTTGCCCGTCGGATAATCCAGGGAAGTAGTGACGTAGAAATTCGGCAGCCATCATTCGTACTTTTCGGGATGTTGTTTCTTATGTTGCAGATATAGGTTCCGTACAATGCCATCGGCCAATCCAACTTTGGGCACGTAAATTTGCTTTCGTTTGGTCCACTTAAGGATGTTTAAGAAAAGTTCCCCGGCAGGGATGATAACATCGGCTCGGTCGGGGTTAAGTCCAAAGGTTCGAATCCGATCTTCCCATTTCATTTCTACGAGGTTATCGTACATTTCGAGTAAATGGTAGTAACTGAGCGGTTTTCCTTCTTTTACCTGAGATAGTTTGAAATAACGGTTAATGTTTCCTCCGGTTCCAACCACCATGAGTTTCGGATAATTTTCAATTAGCTCGCTGAGCCATTCTTGCAAGCGGTTAAATTCGCCCGGTTCAATGGTTTCGTGCAATAATCGAAGGGTTCCTATTTTAAAGGATTCCGAATCAATCACACGTCGTTTCGACAGCAGGGTACACTCGGTGCTACCTCCTCCTACATCGACAAAGAGGAAGGTTTTGTTTTCGCCCAAAGCATGGGTTACTTCGGTGGAGAAAATTAGTTCGGCTTCGTTGACGCCGGAAATGATTTCGATTTCCATTCCGGTAGCTGCTTTGATTTGGGCTACAACCTCAGAGCCGTTGGCAGCTTCGCGCATGGCGGAAGTGGCGCAGCATTGATACTGCACCACCTCCTGCACTTGCATGATTTTTTGATAAGCCTCCAAAGTGTAAATAAGCTTCTGCACTTTTTCTTCGGGAATAATCCCCCGTGTAAATACCGAGTCGCCCAACCGAACCGGCATCCGAATGATGGACGATTTCTTCATTACATTTTTCTTCCCCTCTTCAATCACGTTGGTAATGAGCAAACGAACGGCATTGGAACCGATGTCGATTCCGGCAAATTTGAGTAATTCAAGCTTCATGCTTAGGCTTATTTCGATTTGTCGGGAGCAACCGGAATACTTGGTTGTTTATAATCCCAATTCTTTAAATCTTCCAAAATAACTTCGATGGCTTTATTGAGCTGCTCGTCGATACCAGCATATTCTTTAGCCGGGTCGTTATCGACTTCGATATCGGGTTCTACTCCCCAACCTTCGATAATCCACTTACTCTCTTTGGCCGAGTAGGAGGCAAATTCGGGTTTACGCATGTCGGCTCCATCGATGAAGGGTAAGGACCCCCGAATCCCAACAACTCCTCCCCAGCTGCGTTTGCCTATCACTTTTCCTAATTGATGCTTTTTAAAGGCATAAGGGAACAAATCGCCATCGCTGGCTGAGTAATTATTGATGAGTAAAACCTTCGGCCCAATGAGCATTTGACGAGGAGTTTGGGTTGGGATTTGAGCGTTTCGGAGCATGTTGCTGCGGGTGATTTCCCGGCTAAGACGTTCCATGATCATAGGCGAAACATTCCCACCTCCGTTTCCGCGATCGTCGATGATTAAGGCTTCCTTGTCGAGTTGAGGATAAAAATGTTTGACAAATTCATTCAAACCTTCGGGTCCCATGTCGGGAATGTGGATGTAACCTACGCGTCCGTCGGTTGCTTCGGCAACTTTGCGAATGTTTCCTTGTACCCAATCGAAATAGTACAAGCCGGACTCATCGGCAATGGGTGTTACGATACAGGTGCGTGCTCCTTTTTCGTCGGGCTTGGCATTAAGTTTTATTTCTACGGGTTTATCGGCTTTGTCGATTAGGGCAGTGTAGATATCGTTCAGTTCCCGACAATCTTTCCCATTGATCGCTAGAATGAACTCACCTACCTGAGCATTCACGCCCAGTTCACGCAGGGGCGAGCGGAGTTCTTTGCTCCAATTGGCCGCTTCGGGCAGATAGTCGATTTGAAAATAACCACTGGAATGTTTGCTGATTTTGGCACCTAATAAACCGGTGCTAATGCGCTTGGGCTCCGGACGATCGCCTCCGTTGATGTAGGCATGGCCAACATTTAACTCTCCAATCAATTCCCCTATCAGGTAGGTTAAATCGTTTCGGTGATTAACCTGCGGAAGGAGGGAGGCATATTTATCGCCCATGGCTTTCCAATCGACTCCATGCATGTTTTCTACATAAAAGAAATCGCGCATTTGTCGCCAGGCTTCCCAGTAAATCTGATTCCATTCCTCGCGGGTGTTGAGGTGAAATTGTAAACCCGATAAATCAATGGCTTTTTCTGTTTTGATGGAAGATGAAGGAGTATCGATGAGGTAGAAGTTTCCTTTGGAACGAATCAACATCCTTTTACCGTTTTCGCTTAGACTATAGCTCATACCGGTTCCCAACTCGCTTTCTTTCTCCTTAGTCAGATCGAACATTTTCAATTTCGATCCATCGGAACTAGTCGATTGGTATTGATTGTAATACACTTTATCTTTTAAGGCTGTCAGGTTCCAGTACGCACCTGCATCGATGGGCAGAGCAAGTATTCGTTGTTGGATGTTCTCCAGGTCGATGCGCAAATCGCTGGAGCTTTCTTCATCCTTTTTATCTTTTTTGGAATCCTTGTCGTTCTTATCGCTCGAGTCGGCTAAAGCATCGTTTTTGGGAGCAAAAGGCGAAGGCGTTTCTTTTTGAAGGGTTACGAAATAGATTTTGGTCATGTCGCGATAGGCGTGGTTCCATTCGGTTTCGCTGTAAATGGGATTGAAATCGCGTTTGGAGGTGAAGAAGAGGTATTTCCCATCGGTGCTGAAACTGGGGTTTGACGAGCTGTACCACGAATCGGTAAGGTCGGTAATAGTGCCTGATTCGAGGGAGAAAAGACTGATGCGCGACATGTTGTTTTCGGCCGGCTTGCTAAATGCAATCCATTTACTATCGTGACTCCAGGTGAAATCGTTCATCTCCCAAATGGGCGATTGATACACTTCGCTTATTTCCCCCGATTCGACCGTTATGTAGCGCAAGCGCATTTTCTTATCGCTGAAAAGGATTTTCTTACTGTCGGGCGACCAGGCTATCCGGTAATAATAGGTGTCGGCATTCTTGGTGAGTTGGCGGGCTGGTTCGCTTCCGTCGTGTTTTTGCACGTAGATTTCGAACTCGCCGGAAAGATCGGAGATCCAGGCCAGGTGTTTCCCATCGGGCGACCAGCTAACATTTCGGTCGTGTGCTCCCGACGATTGGGTCAGATTGAGGGTGATACCTTCTTCGGCCGGAACATTGAAAATCTCGCCGCGGGCACTTACTGCTATCCGCTCGCCGCCGGGAGAGAGGCTCATGGCACTTACATTTTTTGAAACATCGACCAGTCGATTGCGAGCATAGGTAAAATCGTCGGCAATTTGAATGGTTAGTTTTTTTGGCTGAGTTTGGCTCGCTACATCGTAAACATAAAGGTACCCTCCATTTTCGAAAATGATTTTAGATCCGTTTATGCTTGGGAATTTGATGTCGTATTCTGTGAATTGAGTCAGTTTTTCGGTTTCTTTCGTTTCGGTGTTAAATGCGAAAAGATTAGCGGTTCGGTCGCGGTCGGAAACATAGTAGATTTTATTCCCATGCCACATGGGGAATACATCCTGAGCTTTATGATTCGTAATGTTGATGGTTTCTTTGGTTTTGAAATCATACACCCATACGTCGTCGGCCATTCCACCTTCGTAGTATTTCCACGTGCGGAATTCCCGGAACACACGATTAAAGGCTAGTTTGCTTCCATCGGCATTGTATGAGGAAAACCCTCCGGTTGGGAGAGGTAATTCTTCCGACATACCACCTTCGGCCGATACTTTAAATAGCTGGCCAACGAAGGAGTTAAAACTTTGTTTGCGCGAGCGGTACACGATGTTTTTCCCGTCGGGAGTCCAAGCCATGACGATGTTATTCGGGCCCATTCGGTCGGCAAGATCGTCGCGTTTTAGGGTGGCCGTGGTGGTTAGTCGTTTCGGAGTACCTCCTTCGGCGGGGATGGTGAATATTTCCGTATTGCCATCGTACTGCCCGGTAAAAGCAATGGTTTTTCCATCGGGCGAAAAGCGCGGGAAAATTTCAAATCCTTCATGGTTGGTTATTTTGCGGGCAAATCCGCCAGTGGCAGCTACAGTGTATAAGTCTCCAGCATAGGAAAACACTACTTGGTCGCCATGAATAGCCGGGAAACGCATCAAACGGGCTTCGTTCTGAGCGCTCATTGGGAGGATGAAAATGAGCATCGTAAGGCTCAGAATGCAAAAAAGTCGAGTCATGTGGTTGGTGTTTTAGTTAAGGGAACCAAAGTTAATAATATTGAGGCTTGCGCGGGGTTTTACAAACGCTAATTTTGTGTTTTTCAAAAGGGAAATGATATGCACTTAAAGGGAGTACTACCATATTTACTGAGTCTTGTTTTGCTGCTTTTATCGGCAGGAAGGATTGGGATTGCCAATGATCCGGGAAAACAACCGCATTTTTTGCAATCCGGCGATTCCGAATGGGTGGAGAAAACCTTGAAGGAATTAAGCCTGGACGAAAAAATTGCTCAGTTATTCATGGTGGCTGCTTACTCCAATATGGGCGAGGATCACAAAAAGCATGTTCGCTACATGGTGGAGAAATTAGGTGTAGGTGGATTGATTTTCTTTCAAGGTAGTCCATCGAAACAAGTCGGATTAACCCGCTACTATCAGTCGGAAGCCAATGTTCCACTGCTCATTGCAATGGATGCGGAGTGGGGCCCTTCGATGCGAATCGATAGCACCTTGCGCTGGCCTTACCAAATGCAGGTCGGTGCAATCGATAACGACGAACTGGTTTACGATATGGGAGCAGCCATTGCTGAGGAACTGAAACAGCTCGGAGTTCATATCAATTTCGCTCCGGTTGTCGATATCAATTCCAACCCGAACAATCCGGTTATCAATCATCGCTCTTTTGGCGAGGATGTGGTCAATGTAACCCGGAAGTCATTGGCCTATATGAATGGTCTTCAGGATAATGGTATATTGGCATTCGCCAAGCATTTCCCCGGTCATGGCGATACGCACACCGATAGCCATCATGCACTTCCGATTGTAAACCGAAGCCGGGCCGAAGTGCTCTCCACCGAAGGAATTCCCTATCAATACCTCATCAAACGCGGATTAGCCGGAATCATGGTCGGCCATTTACTCCTCCCCCAACTTGATTCGGTTAATCCGGCCTCCCTTTCGCCGGTAATCATTCAAAATTTATTACAGGAAAGTCTCCAATTCGAAGGTTTATGCATTACCGATGCACTCAACATGGCCGGAGCACAACGCAAAGCAGAACCAGGCGAGGTTGAAGTAGATGCACTGCTCGCCGGAAACGATATCCTCCTTATGTCGACCAACGTGAGCAAATCGATAAAAGCAATCCGAAAAGCAGTTAAAAATGGTATCCTAAGCGAGGAACGAATCGATCGTAGTTGCCGTAAAGTGCTGAAAGCAAAATATGCCGCCGGCTTAGCGCAAGGATCGATTCCGGAAGGGAACAATTTAGTGCAGCAACTCAATCGGCCCGGTAGCAAAGCACTGCTTCGTAATCTCAAGGCCGAATCGCTTAGCCTGATAAAAAACGAGGGAATCGTCCCTTATGCCGACTTGGAAAACTTTACACCCGAACTGATTTATTTCGGCGAAAAACCGTCAGTTCTGCACGAAGCGCTCGAATGGTACGATTCAACCTTATTTACCGAAAAGCCGAAAGCCGATTGGGATCAATGGATTCCTCGTCCTGAAGCCAATCACCTCATTATCGCTTTCGAAGCCAAGAGCCAAAGCGCTTCCTCCCGCTTTGGAATAACTCCCGAATCGGTCGAAAAGGCTATGCAATTGGCCAAAACACACAGCACAACCCTGGTCCTTCTCGGTAATCCTTATGCGCTGCGTTATTTTCCCAGTTTAAACGACTTCGACGCGGTGTTGGTACTGTATAATGCCGATTCCGACATGCAGGAGCTTGCTGCGCAAGCTTTATTCGGTGGAATCCCTCTCAAGGGTCGAATCCCGGTTGGAATAGAGGAGCATGGAATACGAACCGGCGATGGCGAGCGAGTTTATAAACCCATTCGCTTGTCGTTTGGATTACCCGAAATGCAAGGAATGAATAGTGATAGTTTACAAAAAATCGATTCGCTTTTGCTTGAGGCAATCGAAGCCGAGGCTATGCCCGGTGCACAGGTGCTGGTTGCTCGCAATGGTATGGTGGTTTATCATCGGGCATTCGGAAAGTTGAGCTATGATAAACCCGAAAAACTAAGCACGCATCATGTGTACGATATAGCATCGATTACCAAAATAGCAGCCACTTTACCTCTCCTGATGCATTTTGATGACAAGGACTTATTCGATGTAAATCAACCTCTTGCGCATTATTTGGCTGCCTTGGATACCAGCAATAAAAGCAATCTAACCTCGAAAGAAATTTTAGCACATCAGGCAGGATTACAAGCTTGGATTCCTTTCTTTCGGAACATTTTAGCCAGCGACGAATGGGCTGCTCAAGTTTTTAGCGAAACGCCCGATTCACTCTTTTCCATTCCACTTGGCGCTCGTTTGTATATACGAAACGATTATCGCGATAGCATCATTCACCACATTATCGCATCGGAATTGAGAGAGGGAAAGGACTATAAGTACAGCGATTTAGGTTTTTATCTTTTTCAGGAATATTTGGAGCAAACCAGCGGTAAGTCGCTGAAAGAACTGAGCGACAGTCTCTTTTATCGACCTTTAGGAGCTTCTACTTTGTCGTATTTACCCCAGGAACGGATGGATAAAAAGTGGATTGTCCCAACCGAACAGGATGGGGAATTTAGAAAGGAATTAATTCACGGTAATGTGCATGATCCCGGAGCTGCTATGTTGGGAGGAATTGCCGGACACGCTGGTTTGTTCTCGAATGCACTCGATTTAGCGAAAATGATGCAGATGTATTTGTGGGGCGGCAGCTATGGGAACAAGCAGTTTTTACCTGCCAGCATAATTCGTCAATATGCAACTCCTCCTTATCCGGTTGGCGAAAATCGAAGGGCACTTGGTTTCGATAAGCCTGAGTTTGATCCTGAAAAAGATAGCCCCATTTCGCGGCTGGCATCGGCTCGGAGCTACGGGCATAGTGGCTTTACCGGAACCATCACTTGGGTCGATCCCGACAAGGAATTGGTGTACGTTTTACTTACCAACCGGGTTTATCCGGATAGTCGCAACAATCGATTCGGGAAAATGAACATTCGTCCACGGGTGGCCGACATCATTTACCGATCCATCCATTGAGGATTCGAATTATCAGAGGGACAGGAACTATTTCAAGGAAATTTTTTGAAGGAGATGGGGATTTTGTTTGTTCGACAATTCATTCTATTTGTGAAATAGCAGGTTTTGCCAAAGACCTTGGATTTACCAGCATAGACGTTGAAAGGCTTAAAATGGCTGCTGTTTCTTAGGTGCAGATTCCTAATTGGTATGCCTTTTAGGTATTGATGCTCAGGGCGAACCGGAAGTGCTTACAAGAAGTATAAAAGGAATTTCCGGGAACCTGAGGTTAGCTTGCACCGCTTATTCTTTTCAAGGAATCTTGTTGGCTGCTTGAACGATTCGTTTTTCAGATTGATTAAACAGTCGAAGTGCAAAGCAAAGAGCTTTAACCATTTGGCCTGAAAGGAAAATTATAATCGCGGCAATTGAACTTTTCTTGACTTGTTTTTCTTTTTAAGCTAACTTTTAAGGAGCTTATCAAAAAGGAGGAAACACTATGAAAACACTTGCTTTAATTATTGCCGTATTTTTTGTGCTGCTGATGTTTTTATCGGTCCTGACCGCCAATTCACAATGGGCGGGAAAGATGCACGATATGCTTAAAAAATTCTTTTACAAAGAAGGAACCGGAGAGGTTTAGTCGGCAGTGTAATAAATGCTTACACCCAGTTTGAGTTCTTCGCCTTGCAAGCGGTATTGCCATTGATTGCTCTCACCAGCCAGGGTTTGAGTAATGGTTTCGGAAATTCCGTAATGGTATCGCATTTCGCCAAAAACGCCTAACCACTTCAATAGTTTCAATTCGATTCCTGCTGCGGGCCATACCTGACCGGCAAAAAAGAATAGATCACCATCTTCCATCGCACCCGGCCAACGAATAATTCCTCCACCTGCTCCAAAGCCAAGTGTTGCATAGAGTTTATGATCGAAAAGATTGATTTTGAAATTCTTACCTAAGTCGAGGAAATAAATTTCCTGGTCGAACTGCACCAAATGGGGAAGGGGAGTCCAATTGGTTTGATCGGGGCTGTATTCGGTATACGTTCGAGTGAATTTTCCGAAATAAGTGAAGTTCAGGGTGGTTTGATGCCAGAATTTTTTACGGTTAATTAAACCAAACTGATAAGCCAGGTTGAAATCGTTTGGGAACCGTTCGGACGACCGATAATGATAGGTCGGGCCATCGTTTATTTGGTGGGAGATAGCATATTGGTCGAAGCTGGCGAGGGTAGAGAACTGGAATCCTTTGTTGTATCCACTAGCCTGAGCAATTGACTGCAGAGGGAAAGCTGCACAAACAGCGATGAGAAAAAAAGCGTAGAGGTATTTAGAGGCCATCATACAAGGTTATACGTATTAAAGGCCGCAAAATTATGAAATAATCCTATGATTAAAAAGCGTTTAGCCTCCCGATTTCTTAACCTTATACCCTTCGTTGAGCAGGATTTGCAAAATCTTGTCGGCAAACTCTCCTTGAATTAAAATTTCTCCGTCTTTCGTGGTCCCTCCAACGCCGCATTTATTCTTCAGCAACTTTCCCAATTCTTTTAAATCGTCGGGGTGTCCGATGAAGCCTTTTACGATGGTTACAGTTTTTCCATTGCGTTGTTTCCGGTCGTGCATTACCCGCAAATCTTGCTGGTTTGGAGCAGGTGTTTCCTCGAGAAACTCGTCTTCTCCACCCGGTATAAAATCGGGGTTAGTCGAGAAGACGAGTCCTCCGGAAGATGATTTCTTTTTACTCATACACGATGAACTTAATCGAGTGTTTCGAATCGAACATTGGTAACCGTTTTAATATCGGGAACCATCGAACGGAGGGTGTGTTCCACCCCGGCGCGGAGTGTTTGCAAGCTCATGGGGCAAGTTTCACAAGCACCCGTAAGACGAACCTTTACCTCCATTTCTTCTGTCAATTCAATGAATTCAATGTCGCCGCCATCGGCTTGTAGAAAGGGACGGAGTTTTTCCAGTCCCTCTTCGATGGTGTTGATTATTTTGGTTTTGTTTTCCATGCGGTTTATTTAAGCGCTACAGCCCTTCGTATTTGTTATCTCTACTTTCTGGGTGGGAGCAAGTTTATCGTTGCGTTCATTCACCTGCGTAATGAATACGTCGGCCAGGTCGGAGAATGCTTTACCGGTTAAGGTATCTTCATGCAGGGCTGCCGGATCGCCTAAATCTCCTCCTTCGCGGATTCCCGAAACGAGTGGAATCTGACCTAAGAGTTTGAAATTCATTCGCTCGGCTAATTGCTTAACCCCCTCTTTCCCGAAAATGTAGTATTTGTTTTCGGGTAGTTCTTCGGGAGTGAACCAAGCCATGTTTTCGACTAATCCGAGCACTGGTACATTAATTTTCGCATCGGTAAACATGCCAATCCCTTTAATCGCATCGGCAAGTGCTACCGGTTGAGGAGTACTCACGATGACGGCTCCCGAAACGGGAACTTCTTGTACGAGGGTGAGGTGAATATCGCTGGTTCCGGGTGGCAAGTCGATGAGCATGAAGTCGAGTTCGCCCCAATCGCCTTGTTCCATGAGCTGCTTGAGTGCCGAAGTAGCCATTGGACCACGCCAGATGAGTGGATCATCGGGGTTTACGAAGAAGCCGATGGAAAGCATTTTAATCCCGTAGTTTACAATTGGCTTAATCATGTCTTTGCCATCTTTCTTGTATATCTCGGGTCGCGCTCCTTCTACTTTGAACATTTTAGGAATCGATGGTCCGTAAACATCGGCATCGATTAAGCCTACCTGATAACCTTTCTGAGCCAGGGAAACGGCGAGGTTAACAGCAATGGTCGATTTCCCAACTCCACCTTTCCCGGAGGCTACGGCAATCACATTCTTAACGTCTTTGAACAGTTTGGGTCCCTCAACATTCAGAGCAGCAGCGTCGATTTTCACTTCTTTACGGGGCTTACCAACACTGATTTCTATCTCCAGATCGGGAGAGAGGTAGGTGCGTAAAGCAGTTACGCAAGCCTTTTGCAAGGACGAAGTAAAGGGATCGTTCAGTTTGCGGGGAAGTAATTCCAGTTGAATCGAATTAGCTTCCATTCGAATATTTTCTACCATGCGAAGCTCCATAATACTCTTTCCTTCGCCCGGATACTTCACGTGCCCTAAGGCGTCGTGAACTTGCTCTAAACTATAGCTCATGTTATTTTTATTTGAATTAAATAACGACAAATTTAAAGCTTTCCCCGCTTTCGACAAAGGCTTTTAACCCTTCAAAAGAGGCTGAAAATCATAAATTGATATGCTTTACAGCAAGCTTAAATTGAATTTGATATAATTCTGAATCCTAAGTATCTTTGCGTATCCTCCCCGGAATGCGGAACGGCTGCTGTTTCCACGAAGCGGATGATCAGGTTAAACTAAAAACACATCTTTATGGAAAAAATTGAATCGTATTGGGCAATGGCCCAAGGGTATCTCTTGCAATACGCCCCTAAGGTGTTGCTTGCCATAGTGGTTCTCATTATTGGTTTATGGTTGATTCGAATATTGAATCGGGCTACTGTTAGTGTGATGAAAAAGAGGGAGATTGACCTTTCCTTGCAAACTTTCCTTGCTTCCCTTTTAGGAATGACTCTGAAGGTTTTATTGATTATTTCGGTAGTTAGTATGGTTGGAGTCCAAATGACCTCCTTCATTGCCTTGCTTGGTGCAGCCGGTTTGGCCGTGGGTATGGCTCTTTCGGGTACGCTCCAGAATTTTGCCGGAGGAGTGATGATTCTCATTTTCAAGCCCTTTAAAGTGGGCGATTTCATCGATGCTCAATCATATATGGGGGTGGTGAAGGAAATTCTTATTTTCAATACCATTCTTACAACACCCGATAATAAAACCATTATTCTACCCAACGGTCCGCTATCAACCGGATCGATGGTGAATTTTTCTACACAAAAAACCCGACGCCTCGATTTCGTATTTGGTATTTCTTATTCCGACGATATCGACCAGGCTAAAAAAGTTTTAAAAGATATTGTGGATGCCGATACCCGATTCCACACCGAACCGGCACCACTCATTGCGGTGAGCGAACTCGCTGATTCCTCGGTGAATATTCTCGTTCGTGCATGGACCAACTCCGAGCATTATTGGGATATTTACTACGAAATGTTTGAAAAAGTAAAGAAAAGCTTCGACCGCGAAGGAATTACCATTCCATTCCCTCAAAGCGAATTGCATATCCTTCAACCTTCTAAAGACTAACCCATTTGTACTTTAATCTGGACACTATGAGATTTGTATTTACCACCATCTTTTTAATTACGTGCTTCCTTTATGCCGGAGCACAAGCCGATACGGCGACAGTCAAACCTCCCGAAAAATTTTGGAAAACCGGCGGATTGGCGGGCTTTACCTTTTCCCAGGTTACGTTGCATAACTGGGCTGCAGGGGGCGATAATTCCATCAGCGGAAATATCATCCTCAATGCTTTTGCAAATTATAGCAAAGGCTCAGTTAGCTGGGACAATAACTTCGATATGGGTTATGGACTCTTAAAACAAAACGAGGCGGAAGCCAGAAAAACCGACGACCGAATTGAATTTACCTCCAAATATGGTCGAAAAATTAATGATAAGTTATTCTATTCCGGGATGCTTAACTTCCGTACCCAAATGTTTCCGGGTTACGATTACAAAAAGGTGCCGGGCGAAAAACATTACATCTCCGATGCCTTTGCTCCTGCTTATGTAACCATTGCACTCGGGGTCGATTTTAAACCAAACGATGATTTTACCTTGCTCTTCGCTCCTTTAACGAATAAAACCACCATCGTGATGAACGATTCCCTTACTTCCGCTTTCGGGGTGGACGATGGAGAGAATGTTCGTTACGAAGCAGGGGGATTTCTGCGTACGGCATGGAAAACCAATGTAATGGAGAATGTGAGCATGCAGACAAAAGTCGAGTTCTTCTCGAATTATCTGGAAAACCCACAAAATGTCGATATAAACTGGGAGCTGCTCGTTGTGATGAAAATTAATAAGTTTCTTTCTGCCAACTTCAGCATTCAAACCATTTACGACGACGACACCAGATTCGAGACCGAAAGCGGCACTAAAGTGGCCAAACTTCAGTTCAAAGAAATCTTTGGTTTGGGTCTGAACTACAAGTTTTAAGCGCTTGTCGTTTAATTCCTTTTCTTAACATTCTTCAAAGCTTGAGTTTATCCTACTCTTTCATAGCTTTGAGGAATGTTTTTTTATAACTAAACCATGCATTCTGCCATTCAACGTATCAGCTTTTTAGGAACAGGCCGCCTGGCGCATGCATTCGCAACCGAATTGTCGGTGGCAGGCTTTGTTATACATCAAGTGTGGAGTCGCACTCCCGCTCATGCACAGACTTTTGCAGCGAAGTTTGGAGGTACTTATATTCCGGGTCCTCATGCATTTGATCCATCAAACGACCTCTTAATCCTTGCGATTAGCGACGATTCCCTCGACGAAGTAAACGCTATGCCTATCCCTCGCAATTTACCCGTGGTGCACACTTCGGGAAGTAAGTCCTTGGATGTACTGGATGGTTTTCCACAACGCGGAGTGCTCTATCCCCTGCAATCGTTTTCATTTCAAAAGAAAGTCGATTTTAAACAAACACCCGCATTTATCGAAGCTAATTCACCAGCATTTAGCGATTCCCTTGTTCAATTAGCCGAATCACTTTTTGGCGAAGTTTACTTAATCGATTCCGAACAACGAGCTTATTTGCACCTTTCGGCTGTTTGGGTTAATAATTTTAGTAATCATTTGTTTACGATGGCACAAGAGCTGATGGCAACCCAACAACTCGATTTTAATTGGCTCTTGCCTATTATTCGAGAAACAGTGGCTAAACTTGAAATCTTGAAACCCAACGAAGCACAAACCGGTCCAGCCCTTCGCGAGGATGCCAGCATCTTGCAGAAACACTTGCAGATGCTTCGGGAACTTCCGGATTCTCAGGAAATTTACCGGCTCATGAGTCAACACATTCAGAAAACCCATTCGAAAAATAGTTAATATGCCTCATTTCAAAACCTTACTTCAGCATGTGAAAGCCTTTGCCTTCGATGTAGATGGAGTATTCTCTTCGTCGCAGTTGGTCTTGCATCCTTCGGGCGATATGATGCGGAGTATGAATATTAAAGACGGATATGCGATAAAACGCGCGCTCGAAGCCGGATTTCCGGTTGCTATCATTACCGGAGGAACATCGGAATCGGTGCGGATTCGATTCCAGGCTCTCGGAACAAACGATGTGTATTTGCGTGCACACGATAAACTCGAACACCTGAAAGATTTCATGCACATCCATCAACTTCGGGCAGAAGATATCCTCTACATGGGCGACGATATGCCCGACTACGAAGTGATGCTTCGCGTTGGATTGCCCGTATGCCCAGCCGATGCTGTGTCGGATATCAAAGCTATCAGCAAGTATATTTCCGACCGAAAAGGTGGCGATGCGTGTGTACGCGATGTGGTTGAGCAGGTACTCAGAGCACATGGATTATGGAAGTAAGCGATGCATTTCAACCTTTGTCGTCATTTCAATCGGTTCCAATCATACTGGCATCCGGCTCGCCACGCAGGCAGCAATTATTTCGTGAATTAGGACTCGATTTTCAGGTTTTCGTTAAACCCAATATCGATGAATCCTTTCCTTCGCAACTGAAAGGGGCCGAGATTCCCCGGTATTTGGCAGCAGAGAAAGCAAAGCATTATACCGACGAACTTCTACAAGGGAATTTTCTAATTACGGCCGATACCATTGTCTGGCATCAAGGATCGGTGGTTGAGAAACCGGCCAATCGCGAGGAAGCTATTGCCATGCTGAGCCGATTGAGTGGAACGGTACACGAGGTATTTACAGGTGTTTGTTGTCGTTATAAACAGCAAACCAAAAGCTTCGAGGCCCAAACCGAAGTCTCCTTCAAGGCTCTTAGTCTCAACGAAATTGTGTATTACGTGGATCGATACCAACCCTTCGATAAAGCCGGAGGCTATGGCATTCAGGAATGGATCGGTTATGTTGCCGTAGAGTGGATTAAAGGTTCCTACTTCAATGTCATGGGGCTACCAATTCATGCCTTATACGAGCTGATGAGTAATTGGGACTTTTCGAACTCCTAGTCCTTGCCCTATGGGAATATGTTGCACAGCAAGCAAAGCGTTTTATACTTCCTTGCTTAGGCGGAGCTTTTTATATTTATCGCTTAAAATAAATTTCAATATGAAGCAATTAACACTTTCGTTCCTAATCGTACTATCCTTCTTGTCGCGTCCATTGCAGGCCGACGAAGGCATGTGGATTCCACTCTTTTTAGAAAAATACAATTATGCCGATATGCAGGCAAAAGGGCTCCGGTTATCGGCCGAGGAAATATTCAGCCTGAATCAAACCAGCCTCAAAGATGCCATCGTGATTTTTGGTCGTGGATGCACCGGTGAACTTATTTCCGGCGAAGGATTGTTACTCACCAACCATCATTGTGGATACGGGCAAATCCAATCGCATAGTTCGCTCGAAAACGATTATTTGACCAATGGCTTTTGGGCCATGTCGCGCGACGAAGAACTCGTTAATCCGGGGCTTACAGCCACGTTCCTGGTTTCCATGAAAGATGTTACCTCCGAAGTGCTGGAAGGGGTAACTCCCGAAATGACCGAGAAGGAACGGCAGGATAAGGTGAAAGAAAATTCCGATAAGCTTATTGAGGAAGCCACCAACGACACCCATTATTCGGCGGTTGTTAAACCGTTCTTTTATGGAAATCAGTATTTCCTGTTTGTGAATGAGGTGTTTAAAGATGTTCGCCTCGTGGGAGCTCCTCCTTCGGCAATTGGGAAATTTGGAGGCGATACCGATAACTGGATGTGGCCCCGACACACCGGCGATTTCTCCCTCTTCCGAATTTATGCTGCCCCCGATGGAACTCCGGCTGAGTATGCACCGGAAAACGTACCTTATCGTCCGAAAACGTTTTTACCTATTTCGCTTAAAGGAGTTGAAAAGGGCGATTTTACCATGGTGTACGGGTATCCGGGAACAACACAGGAATATCTCCCATCCTACGCTGTAGAACAAATTATGTATCAATCCAATCCGCATAAAATTGCTATCCGCGAAGCTATTCTCGATGTAATGAAAGAATCGATGGATGCCGACCCGGCCGTGCGGATTCAATACGCTTCGAAAAGTGCATCGGTTGCTAATGCCTGGAAAAAATGGATTGGCGAGAACCGCGGATTGCGCAAATTGGATGCCATCGAGAAGAAAAAAGCATATGAAACCGAATGGCTCAACTGGTTAGTTGCCGACCGCGATCGACGCGAAAATTATAGTCGTATTTTACTCGATTTTCAGAAAAACTACGAAAAGTTAGCTCCCTACCAACTTGCAATGGACTATTTTATGGAGGCCGGATACTCGATGGAGCTGGTTAAGTCGGCTCGGATTATTGCTCCACTGCTCAACCTGAAAGAGGATGTGAGCGACGAGGAAGTGGCTCAAACAGTCGAACGAATCCGTGCTTCGTACCAAAACTTTTTCAAGGATTATCATCAGCCTACCGATAAAAAGATTTTCAGAAAGGTGTTCCTCGATATTTATTCGGAAAATGTGCCGGCTGAATTCCTGCCGTCAATCTTTACGACTATAAACGATGATTTTAAAGGCGATTTCGATGCCTATACCGATGAACTGTATCAAGAATCAATCTTGGTAAACGAAGAGGATCTTTACCGATTCCTCGATAAGTTTAAAGCGTCGAAAAAGAAACGCCTGGCGAAAGATATGGGTATGGAAGTGTATCAAAGCCTTATGGAATTGTACCTTACCAAGATCAGAAATGTTCAGGGAACCATCCGACAGAGCAACGATAGCATAATGAGGCATTACATGGCCCTTCAGTTAGCCATGGAGCCGGATAGAATTTTTTACCCCGACGCAAATTTTACCTTACGAATTACCTATGGTCAGGTAGATGATTATGTTCCTCGCGACGGAGTATTTTACGAACATGTTACTACCCTCGACGGGATTATGCAGAAAGATAACCCCGATATTTACGACTACCGGGTTCCGCAAGCACTAAAGGATTTGTACGAAAGCAAAGATTTTGGCCCTTATGCTGTAAATGGAACTGTGCCGGTTTGCTTTACAGCAAGCAATCATACCACGGGTGGCAATTCCGGAAGTCCGGTGCTGAATGCCGATGGTCATTTGATTGGAATTAATTTCGACCGAAACTGGGAGGGAACTATGAGCGATATCATGTACGACCCCGATCAGTGTCGAAATATTTCGCTCGATATGCGCTACTTATTGTTTATTGTCGATAAGTTCGCTGGAGCCGGACACTTGCTCGACGAAATGACGATTATTCGATAAAGGGAAGCGGGATTCTGATAAGCATCAAAATCCCGCTTTTTGTTTCGCATTAGCAAGTTCAAGCATTAATTCGAACCAGGTTATTCGACACCCGGAAATTGGCTAATGCCGTATCGATTAGCCGTTGCAGGTAGCAAACTAGGAGAGCTATTTCAAGTTATTCATGGCGTATCGAATCAATTCGGCCGTGTTGTGAACTCCTAATTTCTTGTAAATATTCGCTTTATGTACTTGCACCGTTCGGCGCGTAATTTTTAGGTGTTCAGATATTTCCTGACTCGATTTACCATCGGCAAAGAGGCGAAGCACTTCGAATTCGCGTGAGGTTAATTCACTTCCATCGCCGCTTTTCCTTTTAGGACGGTCACTGGTGAGCTCTTTCACAATCACTTCGGCAATTGCGCCTTTAAACCAGGTTTCGCCCGAGGCTACCGCTACAATGGCTCCAACTAACTCCTCGGCAGTCGATTCTTTAGGGATGAAGCCTTTTACACCGGCACGCACAGCCTCCATGATGTACATTTTACTGTCGTACATACTCACCATTAAAATAGGTGTTTTTTCTTTGGTAGCTTTTAACCTCTCGCAAACATAAATGCCATTGTAAATAGGCATGTCGTAGTCGATAACGTAAATATCCGGGTCGAATGATTTACCAAGATCAATGGCTTCTTTCCCATTTTCGGCTTCCATAATTTCGGAAGCTACACCGGATTCCAACAGAATTTTACTTAATCCCCTTCTAACCAGGCCGTGGTCGTCGGCAATTAGGATTTTGAATTTCGGAGTTGATTTAATCATGTTTCAGCAGTTTGTAGATTTATTTTGGGTATGGGGAAAGTAAGTTTTATAATGAATTGATTCTCCACTCCTGAGTAGAATTCAATTCGGCCGCCAATCATACTAGCGCGGTGCTGCATAAACCGCAAGCCGCCCGAGAGTTTAATCGTGCTGCTTTGATGATTCATGCCGTAGCTGGTGAGTGTAAGCGCTAGTTGTTGGTTTTGAAGGGTTTCGATGTGAAGGCTATATTTCTGTTCGGTGCTGTATTTTAATGAGTTTGTTAAAGATTCTTCGATGATTCGGAAAACATGTGCCTGGAAAAGTAAGGGTAGGCTTGAGAACCGATAATCACCCTCTTTGATAATTTCGAATCGGTGCTTATCGGCTGTGCGTTGGAAGAGTTCTTTAAGCGCCATGTCGAGATCGTTCTTGGGCAATAATTCCTCATCGATTTTGGTGGTGATGGACCGTAAGGTTTTTATTGCCTGAATCAGGTCGTTGCGGGTTTGTACTAAATCGGATTTAAGCGAATCATCTTCCGCTTTGGTTAAATTATCTTCCAACTGAAGCTTGAGGGAGACCAATAATTGACCTACATGGTCGTGTATCTCGCGTTGTATGCGTCGGCGCTCATTTTCTTCGCCGAGTAAAAAGGCTTTGGTCTCAATCGAAACCATGTTCTCGTTTTTATCTACTCCGTGGGTGTAAAAGTTGACATCTTTGCCAACCTCGGTTAGTAAAGGTCGTATGTCTTTCACCGACATTAAAGCGACTTCCTCCCCTTGATTTTCGAGATAGGAAATATTTACAATAACCGGAATTTTGCGGTTTTCAATGGTTTGATGATTGGCACCACCAATCGATTTTACTTTACCCTCCATTAAATTTTCCAGTTGAGCGAAATCGGGAACAATATCGTCGAGGAAATAGTTTTCTTCTGCTTCTGATTCAAATCCATATAATCGTTGCGCGGCTTCGTTGTACGATAGAATGGAAAAATCGTTGGTACTAACGAGTAGGATAGGATCGGCTGCTAATTCGAATAAACTGCGGTAGTGTTTTTCCTGTTCAAAAATTCGCTGACGATAAGCAATTTGCCGAACAATATTATCGAGTATGCCAATTAACTCGTGCCGGGTAAAGCTTTTACTTAAGAAGTAATCCGACCCCATCCGATAAGCTCGCTGAATGATGGAATCGTCGTTCATGGCTGCAAGGCCAATTTTGAAAGGAATCCCTGGGTTTTGTTGTTGTACGTCGTCTAAAAACTGAATATCGTCGTCGCTAATTAGGAATAAATCGTAGATAATTATTTCGGGGTTTTCAGCCAGAATGATGGAGCGTGCATCGTCGAATGTCGTTGCGTTAAATAGATTAAAACGGTCTAATGGCCTGATGCAGCTTTCGATGTATTTCGAAAAGCTGGGAGCCTCCTCGATGATGAGGATGGAATGGGGATGGTTAGTTTCTAATTGTCGATTCATGAATAGGCTCATTGTGGGGTAATAATAAGGTCTTTTTTGATTACTTTAAACAAAATATGCTACAAAACAAGTGATAGCGGTAGAGCTATGCTTATTTGTTTCCAACTTTAAACTGCCTCCGGAAAGCTCTATAAGCTGTTTGATTATGCTTAAACTTAAACTGGCATTTGTTTTAAAAGTCAGATTATCATTTAATTGCATGAAGGCATCGATCGATTCTTCGTTGATGTCCTCTAAAATGGCTTCGTTGGTTGTGAAGCTGAGGGAGTAGTATTCAGGTAGTCGATTACCTGAAATGACTAATTTAGATTCTTCACTGCTTAGCTGGAATAAAAGGCTGCATATTTCACGCACAATTTTGCGGAGAATATCTTCCTGAATGTTCAGGGGAGCAGGTTCAATGTGGAGTTCACATTGATTGGCCCGATTGAATTGACGAGCCTTCAGAAAAGATTCCTCGTAGAGGATAGGTTCAATTGTATGGGGTTTTAACAGATGCTTTTCAATAGTTAGCCCGAGTTGCAATTGAATGTGGACGAGGAAATTCTCGATGAGACCATTTAAGTTGTTTGCCGATTCCAGGATTTCTTCGCCGAGCGATTCTAAAATAGTGGAATCGAAATCTTTACTGATTTCAGCCAATAAGTTTCCATGACTCATAATGGAGTTTAACGGAATTTTCAACTCCTTGGGCAATTGCGTGATGATTCGGTTTTTAAGGTCGGTGAGGGATTTTTCGGCAATTTCTTGTTGTTGCTGATGTTTGGCTAAACGAGCTTGTATGGCTTGCAGTAAATCGACGCGGGTAAAGGGCTTCGTAATGTAATCGTCGGCACCAATATTCATCCCATGGCGAACATGTTCACGCTCGCTGAGTGCCGACATAAAAATAAAGGGAATATTATAGCTTTCTAGTTTCGATCGTAACTCAAGGAATAAGCGCTTGCCATCCATTACGGGCATCATAATGTCGGAGATGATGATGTCCGGTTGGGTAACCTGCACTTTTTCCATTGCTTCTTCCCCATTAGTGGCCGTTTCTACCTCAAAATCCTCAAATCGCAACCAATCGACAACTTCTTCGAGCAATTCCGCTTCGTCTTCTACCAATAATATTTTTTTCTTTTCCATAGTACTCAAGCTTGAATGCCAAGGGGATAGTTCTTTCTTGGTGAGTACAATGTTATGAATTTATCCTATCATTTTATCTTCTTTTTAGGAAAAATAAACGTTAAAGTAGTTCCTACGTTAACTTCCGATTGGACATCGATTTGACCTCCATGAAGTTGTACTGCTTCCTGAATAATGGGTAAACCCAAGCCGGTTCCATGTTGCTTCGTCACATTCGAAGCTCTGAAAAAGGGTTCGTATAAGCGATGGATTTCATTCGCAGGAATCCCTATCCCAGAATCTTGAACTTTAATAATTATTTCTTCCTGTTGGTCTTCAATTGTCAAAAGAATCGGGTTTGTTGGGTCGGAGTATTTAGCTGCATTATCGATGGCATTGCTCAGAATTCGCTGCATGAGGTTGGAATCAAAGTCGATAACCACAGGATGTTTGGGCATTTGGGTCTTAATGTGGTGCTTAAATTCCGGCACTGTGCTCAATAAATTGGCTATGTTTTGAGTAAAGCCTACAATGTCGCTTGCTTGGGGAACAAAGCTCTTCGATTCGTCCTTTAAGCGGGTTAAACTCAGCAAATCTTCCATGTTCCGTTTCAAGTGATTTACTTGCCCTGCAATTTTGTCTAATCGCGTATCCATCTCCTCCGAGGTCATTCGATCTCGATAGGCTTTGAGGCTTTCGGTAGTCGCCATAATCGTAGCGAGGGGTGTGCGAAATTCATGCGATGCTTTTTGGATAAAAACGGTTTTGAGTTCGCTAAGTTGTCGCTCCAAAACCAAGGTGTTCTTCAGGCGCTCTGCTTCCTCTTTTGTTTTTGAAATATCTGAGGCTATTCCAACTCGTGCGAAATGAGACCCGTTTTCGTCGAATACTTTGGAGCTTCGTAATAAAATCCATCGGATTTCACCACTCCGGGTTAAGATTCGGAAGTTTAATTCAATAAAATCTTTCGAATCGTAATATTCATCCAAATTTTCGGAAACCTTTTCTCTGTCGTCAGGATGGATGCTTTCGAAGAAGACATTGAAGTTTTCGTATAATCCTTCGGCTGGCCGGTCGAATATTTTTTCAAATGAATGGTTCATGTAGCTAATCTTATGCTCACCAGCTCGGATAAGGTACACCACATCTTTCATGTTTTCGGCTAACAAGCGAAACTGCTGTTCGCTTTCTCGCAGTCGAAGCTCCAGGTTTTTACGTTGGGTAATATCGGTAATGGTTCCGCTAAGGCGGATTGATTGGCCATTTCGATCCCATTCCGAAACACTTCCTCGATCGCTTACCCAAACATACCCACCTTGTTGATGACGCATGCGGTATTCGGCTTCGAACGATTCAGTAATGCGATCGGCGCAACGAAGAATCTTTTCGTGAACCATGTCGGCATCGTCGGGATGCACCAATTTGTAATAGGTGTCAGCCTGAATGATTAATTCCATTTCGGGATTCCCCAGGATGTTTCGAATGACGGGTGAGAGGGTGATAATTCCTTTGCTTAGATCCCAATCCCAAATGGCTGTACCGGATGCTTGGGTGGCAAGTCGCAGTAAATGTTCATTTTCAAATAAATGCTTTTCGTAGCGGGTGCGTCGTTCAAAATTAGCAAGCAATTCCGCCAGGAATTGCAATAATTCCATTTCACTCTCGGTCCAAACTTTTTTCTCGCGTACCGCATCAAACCCAATAAAACCAATTAGCTCATGGTTGATGCTGTATGGTACCGCAATCAGGGTGATGATGCCTTGAGGCTCGAGTACTTCGCGTGTTCCGTCGCCTTCCGGGAGTGCTAAAACATCATCGATGATGAGCGATTGGTTTTTGGTGTGAGCCTGCATCCAAAGCGACATATAGTCGAGTGGAGTGTTCTGAAGATTATCAATTTCAGGTGTTATCCCCTCAGCACACCACTCGAAAGTATTCGATGCTGTGTATGCTTCCATGTCGTATTCGAAAATATAGGCGCGGTCAACCTGAAAAAACTCCCCTATCTCAGCAAGCATTTCGTTAATCACCGTATCGGCTTCATCGCTATGAAGATTAATCATTCTACCCGCTAGCTGCATGAGAATTTGCTGAAACTTAGTCTTGAAAATGAGAATCTGTTCCTGCTTCTTCCGTTCGCGAATGTCGCGACTCAACCCAAGCATTCCGAGTAGTTCTCCTTTGTTCGAATAGAAGGGTGCTTTGAGTGTTTCCAATGGCACTAAATGTCCTTCACTATTCGGTACGGTTTCTTCAAAAACCATCGATTCCTTGAGTCGAATTAACTCCCGGTCTCGTTCATTGAAGGCTTCGGCATGTTCCTTATCGAAGAGCCCGTGGTTCGATTTGCCAATTATTTCGTCCAATGGTTTGCCTATGAATTGGGCAAACGCAGGGTTTCCACCCAGGTATCTTCCCTGTAAGTCCTTGTAAAAAACCACATCGGGAATGGAATTTAACAACCCTGATAGCAAAGCTTTTTCATTGGCTAAGTCCTGGCGAATTTTAACGCGCTCCGAAATGTCAATATGGAAAGCTGCAAATAAATCGTCGCGGATGTATATGGCATTCAAGGCACACCAAAAAGTGCTGCCGTCTTTTCGTTTGAGTTTGAGGTCGGCTACGGAGTTACCATTCTTTTTAAGCTGCTGAAAAAGCTCTAGACTTATTGATTTTGAATGATCATCGACTAAATCGACGATATTCAGCTGGAGAAATTCTTCCTTCGTGTAGCCAAACATTTTACTCGAAGCCGGATTACTTAGCACATAGTCGCCTTTCTCATTCACAGCTAATATCCCCAATGGAGCGTTCTCGACAAAGGAATTGACCGTATGCTGACTTTGTGCCAGTTGATTCTCGACTTGCTTGCGTTTTTGAATATCGCGAATAATGGCAAATACTTCATCTTGTTTGAGGGGTAGCATTTGGCATTCGAAGAAGAACTGCTGTCCTCCCTCCTCCGATGAAAACTCGAAAATGGCCATTTCTTTGGTAGCCAGCACTTTGCTCAAATTATTCATGAACATTCGTGCTTCTTTCAAAGCAAAAATGTTTTGAATGTTTTCACCTATGCATTCTTGGTTAATGGCAAATACTCGGGCTCGAAACCGGTCGCTTAGTTCTAAAATAGTTCCTTTTTGGTCGAGCCGGAAGAACCAATCGGGGGAATAATCCAAATTATATTCGCTGGCAATGATACTTTTTCTAAGCATGATTTCGATTTCCATTCGATCGGAAATATTCCGTCCGGTCGATTGGAAATAAAGAAGCTCTCCGGTTTCCGAGAAGAAGGCCTGATCCACCCATTCGTACCAGTTTTGATTCAAGTTGGGAGCTTGAGCTATCACAATACGGGAAATCTGGTTTTTTTCCGGACTAAATTGTTTAAGCCCACGAACGATTGCCTCTCGCTCTTGAGCCGGAAGGAATTGTATGTACTTGGTTCCTAGCAACTCCTCCCGGGTTTTTCCAAATGCTTTGCAATAAGCATCGTTTACGTACAGGAGTGTGGTGTCCGGTAAAAAACGACTCACTAAATCGGCTTGATTATCAAGAACTTGTTTCTCTATTGGGTCGATAGATGGGCTGGCCGATTGTCCATGGCGGATAGAAACAAGGAGGATACATACTTCCTTGGTGTCGAAGTTTGTTCTGGAAGCTTTTACTTCACTCCAGAGGTTACCGCGATGTGGATGCACCAGGTAAAGCAATCGTTGGTCTATTAGTCCTTCCTTGATGGCATTGATTAATTGAAGCAGTTCGGTTGAGTTCTGTTTATCGGTGAGCGTGAAAATGCTCGAGCCGATTAATTGTTCGTCGGAATAAGAAAAATCAACACGAGCTTGCTCGTTTTGAAAAATCGTTTCATACGTATTTATGTTTAGTATAAATACCGGGCTTGGAAGCTTGTTGTAAGCATTAAAGATTTGGTGTGCATTCATTTAGGGTTGCTGTTAATCGTATGGCACTAGTTATTTTGTGCAGTTAAGTTACGAATAAATAAGTATTTCTGAATATGAGCTTTTCAAAATAACTGTATTTTTTAACAAATTCCAAGGCCAAGAACACAAAATAATACAACCTTCAATTTTATCGGAAAAGCTGCTATCAGTCTGCTT
>JAGYLP010000020.1 GCA_018401015.1 Bacteroidales bacterium
ATTCATGGCAGGATGCCTATGATGCGATCCTAAGTGGCCCCAACAAAGCACTGTTATCAACAACGTATATCCCTGAACGCACTGATCTGTTCAAATGGGCCGGTCCGACAAGCAAGGGAATGTATGCCATTTTTGAGAATGGAGAATCGAACTTTATCTTTCCCCTGCCCATTGAAGAGTGTAAACAGCTTCCTTCCATAGCAGTAGTAACCGACTGGTGGGAAACTACAACCCTCGAAGACATGGGTTTTACAAATCTGGTTTATTTCGAAACCTATGGTGAGGCATTAGAGGCATTTATGAATAGTGAAATACCATTTATTGCCAGCGATTTTTACCATTTAATTTCCGCTCTTCCATCGGGTTACTATTTGGAAAACGTCCATGCAGTAACAAGCTACCGAACTGTTTATTATTATCTTGCCTTTTCAAATGACGTTAGCGATGCAACAGTAAACAGCGTTCAGAATGAGATCGAATCTATGATTAGAAATCAAAGTACTGTATCAATTGTGCGGAAATACATCCCATTTATGCCTGAAAGTTATATCGCAGGAACCATTCAACTTTATACCGAAAATTCACCCCCATTTAGCTATGAATATGGACATGGAACCTCAGCCGAAGTTAGAGGCTCCTCAATAGACATTGTGAATGAAATTATGGGAAGGACAGGATATGTGAACAGTATCAACCTGACTTTATGGAACAATGCGTATGACATTGTACAATACTTGCCAAACTGCGCTTTATTTAATACAACTCGCACCCCTGAACGTGAAAATATGTTCCAATGGGTTGGTCCGATTTCATCCAGCAGAACCTATTTTTATACGCTGGCTTCTTCCGGATTGACGATTGAAACACTTGAACAGGCGAAAGCGCTGGAGTCCATCGCTACACCAAACGGGTGGTTCACTCATGATTTTCTGATAAACAACAACTTTCAAAATATCGTTGCAACTTCACTCACTACCAAGGAAGCTTTCGAGCAATTGATAAGCGGCGAGGTTCAAGCTTTGCTGTTGACCGATTTGGATGTGCAATGGTTGGCCGATATAAGCGAGGTACCAATGAGCAACCTGACCCAACATATGGAAGTTTTAAACTTAAAGGATTATATCGCATTCAGCCTTAGCACTCCTGCTGCTACTGTAGAGCAATGGCAAACTCATCTTGATGCCATGAAGGCCGACGGCACATTCGAAACAATATGGAATCAATGGTTCGAAGAGGCGCCAATGCCTTGATGCTGTTTTATTAGTGTAGAAAAGTTTCATGGTCGGAACCTATACTGACAATATTCAATTCTCACAGATACTCTGAAATTTTCTCTATCAATTATTTGGATCGCCGCATGGCGGCGCCTCAGTGAATGTTTTTGGCAATTTCTGATTTTTCTTTCTCTTCCACGTAAATTCAAAACCAAAAACTTTTAATCCATACATTCACTAAAAGTTAGACCTTAAGGTGAACATATTCTTATTGTGCTTGTACCTATGGTAACCATTCGCTCTAATGCCTATTTCTTTATAGGCCATGCTTTCTTGCGAATAAAAAATGTAGAAAGCAGAAAAATATCATGAGTTGAATAGGTTGCAGGTTGAATCGGGCATAAGTGTGAAAGAGTTTTGTGAGAATTATGGATTGAATCGCTCGTTGTTTTACTACTTGGATTAAAAAACTGACAGGGAAAACCCGTCAGGGCAGGTTTATTTTCCTGCTTGTAAAACCAATAAATCCTCGACCGCTTACTCTGAAAAAGAATTCACTCCAAAGGGCCTCTCACGAAAGCCTTGAGTTAGCTTTCGGTGAATCGTTGGTAGAAATTGTAATTCCAAAGGGAGTTTTAGTTCGACTAAAGGAACTGGTGAATCCTGAGTAAGAGCGAGAAATAATTCAACTTCAGGATTAGACTATGTTTTATTTACACGAATCCTTGGGTTACTTTTTCTACCCGCATCCGGCGATAATTCTGATAAAATATCGATTCCGGATCGGGGCTATATGTGTTTACTGCTACATGCTTTGAATGCAGCGTGCGTTAGGGATTGCAGTGGAAAGCCCGGAGCGCGCCGCCCTTACAAAGGAGGAAGGAGAAATGGAAAAGGTGCGTTAAGGGCGGCGGCGAGGACTTGGAGCGGAAAGCCCGACCCGCAGGGTAACGCCAAAAAGAAAGAGGGTAGAAGGAACGGCTTCGCCTGATAAACGAATCAACTTTTCGTGTTGGGTAGCCGGGAGTTCCCGTTATTCCAAAGCACCAGGAGAAGTTTCGGCAGGGAAATTTATCGGTTGTCAAATAAAGCGGACTCTTGTACGCAAGTTGAATGTTCAATACGTTAAGCACGAGTAGGATTGATTTAAACGGTACCGTTTCTTTCCCTTTTTCCATATCGAAAATGACCGTCTTTCCAACCCCGGCGAGATCCGCCAACGTTTTTTGACTCAATCCTGCTTTTTTTCTGCGAAACTTAATTATCGTCCCTAATTGTCCCATATACCACCATCATTTACTGCCTGGGCAGTAAATACAGAGCATCTTAATTACAAATACACGTGTTCATGGCAGAAATTAATATTTTTTACTGCCTATGCATTAAAATCAGCTTACCTAGGCGACTTTAGAAGGCTATTCTTATGTAAAACATAATTTTTACTGTTTAAGCAGCAATCTAGAAGAAATAAGTAGCGAGTCTGTATAAGAAAAAACAGCCATCGAACCAGAAACAAGGCAAAAAGTACACCCTTAGTACTCCCTACTCTTGCTCAATTCTGTTTTGTGAGTGTGTGCAAGTATGGTTAACAAGAAAAAACAGCCATCGAACCAGGAACAAGGCAAAAAGTACACCCTCAGTACTCCCTACTCTTGCTCAATTCTGTTTTGTGGAGCTGCCGGGAGTTCCCGATACCGCTTCGCTCATCGGGATAAACTTCGACATTAGTAAAAAAAATAGAGTCTAACTTCTTTCAAAGTTAATCTCTTTTTGTGGAGCTGCCGGGAGTCGAACCCGGGTCCAAACAAGGAGCTAACTTGCTTTCTACATGCTTAGTGATGGCTTAATTGTCGGGAAAAGTCCGGAGCATCACATCCAAGCTCTTCCTTAGCTTCTTAAATTTCGCAAACCGGCCGAAGCAAACAGTTGCTATCCTCTAGTTATCTGCGCTCCCGGTTCGGGCGGGTAAGAGGAAGCCTCCCGGGGAACGTCTTGTCCCGGTTCCTAGAACCAGGATTAAGCTTCAATCTACTAAGCTTCGATTAAGCAGCAAGAGCGTAATTATTTTCGCCATTTAAAACGTTGCGAGCCGTGTTTAACGAGGCAACCCACCCTCGGCATGCTTACAAACCACCTCATCTTGCTGTCAATACCAAAGACAGCCCCGTGATTTTGCAAACCACAAAGATAGCACGCTGAAAGTGCTTTTCCAAGCATCCTTCAGCCTGAATTTATGTCCAATATTATCCCTGAAAAATCCTTTGGACAATACAGGGTTTTTCCAATTGACAATGGGTAAACAAGACGGAAAAGACAGAAAACCTACTCCTTTTTCTTACAGGTTGATAGGCCAAAGGGTAAGTACAACGGACAAGTGCTAATCAAACTGGTTAACACAAAAATACCTGCAGCTATTAATAAGACAATTGCCAATGTTCCGGTAATTAGTTCCAGGTAAAACAGCACGACAATGACTGCAGCAACCAGCAATCGAAGTACCCGGTCGAAAGATCCCATGTTCTTTTTCATAATGATCATTTATTAGCGTTAGTTGATTACTATTCTTAAACAAAATTCGCTTCGGAAAGTTCTCACAAAGAACTGAATATTACAAACTTTATAACCTTTGGTTGTGTATCGTATAAAGCTTGATTTTTCGTAAGCAGAAAATCTAATCTTAATTGGCATTCGAGATAAATCCACCAACAATTGATGAATCTTCGAATCAATTTATGTAGAAATTCGAGCTACTTTTGTAGGCAAGGATCTAAACATTGACACATGACATCGATTCATAAAAAGAAAGTTCAGTTGGCCCTGGGCAGCGGCGGAGCCAGAGGGATTGCCCACTTGGGAGTGATTGACGAACTCCTTGAGAGGGGCTATGAAATAACCGGAATATCGGGCACTTCCATGGGTGCTGTGGTTGGTGGCATTTACGCAGCCGGATTTCACGATGTTTACAAAGAATGGATGCTCAGCATTAACAAAACACGCGTATTCAACTTAATGGATTTCACCCTCGAAAAACAAGGATTCTTAAAAGGTGAAAAAGTATTTGAAGAGTTAGAAACAATTCTTCAAAAACCGAGAATCGAGCAATTCTCGATTCCATTTACTGCAGTAGCAGCCGATTTGACGCATAAAACAGAAGTTTGGTTCAACAGCGGCGACTTATTCGCTGCCCTCCGTGCCTCTATCGCCATTCCCGGGGTATTTACTCCGGTCATTCAAGATGAATATGTTTTGGTTGACGGAGCCGTTCTTAATCCAATCCCTATTAACGCATTGAATCCCAATGAAGACGAATTCATTCTGGCGGTCAACTTATATGGATTGGATTCCTATAAATCGGGCGAGAAAAAATCCTCGGTCGATGAATTTAAAATTCTTGATGAAATCAAATCCTGGTTGAATATTCAGTCAAAATCGACCAAACCAGCTATTCCCAAAGCCAAAAAGCATCAGCAATCCTTTCAGAATATGCTTTACTACTCCTTCCAAATGACGCAAGATCGACTCACCGAGCTCATGATGGAAAAATATCCACCCGATTTGCGCATTGATATTCCACGCGGTATCTGTGGAACTTTTGATTTTCACAGGACGAAAGATCTCATTGCAGTAGGGCGCGAAGCTTGCCGCGAAGCACTGAATCACTACGAAAAAGAGCAATGGGACTATTATCACTACAGCACAAAAAGTAATCGTCCGCCTAAACTCTAATCGTTCATGGCAACAAGCGATTTCCTTTAGTGGAGGCTCCTAGGGAACATCGTTCTTCGGGGAAAAAGGTGCGGCGATATTGGGCAAGCAAACGATATAAGTAATCCCGAAAAAATTTAGGGACCAGAAAAAAAATCAAACTTAAGGTCCAAGGGAAGCTAAGACTACTCAAAACCTTTAACACAGCTGTACTTTCAGTGTAAAAGGTCTTATCGTCAAGCAAAATTACTGAATCAGGAAGAAGTGTTCCCGGCTCCAGCTTCATTCGCCATTTCCGGGCATAATCGGAATCGAGCGATGCGTAAAGAAAAATTCCCTTGGGATCGTGTCGAATGAGCCATTTCACAAATCGATTGCATAAGGGACAATCCCCATCGACCAACAAGACTTTATGTAAAGTTCCGTTTTCCATGCTAGCATACGAACCCGACATGGTTCAATTTGTTTCGTCGTTTTCTATGAAAGCTTTTAATCGCATAGCGAGGTTCTTACTCAATTCATTAGCAGATTCACTATACAGGTGATTTCCATCGGTATAGGTGTAATAATCGCCTTCCTGACTAAAATCGATGAAAGGAAGGTGATTTCGATCTGCCACCGCCTGTACCGAGTCGCCGAAGCCCGGTAGTAACTCGTCATCGATAGCTAAAAGCAAGGAATCGACCGGCAAGCGAATTAAGAAAACCTGTCCATGAGGTTTCAACCACTGAATCGTTTTCTCGAGATAGGCCCAACGAGTAGCGGAGTAGCGATATTTAGGAAGGTTGTAGCGTCGGTAGTCGGAAGCTTTGCCAACCGTACGTCGAGCAACTAAATCAGGCTCCATGTCGATGCTAATTTCCAGCCATCCATTGTCGTGCAGACATATTTCCTTTCCGGGATCGACCAATAATTCGTAATAGGATTTGGGATAAGACTGAAGTAAGTAGTGCCCGTTGGGTCGGTAATTGACCCATTTGGTTTGGTCGATGAAAGATCCCACCTCTCGAAAGCGAGTGGAGTCTTCCGGAAAACCGGTTCGACAACTCAAACTCCATGGATCGACACACAGCAGAAAGATCCCATCTTTCCCCCCTTTTTTAACTTTCCGTTGGATACTTTTAAGGTAAACCGGACCATAGGGACTGTCTTCAATGGTAAAGGCATAGTTATACAGGTCGTTCCGGTTTAATTCCCGATTAAGCACTGCAGGATTTAGCCCTTGAGCGGCACGAGATGTTCCAAGTACAAGCGATTCCTGTTGCTTCGAGGTAAATCGCAAATAATACGCATCGTCGTATCCATCCACTTGTAGAAAGACGAACCCGATTCCTGCGAGCAACAGAACACTTAAAAGTGTGATTTGAATGAGGAACTTTTTCATGGAATCAGCTTTATTTTTTGGAAGGCCGAAATACATGCAATAGGACACTTTCCGGAGCCAAGGTGTTCCGAATGTTGAAATCCATGGTTAGCGAGAAACTCCTTTGAAAAAACCGACTGTATTTCCTTCATTTTCATAAGCTTAAAACTGGAAATAAATGAAAGCTTCTTCCTTCCCTGCAAAGAGAAAAATAATCCAGGCTAAAAGCAAGTAAATAGTCCAACGCAACCAACGATGTTCGACGAAATCGAGTTTTTCGAGTGCAAAACTTCCACGGCGGCCAAACCACTCGATAAGCAGCAGTAAAAAGATAAAAAACAAGCTCAGGTAGAAGTTATCAAACTTAGCGGTAGGAACAGCCTGAAATAAGCTCATGGAGAATATTCCTTCCAAATACGACCAGGCATGGGAAACATTTTCAGCCCGAAAAAAGACCCAAGCCAGGGTAGTGAGCAGAAAAGTTCCAATCATGGAAAGGAATTCACGTCCTTTGGGAAAGCGAGCCTGATAAGCTACTATTTCCAAATGCTTGCGATTGTTTTTAGTGAGCAGGAGCGGGAGGAAATACAAGGCATTTAGCGCTCCCCAGATAATGAAGGTCCAGTTTGCACCGTGCCAAAAACCGCTTATCAGGAATATGGCGAAGGTGTTGCGCAACTTCATCGATACTCCGCCTTTGCTTCCACCTAAGGGGATATACACATAATCGCGAAACCAGGTAGATAGCGATATGTGCCATCGCCGCCAGAACTCAGCAATATCGCGAGAGAAATATGGGAAAGCGAAGTTTTGCATCAAACGGAATCCGAAGAGTCGGGCTGTTCCAATAGCGATATCGGAGTAACCGGAGAAGTCGCCATAGATTTGAAACGCAAAAAAGATAGCACCGAGCAGGAGGGTTGAACCACCGTAATCATCGGAGTTATTGAAAATAGCATTAGCGATTAAGGCTGCATTATCGGCTACCACCACTTTTTTGAACAAACCCCAAAGAATTTGTCGCATTCCTTGCACAGCAAGCGAATAGTTAAACACCCTTTTAAAGAAAAATTGAGGCAACAACTGACCGGCGCGCTCAATAGGACCGGCAACCAGCTGAGGAAAGAAGCTGACATAAGCCGCAAATGCAAGGAAATCGCGGGTTGGTTGTATTTTTCGTCGGTATAAGTCGATGGAGTAGGATAGCGTTTGAAACGTGTAGAAACTAATCCCTACAGGGAGTATGATCGAGAGCGAAGAAGCTTCGAATTCTTGTCCGAAGAGTCGAAAGGCAGCGATGAAATTATCCAGGAAGAAATGGTAATATTTAAAGAAGCCTAGCAATCCTAAATTCACTCCCAAGCTCAGCCACAACAACGCTTTTCGGGTTCGGCTAGGCAGATCCTTACCCAAAAACCAGCCTATGCTGTAATCCACCACTGTACTGAAAAGAATTAAGCTTAAAAAACGATAATCCCACCAGCCATAAAAGACATAACTGGCAATCACCAACCATGCGTTTTGAGCTCGAATATTCCTTTGAAACCCGAACCAATAGATCAGGAAGACGAGTGGAAGGAATAGAGCAAAATCGATTGAGTTGAACAGCATGAGTCGGTTACAAGCAATTTGAATTGAAAAACAGGTAAAAAATGAGGAACAAAAATAAAGTTTTAGTTCGTTCTAAGCGGGTAGATGAGGATTTATCGTACAAGATGCAGGACAAACCAAAAATAGCTGATAAAAGCACTAGTTTTAGGGTCAAAATTCTATTTACGATGAACGTTGATTCTTACCTGACCAGTTTTCCAACAGCGGTTCAAGATTTATTGAACGCTATGCGGCAACAGATTCTGACCTTAGTCCCTGATGCTGAAGAAAAGATGGCTTATGGGATGATTGGGTATAAGGCCTATGGAAAACCGCTCGTGTATATTTCCGGGAATAAAAATCACTTAGGCTTGTATGCTTTGCCCGAAGCTCATGCATTATTTCAAGAGCCACTAAAGGAATATAAGCAGGCTAAGGGATCTGTTCAATTCCCTTACGACCAAGAGATTCCCTATCCCATTGTACAACAGATGGTTCTATTCAATCTTGAAAAAAATCGAGCAGCAGCCAGCTTGAAAAAATCGAAAAAAATGAAGAATGATGCAATTTAAAATGCTACTAATCCTATTCATTATGAGCTCAACATCAATCTGGAGTCAAAATGCTCCTTTTGCTCGTTTCCAACCCTTGTTGGGCAGCTGGCACGGTAACGGAAGTGGTTATGGTGGTTCAACATCGACCATCGATGCTAGTTTTCGCCTGTCCGAGTCGTTTATCAAAGTAATCCATCATGCTGTTTTTAAAGGAGAGGATGATGAATCGGCTCCCTATCACCACGACGAAGGATTCATCAGTTTCGATAAAAACCGGGAACAATTTGTTTACCGTCAGTTTAACAGCGAAGGGTATATCAATCAGTATGTGCTCGACGAAGAAGAATCGGGCGATTCCACCTGGGTTTTCATTGCTGAGTCGTTTGAAAATTTCGATTCGGAAGCTAAAGCGGTTTTTCGTCTGGAATTAGGCTATAACTCCGAATTACACACCCAGTTCGACTTGAGCCTCCCAGGTCAAAAAACCATGTGTATTGGAAAAAATACGATGCATCGGAAAGAAGAACCGACCACAACGACCAGGCCCAGAGTAAGCGGCATTGGAGGTATTTTCTTCTTCTCGGAACAACCGCAGCAACTCAAGGCATGGTATGCCGAGAACCTTGGTTTAGCCGTGAACGATTATGGCAGCAGTTTTGAGTTTCGGAACGCACATCGGCCCGACGAAATCAATTACTTACAGTGGAGTCCCTTCCATCAATCGTCCGACCATTTTCAGCCGTCCGAGAAATCGTTCATGATCAATTATCGGGTAGAGCATCTCGATGAACTGCTCGTATCCTTGAAGGCGAAAGGGATTTCGATACTGGGCGAAGTGCAGTCTTATCCGTATGGCAAATTTGCTCATCTAATGGATCCCGAAGGAAATAAAATTGAGTTGTGGGAAGCCGTTGATTCGGTATTCACCGAAATGGGCGGGCCAACGACAAAATAAGGCGATGAACGACAAGTGTTTTACCTACCCGATTGATGTTTCAGAATACCCTCATTATCGGCATTTTTCCTTAGTTTTGCGCCGAAATTGAAAACCATGGAAAGACTCGTTACTTCGAATTTAAAATTAGGGATCATAGCCGGTGGTCAATTGGCTAAAATGCTCATCCAGGAAGCCAGTAAGTGGGATATTATTACCTACGTGCTCGACAACGATGCTCATTGTCCGGCGCGCAGCATCGCTTCCCATTACATTCAGGGAAGCCATCTCGACTACGAGGATGTGTATCAGTTTGGGAAAGAGGTGGATTTGCTCACCTACGAACTGGAAGCCATTAATATCGAAGCGCTTAAACAGCTCAAAAAAGAGGGTTATACTATTGTTCCCGACCCCGACACCCTGGAAATGATTCAGGACAAAGGGAAACAAAAAGAGTTCTATCGACACCATCAAATTCCGACATCACCGTTCAAACTTTATCAGAATGCGATTGAGATTCAGCAAGATATAAAGCTTGGAAATCTGCCGCTTCCTTTTGTACAAAAACTTCGAACGGGTGGTTACGACGGGCGCGGAGTAGCCGTTATGGAAACAGAGGCCGAATTAGGGAAAATGCTCGAAGGAGAGTCGCTTATCGAAGACAAAATTAGCATCGATAAAGAAGTTGCGGTTATTGTAGCCCGAAACCGGAAAGGAGAAATAAAATGTTTTCCGGTGGTTGAAATGATTTTCGATTCGAAAGCCAATTTGGTCGATAAGCTGATTTGCCCATCGACACTTAGCTCGGAACAGGCAGAGGAAGCCAAAAAGATTTCGTCTCAAATTGCCGAATTACTGCAATACGAAGGAGTTTTGGCCATTGAGTTTTTCATCGATCAAAACGGGAAAGTGTTAGTGAACGAAATGGCTCCTCGTCCGCACAACAGTGGACATCATACCATCGAAAGTATGATAACCTCTCAGTTTGAACAGCATTTGCGTGCCATTTTAAATTTACCGCTTGGATCCACCGAGCTCAAGTTACCATCGGTAATGGTAAATATTTTGGGAGCTGAAGGTGAAGTTGGTCCGGTTCGCTACGAAGGATTAACCGAAAGCATGGCAGTTGAAGGCGTAAAGATTCATCTGTACGGAAAGAAAATCACCAAACCTTTCCGAAAGATGGGTCACGTTACCATTTTAGCCAAAACACCGGAAGCGGCCATGGAGAAAGCAGAACAAATTAAACACTTAATTCAGGTAAAAGCATGGGAACAACCGTCGTAAGTATCGTCATGGGTTCAGATTCCGATTTGCCGGTCATGCAACAGGCAGCGGATATTTTGCAGGAACTGGGGGTCGAATTTGAAATCGACATTGTTTCGGCTCATCGCACGCCCGAGAAGCTCTTCGATTTTGCTTCGAAGGCTCACGAGCGAGGCATCGAAGTGATTATAGCCGGAGCAGGCGGAGCAGCCCATTTGCCGGGCATGGTAGCCTCCATGTCGCCTTTGCCTGTAATTGGAGTCCCCATCAAATCGAGCAATTCGATCGATGGTTGGGATTCGGTTTTATCCATCCTGCAAATGCCAGGTGGAGTTCCCGTTGCGACAGTCGCCTTGAATGGAGCAAAGAATGCCGGAATTTTAGCAGCACAGATTATATCGGTTCAAAAGCCGGAAATACGCGAACGAATTATCGGCTACAAAGCGAATTTGAAGCAACAAGTGCACGAAAAAGCGACACAACTTAAAAATAAACTTTCCTAAACAAGCCATTCAACCTATCAAGCTTCGATTCTCGAATGAACCTTACCATCGATATTCCCACTGCAGCCGAAATGCTTCGCAAAGGCAAAGTCGTTGCTTTTCCAACCGAAACGGTTTATGGTTTGGGGGCGAATGCATTGGATCCCATGGCAGTGGCAAAGATCTTCGAGTTGAAGGAGCGTCCGAGTTTCGACCCGCTTATTGTGCATATTGCAGAAAAGAGCGACCTCGAGCGCCTTTGTGATCGACCCGATCCACGGATTTATCCTATCATCGATGCCTTTTGGCCCGGTCCGCTCACCATCGTTCTCCCTAAAAGTGAGCTGGTTCCCGACATTGTTACCTCCGGTCTTTCGAGTGTTGGCATTCGCATGCCGAACAATCCCATAGCACTTGAGTTGATTCGCGCAGCCGGCGTTCCATTGGCAGCACCCAGCGCCAACAAATTTGGACGAATCAGTCCAACTTCAGCCCAGCATGTAGCAAAGCAATTACCCGAAGTAGATGGAATTCTGGATGGAGGTTCCACCCAGGTAGGCATTGAATCGACCATTATTCGTTTAACCACGAATGGATTTCAAATTCTTCGAAATGGACTCATTACCCGGGAAGATTTGGAACCGTATCTTCCTTTCGACCCCACTCCACCCGACCAAATGGTGGCACCGGGAATGCTTCCTTCTCATTACAGTCCGCTCAAAATCATGCATTTGGTTACCGACGAATCGGATCTACCCACCGATTATTCACGGGCAGGACTAATTTCTTTCAGTGGAAAATGGGATCGGGGTTTTGCGAAGGTAATTAGCCTTAGTGAGAAGCGCGATTTACGCGAATACGCTGTTCGACTATTTGCTGCCATGCATAGTCTGGAAGACGATGCAACGATCGACACCATTTATGCCGAAACAGTTCCCGAGGAGGGCATTGGCAAAGCCATTATGGATCGTTTACGAAAAGCTTCGCATCGCTAATCGGTTTGGGTTATTCTCCCAAGATACGTTCAAACACCCCGACAATTTGAAAGGTGCTGAGTTCATCGTCCACCAATTCCAAAACAGGATAGTCAGGGTCGTAGGAGCGAGGTTTTAGAGAGATTGAACGATGTTCTTGCCCCTCTTGATCGATCCATTTTTTACTTTCATATTCCTTTATAGTGTAATGCGAGCCGAGGTCATCGTCTTGTACATGCGTATGTTCCGCCAGAACGATTAGCCCATTGCGCGAACCTCCTCGATATTTCCGAAAGAGACAAACCGAATCAGATGGAATAATTCGGTTCATGGAATTACCGGTTACACGGCAAGCGAACAAATCGGAAGAGGGACGAATACCCTTCGGCAATTTGACCCATCGATGACCCTCCAGTGCCGTTGGTTCGCTAAAATTTCCGGCAGCCACTTTCAAATCGTAAAAAGGAATCGCATTTTCAAAAGGGAAGATCCCATCTGTTAGGAAAAGTGGTTCCTTGGAATCGGAATGAGTCAATCGTTTGGGAATATAATTTTCCAAATATGTTTTAAGATTGGAATCACATATATATACGAAGGTTCCGCGTATTCCCCGGAGCATAATGGTTTGATAAATATTGAGAATAAAATCCTTTAGTTCTTTGGGATCTTTAATGGATTGCTTCCCGTTACGGTCGTAATAGTGGTCTTCGCGAATAATGATTTCTTCATTAACAGGATCGTAGGAGATTTCATTTCCAAAAATAATCCCGGCATAATTCAAATCGTAGCCTTGGGTAGTATGAATACAGCCCACCTCATTCACTGCATTCTCGGAATTAATCCAATCGGAAGCCGTTCCATTCCACCTCAGCTTCACCTCACCGATTTGTATATCGAACAGGTCGGGATTATTTTTCGATTTCCATTCCCAGGCATAGCCGGCAATCATTCGCGAGAGGCCAACTTCCGCATCTTTTTCTTTAATGAGGGAAATCATTTCTTCGAGGGAATCGAAGAGTTTAAATTCATAATTATCGAAAGTTGGCCGATTCGATAATTTGAGTTTTCCATTCAACAAACAGCGGACAAACTCGACATATTCATTTCCGCCACGAACCCGAAACTGAGATTTAAGCGATAAGGAGGAGGTCGATTTAGAAGTTTTAAGACGATTGAATTCCTCCTTGCTAACATCGGAAGGTTTAATTGACTGAGCTTGATCGTAAAAAAGGATTGTATGATTGGATTGCATAATCATCCAATCCAGCTCGCTACGTGTGTGCTTATCGAGATTAAGTGCCGCACAGGCTTTATCGAATGCACTAAAATAGGTCCCCAGGTTTACTCTTCGACGCAAGCGGTGCGATTCATCAACCATTAATAAATCGTATCGATTTCTGGTCACTTCAGCAGGGCCAATAACCATACTGGCGTTCAATCCTTTAATATTTCGAAAGACTTTTTTAAGCGTAGCACGAAACGAGGCCATAGGAACTACCAGAGCCATTTCTGGGTTTGGAAATCTTTCCCGAATAGCAGAAACTAGATGAATGAATTGTTTTTCCTCAGAACCAAATTCTCTAAAGCTAAAATCGTCGAGGTGAGTCGATAGCATTTTGAATAAGAAAATAGCGAGAATTGTTTTACCCGTTCCGGCTCCCCCTTCAACTAACAAGTTTTTCGATTGTCCGGTACTTAGGTGCTGCAGAATTTGGCGCAAACCCTCCGATTGTTCAACCGTTAAGCTTTTGTAGGGGGAATATTTAAATAAATCGGAATTATCGATGTGTTCAATGGAGTGGCGAGTAATTCCGGCAGATCGAAGTTGATTCCAGATCGATAGAAACACCTCGTGGTACACTTCCTTCTTTTGAAAATAGTTATGATTAGCCAACCCCAGGTTTCCGTTCAATAACTGATAGACCCGATCGCCAGCCATATATTTAATCAGATTAGCCTCGATATCGAGCGTAGCTGATTTATTAAACTTATTGCTGGTAATAAGATGAACAGTCGTTAAGCGTCTTTTTGAATGGTGTTTAAGGTGCGTACTCATTCTGGCTAAGGCATTGGTTGTTTCGCCAACGTATGCCAGTTTGCTTTCTTCGTCGCTAAGGATGTAAACCAGTGGCCATAAATCTTTTGCATAACGGTTTTGGTTCAATTCCTCGAACAATCTCGGTTCAAAATGATAGTGTTGGATGCTTACGGGGGAGAGGTTCATTACAATTCGTTATACTTTTTGGCGGTTCCTTTTGCTTTATTTACCGGGTACTTTACATCGTTTTTTTTAATCTTCTCCAAGAGGATTTCTTTCACATCAAAATGATATTTTTCAGCGAGAAGAAAAGCGTAAGCAAACACATCGGCCAATTCCTCTTTCACTTTATCGGGGTTTGCCGCTTCGGCCGATTTCCAGAGAAAATTCTCCAAAAGTTCTCCGGCTTCGATGCTAAGAGCAAGGGCTAGATCCTTTGGGTTATGAAATTGCTCCCAGTCCCGTTCATTTCTAAACTGAAGGAGCGCTTCGGTTATGTCTTGTATATCGTTCATTTTCTTAATATGTTTAAATCGTTGGTTAAACCGATTCAAAAGCCTTTTCCAAAAAAGAATTTATCTTCCGGCTGGCTTGATAATAATTCATAAGCTCATCCAACAATGTGTCGCTGGTAATGAGATCATAATTCAACTCCGCTCCAAAATAAAACTGTTTGCCAGCAATGAGTGGTTCGGTTTTAAATGCCTCGGCAAACTCGGGTGGAATTCGTTTGTTCTTTTCGCCGTGGAGGGTTCCGAATAATTCAACGAAGGATGGATCGGTGTAGGCTTCCCGGAATTCATTGGGCGATTCTGCCATTAACGAGCGGACAGTGTGCAGCATTTTTGTGTCTAAAAAATAGCAGCCTCCGAAGAAGCGGATTGCATCGGCTGCCAGCTCGATATAAATGCCTGGATACATTTTATCCCGCTTTCCCAAGGCCGAAATAATAGCTCCCATGTGTAATTTATAAGGAGCCTTATCCTTGCTGAAACGGATGTCGCGATTGATGCGGACAATGGCGTCTTTGGGCTCTATTTGAACCTTCGGATCTACGAGATGAATTCGAAATATAAAATCCTGAATGAACCGGTTAAAAGGCTTTTTCACATCATTCTCGTACCGGGAACGATGTTCGTCGAACCAAGCTTTGTGGTTGTTGACCGATAATTCTTTGAAAAAATCCAGGTATGCCGGAGTAAAGTAATTCATGGGACACGATTTTTGGCTAAAGTAGGGAATTTGAATGAAATTGGGCGTCAGAACAGTTGGTGTTAGGTGCGCTTTTTATGCCTAGGGAAGCCCAGGGTTTGATTCAACGAATGAAGGGCAAAATCCAAAATTAGGTGGCTACTCCCCTTTAATGCGCATATCTGAATGCGCCGAAAAACTTTAATAACCCTGAAAATAAAACTCGATATGATCTTCCCGGACAAAAAAGAACAAGAGCTTTTCCAGGTTGAAGTAACTGCTTCCAATAACCAGAAAGGGTCCGTCGAACGAGAATTCCTGCTTTCTGGTTAAGTCATAACTATTGGTTGCGGTGCTCTCTCCATACGATGTGACCCGATGGAACTTGACCATTCCATTTTCGATGTTCTTGGCAGAGCTAATCGAATCAATTTTAGCAATCATTTCTTTGTAATCGGCATTTGATTGACTGTAGCTGATGAATCCTAGAAGTAAGAGCCATAAGATCAATCCATTTCGCATAAGTTTCATGATATAGTTTTTATAATGGTACTTCAAAGTTCACCAAATAATTTGATTCCAAGCACCTGGAAAGAATATTTTACACAGCCAGATAATCCGGGTTTAAAGCTTTTTTTGACATCACCTAGCTACCCGAGGGAATGCAGGCAAGGAATACGAGAAAAAACCATCCGCCGTTCCAATGAGCAAATGACTCTTAGTCCTTTTATTTCCTCAGAACCACTTTATATCGCCGATTAGCTTCATCGTGTACCCACAGATTATTACTTTCGAGGTGCGAAATCCAGTGATACTCAAATGGCACAAAAATCTGATTATCCTTATCAACTACTCCGAATCGTTCATTTTTCCCGACAACCCATAGCTTCTCTTTGGGCCGATTCCAATGACCCAGAAATTTAATGGAATCGTACTCACAAGGCAGAAGGATTTCATTTTCAAAATTCACCACACCCCACTTCCCTTTGCGCTTCACCTTAAATATGTCCCGTTCCTGTTCGTAATGATCATCGTAGCGAAGCTCTTCATACTTTTCGGTCAATAATTCTTTTCCCGAATAATCCATCGCGCCTGTTTTTCCATTTCGGGAATAGAGCAAGTAACGGAGGTTAACACTCATGGCTTCGAGCTTATCATATTTGAAATCGATTAAAATCTCGAAGCTGGTATCCATTACTCCGAATCTCCCGTTGGAATGTTGTAGAATCAGTTTATTCTGTTGAAACAACAACTCGTCGGTCATATCGAAGGGAGTAGCCGTCGATAGCTCTTTTGCTTCGAGTTCCGATTGGTGTTTAGTATAAAAATGACTCACTTGAATGGGATGGAATGATTGATGATACACCATTGGTAAAATCATTCTGTTCGAAGTAGTGTCGATGATTCCCAGCAAATCGACGTAACGGACAGAACAATAATTTGGGTTAAATCGAAAGTGCAAAGGTTCAATTATCCAGTCGGGTTGCAGATTACCTGCATCCTTTTTCTTATTATCGACATCGATACGGTAAAATTCTCCGTTTTTTAGGACCAAGGCCGTAGAATCGGCAGAAAAATCTTCGACATAATCGTATTCAAGCGGAATAATGGTTTCATAATCATGATTCCAGAATCCAAATTTCCCTTCTCGGGCAACCCGAAACAAACCCTTTTTATGTTGCAGGTCAAGCACTTCGTACTGAGGCGGGATAATCTCTTGAAAATCTTCGCTTAACAAGCCTTTTTTATTGTTCTTCGTAACATAAAAAACAGCCCGATTAGTTTCGGCATCCAATCTATGGGAGTTTCGTCGGTAAATTTCATCGTAATGATTGAGGGTTAAGAGTTCATTTTGCTGCGGCAGGAAAATAGCAGCGTAGGTAAAATCATTCGGCTTATTGTTCGGATCCTTTCCCGACATGAAATAAACAGGTAGTGTTTTTTCCGGATCGATGCTGAGGGAATAAGCATCGAACTTGTAGGCATCGAAAGTAATGGGAACCACGATTTTGTTTCGGTAGTTAATAATACCCCATTGCTGATTCTTCTGAACTAAAAGATAGGTGTAATAAGGAATAATAGCATCATATTCCATTGGCACAACCAGGTTCCCGAGCGAATCGATTAAACCATATTTCACCTCTTTGACTTGACCAAAATCGGTGTCAGTGTAATGGGTAGAGGCTTGTTCTGCATAAGTAGTTGAAACCTTATAGAAACCGGAAAAATCAAATAGCACTTGTGGACTCTGATACCATACCCCTTTGTAGTCCTGACTACTGTGGTAAGGGAATAAATTTCGAAAGCCATGAGTTCTTCGCTGGATTGGAATCTCTCGAAAGCGTTTGGTTAAAGTCGATAAATCGTATTTCGTATTGAAAGCTTTTACAATCGTGCCGGTAGTATCTCTGAAAAAATATTCATTTCCAACCGGCATCGGGTGAAACATGGAATGGTGCATGGCTCTGGGCTGAATTTGTTCCAGGAAAAATATTTTTCGATCCCAAAAATCAATATGATCCACTTCGATCATTTGTACTCCATCGTAAAAGGGATAATAAATGGTATCCAATTGGGTGGGCATTTTGGATCGGAAAAGATCTTCGGCCTTCAAAGGTCTTTGGAGCGTATCATATTGAGCTTCAGCTGACCCCGAAAGGATAAGCAAAATCGACAGCACCCAAAAAACCAGTCCCCTCATCGATCGTTCATTGGTCATTGTTCCGTTTTAAATGGTAAGTATTATTAAACTAAGAAACATCCTTTGGCTGTACTTTATTATAGGAACCTGATAAAAGGCAGTTAGTTGAGAAAGAACAATCAACAAAGAGTTCATATAGAGGTTTAACTAGGATTAAGTGAGTACACATACAAAATTCCCTTTCAATGTCACGGGGAATGAAGGCGAATCGTAGAGCTAGCTATTGATTTTTTGTACCAAGGATGGGTAAGTGCATCAGGACAAATAGTAGTATATTGTCGTCCGTGTAGAATCTGGAATTGCCTAATTTTCGGAAATGACATGAGGATGAGGGATGGAAATTCTGGATTCTGAACTTAGTTTTAAATTAGGTAACGAATAAGTACTTATTGAGATGCGAGTAACACCCGAACATAACAAGCGAATGGCAAATTTGACATTTGCGGAGGTCTATCCACATTACTTGACCAAAGTAGAGAAGAAATCCAGGACCAAAGATGAATTGCATGCAGTAATAGAATGGCTGACCGGTTTTGACGCGAAGATCATTCAACGACTTACAGAAGAGCAAGTTACATTTGAAACCTTTTTCAAGCAAGCCGAGTTGAATCCCCATGCGGACTTAATCAAAGGAGTAATTTGCGGATATAGGATAGAGGAAATTGACAATCCGCTTACAAAGCAGATCAGGTTTCTCGACAAATTAGTCGACGAACTAGCTAAGGGGAAGCCGTTGGAAAAAATTCTGAGGAAAGGCTAACATCGGGAACTCCGGAATATTTGGGCGTGAGTCGGTTAAAGTTGGAAAGTGGAGCGAATCTATCCTGGTATGGACTAGTGCAGAAAGCCATTTTTTTATATCGGAAAGCCATTTTTTTCACTTGCGAATAGTATATCAATCAGAAGATTATTTAAATTAGTTGCGTTTAAATTGAAAAGGATGAATGTCCCCCGAATGCAGGTAGGTTTGAGTGGGCTATTGGATGCATAGCTCGTTGGATAGTTGATTAAAGGCAATGTGATTCGAATTTGGGGACGGAAGTTCGATTTTATAACACTTGGAAAAAAGATCAATTAACAGAATAATTAAAAAAATGGAAACCTGGCACATCTTATTAACCATCGGAATAATTGCATTTATTGCTGAAATTTTTACAGCAGGATTCATTTCCGGAGCCATTGGTATCGGAGTAATTTTCGCTGCCATAGGCAATTACATGGGATTGGAAATAAAATGGCAAATATTACTATTTGCATTTGGATTGGCATTAACCTATTTTCTAATAAGACCCATCATAACAAAATATGGGTATCGAAAGGATAAAATCAGAACAAACCAAGATGCCTTAATCCATAAAATTGGAGCAGTAACCGAAGAGATAAACCTTTCAAAAGATACAGGCAGGATTAAGATTGATGGCGACGACTGGAAGGCAAAATCAATTGATCACGAGATTATTCCAATTGGGACCATGGTTACTGTTGTTGAAATAGATAGTATTGTTTTAATCGTTAAACCAATAAATAATTAGTTATGGGAGTGATAATCATTGCAGGAGCTATTGCTCTTTTCGTATTAATCTTTGCCGTTGCGGGTTTTAAAATTGTGCAACAAGCTGAAGTCATTGTAATCGAACGACTTGGAAAATATAGCCGTACCTTACATTCAGGAATAAACATCATTTGGCCTATCATAGATAAGCCGCGAGAAATTACGTGGAGATATGTTGTTGAAGGGGCCGACGACAGGAAACAAATTCGATTTAGCACGAAGTCTAGAATTGATATTCGAGAGACTGTTTATGACTTTCCGAAACAAAATGTCATTACGAAGGACAATGTAAATGTTCGAATAAATGCCTTGCTCTATTTCCAAATTATGGATCCTGTGAAAGCGATTTATGAAATAGAAAACTTACCCGATGCCATTGAAAAATTAACCCAAACTACACTTAGAAATGTAATTGGTGAATTAGAGCTAGATGAATCCTTAAGTTCACGCGATACCATCAATTCAAAGCTACGGACGATCCTGGATGAAGCAACCAATAAATGGGGTGTAAAGGTTAATCGGGTAGAGTTACAGGATATTAATCCGCCAGAAGACATCAAGCAAGCAATGGAGAAGCAAATGCGGGCCGAAAGAGATAGAAGAGCTGCCGTATTGGATGCAGAAGGGAAAAAGACCGCAAAAGTTCTGGAAGCGGAAGGATTTCGGGAAAGTGAAATCAAAAAGGCGGAAGGAGAAAAACAATCTGAGATTCTAAGGGCAGAAGGACAGGCTCAAGCCAGAATTAGAATTGCTGAGGCTGAAGCTGAAGCAATTAAGCTCGTTACCAATGCGATTAGCTCAAAAAATGGCGACCCAATCAACTATCTAATAGCAACAAAATATATCGATACACTTCAAGAAATGGTATCTGGAAAGGACAATAAAACGATTTACATGCCATTCGAAGCAACCGGTGTTTTGAGTTCAATTGGTGGAATAAAAGAAATGCTGATTAATCAAAAATAGCTAGCCCCCGACCGCACAAACTGCCCCACCGGCAAGTCGTTCACAAGGAGAACTATTTGCAAGTGATTTGAAATGGCCTATGGGGTCTGTCCGCAATCGATGCCACCACCCGAATAATTTGGGGAATTCAAGAATGGCACGATTTGAATCAGATTACCCAAAGCCCTGCTATACCAACAACATACATTGGCAAGATTTATATCGGATAGCTACAGAGGAACTCATCCCTTCCTTGCCCCGTTTATTAGCCTCTAAGCCCGTCGAATCTTTTGCTCCAATAGCGAGGGTTACTAAGGATTAAATGGCGCTGTTTGCGCCAGATTAACGAAGCAGAATCGATTTCACATTGAAATCAAAACAGTAACGTCTTTGGAATCAATTCTCCATCAATTGTAATCCTTCCATAGCCGATGAGCCGGTAGGAGTATTCATGAGAGCCTTGTTAAACAACACCCTGGCTTCCCGGTATTTTTTTAACTGAAAATTCGTCCAGGCATACATTACCAGGGCATCGTAGTCGAAGGGATATAAACTCACCACCTTTTCGAAGTATTTTTCAGCTTTCAGGTAATCTTTCTGACCGTAGTAAATTAATCCCAGCCGATGCATCGCAATAGTGTTATTAGGCATAATTTCCAGTATTTTTTCGTACTGACTGATTACGGCAGTCCAGTTTCCCATTGCTGCCTGTGGCAACACAATGCCAAAACGGGGCTCAACAGCAAATTGCTTGAGAGCAATAGCTTTGTTGTAATAGCTTTGAGCTTCGCTAAATAAGCCCGATGAATAGGTTAGCCAGCCTAATCGAAGGTTAATTTCGTACGAATTTTCGTTGTAAATTTCTTTTAAATTGAGAATTGCTTCCGAAAGGTTGCCAGCAGCCTCGTTCAAATAACTTTTCTGAAAGCCATCGATACTTTTCTCATAATCTTGTGCATTAGCAATCGCTCCAATAGTTAATAGCACAAGAGCTATGCTTAATTTTTTTAAAACTTCCATATTATTCCTCCTGTAATTGATTGATATTTCATTGATTTATTGTTAGATGTATTAAAAACATCGTCGTCTGGCACAAACATAGTTTCTGAATGATAGTTTCTGTACCCGATGTACAAGGTGCTCCCCGACTTGTATAATGGGAAAATCAAGTTAACACCATAAATAGAATTGAATTTTTCCAGGCTGTTGTAGGTTAGCTCGGAAAATGGATCGTAGAAATTGGTAAAACCACCATGCATCCATAAGCCTTCGAGCCAAAGATTTTTATGCACTTTCAGTCCTATTTTATGCGATTGAATATTTTGTGTTTCACTGTTGGCGTTTTGTTGCTGAACGTGTTTATACAGTGCTCCTGTATAGTAGAAATTTAAGTTTCCAAAAGGGAATAGACTCACTAATAAGCCCATATTGTTTTGTGTGCTTAGGTTGAAATTAGAGTGTGCAACAGCTAAGCCCACCTCCACAATTCCAAGTTGCTTTTTTACTTTTAAAGCTAGGGCAGCTTCGTTAAACGTGTCATAAGTATATACCTTTCTGTCGTTACCCGAGCTAACAGTATAATCATAAACAATTGGTACACGATAATTTACAAACGAAATAGCCGGGGTAAAGGTAAAGCCATAAAAGGGCGTTACATCAACAGCTAAATGATAATTGTACTGACGTAAGGTTTGCGATTCTGACAAATAGGAAGTTGTATCCACCACTTCGAGTGCATAACCATCCCTATATAAAACATTTAGGTGATGGCGAGCCAGCACCGACGAACCCATTTGGTGATTCAGACTAACCGCTAAATTGAATGATTTATTGGGCATTATTTGACTGCCGTCTATACCGGTTGGTGCCGTTTGCATTAATTCGTCCTTAAACTGATTGCTCAGTCCATTTCCAAGGCCAAGATATATCCCTAATTCGGTGAAAATTTTAGGTTCTCCCTTGTCGATAAAATTTCTCAAAGTCGATGGAAAATGGCTCTTCAATTTCAGAGCATCGTTGCTTCTTCCGCTGTACTGGTAACAATAATAAAGGTGCTCAGAGGCAATGGCATCGTTGTGGCTAAACTCCAGCGCTTGTTTGTAATGAGGAATAGCCTGTCGATAGCGTTTCTTCATATAGTAAGCATAAGCCATTCGTACGCGTAAATAGTAATAATCGATTTGTTGGTCAACTGCCAATTCACCAATTTTTATAATCCGGTTCCAGTCGCTGTTTAGGTAAGCACGATAGGTCGCTGTATCGACCTGAATAAAAGTCAAATCCGACTGTGCATTTAATGAAATGAGCGACAGAAAAACCGAGTATAATACGATTAATTTTTTCATCTTTTAAAGTGAATGGCTCCCTGCTTCGAAAGTACTTGCATCGTTTTAATTCCCCGAGCGTCGATTTCAATTTTAAATTTTTTCGTTTCCAAAAGTCTATTCATAAAGTAATTATTCATAGCGGCTTCCAGAACAATTAACGATGGAGATAGGGTATCATCTACTTGCCGACAGGCAATGGTATATTTCGATTTTGCGAGCTGCACAAAAGGGCTGATAAAATCGTGGAACCACAAAATTGTGCGAGGGAATGTTAAGTAAAGTGGAAATTGATCGTGTACGATTAGATCCTGATAATATCCTTTTTGTACCCTTAGGAGGGAGAGGAACAGCTGGTACAAATAACTTTTCTTATTACCTTCGAAATATGTAAAGTAAAAGATGGTTTTGTCGCTTTCAAAATAGGCCATAGCACCCGTTTGAGCGCAATAAAAATACGACTGATTTAGCTCATTAACGCGAACTTCCCATTGAGCTTCAATTTGTTGATCGGCCTCAACAACCGTAAATTTCAGGATTTGACCCGGGATAAAATCCAGCGCATCAGCCAGTAAATTATTTACTTCGATATTAGACACCCATTGATCCTGTGCGGGTTTTGAGTGCGTATGTAAGGCAAATAAACCATGCTTGTGTTCAATGTAGTTACTTAGTGGATAATCCATGGTAACCGCACCGATATATGGATAAGGCTGAATTTGGAAATGCAGATGCGGGTAAGGCGAACGACCGGAATTGCCACAATTGCCAATTGGTTGTCCAAACTTCACTTCATCTCCTTTTTTTACAGTAATCGACCCCTTTTTAAGATGACTCAATTTGGTGTAAATACCATTACGGTGTTTAATAATTACTGTATTCCCCCAATTATCAATTAAGTTGGGTTTGCCTATAATATTGTCAGCAATTCCGTCGGTGACGTTTTCCACGACACCATCCTCGGGAGCAATAACCGGTTTATTAAAGCAATAATAGTCTTCGGGATAATCACCTTCGTTTTTGTATTGGTTTCCATCCGGGCCCTCAATATTAAAATCCCAGGCATAGCGGTATGGGCCTTTGTGAGTATGCTCTCCATCGTGTCCTTGTGAGACCTTCCAATGACCGAAAAACGGCAATTTAATTGGAGTAAAGAGTTTAAACCGAAAACGTTCCTTGTTATTTAGGAAAATATACAAGTTTTTTTCAGGTGCATTATATTGAAAATAAACCTCGGAAAGTGAATATGAATATTTTTCTCTGAATTTAAGGGAATAGATAAAAAGGAAAACAACCAAATTAAAGGGTAGCGAATATATCGGCAATCTGAATTGCATGAAAATCATGTTCATACTGATGGTTAAAATGGCTACAAAGGGAATTAATAAAATCATCCACAGATAAGCATTTCGCGAGGGAATTAAAAAGAAACCGCCCAGTGCAATAGACGAAAGGATGTAGTTAAAACCGAAAAAACTATAGTCGTAAATAGTTATTTCGGCCCCTATCAGATTATAAAACCCATACGCAAGGAAAAAACCAATTAAGGAGAGTGAAAAGGCAATTCGCGAAAAAAGCAACAAACCGAAAGATAAAAGAAACCCGCTTAACACATTGTACTGAAACAAGATGGCACTTAACGATATAAAATAAGCACGCAGAGATGCCGGCAAGGGCAGATGATTCACTCTTTCATACAAATCCAGGAGTGTTTGGCCACCTAAATGGTATAATTCATTGGTTGTAAAAATGCCTCGCTCATTGATTCCCAGCACATTAAAGCTTGATGTTGCCAGCATGAAAATCCATAACCCAAGAATAAACGGAATACTTAAAAAGGGTAAACCATATTTCCCTATTACTCCCTGTAGGGATATAGATATAAAAAAAGTAAATAGCGATGCCAATATGACAATAAAGACCAGATAACAGGTAGGACTAAAATGAACCCCTAAGCCAAGGCCGACCAACAGGCTGTTGAATCCAAGCAAGCCTTTTCTGAGTGTATTCCTGTCGAAACTGAGAGTTAGACCGGTAACCACCGTTACAAGAACAGCCAGGAGGCCAAAGAGCCCGGTGTAGAAATCGAAAAAAGTAACCAGTAAAATAAGAGAAGCAAATACCTTGTGGGTCGAGAAAAATATTTGCGAATAACTGTTTAAAATAATCTCAATAAACTCTTTTCCGAATGAATGTTGAGCAGCTATGGAATTCGAAATTTTACTGAACATGATATTGAATTAATTTCTAAAGGTTTATCCTGCCAAGATGATCCGGAATTTGATCGAGTTCATTCATTGTTTCGTGCGTTTCGTTATTACGAATTACATGCGGTGTACCTTCGGTATCAATAAGAACTACTTTGGGACGATAGGTAATAAATTGCATCCACTGGGTCATGTTATATGCACCTATTCGTTTGATAACTACCTGGTCGCCTTTTTCGAGCACCGGGAACTGTATGGCAGCTCGAATAATATCGATATTCATACACAAGGGGCCATAAATCGTAGTATCCTCGGTGTCGTGCTGTTTTATATAAGCTGGGACAATATGGTGTTCGTACCAGAACGATGTAAAAAGATTATTCACTCCAATATCGATAATTAATGAGCGGCGTCCGTCGAGCAAACGTTTATTCGCCAACACGGTTCCGAGCAAATATCCAGCTTCGTCGATGAGTGCACGTCCAGTTTCCAGAAAAAGTATGGGCATGTGCTCATACTGTATGTCGCTATTAACCAGAGCATCGCTAATAGCCTGGGCATAATCGTCGAAGGAGGGACAAGTATCACTTCCGGGCAAATAAGCGCCTTTAAGGGTGTTTTTTGAAGCAAAGCCTCCACCCATATCGATGTATTTGATGTTATGCTGGTATTTATGTGCAATACGCACGGTTAAAGCGGCTAATTTCGACATGGCCACCGCATAGGCTGTTGGGGTCATTATGTATGTCCCAATATGGGTATGCAAACCTACCAGTTCGATATTTGGGTCGGGCATGATTTTATTGATGGCTGTCCATGCTTCGCCATTTTCATAATTAAAACCAAATCGATCCCAATGAGGATAAATGCCAGTGTCCATATTTATGCGAATAGCCACTTTCGCAACTTTATTCAGCATGGGAGCAATTCTTTTAATGTCGTACAATTCATCGAGGTGGTCGATATGGATATACGATCCGTTTTCGATGGACCGTTTTAAGTCGTCTTCCGATTTATCGGGGCCATTAAAAATTATTTTGTTACCCGGGACGCCGTTTGCTATTGCTTTATCATATTCAAAGCCCGACACCACTTCGGCCCAAGAACCCTCTTGGTGAAATACTTTACATACTGCATTCAGATAATTAGTTTTATACGACCAGGCGAACTGAACTTTCGGGTAGCGGGTTTTAAATGCAGAAAGCGCTTCCTGATAGGTGTTGCGAATAGTTTTTTCAGATAAAACATACAATGGAGAACCGAATTGTTCCAATAAATCCTGTACCGGATAATTATCGATATGACTAATAGGCTGAATGGCTGTTCCTAAACCAAATTTATCGGGGACTCCGGCATGAATTCGATTAACCACCGGTCGTTCAAATTTTATTTTTTCCATTTTTTCTGATTTTTAAAATTTTAGCCACTATATTATTTTTCAATTTCACCAAAAATCGCCAATTGTTCAAACTCATGAATATCTCCTAAAAGATCCCAGGAATAACGAATAAACATTTTACCCACCTGATAACTCTCGTAGGGTGTTACCTCCTTTCCAAAGGCGAGCTTTACCAAAGCTTCGGGGATATTTTGTCCGGCTCCAACTGCTAAATATACCCAGGCTGGTATACGAGGATTAATTTCTATCATATAATACTCGTTGGCATTTGTTTTAATCATTTCAAGCTCCATCCCTCCTCGCCACTTTGTTTTGGAAATCAAATCGCGGGTTATGCGGAGCATTTCCTGATCGCTAAGGGTAATCCCGCTCCATGCTTTCCCTTTGTCAGTAATAAATTGTTTGCGCATGGGAACTGCAGCAATGGTATTACCTAGTCCATCTCCAAGAGCAACTATATTTACCTCGGTTCCCTTAATAAATTCTTGAATAATAACAGGTAGCCCCCATTTTGCACTGATTTTATTATAATGGTTGGTAACTTGTTCCGGGTTATAGGCAATGTATGCATCGTAAAACTTCCCCTTAACAAGCACAGGATATTCAAATTCGTCACTTAACTTTTGAATATCAGTATTACTTACGATTGCTTTACTTTTAGGGACTTTAATATCGTATTTGGCTCCAAACTCGACTAAATTTGCTTTATGACGTTCTTCAAATTGCTCAATAGTTGGCAAATAGGTAGTAATACCCAATTCAACAAGCTTTGTTTGAGCTTTCATGAAAGTGTAAAGCTCGGCATCGAGATTCGGAATGATTAAATCGAGTGGATCCTTCCGGTGAATCTCCTCAATCCGCTCAAGGTAGGCATCTATACCGGTTGAAGGATAAGGTATCATATAAGTTTTATCGATCATATCGGGCATATAGATACCGGGTTCCAGATTCTCGTAGGCTAAACCAACGATGCGGACATTTAGTTCCTTTGAATCTCGTAACGCCCTTATAACAGGTATTCCAGGACCTGGATTATCGGTGTTGTTTAGCCCGGTTACGGCAATCGTGAGTGTGAGTTTTTCCATTCTATTGATCCTCCCGTTCCAACAAATTAAACTGCTCCAACATTCGCACAAAATCATCCATATACCGCTGAAATACAGCCGGATCAACCTCATATTTCTCCATAACCGCTTCTAAGACTTCAGCTTCATCCTTATTGTCCTTTAACAGTTTAAGTATAAACTGTCCTGTTTTATTTAAACTGAACGATTCCCCTGTATTCGGGTCGAACAGAAAACCCGTTTCGCTCACTGCTACATTTGCTTTCAATTTCATGATACTGATTTTTGGCTGTTTACTTCGCAAAGATTCCTTTTTTATCAATTGGGCTTTTTACGAAATTTTATTCAAATTGTATGAAATTTTCCGATTCGCCTAAATTTCGTCGATCGCTCGTTTAGATAAACGGTCGCTATCCTTGTATTGACTAACCGTCATGCCTGTAATGGCCTTGAATTGACTCGAAAGGTAATGAACACTCGAATAGTCCATCATATATGAAATTTCGCTTAAGGTAAACTCCTCGGTATCCAATAGATGTTTGATTCGCTCAATCTTCTGAAGTACAATGAATTTCTCAAGGGTTTGTTGTTCATGTTCTGAGAACACTTTGGACAAATACTGATAACTCAAACCTAACTTTTCGACTAAGTAATCCGACTTTCGAACTAATGAATCAACATTATTGAGATGGTGTATTAACTCGATGACTGCTATTTTAATTTGTTCAACAATCCGATCTTCTCGAGAATGGATTAATTCGAACCCATAACGAACAAGCATATTATTAATAGCCTCGTTTGTTATTGGTTTCACACCATGCTTTACTTTTACCTTACCTAATGTAATATCGATAACACTTAGTCCGAGATACTCCAGCTTTTCCTTTATTAAAAAGATGGAACATCTACAAAACATGTTTTTAACAAATAGCTCTTCGACTAATATATGCTCGTTTTTCATTTTGCTTTGAGCCCTTTTTTATTTACTGGTCCTACCAACACTTCCAAGATTAGAACCCTCCTCGCCATGAAAAAACAGAATTACAGGGCGAAAATTACTATACAAGCGAGATCTTCGTACTTCAAGTTTAATCTCTTCTTTCTTCCCAAGAAAACGATCCGTCATAGCAGGAGTTGATTTATTGACCATTGCATTTATTCCCTTTGACAAAGGGCAACTACACATCCTATTCATCGGCTTTATCTCCTTGATTATTATTCGGAATAGACTCTTCAGCCCAAGGATTAACAACTTCCCAATGTCCCTATTATTGCAATTTTGATTGATTATAAGTTGAGCCGAACCCAGGAGATCAAAATTTTGATTCAATTCCGACACATTCTCAGTATACAAACAAATAGCTTGATGCTTATGCACAGAACCCTCCTTTTGGACAATCAACGCTTCGCCAAAATCAGGTACGACATCGAAAAAATCTGCTCTTACCTTCATTCCACGAAGTTAAAATTTCCATGAAAATTGGAGTTGCTCCTGAAAAAAATCAAGATAGATTAACATCAATTCCTGGAGAATAAAAATTGAACCGTAGGTGTGAAATGTATGAGTCCTCATCTGGAAATGACATTTGCGACGATTTATGGATAGAAAAGGGCTCCTGCAATAATTGACCATTCGCTGTATTGGCTCAAGCTCATTTAAAAACCATTTTTGTTGCATTGCAATTTGCTAATCACCATCTGTTCTTTTTCAATTATCCCACTCATTTCTTTCACTCATTTCTCTCAATCGCTACGCTTACTTACTTGATGGACTGATAATTTTCTTGCTTAGCTGTCTGATTATTATCACGATTTTGTAAGAATAGTTGCATCCTATGCCTATTGCCTGAACCAAATACCGTTATAAATGTGCAGCTAATCTGACAAATAGATGATTCGTTATATTTTCGTGATAAGCATTTATTTTCGCAATGTCTCTCATTAAACCCTTCAATTCCCATCTTTGTGCCATTAAAGTTCAATAATAGTTCTGTTGTTTTTGTATCCTTAAATCCTATCCGATTAGAAATGGATTGAGTAGCCTGAGAATGTTGCTACTCGCGCCATTTATCAGATTGTTGTCTGATTAATCGATGTATTCGCAGGCATGGGTAAAGCATGATGAACCGTATTGTTGGATTTTTCTTGTGTAATTGACGGGTCATTGGCCTAATAAATAGTTTTCAATCAGATAATTAAATTTTACCTGCGATGATTACAAAAAATCTGCAATTGGGATTAAAGTCAAAATATTGGGGGCTAGTCGGATTATTCCTTATTCTCTGGGGATCCACGCTTCAGGGACAATCGCCCGTAAGCATTAGTGCTACCACCATCGATGCTACGGTTGCAAGCACTATTCAAGGGCATTTGAATAGTGGTACGAGTGTAATTGTGGAATCAGCCAATGCAAATGCGGATCTGGTTTTCAATTCTGGCGTTTCTATCACCAAATCTACCGGTGGAGATGCCAGTTTAACCTTTAAGTCGGCTAGGCAACTTTACCTGAATTCTAATGTCAACATACAATCAACATCGGGGAAATTGCACTTGGTTTTTTGGACTAACTCCAACAATACCGGTGGTATCCTTCGGTTTGGAACCGGAAGTGTCGATGCGAATGTTCTAATTGAAACAAACGGCGGGCACTTTTGGGCTGGCGGAGGAAGTGGTTCTACCACCTGGAATGGGTTAACCGTAGGCGATGGTTTTGCATTAGGAGGTGTTGTTGCCTCGGGTAGTCTACCCTGGTGGGGACTGGAACTCTATGGTGGTACCCGTATTTATACGCAGGGAGGTGATGTTCAGTTGAAAGGAGCTTCTCAAAGTCAACCGACTACTGTGGGTGTTAGATTAATTCGAAGCCTTATCAATGCCGGAGCCGGATCGATCGATATTCAAACCGATGTTACGGGTGTGAATGGTGGAACAAATGCTGCTTATGGGGTTTGGATGGAAGGTGATGGTGGTTTCTCTACTACAACAGGAAACATCCAAATCAATAATACACTCGACGGACAAGCCGGAACCTCTACCGGAGTGCTATATACTAGGACAGCCGACGGACTTCCGATCATTGTTTCCTCATTAGGAAATGTCACCATCGAAAGTGATTTGTCGGCTGCTATCTCAGCTGTTAGATGGTTTTTCGATATCGATGAATCTTCCTTCCCCATCGAAAAAGCTTCTACGGCAGTCGATTTTACTCAAACTTTGCCCGCTGTTTTATCTGGTGCAACCAGCACTTTTTACAGCAGCTCGAACGGTGTGGCAACCGTCGATAACGATGGACTTGTATCTATTGTTGGTCTGGGGAATACTACCCTCACCGGGGTTTTTAACCGAAACGATTGGAATCTGATTCCTTCTCGTTGGCGATATCAAATTGCTGTAGTTAATAAAGCAGACCCCCAATTAAGTTTTGCTCAGTTGGAGGTTGTCAAAGACTTGTCCGACCCCAGTTTTACTCTTGCTGCCACTCAAGGGAATCAAGGAGGAGGAACTTATGGCTCCATAACGTATGCCTCATCGAATCGAAGTGTAGCAACCGTCAATCCTAGTACTGGAGAGATTACCTTAATAGGTGAGGGTTCAAGCATTATTTCCGCTACATCGGTGAGTACGGTTACCTACGCTCAGGGGAATGCCAACTATTCGCTGCTCGTAACCAATGGTTTGGTGGTGGTAACAAGCAGTGCTACTAATAACAATGGAGTGGTAACAGTTAACGGAAATGTGGTGTCGGATGGTGGAAGTGCCATTAGTGAACGAGGATTTGTCTATTCCTCAAACATAAATCCAACCATTGCCGATAATAAAGTTACGGTTGCTGGTGCGACCGGAACATTTAGTGGATCCACTCCGAACCTGGGAGGGGGCACTTTCTACTTCCGTGCTTTTGCTACCAATAACAATGGAACGGTTTACGGCTCGGAAATCAGTTTGAATATAGTAGGTTCCGTGATTTGGGTTGGTGGAGTGAGCAACGACTGGAATGATGCTGCCAATTGGAATCCCAATGTCGTTCCTAGCGCTTTGATCGATGCGGAAATCCCAATCGTAATACAAGGAAATGTCTATCCGGTGGTATCCAATGGTGTAAATGCAGCTACCAAGAACCTAATCGTCTCGTCGACAAGTGTAGCCGAAAGTATTCAGGTAGAAGATGGAGCTTCACTTACCATTCATGGAACCTACACTGTTTCCGACGGAGCCGGCGTTAAAGTCATGGGGAGCCAAATTATACCCTAAACAATCCTGCTGCTTTATGGATTTCAAGCTTTCACAAGTTGAACAGAAAAGATTTTAGATAGGTCGATTCAGAAAAGCTGATAATTGGGATTATCCTGATATTTCCGGGCCAAATTCGCAATACTCTCATCCGATAGGGTGTCGTATAAGGTGCCGCGTATTGAGGCGAACCGATCGTGCAGCGGACAAGGATTTTCGGCAGAACACTGCGAGATGCCCATTCCGCAGGCAGTGAAAATTTTATTCCCCTCGGTAGCTTCAACGACCTTTATGATAGATTGTTGAGCTTGCTCTTCAGTAAAATAAAAGCCTCCACGCTTCCCTTTTTGCGACGAAAGCAAACCCTGACGAACGAGCCGCTGTAGAATTTTTGCAATGAAATGTACCGGAGCCTGAATCTCCTCCGAAATCGCGACCGATCCTGGCCATGCATCTTCCAGATTCTTAACCCGAATAAAAACCAACGCACGTAGGGCGTATTCCGTCTCCTTGTGAAACATCTTTTTTCGACAAAGATAATCTTTTATTAAAAGACCTTTTTGTCTTTTAATAAAAATTGCCTACTTTTACATCGTTAAATTTTAAACGATAAACGATGAACATCTTAAAAAATACTTTAGGTGATATTGTCCGCGACGATTTCCGGACAGCGGCCTTATTTACGCAACACGACATTGATTTTTGCTGCGGCGGAAAAGAAACGCTTGAGTCGGTGGTAGAACGAATGAACCTGGATGAAAATACAATTGTGAAACAGATTGAAGTCCTGAAACAAGAACCGATACCTTTTTCGCACGATTTCAAATCCTGGGAACCCATTTTCTTGATGGATTACATTGTACAAGTGCACCATGCATTTGTGCGGAAAAATTTGCCCGGTCTTTTACTTTATACCCATAAGATTGCTGAAGTTCATGGTGAGAATCATCCGGAATTAAAGGAGGTGGCTACTTTATTTTCTGCAATCGCCCGGGAAATGACAGCTCATCTCCAGCGAGAGGAGGAAGTGGTATTTCCGGCTATTCGGAGTTTATTTTCCGAAGGAGGTTCGACCGATTCCGACTTTTGGCAAAATGAACTCGATGCAATGCACGAAGAACATGAGTGGGTAGGAGCTAATACCGACCATTTAAAAGTACTGACGAATAAATATGCTCTTCCGTCCGATGCTTGTCCTACGTATCAAACTGCGATGAATTTGCTTCAGTCGTTCGAGGAAGATTTACACATCCATGTTCATTTGGAAAACAATATTTTGTTTCCAAAAGTCGAAGCGCGTTTGAAGAAACTTAGTGTTTGATAATGGGAATCACTTGGCTATCCGATTCCGACCTGATTTGGAGGAAATAGATGCCGGGTTTCCATCCATTAGTAAGCACTTTTGACAAAGGTTTGCCCGATAGATTTGGCCTATCAATCAACTCACCCAAAGGGGAGAAGATAGCACAGTTGAGTGGTTTTTTAGATAAATTCCAATGAATCGAAAATTCATGTTGAAAAGGGTTTGGGTGAATGTTTACCAGCGCTTGAGGTTCTGTGTCGAAGCCTTGAATCGGGTTGCTTTGTATCGGGGATCCATTTATTTCGTGGAGCACACCCTGGTGTACGAACCAGTGGAACCATTCACCACCTGACTCTGAGCTACGATCGTTCAGGTCGAAATAGAAGTTACCCGCAGGATTTGCCGGGATTCGACAAGCTTTGATGGCCAGGCTATCCCGATACCATTCCAAGGGCATTCCGGGTTCGCATGTTTCCGGATAGTTCACATTTAGTTGTGGATTTACCTGAACGAACCATACGTAATCCTCGTAATCGGGGTAATCGCCATAGACGGAAGCTTTCCCGGTTGAATCGATACAAACAGCCGTGTATTCCTCGCAGGCAATAGCCAATAAGCTCCGATTCCAATCTTGAAGGCTTCGTGCCAGGAAGCTTACCAATCGGCCTTTGCGATCGGGGTTATCGAAATGTGTTTCCATAAAGCTCGATTCGATTAATCCATCGTTCAAAAAGAGCGTTGTATCCAGGGTGAGGTTTGGGTGAAAGGGATTCATCAATGCCTCGTTGGACGTAATCGTTCCGTATTCTGCGGTAAAGTAAGTATCGCCCAGGATCGCCATTCCTGCGCTCGTCCCCCCGATGACGATGTTTTTTAGTTTGATATGGCTACGAATGATGGAATCGACCGGAGTATTTCGCCAGAAATCGATGTAATTCCATTGGTCGCCACCGGCAAACCAGATTGCTTCGGCTGCTTGTATCCTTTCCAATACGTAGGAGTCGTACGAGGCAGCGGCTTCGTGAAACACGATGGTTTCGACCGAATGGACATCTATTCCCAGGTCCGAATACAGGTAATTATTGTAACCGTCTGATCCGCTTGCTCGGAGCACCAGGATATCGCCACCGTTTGCTTGTTGCAGGAACCAGGTCATCGCTGAATCATTTTCCGTGGCGCCACCCATGAGGCAAATTCCACCTTTGGCATTCCCTTCCCAGTTTTGGTTGTTTCCGGTGAAATACGACGTATAGCTCTGAGCTACACTGTTCAAGGAGAAGGTAAGCAGGCTGATGCAAGCGACGATGAATCGAATCGAACTCATATCAATTTAGTTAGTTAAAATTTTCCTTAAAAATAAGCAAAAAGCATCTTGTTTTGAATGAAAAACTCATTATATTTGCAACCGCAAAACAAGCGGGAATAGCTCAGTTGGTAG
>JAGYLP010000021.1 GCA_018401015.1 Bacteroidales bacterium
AAGATTCTGATATGATCCGACAAATCGAACTGTTCCTGAACGCTTCCGGTTGAGGAAAGGATAATGGCGCCGGTTGAATCGTAATTAGGGTAAGAAAAAACAACCTCCACACTAACTTCTACCGTTTCGGGTAGGGTATTCATTAATCGGAAGGATCCAAAACTTTGTTTTTCGTTAAGGAAAAGAATGCTCGGAGCCACGCTCAATTGGGATAATCCATACACATGAAGGAGGATTAGTCCGAATACAAGACAAAAGTTTTTCATACGATAAGATAGATTGCAGAGATAACCGGAGTTATCTCTGCCTTAGGATTAATTTGCAATCTGGGAACGTGGTTACCTTCGGTTTAATAATACATTATATGATACACGGTTGATCCTGTATATACGCCGGGTGCTACATCGGAGGTTAGAGGAGCTGCTCCTGAATTAGTAGGGCCTAATTTCCCCCCGAAAGAAAGGTAGTACTCACCCTCAGCATTCGTTACAAAAGACTCATTATTGCCCACCCATACGAATTGCATGGGATAGACATTTAAACCGAGGTTGGTTCCGGAGACATAATTGTAAAAGTAAATAGTCGATCCTTCGCCATTGGAAAGCGGTTCTATCGGATTCCAGTATATAATGAAGGTTGCTCCCGGAGGGCCATCCAATTGTGCCATTCCCTTGGATGCACTCGGGCCTACGTAAAAACTATATTCAGGTTCCTGCGAGCTGAGAAAGACAGGGCCGGGAGTCTCCAGAGGAACAGGACCAAAATCCATATCGGATAGCTTGGTAACACTAAAACCAGAAAGCACCTCAACACTAATGCTCATGTTGACAGAAAGTCCGGTTTGTGCATTCAATTGAGCAACACCCATACTTACAATTAGAAAAAGCTGAGCCAATGCTGCCTTAGTCCAGTTGGGTCGAAGCGAAATCATTTTGCTGGTTCGATGCTGGTTTTCTCCGCCATTGAATGGAGGAGAAGCTTGGAGTGTTGAATTCTTCGTACCTTTTTTGAGTGAAGATTTCGATTTAAACTTTGAAAAAACAACCAATAAATTCATGAGTTTACTTTTTAATGATGAATACTGCGTTAACAGGAAGTTTTTCTTCCTCGATAAGATGCTAAATACCTAAGAACCAATCTTTATAAAGACACTGAAAGGTAAGCAGCTCACGAGAAAGAACACGATCGGACATCAACTCAAAGGATTCAACTGTAAACTAATTTGACCGAAGTTGGATCAGCATGAAAATTAGAGCGCGTAAAAGCAAAAAAAAAGGCGCAGATTGCTCTGCGCCTTGAGGAGTGTGTTAACTAAACCCAAACACTATTGTATACTCATAGATTTGGTTGTGGAAAAATCATCAGTGCTTAACTGATAGTAATAATTACCGGCCGGGAGATCATGCTTAAATTCCAGGTTATGATATCCGGCAGAGCGATTCTCGTTCAGGAGAACCTTAACCTCTTCGCCCAGTAAATTGAATAAGCTCACTTTAACTTTGCTTTCTTTATTCAGGAAGAAAGGAATAACTGTGAGATCTTTGAATGGATTCGGATAGTTTTGACCGAGGTAGCTATCGCCTGCATTCTGCAAATCGGTATATGAGATTGCTTCTGCAATGGAGATTTTATTTTCGGCAAACCATTCATCTCCTTGTCCCCATTGGTCAACGATAAAGGACTGAGCGACTAATTCATTGGAACGCCACAGTTCAAAATGTAAACGAACGCTTTCGTTTTCTTTATCGAGTGGAGTGATCAATTCCTGACCCCAAACGGTGAATGCAGTGAATCCACCTTCGTACACAGCCGATCCAACCAGATTACCCTCTTCGTTGAAAACACCAATCTCGTCGCCTAATTGAGGAGCAACCTCCCAGGCATTTTCATGAATTCCGATCGTCATGCTATTTCCAGTTGGAACCGGTTTCGAATAATACTCAGGAGCGACATTGCTATGAGAATAGTCCTTGAGATTCAAGCTATTCGAAGGATAGGTAAAGCTCAAGTTAGTACAATTATTCTTGGTTTGATATCCTTCGCCAGGAATCATATTCCCAATTGTATTAATACCAAAGCCTGGCCAGAACAATTGTCCTTCGGAGTTTTTCATGATTTCGACACAAGCGTTCATGTTATACATTGGAGCAACCGGAGCCATAATGGTTTCAATGTTACCCGGATTATCTCTCAAGTAAGAAATGATACCCCAGCCTAAAGGAATATTGATAGGAGAATCTTCCGGAATAATTTGAAGACCGGTTACCGTAAATACCTCTCCAGTTTGGCTTAGTGAGTTGATACGAATCTGATATCCTTCGCCATAATCAATATCGCCAATGGTATTGATTCCAAATCCAGGCCAGTAAAGACCCCCTTGGTAATCCTTCACGATGGAGACATTTTGTGCGTTGAATGGCCAGGTAATATCCTGAAGAACCATGGTGATATCCGGGTCGGTTGGGTACACATAAGTGGACCACAAGCTCCATCCTTCGGGAAGAACAATGGTTTGAGTTACAATCGATACGGCGTTCACACTGGTTAAACCACTTAATCCGCCCGCAACGAAGTTACCGGCATTCGGATAAATAGTCGTTTCGTAAGTAACTGTTGTGTTGAAGACATCCATTTCGCTTACTTCGTAAACCTTCCAAACAAAGGCTTCATTAGGTTGGAAACCATTATCTTGACCACTTGTAGCACCATAAGCAGGCATGGTGATATCGTTACCCGTCCAGATAAAATATCCGCCGCAAGTTAATACTCCACCATAATCGTAGAACACGCCGACATAACTACCATAAGTTACCGGACTTAAATCGAGTGTAACCGGAGCATTATGAGGAACATAAATATTGTGAACCAGACTGGTTGGAGTTACATCCCATCCTGCAGGAACCGGAGCATCTACCAGGAAAGAGAGACTTTCCTCGCACTGATTAGCATCGGTGAGCGTAACCTGATAGGATCCACCGTACAAGCTACCAACTGAGTCGGTAGTAGCACCATGCGACCAATCAAATGCGTAAGGTTCAACACCTCCGGTAACCATAAGCGCAATCGAACCATCGTTGCCTCCCAGAGAAGTAACATCAATGATACTTTCGACCATGACTAAAGCATCGGGCTGTTCAACATCTATCGAAGTAATTTGCTCATTTCCAGCAGCATCACTTACCGTTACGAAATAAGTTCCGGCAACTAGTCCGGTTAAATCTTCGGAAGTGCTTCCATCGGACCAGGCAAAAGAGAAGGGCAATTGACCCCAGATATTATTGACTGTAAGATCGACAGAACCGTTAGACTGACCATTACAACTAACCGAAGTTGAAACTACATCGAGGGTGAAAGGTGCCACCTGATTACCGGTAATGGTTAAGACATAATTACCGAAGGATGAACCATAGCCATACACTTTCACGAAGTAGGAACCAGCAGCCAGGTTAGTAAAGCTCACTTGCGACTGCAAACCACCGCAAGCGGTGTAGTTATCGTCGTTGTAGGCAATGTATGGGTTTCCGCATAAATCGAAAACTTCAATCTTCGTATCGAAAGAAGAACCGCAAAGCGAGACAATAACGTCGGTATAGTCGGTCGTGGCTGTGAACTCATACCATTCAGCGTCGCCGGAGAAGGTAGTTGCTCCATACACTGCCGGATCGTTCACCTCGCCATAAGGATAAGCTGTTTCGCAACTTAAACCATCGCCATTTTGATTCTCGACAACGACACAAAGGGTATCGTTTCCGTTGAAGCCATCGTTCGTGAGCAAGGTATAGGCACAAACATCATATTCGCCGTAACCATCGGCCAATGGGCCATAACCCGACTGGAAGAGATCGGCAGTTGCTGTAAAGGCATAAACCAATGCATCGCCCGGTTGAATCGTATCGGTAATTAGTTCAGGAGTGATACTGATTCCATTAACCGAGAATCCAAGCTGGAAGTTATGAATTGCATTCAAACCGTTGTTATACACTTCCACTTCAACCGGCTGAGCATTGGTTAAGAATGCTCCGGTAGCAGGTTGAAGAATAGCCGTAACTGCGGCATCGAAGTCGGCGTATTCTACATTAGCGTAGAACTCGGTCACATCGCTAACGCAAGCACCCTGATTCGCTGGAGTTGAAGCTCTCACCTTGAACAAGGTCGTGTCGATAAGAGCCGGAGTGGTGAACGGAACGCCCGTAGCCATCTGACTCATGAACTCATTGTACCAAGTGTAAACGAGGCTGGAATCCATATTAACCGGAACGAAAACAGCTTGCTCATTGGCAAAAATTGTTTGATCACTAACGACCGGTGCATCAGGAGTAATCGACGACCAATAGTTAAAGGTGATACTATCGTTGTTGGTGTATGGGTCGTCGGTTAATTCGATCCAGGCTACGAATTCAATCTCGGTATCGGTTGTAACCGTTTGATCGAATGGAGTATTGAATGTGTAGTTATAGGTTGTACCCGGCAGAATCATTTCGGTGATTGATTCGGTTACAGCAGAACCAAATCCATTGGCATGATAATGAACCTCGAGCATACCTGGTTGAATGGTATCGGCCTGATTGGTGAAGGTGATACTTACCGTTGCCATACCCAAATCGCAACCCGTTGCCAATCCACTCAACTGATTAATAGCTGCCTGGTATTGTGGCTCTCCAAATAAGGACATACACAAGGTATCGTTTGAAGTATTCCCATCGTTGAGCAACTGCGTAAAGGCACAGAAGTCGAAGTTCAAAGCGGGAATAATAACCGGTTGCAAATCGACCAAGGTATTGGTGAAAGGAGCCAGGTTACCGGTCCAGGTATAGGTTACCGGATTTACACCATCGACGGTATAAACGATATCAACGGTAGTAATCGGCTCTGTTCCGAAGTTTTGCAAACGAACCTGAACCGGTTCAGCATTGTTCTCAATCATGAAGCCACTTGGCTCAATGATTTCGGTTATACCGGCATCGTGCGCAACAGGAGCTAATAAGGTAATCATGTAATCCTCTGTTTCACCATAACTGTAGGTTCCGCAAGGAGTAACAGCAGCAGCATCGTTGGTTCGATTGAAAACCAAACGCATTCCGGTTGTTCCGGGTGTAGCATTTTGAGGAATAGTGATTTGTCCGTAGGAACCATTTTGACCCCAAACATTCGTTCCAAAAGCCATTTCAGTAATCGGATCGAAAACACCATCCATGTTATAATCGATATAGATCTTATAATTGGAGAATTCGTCCCACGAAGAAGAATAATGCTCCGGTTTAACGTACGTAATAGCCGACTGACCAATAATAAGTTCAGTAGGAGTTACGGTGGTAAAATCGGAATACATCATACCCATTGCCGGACCGGAGAAATTACTCCAGCTACCAATCTTAAACTCAACCACTTCGATATAACTATTATACAAAGCTGTTGAATTACAATAGGTTAATGGATTATTTTCGATGGTTACACAAATGGTATCATTCGATGGATAGGCATCGTTAGCTACCGCAGCCGATACGCATAAATCGTAAGTTCCAAAGGCCGATAAGTCAAGGCAGTTGCTTGGATTGAAGGTATAAACCATGGTTTCACCACTCAACAGCGGTGTGGTAATTACCTCTGTGGTAGAACTGGTGCTATTCAGCTCAAGGGTTAAAGGAATGCTGGTTACATCCATCGATCCCCAGTTGGTAATCTCAACGCTAACGGTTTCGCAGTTGGAAAGAACGAATCCGGAAGTAGGGCTAATAATAGCATTCACGCTCACATCGTAGTTCGGGATGTTCGTAACATAAGCTGAAACAGGAACCCGCTCACTAGGACAACCCACCGACATTCCGGTTAGTTTCAAGTTAGCACGATCTCCAGTTAAATTACCCGAGGAGGTTGGGAAACTACCATCTTGATAACGATACTGAGCTGCATTTGAAGCGTAAGAGTAACGGAAGGTTGGGTAACCCGACGACCAGCTGCCATCGTTGTTGGTCCAGCCAATTTCCAGGTTATCGATGCCATTGTAGTTAAAAGGTGTTGTAAGCACGATTTCGCGCCAACCACCACCGTTCCAGGTAATGTTTCCACTGAACACCTCGGTGTAGGCACTAAAATCGGGAGTCGATGAACTGGTAAAACTTGCAGCAGCATTGTGTTTCATGTACACCTTCTGATTATTCATGGTATAGTTAGCCGGAGTGTTGGCCACATAATACCAGATAGAAGTAATCTCCATCGAATTACCTATTTCGGCAGCAGTGTAAATCGCTTTCGACCAGCTATAATCGTAATAGCCATAAGTTGGGTTATAACCGGTTGAGGAGGTACCCGTACCTATTTCTGCTTCGAAAGCAGCAGCAGCCGACGATTCAATCCAATAAATAGTGGTATCGTATAAAACAGGAGTAATAAAGGTATCGCCAACATGAATCGACGATCCGCCATACTCTTGTTCAAACCAATAAATAGTATTGGCACTGGTTCCGTACAAAGTAGCCGATGTTCCAAAAAGAATGGTAGTATCCATTCCCAATGGTGCCGTACCAGCATGTACCGATTCGATCGAGAAATCGATCTGATTATTGGTCATATCGGCATCGTTTGGATACACTAGCCAAGCGGTAAATTCGAAGGTTGAATCGTTTCCGGTTCCAACATATAAATCGACCGGGTTAGTAAACGTGTAAACGAAAGATTGTAAAGGAAGTACCGGATCCATCACCAATTCAGAAATCAACGTAGAATCGGGTAGGCTCATTACATTCACAACCAAATCGTTGAGAATACTATCACCATTATTTTGAATCAGAACCTGGATGTATTCTTGATTGAGTAATCCACATCCACCTTGAGGACCTTCGAAACTGACCATTTCCACCTCGTAAGGCTCAATACCGGTTAAGCTGATGCTTTCGGCATTATTGAAAGTGGCTAAATCGCCCGTCAAATCGGTCCAAACCGTTACGATAGCTGAGCTTGCAGCAGGACCAATAAAGGGTGGTAGGTTAACTGCAACCGTAGCCAATGGTGCTAAGGTTCCTGTCCAGGCATAGGTTACCGGAGCTCCCCCATCGACTTCGTATAAAATATCCATCGAAGTGATAGTGTCGGTTCCGTAATTGAATACTTCGGCAGTGAGTGCGTTGTAATTTCCCTGGAAGAAAGTATTCACCGGTTCGGTAATGGCAACTACCCCAACATCGGTTGTACCGCAGGCGATAGGTGCATCGGAAGGTTTATAAACCCCATTGTGAATAATACCGTCGTGATAAGCTTTCAGGTCGGTAGCAACCGGTGCTAAATCGTCGAAAGTCCAATAACCAACCAAATTAATGTATTCAGGGTGAGTGGAGTTGATCGATTGCTGCATCCAAGCCTGGATATCATTGCCCGTTAAGGCTGCATTCCAAATACGAACTTCGTCCATATATCCTTTAAACCAACGATCGCCATAATCGACCCCAAAACGAATATCAGTATTGTTGGGCGAGTAAGTAGCCGAAGCAGAGGACAAGTATTCTACTCCGTTTACATACAACTTATGCAAACCATTATTATTCACAGCAGCAATATGATACCACTGATTGGGCGATAATTGGGGCCCGGCGTTTTGCTCGTCGAAATTAATCACATTATAGGGTGAAGTTTGTCCCATTCTTAAGGAGAAACCCGATTGTCCAGGATTATGATACTTGGAAATGATACCATCGAGGAAGCCAAACTCTTCGGGCTTAATCCAGGTTTCCAAAGTATAAACATTGGTTAGTGCTTCTGTTTCGGGAGAAACCGGAATGGAAATATAGTCGCCCGAACCATCCATGTAGAAGGCATAATTACAAGCGTTCTCCATAATGGTGTAGGTTTCGCAATACTGGTCGTTAGCCGGATTAGCATCGTTAACTAATTCAACCCAAACACATAAATCGACCGAAGTACCACCGGGAACAGTGATATCGCCCAAGGTAACCGTGTCGGTTTGTCCGAGGAAGATGATTCCGGAATAATTGTAAACCAGGGTGTCAGCACCAAAACTGTAGTAAATAGTAGCTGCTGTTAAGTCCTGAACACCCAGATTAGTTAAAAGTACAACCGGGTTGATGATGGAGCTTTCTACAATAGTTCCAATGGGTTCAACCACACCGGTGATTGAAGCGTCGTATGGATCGCAAACAACCGGAGCTGCCTGAGTACTGTAAGCCGCATCGAACAAGCTTAAGTCGTTGATGCCAGCCAAATCTTCGATAGGATTGGAAATAGGGCTATTAAAATCGTAATAAACGGCTAAAACACCGAAGTTAGGATGAGCAGCAGTAGCTGGCGAATACAGATTACCGGCAATCGTAGCAGGAAGGAGCGTGGCGTTCCAAATCTTAAACTCATCGATCAATACATCGGCATAGTCGTCGCCCGACCAGGCTGAACGACCAATCCAACAATCATCGCGGACCACCGGAAGCGGATTATGCATGGTTCCATTTACATTTTCTACTCCGTTAACATAGATACGACCGGCTACTCCATCGTAGGAGACAGCAATGTGAACCCACTGATTCAGAGGCATAACGTAATTAGAAGTGATAGCCATTTCGCTCGAACCCTGACGAATCGAGAATCGAATATTCGAGGTAGATCCATTATTTAGCTGAATAATGATATTATCGGCATTCTCTCCATTACTAAAATCGATTAATCGACTGCTGTAGTTATTGGAGCGCTTGTAAACCCAGGCCTCTACCGTAAAGTTATTGCCAAAATATTGCCCGGAAGGAAGAGCCGCATATTGTCCATCGCCATCTAAATCCATAGCGTAGTTACACACAACAGGTAAGGCATCAAATTCGGTCGTAAGGGTGTCATTTCCTTGATTCGGATCATTCAATAAATCGACCCAAACAGTAAGGTCGCTAAGTCCTGCACCCGAAGTGAAAGCCGGTAAACTAATGGTATCGAAATCGGTTGATAGGATACTACCACTGTAGTTATAACTCACTGCCGAACCACCATTTACCTGATAGGAAATAGTCATAGCGGTGATGGTATTGAAACCTAAATTCTGAACCACCACTATCGGCTCCACCAAATCCCCTTCGACTGATTGCCCTGCAGGTGAAATAACATCGACCAAATATGCATCGTCGTCTTCGCAAATAAAACTCAAGTCGCTCATCACGAAATTGGCGCCGTGGATGATACCGTGGTTATCATTTTTCGAATCGTAGGCCAAGCCAGCAGGTTGATTAAAATCGTAGTAAGCAGCCAAATCGTTCCATGCGGGATGAGTATTGTTGGCCGGAAGAATCATGTAATCGTTAATCTGGGTTGCGGTAAGGGCAGTTTTCCAGATCTTCACTTCATCGATTAGCCCATTCCACCATCGTTCGGAATAATCGACACCGATACCGATAGTACCAGAAGTGTTGGGTAAGTTGCTACCGGCTATGGCGTAAGGAATACCATTAATGTATAAGGTATTCACACCGGCTTCGTTAACGGCAGCTATGTGATACCATTCATTGGTATTGAGGATATAATTCGCATCCGATTCGTTGAAGCTCACTTTATTGTAGGGATAAGATGAGCTTAAGCGGACCGTCCAACCGTATCCACCACCCTGATAACGAGAAACAATACCATCTAACCAGCTAAACTGATTGGGTTTAATCCAGGCCTCGATGGTATAATCGGTCGAGTTGAGCGTAGTATCATCCAAAACCTCTATCCAGTTGTCGATACCGTTGAAGGACATTGCATAATTACAAGCATAAGGAAGAATTTCGAACTCCGAAGTTAAGGTATCGTTATTTTGAAGCGGGTCGTTGGCCAGGGTAACCCAGCTTTTAAATTCACTCACACCACTTGCAGCTGCCGTAAAGGGTGCGAGGGTAATGGTGTCGTAGGCTGTAGGTAAAATCTCGCCTACATAATTGTAATCGGTAACGGTACCACCATCGACCTGATAGCTAAGGGTGAAAGTTGTTATCGTATCCATACCCAGATTTCGAACCACTACGATGGGGTCGAGGAGCTGACCGCCAACGGCTTGGCCGGCAGGCTGAATAATTGCATGCATTTTAGCATCGAACTGAGGAAGGTTATATAGGGCGAAATCATCGAAAGCGACCCCTTCGTAGTTCACACTACCATCGGCCGCAAAACGGAAACGAAATTTAACAGCAGCACCTTGAAGTTCGGCGGTTAAAGTGGAATCTTCGAAGATATTGTACTTTGCATTCAACCAATCGCCAGAGTTACCCGTCCATCGAGGAGTATTACTCATCGGGCCGGAGGAGGAAACACTATTATACCAGTTGCTTGCCAATGGGTCATTGAGCTGTCCAAGAATATTCCAGTTTTGACCTCCATCGGTTGTGTACTCCAAGCGGAAACCATCGTAGTTATTTTCGGTGTAATAGCGAATATTCACTTCCAGGATGGGAGCTGAAAGGCTGCTCATATCGAATAATGGACTTTCTACCCAGGAGTTTTCCGAAGCATTGTAATTACCGGTTAGGTTAGTTACCCAACTGCTATCGGGCGAGGAAGCCGAGTTCAAGTTCGTGGTAGTAGGCGTTCCTAATTGCCAGGTTCCGCCTCCGCCTACGACCCAACCGTGTGGGTCTTGGGTATCGAAGGATTCAAAGTAGGGGAAAGAAGCTTGAGCAAAGGCATTGTTCACTACTACCGTATCGCTGTTATTATTGGTATTTGCATCGCAAGCTTGATTAACCTGAAAAACACAGGTAAAATCGCCAATAGCCGAGAAATCGCCGGGAGTTGCGAAGGTATGCGTGTAAGTAGCACCGGCCACTACAGTCGAATTCACCGTTTCGGTAACGAAGCTTACTCCGTTGTCGAGCGAGTAGGCTACCGTGAATCCGGTTTGGTCTTGAAGACCAACGTTGGTTACGCTGAAGCTGATGATTTCGGAATTGCTTAAGTTACTGGAAAACAGACCGGGAGTTAACCATTCGCTTACAGTTAAGTCGCAGTTGGCAGCAGAAGCTACCTCTATGGTATAATCCTCGGTTTCACCATAGGTAAATGTTCCACAAGGCTGAATATCCGAGACGGAAGAAGTTTCCCTACCTACAACACGTAGGCGCGTTTCTCCCGGGATGGCTCCGGTGGGAACGGTAAAGCTCAAGGTAGTTGTGAAGGTACTACCGTTAATAGGTGTAACCCCTATTTCCTCGCCGGCATCGGTCAAATCGTAATCCTGATTCCAATCGATATAGGCTTTTGCTCCTTTATTATAGTCTCCGCCGCAGGTACCCACTGTAACCACTAAGTCGTAGGTACTGCCAGGGATGAGGACCGGAGCTGTGAGAGCGGTAAAATCGCTGTATCCAGCACATTGTCCAGCAGTATTATTATTGATACCGGTTCCTTCACCTTGAAGGACAACTGCATCGATATCGCTATCGCCGGTATTGGTTGCGCCCGATTCGCAATACTCAGGAGCTACTAAAGAGACGGTATAATCTTCTGTTTCGCCATAACTAAATGTGGCGCACGGAGTTATCCCTGCAACGTCTGTTGTCTCTCTACCAATGATACGCAAGCGAGTATTGCCGAGGTTGGCATCCATAGGCACGGTGAAAGAAATTGTAGCGGTAAAGGTGATGTTACTATAGGACGTATAACCGATCTCTTCGCCCGCATCTTCGAAGTCGAAATCAGCATTCCAGTCGATAAAGGCTTTAGCACCTTTATTATAGTCACCACCACAAGTACCCAGGGTTACGACCAAATCGTAGGTCTGTCCGAGGATTAAGTCGGCGGGAACCACAGCAGTATAATCAGTGTAGGTTGCACAGGAACCGGTTGATACTGAATTAATGCTGGTGGTTTCTCCATCGAGCAGAATGGCATCGATCATCGAGTCAGAAGTACTCGTAGCCCCCGAGGAGCAATAAGTCTGGGCCTGCAAAGCATTAAAGCCCGTCGCTAATAGCATAGCCATAGCGAGGATGAAGGTAGAAATCTTCCTCATAAGTTGTGATTTAAGGGTTGCCATCTGGAAAGGTAGAAAAAACGCTTTCCAAAGTAAACCTGTTTGACATTCGTTTTAAGTATTTATCGTTTTAGTATTGATTCCTAATCAATTAAATTAATATTCCTAAGCTCCAATTTCCTCATATAAATCGAGCAAAAGGGAGCCCAATTTATTAATTCCAATGGAAGCTACGATAGAAGACTAATGTAGGAACTAATGGTTGTCAAATTATCGCAATAACACAATGCGAACTGACATCAATATATATTATTTTGATATTGTGATACTTAAACTATCTAAACAGTTTAGTTTTAAGCCACTAAACCTGGAAAATGGAACAAGAAGACCATTTGCAACTCGCTCATAGCAAGCAATACAGCGATTTCTTAGACTGAATATATATTATGAAAAATTTAACAGAACATGTTTTATAAATGAAAAAAACACATGAATCTAAAAAAAGACTAAACTTTTCTACAACAAAAAAATGCCATGGAATCATCCATGGCATTTTTTCTTGCAGAACTAGGGACCCAAGTTACAACCAGGCCCGAACTTCCTGATGAATTTCCGACCAGTTTTCATCGCTTATTCCCGCTCCGAAATCACTGATTACCTTGCTAGCCAGTAGCGAACCAATTTTCCCACAAGTTTCCCACGAAGCATTGCGCGTCATACCATACAAGAAACCTGCAGCATACAAATCGCCTGCTCCGGTCGTATCGATAGCTTGAGTAGGGAAAGCAGGAACACGGAACACTTCTCCATCGGCGTGGATCAAAGACCCTTCCTTGCCAATTTTAACGACCCCGATTTCGCACATTTGACCAATTGCATGAACGGCATCGTGCGGTTCCATGCCGGTAAATGCTTTCGCTTCTTCCTCGTTGGCAAAAATGATATCGACATCCGACTGCACAATTTCCTTCAAGAAATCGAGGTTACTTTCTACCACATTATAGCTCGCCAGATCGAACGATACTTTAAGACCATGTTCACGAGCCAGTTGGATTGCTCGTTTCACCAATTCGTAATTCTGAACCAGGTAGCCCTCGATATGAATTAGTTGGTACCCTTCAAACATGTCCGCTTGCAGGTCATCTGCCTGAAGCAAAATAGCCGCACCCAGGTAGGTTGCAAAGGTCCGTTCCGAATCGGGTGTTATAAAGGCAATGGCTTTCCCGGTATCGATGTCGCGAGTGAGCAAATGCGGAGTGATTTGGTACTTTTGCAAATCCGACTCAAAAAAATGACCGAGTGAATCGCCTCCAACCGAACCGATGTAGCCGGTTTCGGCCCCTAAAGCGGCTAGACCTTTAATGGTATTTGCGGCCGATCCCCCAGCGGCTAATTTTTGCGAGAACTGTTGGCTTATTTCATAAATCGATTCTGATTGGTCTTTATCTACCAGCTGCATGCTTCCTTTCGGAAGGGATAGTTTTTGAAGATCGTGGTCGCTTTCTAAACGGGTAATCATATCGACCAAAGCATTACCCAGACTAAGAATTTTATACATGTTGCTTATTTTTTCCGCAAAGATTCAAAAAAAAAGTCGAAAACTTATTCTCGACTCTTGTAAAGTATTAAAATGGATTTTATATTTGCACCGCTTTTTAGGAGCACAAACTCCTCCTTAGCTCAGTTGGTTAGAGCATCTGACTGTTAATCAGAGAGGTCCTAGGTTTCAGAGTCCTAGAGGGGAGCAAAAGAAGACAAGCAGTTACGACGAAAGTCGCAGCTGCTTTTTCTTTGGTGTAAACCTGGTGTGAACACTCGGTTGTATTTTTCTCGAACTCTTTTTCGTTTTCTTGCAGTTTCGATCCTTGCACTTCAAACTTGCCGACCTGCTATCTCAAAGGAAGAAAACCAAGGGTGGGATCTCCTAGGTTCCGGATCTCATAAACCAGAAACCTCACTTCAGGTTTCTGAACTTTGCAGAACCGATGGCAAAGGTCGAACTGCTCTTCGAATGGTTTAAGCAACACCTGAAAATCATGAAATTCCGGGGACAACCGAGAACGCTGTTTCAATCAGATTTATGTTGCCATATGCACTTATTGCTTAATAGCAATGGCCCAAAAAAGACCTGCAACTGAGACGAGAAGTTCCTATGAGGTTTTTGCAGATCTTGAGTATATCGTTAACCGATAAAACTCTTAACTACTACCCTCTTTCAGACCATTGGTTTTCAAATATAAGTTATCTTTTATTATGTTGATGATTCAGAGTGTTACATAACCAATATTAACTCCGAAGAGAAGCGGGGGATTGTCTGGTTTATAACACCTTTTCTTTGTTAATGTCTTCATTTTCTGCACCTATCATGCTACTGACTTGTACCGGGCTGCCGGGATCTGATGATCAATCCCTTGGTGACAAAGTCGATTATTATAATAATCCATATAATCCTTAAGCCCGTTGTACAGCTCAAGTCCATCAGCGGGGACTTTGATATAAACATTAACTACTACCCTCTTCTTGGGCAAATGCCGTCTGACTTTCCCACGATTCTTCCCATTGCCAGACCAAATCCAGCTTTCGCTCACGATTCTTGTTTGATTTCATCTTTTTTTCGCAAAGGAAAATCGTAGGATTTTTTCGACCAATATGCTCATGGCAGAAGGCTTACGATAATCCAAGTCTAATCCAGGATGATGGGCAACTGCTGTTGGGTCTCAAGTTGATTTAACATTTCTTAACATACTCTAACATGAACAATCAGAGCTCGTTTTGTTATCTTTGTTATTGAAATAGTGGCAAACCCTTATTAAGGAACTTAATGGCAACATTTATTAGCTTATTTTCATCCACAATAATTGATTTAAAATTATATAGGAGATATTCTGCTAGGAATGTTTAATGGAAATAGTACTCAAAGTATTATTTTCCTAAAACCAAACAACAGACAATTAACTCTAAATTTCAAAACAAATAGTTAATGTAAATGAAAAAAATAATTTCACTTATTGTTGGACTTTTTCTTACAATTGCGGTACAAGCAGGCAATGATTTAGAAGAAATAATAATAATTGATTTGAAAATCACTCCTGTTTCTGAAATTGGCCATTCAAATAGTTATATTAACCTTAATTACGTATATATTTCAAGCTTAGACCTTGGTTATGAATTTGAAACTGTAATGGAACAGGTTGACTGCACTGTTACAGTTACTGCAACTCTTGGGAATCCAATATCAGGTTCAATCTCAATTTCATTAACAGCCACAGGTCCTTGTGATGAAATTTACACAGCTGCTACAAGTCTACTTAACTCAATTGTAGCATATTTTAATAAACATTGGGATGAAATATTTAGATAATTAGGCAAAATGAAACTGTTATATATTCTATCCTTTCTAACTTTTTCTTCCAGTTTGATTTTTTCACAATCAGGTCAAATTAAATATGAGCTAACCTTTAAAGGAACAACTCTTGGAGAAAATGTCGAAGTTCCCACTCTTACTTTTAATCAAAGTTCATCTGTATTTACTTATGGTAAAGAAATGTTAGGCAGTGAGAAGTCTGAAGATGATTTTGATGCACCTAAACACCTCATGATTAGAACAGATAGCATTGGCAATGTCTTTTATAAAGACTTTGATAAAGGAATCTATGTATATCGAGAATTAATTCCTCTTTCTTTAAATACTAGTGATTCTATTTTTCAAATTAAGTGGAATATTGAAAATGATGAAATCAAACAGATTTGTGAATACGATTGCTTAAAAGCAACATGCCATTATGAAGGAAGAGATTATGTTGCATGGTTTTCTAATCAGATTCCATTTCAAATTGGACCATGGAAGCTTCACGGTTTGCCAGGTGCTATCTTAGAATTGTATGAAGTGAATTCTAGAATTCATTTTACTGCCACGACCGTCTCACTTAATAATAATAATAATCTTATTATAAAGGAATTAGACCTTGACAATGTCTATTCATATAATGAATACAAAGCAATTTATCAGAGAAAGTTTAAGAACTTATCCGCAAAAATTCAGAGTATCACTGAAAATGATTTAAGTATGTCCGAAAACGTTGAAGTAACAACATCTTATAAAGTAGACATTCTCGAAATAGGACTGCTTGAATAAACCTATCGATATACAGCAAAAACAAACACTAATTAATTAATAATTAGAATATTATGAGAACATTACTTCTTTTAACTGTTGGGATTCTATTTTCCATATTCAGTTATTCAGGTTCAATTATTGAGAATGATGAAGCTAATAATCCTTCAGTTTACCAACAAATCTCAGGAACCAGTCAACCATCAAATAATCTATCGATAGGTAATTCTAATTACACTTGTGAATTAAGTATTACAATTACCATCGAAGATCCTGTTCTTGGAACTGTTTCTGCGACAGGAACATTGACTTCAGAATGTGATCAAGATAGTATTGATGCTCTAACCTCGCAGTTATTTTATGAGGTTCTCGATGAGGTCCAGGACTTATATCATGCTTTATAAAGAATCAATTCTCAATTAAAGGTTAATTAAATTCTAATATTGGGTACTCTATTTAATTAAGTTTGGCACTCACTACTGTCCACTGAACTTTTTTGAAACCCCGTACAACTTGCAATAAGGTAGCTAGTTATATCTATTTTATTGTAAGCGTCTCCGGTTTACCATTGTTGGGATTTTCAAAATTTAATGTAGGGCTTATCGCTTAGTCAAGCAATGTGGCAATAGATCTTCGAAGACCTGATCCGGGGCATTTGGGCTGATATAAGCCAGCTTGTTTAAGATGTCGGTAAAGTACTCGAAGGTGTTGATTCCGTGTAGTCTGAACGAACATGCCAAAGAATATATCATGATATCGCGGAGACGCTTACTTTACAAGTAGATTAATTCCTACTTTGGTCCGATAAGAATGATTCAACGGAGCAACCGCATCTACAGAGCACTGTTAAGCTTTATGGGGTGAAGAACGTGAAAACAAATCGTTAACAGCTTCTATAGAGAAATGAATCGAATGGGTTACTATCCAAAGAAAGAATCAAGGTTGGGCTATATGAAACCACCCTTTAAATGAAGTGAAATAATTTTACCAACTTCCGCCGGCTCCCCCGCCGCCAAAACTGCCGCCGCCAAAACCACCAAAACCTCCTCCGGATCCGAAGCCTCCTCCTCCGGAGAAATTCTGAAACGATCCGCTTCGCGAATTAGCAGCCGCATTCATCAAAGCTAACGCAGCCCAAAAACTCAAATCGTTTCGATGTGCATACTTACGCACAGAACCAATGCGCGACAGCAGCACCAAGGCCAAAATAAACAACACGAGAAAAGCACCAAAAACAGCCGATCCGGCATTGTTAGGAGCATATTCCTCGGCAGTAAATTCGCCTTTCGTCAAGCCCATAAGCACATCGGTAGCCGCATTCAATCCGGTATAAAAATCATTTTGCTTAAAATTGGGAATCAGTTCTTGCTCCACAATGCGCTTGGCAATGGCATCGGGAACAACTCCTTCTAAACCATAGCCTACGGCAATAAAAGTGGTTCGTTGTCCGGGACCACCAAATGGAACAACCATAATGAGGATACCATTATTCTTTCCCTCTTTTCCCACTCCCCACTTTTCGGCAAGCGTGTAGGTATATTGAGCACGATCGTAGCCGCACAAATCGCTCACCATGGCAATGGCAATTTGAGTAGAGGTTTCCTGATTAAAGGCTAACAATTTTGCCTCCAATGCATCCGCTTGTTGAGGACTTATAGCTTGTGTATAATCGTTTACGAGTCGATTGGGTTTAGAGGGAAAACAATCGGCATCTTGTGCCCGAAGCATCGCGGGCAAACCAAGCAATAGAATACTTAAAGCCAGCCCAAGGATCAAAAATCTTGTAGTCAAACGCTGTTTATTCTCCAAAAGAAATCTCGTTACTAAGTTCATTTACATCGTCTTTTTGATATGGGAAATGTTCACCTAATTGCAGTCCTGCCAACCGAATACCGGCGGTCAATCCTTCGATAAAGCGCTCTTGCTTAAACTCATTGGTCATAAGTGCCACCACATCGTTCCAAAAATTTTCAGGAACTTTTGCATTGATACCGGAATCGCCTAAAATAGCCAACTTCCGATCCTTCACAGCCAGGTAAATAAGCACTCCGTTGCGATCGGCCGTGCGGTGCATCTTGAGTTTCTCAAAAATAAAAGCAGCTTCGTCCAAGACATCGACTTTGGAGTGCGATTCTACATGTAAGCGAATCTCGCCGGAAGTATTCTTCTCGGCATCGGCAATAGCTTCCCGAATAAGCTTCTTATTTGCTTCGGTGAATAATTCTTTCAATACATTCATGCCATCGGCTTAAAATTGAACTTCGGGTGCTTTGTCACTTCCTTCTTCAGCTTCGAAATAGGCTTTTGCTTCGAATCCGAAAATCGATTTCAGGACATTAGCCGGGAAACGACGAATTTTCGTATTGAAACTTTTAACCATATCGTTAAACTTCATCCGTTCCACACTGATGCGATTCTCTGTTCCTTCCAACTGGGCTTGCAATTCCAAAAAGTTCTGGTTTGCTTTCAAATCCGGATAACGTTCTACTACGACCATGAGTCGGCTTAAAGCGGAGCTAAAGGACGATTGAGCCGCTTGGAACTGCTGCAAATTCTCAGGAGTAAGTTCATTGGCGTTTAGATTGATTCCGGTTGCTTTGGAACGTGCTTCGATAACCGCTTCGAGTGTCTCGCGCTCGTGAGCTGCATAGCCTTTTACGGTATTCACGAGATTAGGAATAAGATCGGCTCTGCGCTGATACACATTTTCAACATTCGCCCATTGTGAACTAACGTTTTCTTCGAGCAAAACCAGACGGTTATAAACGGATACGGAATAGATTACTAATAATGCCAGTACCCCAATGATAATCCAGGAGGATTTGATGTTTTTCATAGTTGATGTGTTTGTTTAAATATCATTTAAAGTTTTGATAAACAAATTGTTTTAGCCCACGAAGGTAGAAGAAAAAATGGGTCGTGACGATGACTTTTGTTGGGAATTTGGGAAGATTAGGAAAAATTCACATTTGACTGATCCCGAGAAATTGTGTATCCATTCTGATTGCGCGGAAAATCATCTTCCTAAATAATTCATTGCATTTTTCTGCATGTTGGCATGAAAGATCCGATTCGATTGAACCTGCTTATCCACTTTCCTTAATCTGATAAGAACCCTTATTTTTTAAAAATGAAATACACGGCCAGAATAAGAAAGATAAAACCAATGAGGTGATTGATTCGAAATGTTTCGGTTTTAAAGAAGACGAGTGAAAAAACCATGAATACAACGAGGGTAATCACTTCCTGAATCACTTTCAGCTCGACCAGGGAGAAAGGTCCTCCGTTTCCTTTGTAACCAATGCGGTTGGCCGGTATTTGAAAAAAATACTCGAACAAGGCAATCCCCCAACTCAGGAAAATGATGGAAACCAAGCCCAATTGACTAAACCACGACATCTCCTTGAATTTAAGGTGTCCGTACCAGGCAAAGGTCATAAAAACATTAGCCATCAGGAGGAGCGACAGGGTATAAAATGCTTTCATCGCGATTATTTTTAGAATAAAAAAGCACGCAAAGAAAATCCAAATTTGAATCCTTTGGAATCTGCTTCATGGAAAAAAAACAGTTCATCTGGATTTCACAGAGGAATTCCTTTACTTCGGGCAAAAAAAGAGAGACCATGAGCTTCATCCGTAGGCCGGGAACGATTTCGGCCTTACAATTCTATCAGCTTGTCCGCTTTGGAAGTTTGCTGTTGATTAGCATCTTGCTAACCAAAGCAGGTCTTTCGGCTACGGATATTGGGCTTTACGAAAGCGTCCTGTTTCTGGTGGGTTTGCTCAGTTTTTTTTGGATAAACGGATACATCCAGTCCTTCCTGGCTATTCATCGGGAATACACGCTTCCGGATCAAAAACATCCGGGCTACGTAAACGCAGCAGGGGTGCTCTTCCTATTCGCCTTGTTGGCTGTGGTCATCTTTCTGATAAGTGCACCTTTCCTGGAATTGAGCATCTGGACGCATCACCGAAACGATTTACTGCCCATTCTCCTTATTTATCTCCTGGTATCCGCCCCCACCGCTTTGGTCGAATATATTTATCTACTTGAAAAACAGGCAGGAAAACTCATACGCTACAGTCTGTGGTCGCATGGGATACAAGTTGGGTTAGTAGGGATATTAATCTTCATGGGCCATGGTTTAATGGGTGCTTTAGTTGGATTATTGGCCAGTGCCGTGGTCCGGCTTGTTTGGCTTATTGCACTACTTCGCCGTTGGGGTCAATTTCAGGTAAATGTTCGATTTATTACCACTTCGCTCTTTACTGCCTGGCCGCTCATTTTGCTAGCCCTGGTGGGTGGATCGGCCAGTTACATCGATGGCAGTGTGGTGGCCGCCTACTTCGACGAAGCGCATTTCGCCATCTTTCGCTACGGAGCACGCGAGCTTCCCTTTGTGGTTCTTTTCGCCAATGCTTTCAGCAATGCAATGGTGCCACACTTTTCCAACCCCGAAGCATTGGAGGAAAACCTTCAAACATTGAAAAAGAAAGCCCTGCAACTGGCTCATTTCTTCTTTCCAATCACCTTTGCTCTGCTTCTTACCAGCCACTTTTTATTCCCAATCTTATTCAATCCGGATTTTGCCGCAAGTGCGTCCATTTTCAACATTTACTTGCTCATTATTAGCAGTCGATTGGTATTTCCGCAAACCATTTTATATGGTATGCGCGACAATACCCCGGTGCTATGGATCGGAATTTTTGCCCTTGGCGTTCATTTATTAACCAGCCTCGGGCTGGTGTCCGTTTGGGGATTGCAGGGAGTTGCTCTGGCGGCAGTCGTGGCTAATCTGGTGGAAAAAACAATCCTGGCCTACTACCTTCATAAAAAGCATGGCATCAGCATAAAAAATTACCTTCATCTGAATTGGTGGATTTTGTACAATAGTGTTCTATTGATCGTTTATTTCCTTTCCATCCAATTCATCTAATCATCTAAATCGAGTATTTCACTATGCGAGTTCTCATTCAACGTGTTTCAAAAGCTGCCGTCTGGGTCGATCAACAGGAAATAGCCTCCATCGGAAAGGGTTTATTGCTTTTTCTTGGAATTGAACACCGCGACACCCAGGAAGATGTTGCTTGGCTGGTTAAGAAAATCGGCCAGCTACGAATTTTTAGCGATTCCCAAGGGAATATGAATCGCTCGATTCAGGAAACAGGTGGGAGTTTTTTATTGGTAAGCCAATTTACCCTTCATGCGAAAACGAAAAAAGGAAACCGTCCATCCTTTATTCAGGCTGCCAAACCTGAGCAAGCCATTCCTCTCTATGAATTGTTTGCCGAACAACTTGCCGCAACAACCTCTCTCCCTGTCGCAACAGGAGTTTTCGGGGCACACATGGAAGTGGTGATTCACAACGACGGACCGGTTAGCATCTGGATCGACACGCATCAAAAAGAATAAGAACCAGAACCAGCTGTGTATAAGATTGTGAATAAGAACTTCCTGTTTTTAATGGGAATAGCTGAAAAAACCATGAATTTAGCGGCACAATGTTACACCCGTTTAGGTATGGTTCAACCATGAAACAGCTTTTCGTAGGCTTTCTCTTGCTCATACTATCGCTTACGAGCTTTAGTCAGGAAAAAGTAGTGGCGAAAAATGGCGATGGCATTTATTCCCTCTTACGAAACCACGGTCGGAACCCAGCAGAATACTTACAAGCTTTTATCGAACTGAATCGAGCGAATCTGGGTAAAGACCATTCACTCTTCATTGGTCGAACGTATACAATCCCCCCCTTAAAGAGTAAAACCAGCATGCTCACTACACCGGAAGAAGCCTTGGCTACTCCCGGCCCTCAGAAACAAATTCGTTCCTACGATATTTTTGGACCAAAATACAGAGAAGTTGAAATCGTAAGCAATCAACTCAATGGAGCTATTTATTATTTATTGGCAGGTCATGGTGGCCCCGATCCGGGAGCTGTGGGCAAGTATGGGAACCATCAACTCTGCGAAGACGAATACGCCTACGATGTTGTCCTTCGATTAGGACGCGAACTCATTGCCCAGGGAGCCATCGTTTACATTATAACCCGCGATCCGAGTGATGGGATTCGCGACAGTGAAATTCTACGATGCGACCGCGACGAAGTCTGCTATCCCAATCTTAGCATTCCGCTCGATCATAACAAACGCCTGGCGCAACGAAAAAATGCGGTGAATAAACTATTCGCTAAAAATAAAGGAGCCTACCAACGACTCATCGTGGTGCATCTCGACAGCCGAAGCAAAGGCGAGGACACCGATGTGTACTTTTATCATGATAAGAGAAGTGACTTGGGTCAACGGTTGTGCGAAAACCTACACCAAGGCCTGAAAGAAAAATACGACGAACATCAACCCGGGCGTGGTTATCACGGAACAATCGGAACACGAGGGCTTTTCATGCTCCGTTACACCCATCCGGTAACGGCTTTTATTGAATTGGGCAACATCCAAAACTCACGAGACCAAAAACGATTCATCCTCCCTTCCAACCGACAAGCATTAGCCGAGTGGCTGGCTCTCGGATTATTGAGGGAATACCGCAATTCTCGAAAATAACTCTTTCCCACCTTAAGTTTTTGTTAAGCCTCGAGAGGCATTCTTTCGACAAAGTTAACAGTAGGATGACCCCATATTAAAGTCATCTCGGGACACCTCCATTAGTTTTGCCGGCGTTAAACAACTAAAACTTAAAAATCTCGATTATGAAAAAATCTTGGGCTATCGTTTTTTCTCTCATCATGGGTTTAAGCTTCGCTTCTTGCGACGACGATGATGTAACCGATCCTATTATTGTGAATTCTGGTAATGTAATAGTTACCGAAAACATTTCTGCTAACACCACCTGGTATGCCGACTCTGTTTACCAATTAGGTGGTCGTATTACCGTTCTCTCCGGTGCAACCTTAACCATTGAACCCGGCACCATTATTAAGGGTGAAGCTGGCACTCAAGCCAATGCTACTGCTCTTTTAGTAGCTCGTGGTGGTAAATTAATGGCTGAAGGAACTGCTTCTTTACCCATCATCTTTACCTCGGTTGCCGACGAAATTTCTCCCGAAGATGTAGCTGCCGGTAATTTTGAAAGTCCTAACCTCGATCCAAACATTAACGGTTTGTGGGGTGGTGTTATCGTTCTTGGAAGTGCTACCATCTCCGCTTCGAACGAGTCTGGCGATATTAGCGAAATTCAAATTGAAGGTATTCCTACTACCGACCCGAATGGTTTGTATGGTGGTAATAACGACGCCGACAACAGCGGTGTAATCAAATACATTTCCATCCGACATGGTGGTACTAACATTGGTGCAGGCAACGAAATCAACGGGCTTACCTTAGGTGGTGTTGGTTCCGGAACTGTTATTGAAAATGTAGAAGTAGTTGCAAACCAGGACGACGGTATCGAATGGTTTGGTGGAACCGTTAATGTTAAAAACGCTTTAACTTGGAATGTTGGCGACGACGGAATGGACACCGACCAAGCTTGGGCTGGTACTTGCGACAACTTCGTGGTTATAACTCCTGCCGGACATTGCTTTGAGTTAGACGGACCAGAAGGTTCTTACGAAGCCGGACACTCCTTCGTGAATGGTACTGTAGTTGCCAGTTCGGAAGACCGCGTTTCCGAAGACCTGATCAATGTTGACGACAACTCGATTGTTGCTTTGAAAGACATCTACTTCACCGGTATTGCCGAAGGTCAAATGGTTAACCGCGTAACTGCAGCTGGTGTTACTTTCGAAGGAATCGAATTCGACGTAACCGAAGAAGCTCTTCCATCGCACGTAAACGGTGACGTTCCTGCTGGAATTACTGCTGGTGGTTCTCCCAAAGCCGATGTTTCTGTTTTCGGATGGACTTGGGCTGCTAAAGCCGGAATGTTAAGCGGATTATAATATTCCTTTCGCAAAAACATTGAATCCATTATATCAAAGTTCTGGAACAGACTTATCCAAATCCCGGGTAAGTCTGTTCCCTTTTTTAGGTAATTCATAACCCAATACAATCTACCCTACTGATAATCAATATTCTATTAAAAAACACAGTTCCGATCAATCTAACTAATCATTTTTGCTGTCAATCCATGAAACGCTTCTTACTCATTAGCCTCCTTATTCTCCCTTCTTTCCTTTTCGCACAAAAAGGAATCATTCGTGGTAAGGTTTACGACGATAAAACCGGAGAAACGCTGGTTGGAGTCACCGTAATTATTCCGGGTACAACACAAGGAACCATTACCGACCTCGATGGAGAATTCAGCATCGAAACGCAAGCTGGAAAATCAAGTATTCAACTCTCGTATATCTCCTACAACACGCTGAGCATTAACGAAATTGACGTGAAGCCAGGCGAAGTAACTTATTTGGATAACCTGCGGTTAAAAGAAAGTTCCCTTGAGTTGAACGAAGTAGTTATTTCGGCCGAAATTGTTCGTACTACCGAAATGGCTCTTCAGACCGTACGACGCAAATCGGCCGTGATAATGGATGGAATTTCGGCATCGCGCATGGCTTTAATTGGCGATGCAACCGCCGTAGAGGCTGCCAAACGAGTAACAGGTGTGTCGGTTGAAGGAGGGAAATATGTGTATGTTCGTGGACTTGGCGACCGCTATACGAAAACGACCTTGAATGGAGTAAACATTCCCGGTCTCGACCCCGATCGGAATAGCTTACAAATGGACATCTTCCCTTCGAACCTCATCAACAACATGCTGGTTCTAAAGAATTTTACCGCCGACTTACCGGCCGATTTTACCGGCGGATTGCTCGACATTGAAACCAAAGATTTTCCCGAAAAGAAAATTTTCAGTTATTCGTTCAGCACATCGGTGAACCCTCAAATGCACTTTAATCCCGATTATCTCTCCTACGATGGTGGTTCTACCGACTTCCTAGGGTTCGACGATGGAACTCGAGCTTTGCCCAACGGAGCCCGATCGGCCAACATCCCAACTCCTGTATCGGGTGCCAGCTCTCAGGAAGTAAACGATTTTGTGTCGAGCTTTAATCCCGAGCTTGGTGCAAAACGTCAACCCAGCCTGCCCGATTTCAGCGCTAGTCTTACCTTTGGGAATCAATTGGAACTCAACGAAAAAGAAGATGGAGTAAAGCCAAAGCTTGGCTACATTTTTTCCGCTAGTTACAAATCCGACTACAAATATTACAGCGAAGTCGAATACGGTGAGTTCCAGCGATTCATCGACCCAACTTTGAATGAGATGCGCTATGCCACCATCCAAACTGGTGAAATGGGCGAACGAAATGTGCTCGTAGGGTTACTGGGCGGATTAGCCTATAAAACCCAACAATCCAAATACAAACTAATGGCCATGCATTTGCAAAATGGCGAAAGCCGTGCCGGTAAATTCTTTATCGATAACGATGGCGAGGCAGTTGGGCAATCGGGCTATTTTGCAACTTCCGATAACCTCGAGTACAATCAACGTTCGCTGAGCAATCTGATTTTCCAGGGAACGCATTTGCTCTCAAAATCGAATTGGGAACTTGACTGGCGTGTTTCGCCCGTATTCTCCCTATCGAACGACCCCGACATTCGCAAAACCGCTTTTACACAAACCGCTACCGACACCTTCTTCAATGCGGGTGCAGGAGGAAATCCAGCTCGTATCTGGCGTAACCTGAACGAATTCAACGGAACAGCCCGTTTCGATGCCACTAAAAAATATCAGTGGAAAGAACGAGAAGGAAAATTCAAAGTCGGTACTTATTACACCTATAAACAACGATTCTACGAAATCCTATTCTACGATATCCAGTTCTTTGGTCCACAAGACTGGCCCAATCCCGATCCTTCGGTAGTACTCGACCCAAATTACCTTTACCCAAATCGTCCGAATGCTATTTACTACCAGTCGGGAAACAACAATCCGAACCCGAACGAATACTCCTCCAATATTCACAATACCGCTGCCTATGTATCGAACGAACTGGAACTTCTCCCTCGTTTGAAAACCATTTTAGGGCTGCGCCTGGAGCATTATGTACAGCGACATACCGGACGCGATCAGGCTTGGGCTAGTGGCGATTACACCAACGGGCGAAACCTCGATAACGATGTTGTGCTGGAATCGCTCCGTTTATTCCCCTCGGTGAATGTTATTTATGCACTTTCCGAAATGCAAAACCTCCGGGCTTCTTTTACCCAAACCATTGCTCGTCCGTCGTTTAAAGAACTTTCTTTTGCTCAAATTCTCGATCCACTCTCGAATAGGATCTTCAACGGAAGTTTGTTCGTTACCAGCACTTGGGACGGCAACCTGGTTGAAACCAACATCGATAACATCGATCTGCGTTGGGAATTGTTCCAGGAACGCGATCAAATGTTTTCGGTTAGCACCTTCTACAAACGATTCCAAAACCCCATTGAGTTGGTTCGTATTCCCGAGCAACAAACCAGTACCGAGTACCAACCCCGGAATGTTGGAAATGGCCAGTTATTAGGTATCGAACTAGAATTGCGCAAAGAGTTAGCCTTCCTATCGCCCTATTTATTCAACTGGAATATCAATGGAAACCTCACCCTGGTAGAATCCCGAATAGACATGACCGACCTTGAATTCAATTCCCGAAAAACTTACGAAAAAGAAGGGGAAACGATTGAGCCAACCCGTCAAATGGCAGGTCAGTCGCCTTACGTTATTAATTTAGGTATTGCATATGCGAATGCCGATCGGGGGTTGAATGCCGGATTATTCTACAATGTGAAAGGCCCGACCCTATCGATTGTGGGAGCAGGATTATTCCCGGATATTTACATGGAACCATTCCACAGCTTAAATTTCAGCCTAAACAAGACCTTTGGCCCTGAGAACCGTTCCGCTGTCGACTTTAAAATCTCCAATATCCTGAACGATCGGATCGAAAGTTTTTATCAATCGTTCGAAGCGACCCCACAGGTATTTAGCAGTTTAAACCCCGGTCGCGCTTTCAGCATTGGGTATAGTTACAAGTTTTAAGGATGCATTTGGATTCAGGACCAGCTTGTCAGTGAACGGTGAATGGTGAACGGTGAAGGACAGACTGGGCGACTTGGCGAGGGGGGATGAAAGATGGCAACAACGAACTAGCCAAAAGCTAATAGCCAATAGCCTCCCGAATGCTTTCGGGAAGCTAACAGCCAACAGCCTTCTACTGAATCCGAAACGCCTTGCATTCACCGCCTTCCAAGCGGAAGATTCCTTCGTAGTAAACAATTTCCTCTTCATTATAAGGATGCGGATACGTAATTATTAAACTCACATCTTTCGTTTTATCGGAACCTAAATCGGCCGACATGCTCACTCCGGCTTCCCAACATTCGGGAGCCGATTCAAGGGTAGAGTTCGAAACCATACTGCCAATTAGTTCATCATCGATATATATCCGAACCAAACTGATATAATTCTGCTGAAGCATTAAAGCAGTAACCGGATCCATCCAAAAGACAGCATTTGCTTCATATTCACAACTCCCGTCGTCTTCCTCCGCATTGGGATTATAATTCACACTTTTGGAATCGGTACATCCTTGTTCCGGTTCACAGGCGCTCAAAAGAGAGAGACTCAACAAGGCTCCAATCAATAAAAATACACGCATCTATTTTATTATGAATTAATTAAAACAATCTTATCCTGCAATAAAAGGTAATTAAAACCCTCCGATTGCAAATTCATTTAAGGACGTTCTCCAAAGGAACGAGGCTAGTGCAACCATTTATCATGAATAAACTGAAACGTTCCGTCGGCTTTTATCGCATTCAGGCTTTCTTGCCATTCCTCAACAATAACGGTTGAAGTTTCTTTCGAGAAGGAAATATAAAAATCGGTCGACATCAATTCCAGATTCTCTTCCACATCGGAATAAGCATACTGAAGATTTTCAAGGATTGCGGGAAAGGTAATATTCGTAATCACCACGGCATCCACTTCGTTATTCATTAAGAGATGAACCAGTTCCTCGGGGGTCGAAACAGTCGTTAAATTAGTGAATCCCTCTTCGATGAGGGTTTGGGTCGAGAACCAGTTTTCAACTACACCAACATGAGCCAGTTGTTTCGCGTCCTCGATCGATTCCAGTTCAATACCGGATCCGGTGCGGGTGTAAAAGAAGCTTGTGTTCGATCCAATAGGACCAACCCACTGAAAGAGATTTTCTCGCGCAGTGGTGCGTTCCATGGTGTATAAACAAACATTCCTATTCAAGGAAGCTAATTGGTAGGCATTGCTCCAGGAGGTGAGTTGGATGTTGTAAAATTCGCCGCGCCGCGACAAGATTTCGCGGACCAAATCAGTCCCAAACCCGCTTATCTCGCCTTGTTCATTTCGAAAACTTAAAGGTGCATAATCCTCGGTATAAATCATGAGTACATCGGGCACATTCCGATGATTGAAGTAGGTTTCCGTAAGACTTGTAATAAATCCAGTCCGTTTTAAATCGTCGATTTTTTCCTGAAAATCGGCCACCACTTCATCGGGTACAGCCGGATTAAATGCAAAATAGATCAACTCGCTGAGCAAATGCAGCTCTTTTTCGACATGATAAAAACTACTGCCCAAATTCACTAAGGTGCTTTTCATGGGAATTTCAGTAGCCGGATACAAATCGATGCTCCCTTCGAGGAGCTTGCTCACGGCATCTTCCTGATCTTCGCAAAAAACAAGGTTAGAAAAACCCTGTTGCACCAAATATTGGTGCATGGTATTATCCTCGAGCACCCCGATACTGCCAACTTGTTTAGCATCTTCCAGCGTTACAATATCCCAACTTGATCCTACCTTTTTGTAAAAGTTCCATTCCACTTCGGCGTAGGGTCCTGCCCATTTAAACAGATCCTTACGATCAGCATTCAAAACAGCCGAAAACAGTACGCCTTGCTCATCGTCCAAACATGCCTGATAACTTTCGGTCCAGTTTCCAACTAAAATGTATGGGGTGAAATCTAATTCTTCGGCAATTCGGTAAACCAGATCGGGCCCTAGTCCAATAAGCTTACCCTCTTCGCTGTAATTAAATGGAGGGTATTCGTTGGTATAGAACTGTAAATCGTAGGCTTGATCGGTCGAATTACAAGCCGACAGATACAAGACCATGCTTAAAAAAAGTGCTTTGATAAAAAGTGTTGTGTGTTTGAATATCATTTTAAATATTGATTATGAGTTGATGATTATTTGGATAAAAAACTATCCGGCATTTGAACAGCTAGTATTTCACCTTTTACGGTTTCGATTCCGTTGGCGTAAACCGAAGCTTCCACCAATACTTTTCGGCCGTTGATCGATTTTATTCGTCCTCGAACTTCCAGCTCCACCCCAATTGGAGTGGGTTTCAAATAATTTACTTGTAAAGAGGCCGTAACAAAACGAAAAGCGGGCAAGCTGTCCATTGGGCGATTCTCGGCACGATACATGGCGGCAGCTGCCGAACCGGTTCCGTGGCAATCGATAATGGAGGCCAGAAAACCACCATACACATAACCGGGAATGGCCGTGTGATAGTCGCGGGGAGTAACGCGAGAAACGGTCTCATCGCCTTCCCAATACGTCTTTAACTGATAACCATGTTCGTTCTTGCTACCACAGCCATAGCAATGACTCAATTCTTCGGGATAAAAATCCTGAACAGCCCAATTTTTTTCCATCGATACTTCTTTTTGAGGATGTTTAGTAAGTATAAAAATTTAATAATTCACAAACTTACAAATTTGCAAGATGCAATCTCCTATGGAATACCTTCAGATTTGGATCAATTCAAGTTGGGAGTTATGACAAACTCGGTGCATAATTTTTTAGCAATTATTAGGATTCTCATGCGGCCTGAACGAATCCTTCCGATATGATTAATCCTACTTTTGCAAGGTGCTGAGAAGAATTAGACATAGTCGTTTCCTGAGAATCCTGTGGGGTTTCATGGGAATTTATTTCCTGAACATTAGCATCGATTCTGCCGATCTTACAACCCAGGGTGTATCAGAAGACTTGAACATAAACGATCAAGAAAGCATCCTTGAGTTTTTTGTAGAGAAGGTTTTAGGTTGTGAAGATGCATTCGTCGAATATGACGATCACGACCTTGAAAATATTCAAACCCAAAGCAAGATCAAATTAGATTGGATTACTCAGGTTATCGAAAGGATGAACTCCTATCCATTTGATAACCATGATACAACGTCAAACGAATTTGGTTCAAACTTCGACTTATCGGAAGGGTTTCAGAAACTCATTTCACCGCCACCTGAATGTTGATTTGTTTTTATCAGGACGCGCTGCTAATCCAGGCAGTTATAAATACCTTTTAATTCATTCAAACAAATCAACCATGAAAATCAAACTTTTACTTTTCCTAGTCATGGGGCTAGGTTGCATTTCTATGATCCATGCTCAAATAAATAAATCGGAATTAGATAGCATTTACGTAGAACAAGTTCAAAATCAAAAAACTCCCGACAAAGTATTACATGCTGAACCCTTATTCATCGATCTTATCCGAGATCTGGGGGCTAGAAAGGGAGAAAAAGAATGGAATCTTGGCATGGGCCTTACCGATAATTTAGCTTTTGATTCTTACGAAGCGCTTGTAGAGTACGAATGGGCTCCCATCGATCGATTAGGTTTAGAGATTGAGCTACCATTTACCTTTTTTGCACCCACTGCAGGAACGAACAAAGAAGCGGTTCCATCGCACCAACTGAACAGCATCAAAATGGCTGCCCAGTGGTCGTTCTTTGTGAACGAAAAAATGGCAACAACCATGGCTTTAGGTTACATCAATGAACTGGAACTTTCAAGTTTTGAAAGCTTTGGCAGACCTTTTATAACGGGAAATATTTACAATCCTTTTCTGATTATCGCAAAGCGGTGGGGTAATAACTTTCACTCACTAATCTATACCGGACCCGGTATTGAGCAAAGCTTCCAGTCGAACGAGATTCTTACCAATTATGAACTACACAGTAGTTTCCATTACATGATTACAGGTACAAGAAACTTCATTGGCCTCGAATTCAATAAAACCTTTCTGCAAAACGATTTCGACATGACTATCCGCCCACAAATGAGACTTGGAATAGCCGACAATCTGCTCATTGGAGTGGTAGTGGGAATACCCGTTAGTAGAGAAAATGAACGATTAAGTTCTTTTATCCGACTCATTTGGGAACCGGGTCATTCTCATTGAATACGTACACCATATTTCAAAAAAAACAGGTCAACTCCTTGAAAGTGACCTGTTTTTTTATTCGATTGAAAGAAGATTTACTTAACCTCCCAGGTATCGCCGGAATTCATCAGATCGTCCATATTTTTTATCACACTCTTACTCTGAACGCTGGCAATCTGTTGTTCAACCTTCGTATCATAGGTATGTTCTTCCTGAACAGCACGGATAACACCGAACACAACCGGGAATTCAGGTAATTGCATATTAACCAACATCATGTGAATGTATGGATTCGGATCGTGAGCATTGTGCACCAAAATATCGTCCTCGGTATAACCATCCTGGCCAATCGTAACCACTTTCAAGCCTAAGCCATCTTGCACGATACCTTTATCGCTATTGGTTCCGAAAATCATTTTCTTACCATGCTCTACCACCAATTGACGATCGAGCTTGTGTTGTTTATCACTGATTTCAGCAAAAACCTGATCGTTATAAATCACGCAATTCTGAAGCACCTCAACGACCGATGTTCCTCGAAATTTGGCCGCTTCCTTCATCACCTCGACGGTAACTTTGATGTTATTGTCGATGGTTCGGGCAAAGAATTTACCCATAGCTCCCAAGACTAACATGCCGGGTTTGAACGGTGGTTCAACAGTACCGAAAGGAGAGGTTTTTGTCTTTGATCCTTCTTTCGATGTTGGTGAATACTGTCCTTTGGTTAACCCATAAATCTCATTATTGAAGAGGATCACATTCAAATCGATGTTACGGCGAATTTCATGGATGAAATGATTTCCACCAATAGCCATCGCATCGCCATCGCCGGTTATTTGCCATACACATAGCTCCGGATTAGCAACTTTTACTCCGGAAGCAATGGCTCCGGCACGACCGTGAATACCATGAAATCCGTACGTATTCATGTAGTAGGGGAAGCGCGACGAACAACCAATTCCGGAAATGACGGCAAATTTTTCCTTCGGGATGCTCATCTCAGCCATGGCTCGCTGAATCGCATTTAAAACAGCATGGTCGCCACAACCCGGGCACCAACGCACTTCCTGATCGCTCTTAAAATCTTTGGGTGTGTATTGAATGGTTTTCATATCCATGATTAGTTGCCCTCCACAATTTGTTCAAACTTATCGACTAATTCCTGTACGGTAAACGGTAAACCCTGAACTTTATTAATTTGATGATACTTGAAATCCTGATGCTTAATACGCAGGTAATCGGCAAATTGACCCATGTTCAATTCGCAAACAATCAGCTTCTTATAACGACCAAACACCTCGGCAACATTCTTCGGAAGCGGATTGATATAATTGAAGTGTGCGTGACCAACTTTATAACCACGATTCAGTAGCTCATGAGTAGCAGAAGCTAAGTGACCCATGGTTGAACCCCAGCCAATTAACAAAGCATCTCCTTCTTGTTCGCCAACAACCGACAACTCAGGAATGGTATCCTGCATGGCCTGTATCTTTTTCTCCCGAATATCAACCATTTCTTGATGGTTTTCAGGAACGTATGAAACGGTTCCGGTAATATTCATTTTTTCCAATCCACCAATGCGGTGTTCTTGACCGGGAGTGCCGGGAACAGCCCATTCGCGAGCGAGCGTTTTTTCATCGCGCGCATAGGGTTGGTAATCCTGATTCGACGGATCGGCGAAACGAGGATGAATGGTTGGCAGCTCAGCCATTTTAGGAATGCGGAATGGTTCAGATCCATTCGCTAAATATCCATCGGTGAGTAAAATAACCGGAGTCATATACTCCAAGGCCAAGCGCGAAGC